>NZ_WKKW01000001.1 GCF_009683175.1 Bifidobacterium asteroides
TACAGCCACAAGGCCAAACCCCCAACATAAACAACGCGTTTAGTTCCTATAGCCCTGTATATGTCAATCCCCCAGGGCCGCCAAGGCCTCCTTGTGCAGAAGACCATTGCTGGCAAGACCATTGCCACCCCAGGGTCCCGGGTTGCCTGCCAGGTCAGTGAAGCTGCCCCCTGCCTCGGTCACGATGGGAACCAGCGCACCCATGTCATAGAGGTCAAGCTCCGGCTCTGCCGCCAGGTCGATGGCCCCCTGGGCCAGGAGCATGTATTGCCAGAAGTCGCCGAAACCACGCAGGCGCCAGATTCGATCGGTCAGGTCGAGAAGCCGCTCCCGACGTCCTATGGCCTTCCATCCGGTCAGCGATGACAAGGACATGGAGGCCTCTTCCAACCGATCCACTCCTGATACGTGGATGGCCTTGGGGGCTTCGCCCTGACGCGCCATGTAGGCTCCCTGACCCCGTGCAGCGTACCAGCGGGTGCCCAGCATGGGGGCCGATACCGCACCAACCACCATCTGATGGTCTGCCTCCAAGCCGATCAGGGTCGCCCATACCGGGACCCCGCGCACATAGTTCTTGGTCCCGTCAATGGGATCGATGATCCACCGCCTGCCGTTGGATTCCTGCTTTCCCAGCTCCTCGGCGTAGATGGTATCGTTGGGCCTAGCCCGGGCCAGCACGCGACGGATCACCGCCTCCGCCTCCCTGTCAGCCTGGGTGACCGGAGTATTGTCCGCCTTGCGTTCCACGTGAAGATCCGGCGACTTGAAGTAGCCCATGGTGACCTGATCCGCCTGGTCGGCCATGGCGATGGCCAGGTCCAGATCCTCCTGCCAGATCTGCCTTTCAGCCTCAATGCTCATAACTCGGCTCCTTTCGCTCGATTCGCTGCGGCTTAGCCTTGGCCCTCGCCTGCCAGCATCCGCTTCCACATCCCCGGGAAGTCGGGCATGGTCTTGGCCGTGGTACCGATGTTGCGCACCCTGATGCCAGGTATCCTGAGCCCGATCATGGCGGCAAAAGTAGCCATGCGATGGTCGGCATAAGTTTCCATGACAGCCCCGTGCGTACGCTGAGCAGGCACGGGCTCGATGGCCAGACCATCATCCAGTTCGCGGGCCTGACCGCCTATTCTGGTGATTTCCGTGACCAATGCCTTCAAACGATTGGTCTCATGACCACGCAGGTGGCCGATGCCGTGCAGGCGACTGGGTCCATCGGCAAAGACCAGTATGGCCGCAATGGAAGGTACGATTTCACCCGCAGGGGACAGGTCGAAGTCGCCGAGTCCATGAATGACTTCCCCACCACTGACCCTGCAGGTGGCACTACCCTGCCCGTCGGGAACCATGTCTACCTGCGCACTCATGGTCTCCAGATACCCGGGCAGCAAGCCGCCTGGCTGGGTGGTATGGTCTGGCCAGTTGGGAACGCTGACTTGTCCGCCCCCTATCAGTGCCGCTCCCAGGAAGGGGGCTGCATTCGACAGGTCGGGCTCCACCTGGACCTGATCAGGCAGCTGCGTCCCAGCAGTCCCTCTGCCCTCAACGCTCCACCTGCAGCGGTCGGGATCGGCCTGGACCCGGACTCCAGCCTGACGCAGGTCCTCAACGGTCATGGCAATGTGTGGAAGGCTGGGAAGATGTAGGCCAGAGTGGACGATGGTCATAGTGCCCTCAGCTCTGGCAGCCGGGAGCAGGAGGCCGGAAATGAACTGCGAAGACGCCGAGGAGTCTATGGTCACCTCCCTGCCTACCAGGCAATCCGGCGGTGTGAGCACAAAGGGCAGGAAGCCGTCCTGGCCCAGGTACTCGATCCTGGCTCCCAGCTGGGTCAGCCCCTCCATCAGAGGTCTCATGGGGCGGCGATAGGCCTGCTCGTCCCCGTCGAAGCGTGTGGGACCATCAGCCAGCATGGCCAGGCTCGGCACAAAGCGCATGACGGTTCCGGCCAGTCCGCAGTCCACGCGAGCGCCACCCCGGAATCGCCCGCCTGCCGGTGGAATGACGGTCACATTCGTAGCGTTGTTCGGGTCAACCCGACAGTCCACACCAAGAGCCTCCAGGGCCCCGATCATCAGGTCCGTATCACGCGACCTGAGCAGACCGGTCAGCCTGACGGGGCGGCTTCCCAGGGCCGCCAGAATCAGATACCTATTCGAGAGGGACTTGCTTCCCGGTATGGTCACCGTTGCATCCAAGGGCCCATCGGCCTGCGGCGCCGCCCATGTCTCTTCCACTGTCATGGTCACCATGGTAACCGCAGGCGCAGAGCTGTTTCCCCTCCCTGCTCACCCCTCAGGACCAGCCGAGACCCGACCCTGTGCTATATTGATACACTGTGCTCATACGTTGATGCTTATGAGCGCCGGGCTATAGCGCAGCTTGGTAGCGCGCCTGCTTTGGGTGCAGGATGTCGCCGGTTCAAATCCGGCTAGCCCGACTTTTGCCTTCGTCCCATTTCGGGAGTCGGATCCCTGGCGTTCATGCCCAGCAATCCCGTAATGAAGATCACGAGAGCCAGAAGACCGGTAAGGCTCGCATAAATGGACATGGTGATGGATATGCCGACCAGATTACCCAGCGTCAGAAAGACCATCTGCCCCAGAGGCGCCCCTATCATCATGACGGTCTGTACCACTCCCATAGTTGCGGCCAGGTGGTCCTCGCCCACTGTGCTGATGAGCATGGTCATGAACCGAGGGTTGATCTTGCCCAGAAGATAGTTCATGACCAAGAGCGGAACGAAGAGCAGGGCAGGGCTGCGCAGCCAGACCAGGTTGACCCCTGCCACGGCAGCTGCTGCCATGACTCCGGTCAGCAGGTGGGCTATGGGCAGCCGTCGGAGCGGATCTGCGGCAAGGAGTGCACCAAGGATGAGTCCCAGGGAGGAGATGCCGTTGACGGCGGCTATGGTCGTGCCGTAGCTTCCCCACCAGACCTCGGGCATGGAAATCAGCCCCAGGTTGAGCAGGGGCTGCAGAGCCGTCCCCAGAAGGTTGACCAGGCAGCCGAAGCCCACCATCAGGACCAGGAAGGCGGAGCGACGGAACTCCCCCAAGGTCACGCGGAGACCAGGAGCCAAGCCTAAATGCTTGTCCGCCTGTGAACTGTTGCCCGCACCCTCCGCCCTTACAAAATCCCGATAGCCAACGGCCACTAGAATCCCTGCCAGCAGGAAGGTGGCGGCGTTGATCAGCGCAAATACAGCGAATCTGTTGCCCAGGAGGGCAATCAACACTGCGCCTCCGCCTGCACTGATGACGGCCGCAACACTGGAGGCGGCCGAGGTGATCGAAGTAGCCTGGTGGAGCTGGCCAGGCAGGACCAGATGTTTGAGGACAGGCATCCACAGGCTGCCTGCATACCCTTCCAGCATGGAGGATGCCATATCCATGGCTACCAGCAGCAGAAAGACAGGCAGGCTCTTGGACCTGCCAATCGTCATGGCTATGACCAGATAGACACATACCTGAACCAGCTTGATCACCAGCTGCATCCGCGTCTTCTGCACGGTCCTGTCGGCCAGGTATCCGGTCAGGATGGCCGTCAGGGCTGGAGCCACCCAGGCCATTGAGGCTATGGAGACAGCCAGTCCGGCAAAGGGCATGGTCTGGGCATAGACGATGAAGACGATGTTGAAGAGCTCGCCTCCGACCGTATTCAACAGACTTGCCAGAACCATGGTCACGAAAGGCTTGTTCTTCAGAAGCTCCTGCATGGTCAGCCGCCGATCAGGGCAGTTCGATCTTCATGAGGGTCCGGTGAAGCAGCCACCAGGCCGGCAGAGAGGCCAGAAAGATGATCAGAAGCACAAGCGCCGACAGCGGCGGGGAGAGGGAGAGCAGGTTGCCCACCACAGCGTCCAGTAGGAGCAGGACTGCAAACATGATAGGCAGCGAGCGCCTCCAGAAGCCCAGGGAAAGGGCGATGCCTACAAGCCCCACCAGTCCCGCAAGACTGGTAACCATCATGAGGAGAACCTGTCCGAACAGACTGCCTGGCGAACCCGTCCCGAGCGAACCCACAAGGCGGTCGACCAGCAGCAAGACGGTCAGGGTAATGGCCGTCCCCGCCAGGTAGGACAGGGTTGTGAAGAGACCAACGAAGATCAGCTTGGCCAGCAGGATTCGGTCCCGCGGGATAGGGCACGACAGGGTGAGCGCCAGATTCCTCCCCGTGTAGGGGTCAATGAAGACCAGGTTGCAGAGGGCAGCGGCCACCAAAGAGAAACCCACCAGAAGGATGACCATGGCCATCTGCAGCACGAAGGCCAGGCTGGACAGTCGAGGGTCAGACCGGCCGCTCGTGTGGCCAATGGCCAGGAACATGCCTCCCAGGGCCAAGGCTGCGGCTACAACTGCCAGCCCTCCAAGGATGCAGGGCCAGAGTCTCGTCTTTTTCAGCTCCAATTTCAGCAGCGTTTTCATATCAGCCCTCCATAGCCTTGATTAGGGTCTGCTCAGCGCCTTCCTGGCCCTTACTGAGGAGCTCCGGCACGCTGGCCCGCAGACTGACCCTGCCGCCCGCTATGACCATGACGCGGTCGGCAGTGTGCAACACCTCGGAGAGGATGTGGCTGGAAAAGAGGATCGCACTCCCCTGGGCAGCCAGATTTCGCAGGCTGTCTCGCAGCTGTCCGATAGCTATCGGGTCCAGTCCATTGAGCGGCTCGTCCAGTAGATAAAGGTCGGGATGATGGCCCATGCACCTGGCCAGGGCCAGCCTCTGCCTCATACCCATGGAATACCTGCCAACAGCAGTGGCAGAATCGGCTGTCAATCCGACCTTTTCCAAAAGTTGGCTGATCCCGGCGGACTCGACCGCCCTATGCCCCGCGTTTGCCAGCGAAAGGTAGGCAAGGTCGATCTCCAGATTCTCCCTGGCACTCAGAGATTCGTAGAAGACAGGTTCGTTGATGGACACCCCCATCCTCGCCAGACTGCCCGGATAGCCTTCGCTGAGAGGCTTCCCCAGGAAACGGACCCGTCCACTGACAGGTCTCTGCATTCCGGACAGAATCTTCAACAGGGTGGACTTGCCAGCCCCGTTGGCTCCCAGCAAGCCCAGAATCTCGCCCTGCCCCAGGGTCAGGTCCAGACCAGCCAGCACCTCCCTGCCTTCGAATACTTGGACGATACCGTCCGCCTCCAGCACCTTCATAAAACTCCTTCCAAAAATACCATCGGTATGTTTATGGAAACAAAAATCATTCACTCGTTGAGTGCCCGAATCTTGCTAGTGACCATAGCCCTCATGGCCTTAAGAAATCCATCGGCTCTAAGAGACCCCTTGATCCTGATTCACGTCAGATTCCTCTTGCGTGGACTCTCCGCCTGCCGCAGTCAGAGGATTGCTCTTCAGATGCGCATGCAGGTGCACGGCTGCGCGGATGACCCGATCATCGACGACCGGCGCCCCTATCCCCTTGAGCATATCGGCCAAGAGGGTGAACTTGGAGACCACCTGGTCCCGGGTCATGGTAGAGAATCGAATCCCTATCCACATGTTGAGCAGGATATAGAGCACCTGGGCCAGATCCTCGGGATTGCAGGGGGCGATGGAACCATCCTCCACGCCTTCGCGGACGTAAGGGGTAATTACATCCACAATCCTGTCCATGGATTGCAGGTACATCTCCCCTACCATGCGGGGGCTCTTCAGGAGGGTCCTGGCGGAGAATGTCACATCGAGACGTGAGTATGCCGACAGGGAGGCGATCAACTCGTTACGCAGCTTCTCCAACCCGGTCTTGCCAGGCCAGTCCCCCAGCCAGTCTTCCTGGGATGAGGACGAGGCCATACGTTCGGTAACCGCATGGAAAATGGCCGTCTTGGAGGGGAAATGGTAATAGACTGCTCCCTTGGTCATACCGCCCAGGCCATCGACGATGTCCTGGATGCTGGTTCCGTCGTAACCCTTTTCCAGGAAGAGCCGCTGGGCAACATCGAGGATCTGATTGCGATGCCCTTCGGGGTCCTTCGGCGTGCCCATGCTGTGCCTCCCTCCTTGTCAGTGCATCAATGTCTGACCATCCTGGCCCGACCATCTTTTCTGACAAGTGTCTATCATACCACTGGTATGTTTTGTCTATCCATTCATATCAGTTGCCAACTTGGCATTAATCCTTCTGCAGACGGCGGATTGCCTCGTGCTGGATGGCCACCACCGCCTTGGCATCGGCGACTCCAGCTGCACAGAGCTCCTGCCAGGAGACCCAGGCCGACTGGATATGCTCGCCGGGGTCGAAGTCGGTGGGCCCCTGATGCCAGCGATGCAGATGCAGGACCGCAATGTGTCCGAGCTCGTCACTCATGCCCAGGGAGGAGTAGACATCGGGGGCGGCATCAATCCAACCGTCCTCAGGGTCCAGATGGCTTTCGGAGTCCCGAGCACCCTCCGGCCCGGGCACCAGACCAGTTTCCTCACGCAGCTCGCGCAGGACAGCCTTTACCGGGCTCTCCCCCGGGTCGATGAAGCCGGCAGGTAGGCCGAAAACGTAGCCCTGGGCACCCACCCGGTACTCCTGGGTCAGCAGATAGGCATCGGCAACGCAGTCATGCACCAGCATAACCACGCAGGGGGCGTGGCGTATAAGCTGCCTGTCAATGGTTTCCTTGGAACCGTCACGCCGGAACATGGCCACCTGCTGCTGGTCGATAACGAATATCGGACCGCGGAAGACCTCCCTGTCATCCATCAGTTCGGGAGCGCGGGTCATATCGATGCCTTTGGGTCCCTGTCCATCCCGACCGGCCAGTCTGGCGGCCAATTCTGCCTGCAAATCCTGTGCTTCGTCGCTCATGAAATCAATCCTCCTCAACCATCAACCCTCAGCCGTCAGCGCACCACCATGGTCCAGGGATCGGTGATGATGGATGAGACCTCCACCTGTGGACGGACACCGGTAGCCGTCTCCAAGGTCCCGGCGATGTCTCCCTTGGCGTAGCGGAACCAGAGGCCCTCGATGGCCGAATGCGGTGTATTGATCAGCATAGGTCTGGGCTGATTAGGCCGACCGGCCATCCGGGCCTCGTAGAGGGCCTGCTGGTAGGCATCCGTGGCAGGGTGATGGCGCAGATCGCTGGTGATGTAGACATCAGCCCCCGTGGACCGGACCAGGTCGAACTCGGAGTCCCCCGAGCCGGGCAGCAGGGCAACCGTGGAGACCATGGCCTTGGACGGTCCGACCGCCTGAACACCCAGAACAGTCTTGGGCAGGAGGCCCGCCACTGTATGGACCAAATCCTCAAATGGCGTAGGCTTGGGAAGCCGTCCCCAGCGGCCCAGGCCTACCTGGATTCCCTGATCGGCGTGCAGATCACGCTTTGAGACCGGCTGTGGGGCCAACGGCCGCGCCTCCTGCAGTTCCAGGGCATCGGCTGCGGCCTGGGCCACGCCGCGGTAGGCGGCATCAGCGTTGGTATGCCCCACCCAGAGGCCGCAGCGTCCCTCGATCAGCCTGGTTATCATATCCCCTCTAAAGTCCAGTCCGGAGACCTGGTGGACCGACCTGAAGAAGAGCGGGTGGTGGGTGATCAGCAGGTCGGCCTTATGATCCAGAGCCTCCTGTACCACATCGGGCCGAGGGTCCACGGCGCACCAGATGCGTCTGACTGGCCAGGAGGGATCTCCTGCCACCAGACCCGGATGGTCCCAGTCCTCTGCGTAATCCAAGGGGTAGAGCCCCTCCAGCAAATCCACCACCTGGCCCAAAGGCACCGAAGGCCTCTGAACCTCATCCTGTTCATCAGGCATGACGATCCCTCCTCGGATCCTGTTGGGCCCAGGCCACCCCATGTCAGGTCAGTGAGCAGCCAGCTCCCAGTCCTGGCCGATGCCGGTGGACACGTCCAGGGGCACCGCCAATTCAACGGCATGTTCCATGGAATCCTTGACCAGCTTGGTGGCCTTATCGGTCTCGCCGGGAGCGATCTCCACCAGCAGTTCATCGTGGATCTGCAGGGAGATGCGGCTCTTCAGCCCCTTCTCCGACAAGGCACGGCTGGCCTTGATCATGGCGATCTTCATGATGTCGGCAGCCGACCCTTGGATGGGCGCGTTCAAAGCGGCCCTCTCGGCGGCTTCGCGGGTGGGACGACGCTTGGAGCGCAGCCCGGGGAAGTAGCGCCGTCGGCCGAACATGGTCTCGGTGTAGCCCTTCTCCCGGGCATCGGCCACTAGGGACTCCAGGTACTCATGGACCTTGCCGAAGGTGGCGAAGTACTTGGCGCGCAATACGTCGGCCGCTGCCGGGCTGATCTTGAGCTGCTGGGCCAGGCCATAGGTGCTCAGCCCATAGGCCAAGCCGTAGCTCATGGCCTTCACATGGGAGCGCTGGTCCCCGGTGACCTCCTCCATGGGGATGTCATAGACCAGGCTGGCCACATACCGGTGGAAGTCGGCGCCAGACTTGAAAGCGTCGATCAGGGCCTGGTCCCCGGAAAGATGGGCCATGATCCGCAGCTCCACCTGGGAGTAGTCCGAGGAGAGCAGCGCCTCGTACCCACTGCCGGGCACGAAGGCCGAACGAATCTCGCGGCCTCGGGCATCCCTGTTGGGAATGTTCTGCAGGTTGGGATCGACCGAGCTCAGCCGACCAGTGGCAGCCACGGTCTGCTCGTAGGTGGTATGCAGCCGTCCATCCCGGGGATTGACCGCCTCGCGCAGGGTCTGCACAATCTGCTTGAGCTTGTTGGTCTCCCTGTGCTTGAGCAGCGCGCCCAGGAAATCGTTGGCTCGCTCATTGTTGACCGATTTGATGTAGAGGTCCTGCAGGACCGAGACGTTGGTCGAATAGGATCCGGTCTTGGTCCTGTGGGTGGGCACCAGGCCCATGTCATCGAAGAGCACCTTGCTCAGCTGCTTGGGGCTCTGCAGGTTGACACGGCTGCCGGCCTTATCCCAGGCGATTTCCTGAGCCTGGCGGGCCTCGGCGGCGAACCGGTCGTGCATCTCCTTCAGGCGGGCATCGTCCACCTTGGCGCCCTCGGTCTCCATCTGCGCCAGGACTGCCGAGGTGGGCAGCTCGATGGTGCGCAGCAGACCGTACTGGTGACGCTCGTCCATAAGCTCCTGCAGGCGCTCGGAGACCATCATGACGTACTGCGCCTGACGCAGAATCCGAGTCCCCCGTCGACGTTCGTCCTCATCCTCTCGCCCGTCCAAGGCCAGAGCTCCCTGAGTCGCCTCAGGCTCCTCCTCTACGGGGATGGCCAGGAAATGGGCGACGGCCTGTTCCAGATTGTCGGCATGGAAATCAGGCTCAGCCAGATAGCCTGCCAGCTTGGTGTCGAACAGTGGCAGGGGCATGTGCAGCCCCTGGCTCTCCAAAAAGTGCAGATGTTCCTTGTAACCATGGACCACACAGGTGCCGATCCGCTGGTCAATCAGCTCCTGGATGGCCGCACGCATGTCTTCGTCGATGTCTTCCGCCATGAGGACCAGCCCGTGGCCATCCATAGACAGAATAGCCAGCTCCTCCAGGCCGTAGTCGCCGTGCTTGGCCCAGCCGATGGCATGGAGAACCCAGTGCTCCTTCATGGCCTCGCTGCAACGCATGGCATTCTGGTCGGAGTCGCCGATGTCCTTGATTTTGTCCAGGGAACCGGCCATGGCCTTGACATGGTCCGCCGACCGTCGGCAAAGGGCCTTGTCCGGCAGATGCTTCTCGCACCAGTCCCGCAGCTGGTCGGCGGACTCCGCCTTATCGCGCTCAGGCTGTGTGAACTCCTCCTGCTTGTTGCTGACATCGACCAGTGCCGAGGCTGAAGAGTAATCGTAATCGGCAACCGTGTTGAATCCGCGCAGGATCTTCTTTCGGGTCTGTGGACCGAACTGCAACTGCTCGAAGATGGGCAGGACCTGATCCGTATGGATGGTGCCGAAACGCAGATCCTCCACCTTCACGCCCAGGTCAAGGTCGCGAACCAGGGCGTTGACCTTTCGATTGAGCCGCACCTGGTCGGCGTTCTCCGCCAGGGCCTGGCCCTTCTTGCCGCCGATCTCATCGGCATGCTCCAGAATGGAATCCAAGGATCCATACTTGTTGATCCACTTGGCAGCGTAACCGTCGCCCACGCCCGGTACGCCAGGAATGTTGTCGGCTCCCTCGCCGCGCATGGCGGCCAGATCCGGGTACTGCTGCGGGGTCACCTTGTAGCGATCCATGATGGCCTGAGGCGTCATGTGCTTGAGGTTCTTGAAGTGGTGACCCGGGTAGAGCACGGTGATGTCGTCATCCACCAGCTGGAAGGCATCCCTGTCCCCGGACAGGACCAGGGTCTTGAACCCGGCCTGCTCCCCCATGGTGGCCAGCGTGCCGATGATGTCGTCGCCCTCGTAACCGGGCTTTTCGATATAAGTGATGCCCAGACCTTTGAGCAGGTCCTGGATCAGGGGCAGCTGGCTCAGCAGCTCCTTGGGAGCAGCCTCACGGGTGCCCTTGTACTGGGGCAGCATGGCATTGCGGAAAGTGCCGCCCTTGACGTCAAAGGCCACGCCCATATGAGTGGGCTTCTCCTTGGCCATGACATCCGCCAGCATGGTGGCAAAGCCCCACACCGCATTGGTGGGCTGCCCGGTCGAGGTGGTGAAACTCTCGACGGGAAGAGCATAGAAGGCCCGGAAGGCCAGCGAATGTCCATCGACGACCAGCAGGGTGCGGCCGTCCTTGTCCTGATTCTTCGTCTGGTCTTCCATGGGAGGGCTAGCGGTCGTTCTGGTTGGCCACGTTGTTGATGACCACGTCGGCCACCTCCTGCATGGTCAGCCTACGGTCCATGGAGGTCTTCTGAATCCAACGGAAGGCCTCGGACTCGGTCATCCCCATGCTCTCCATGAGCAGGCCCTTGGCCCGGTCCACCCGCTTGCGGGCCTCGAAACGGGCCTTCATATCGGTGACCTCGTCCTTCAGGGCGTTAATCTGGTCAAAGCGGGAAATAGCCACCTCAAGGGCCGGCAGCAGCTTTTCCGGAGCGAAGGGCTTGACCACGTAAGCCATGGCTCCTGCATCAGCCGCCTTCTCGACCAGGCTCTGCTGGGAGAACGCCGTCAGCATAACCACCGGGGCCAGGTTCTCCTTGCCGATCTCGGTGGCGGCGGTGATGCCGTCGGTGCCGGGCATCTTCACATCCATAACCACTACGTCGGGCCTCAGCTCGCGAGTCAGATCAATGGCCTCCTGGCCGCTGGCCGCCTGGCCGACTACGTCATAGCCGGCATCCTCGAGAGCTTCAACGGTATCGAGCCTGATCAAAGCCTCATCTTCCGCCACAACCACGGTCCGCCCTTCGGGGGAATCGCTGCGGTTCTTACTCTCTGAAGCCACTTTCAACCTCGTTTCCTGAAAGTCCATCCGATCTTCACCGAAAATCGATGAGGGACGGATGGGGTTCGCTTTATCGTGCCCCCGGTGAGACTCGAACTCACACTGCACGGATTTTGAGGCCGTTTCCTCTACCAATTGGGATACGGGGGCTTTTCATTACCACAGAGAATCTACCATACTTTGGCGACGACGCAAGGTTATTCGTGTTGAATCTGCCTTAGAATGAAGACAGTTATGTATACAGGCACATCAGCAGTCGAAGGAGAGCATGATGACCACTCAGATCTATCGACGGTTCGATCCTTGGCGCACCTCCCCCGTCCAGGAGAAGGCCCGCAAGCAAATTATGGACAGCCACTACTTCAGCGTCGACAGGGTCACCTTTGAATCCAGTGACAGTCAGACCTTCGACCGCAGCATCGTCAGCGAGAAGCATGGAGACACCATCGCCGTCCTGGCCATCACCGACGACGGGAGGATACCCTTGGTCGAGCAGTACCGTCTGCCCACCCACCGTTGGACCCTTGAGCTGCCGGCCGGCCATCCGCTCAACGACAAAGAAGCCCCCATCGATGTAGCCACCAGACGACTGCGCGAGGAGGCCGGGTACAAGGCTGCCTCCTTTAACCAGTTCGCAAGGTTCATCAACACCCCCAGCTTCTCCACGCAGCACACGACGCTCTTCTATGCCGAGGGCCTAACCCCGGTCCAGCCTGCCAGCCTGGCTCCAGAGACCCCCCACCAGAATGTGCGGCTCTTCACTGTGGATGAGGCCTATGACATGGTGATTGCAGGGACCATACTGGACGCCAAGACCACCATCGCCATCCTGCGGGCAAAGATCGGACTGTCCGACCTGCACTGAGACTGGAACCCTCACATAGCGAACCGGTGGCCTCTCCCCTACCTTGTTAGGCGGGGAAAGACCACCGGTTCTTTGCTGTGTCAGTATCGAATGACCCTAACGGACCAACTGCCCGACTGACTCAGTCGACAGTCAGGCAGCAGTCGGGAGAATCAGTCGTTGGCACCCACTGTGTGCACGTAGATGCAGTCGGTGTTTCCTGGCTCATACTCGCCCTGGGCGCTGCTGAGCACCACCAGGCAGTCACCGTCGGAGACCTTGCCCTGCTTCTTCAGGGTGGCGTCCACGAAGGCCATGAGGCCTGCACGGTTGAAGTCGTGGTAGTCCTGCTCGCACATGAAAGCCTCGGTGCCCCAACTCAGGGCCAGCCAATGATAGGTGTGCTCATCGGTGGTCAGCGCATAGATGGGGGCAGCCGGGCGTTCGCGGGAGACGCGGTGCACGGTGTTGCCGGTCTGAGTGAAGGCCACGATGGCCTTGGCGTTGATCTTGTCGGCCAGGTCCACGGCGGCGGAGGAGACGGCACCGGAGTTGGACATGTCCAGGTTGTGCATATCCGGGATGCGGTCGAACCCGTGGGTGGTGGCGTACTCGGAAATTCGGGCCATGGTTGAAACCGTGGTGTCGGGATAATCACCCACGGCGGTCTCGTTGGAGGTCATGGTGGCGTCGGCGCCGTCCAGGACGGCGTTGGCGCAGTCGGAGGCCTCGGCGCGGCTGGGAATGGGCGAATGAACCATGGAGCCCAAGACCTCAGTGGCGACAATGACCGGTTTGGCGTACTGACGGGCCAGCTCGATGCAGCGCTTGGTCACCAGGGGAACCTGCTCGAAGGGCATCTCCACGGCCATGTCACCGCGGGCCACCATGATGCCGTCGAAGGCCTTGACGATCTCCTCCAGGTTCTCAACGGCCTGGGGCTTCTCGATCTTGGCCACGATTGGGATGCGGCGACCCTCCTCGTCCATGATCTCGTGGGCGCGGTCGATGTCGGTGGCAAAGCGGACGAAGGACATGGCGATGATATCGGCGCCGGTGCGGATGCCCCAGCGCAGGTCCTCCTCGTCCTTGGGGGTCAGTGCCGGCAGGCTCACGGCCACGCCGGGAAGGTTGATGCCCTTGTGGGAAGAGACCGGACCAGCCACGACCACCTTGGTGTGGACCTGATTGCCCTCGACCTTGGTGACCTCCAGACGGACCTTGCCATCATCGATCAGGATGGGATCGCCGGGATGGCAGTCCCCGGGCAGACCCTTGAAAGTGGTGGAGGTCATGTGCTCGTCACCCTCGACATCGTCGGTGGTGATGGTGAACTCCTGGCCCTCCTTGAGGCTGACCTTGTCTTCGCCCTGCTCGTTCTTCTTGAACCAACCGCAACGAATCTTGGGACCCTGCAGATCGACCAGGGCCGCCACGTTGCGTCCAGTCTCCTTGCTGGCCTGACGCACGTTGTTGTAGACCTTGAGGTGATCCTCGGGGGTGCCATGGGACCGGTTGAGCCTGGCTACGTCCATGCCGGCCTTGACCAGCTTGGTGATGTTTTCCAGCGACTCCGAAGCCGGCCCGATGGTATCGACGATCTTGGCTTTGCGCATATGCTACCTGCCTGTTCTTTTTCTTACTTACCGTTCTATTGTACAGACTCAAGCCGATGGGAACCAGTATTTCCCGTTAGCGCTAACAATCCTTGTGGCTCAAAGGATTGTTAATCACTTTGCTCCCTTTGAAGCTGATTCAAGGGACTGATGGCGGCTCTTGAGCACCGAGGCCAGGGCGGCTATGCCGATGGCCAGGACTATGACCAGCAGGGATGCCCAGGTCGGTATCTCCGGCACGGCTTCCAGGGGCTGTCCTCCATTGATAAAGGGCAAAGTGTTGCCGTGCAGAGCCTCCATGATCAGCTTGACCCCGATGAAGGCCAGGACCACAGACAGCCCCAGGGGCAGATACTCCAGCTTGTCCAGCAGGGATCCCAACAGGAAGTAGAGCTGCTGAAGGCCCAGCAGGGCGAAGACATTGGAGGTGAAGACGATGAAGGGATCCTTGGTAAGTCCGAAGATGGCCGGAATGGAGTCGAAGGCGAACATGACATCAGTGGTGCCGATGGCCAGGAAAACCACCAGCATGGGTGTGAAGTAGCGTTTGCCCTCAAAGGTGGTCCGCAGACGCTCACCGTCGTAATGGCTGGTGATCGGGATCACCCGGCGCAGGACCCTGATCAGCCCGTTCTCGTGGTACTCCTCCTTCTCGCCACGGCTGGAGACCATATTCCAAGCGGTATAGAGCAGAAAGAAGCCGAAGATGAAGAAGACCCAGGTGAAGCGGGTGATCAGCGCTGTCCCAGCCAGGATGAAGACACCGCGTAGCAGCAGGGCGATGGTGATGCCGACGCTGAGCACATAGCGCTGAAGACGCAGGGGCACAGCGAAATTGCCCATAATGATCACGAAAACAAAGAGGTTATCGATACTGAGCGAATACTCGGTCAGCCAGCCCGAGTAGAACTCGATGGCCGGCTTGGATCCGGCCACCTTCCAGATCAGCGCCCCGAAAATCAAGGCCATGACCACAAAGAAGCCGATGTGCCTCACACATTCGCCGGTCGATGGCACATGTGGCCGCCGCCCGATCACCAGAAGATCGACCACGAAGAAGACGGCAAGCACAACCAGGCTCACAACCATGAACGGCAGAGGTGTCTCGGACATACCAACAGACTTTAGCGGCAAGATATGACGTGCTCATCTCTCCGTCCGCATGTCTGGGAATCCTTACAGACGGCGCTCCGCAGGGCGGGTCTGTGATGCTCTCGCCTGACATCACAGACCCGAAGCATGGCCGGTATGGTCTACTAGCCAAGGGCTCCAAGCCAAGGGCTCCGGACCAAGGGCCGGACTTACTTTTTGGCCTCGGTCATCTGCCGCAGCTCCTTCTTCAGATCCTTGATCTCGTCGCGCAGACGGGCAGCGAGCTCGAACTGCAGCTGTTGTGCAGCCGTGTGCATCTGGTCGCTCAGCTGACGGATCAGGTCGGCAAGGTCCTGTGCCGGCAGACCGGCCTGGAGGATCTCCTGATGCCGTTTGTCGGCCTCCTCCTTGTCGTAGAGGGGCACGCCCAGGTGGGAGTTGCCGGCCTTGTTGGCATTGCGGTAGCCGCCCGCCAGCAGGGTCTGGGTGTCCACGTCCTCCTTGGCCAGCATGTCGTTGACGTCGCTGATCTTCTTGATCAACGGCTTGGGATCCACACCGTGCTCCTTGTTGTAGGCGATTTGCTTGGCCCGGCGACGGTTGGTCTCGCTGATGGCCTTGTCCATGGAGTCGGTGACCTCATCCGCGTACATGATGACCTTGCCGGACACGTTCCTGGCCGCACGGCCGATGGTCTGGATCAGTGAGCGGTAGGAGCGCAGGAAGCCTTCCTTGTCCGCATCCAGAATGGCCACCAGGGAGACCTCGGGCAGGTCCAGCCCCTCACGCAGGAGGTTGATGCCCACGATGACGTCGATCTTGCCCTCGCGCAGCTCACGCAGGAGTTCCACCCTCCGCAGGGTGTCCACGTCAGAGTGCAGATACTCCACCTTGATGTCGCGTTCCAGCAAATAGTCGGTCAGGTCCTCGGCCATCTTCTTGGTCAGCGTGGTCACCAGGACCCGCTCATGGCGATCCACCCGGGTTTTGATCTCGTCCAGAAGGTCATCCACCTGGCCCTTGACAGGCCTGACCTCCACCTCGGGATCCAGGAGGCCGGTGGGCCTGATGACCTGCTCCACCACCCCGTCGGACAGGCCCATCTCATAGTCGCCAGGTGTAGCCGACAGGTAGACGGTCTGGCCCACCTTGTCCAGAAACTCGGGCCACTTCAGCGGACGGTTGTCCATGGCCGAGGGCAGACGGAAGCCATGTTCGACCAGGGTCCGCTTGCGGCTGGCATCCCCCTCGTACATGGCTCCGATCTGGGGAACGGTCACGTGGGACTCGTCGATGACCAGCAGGAAGTCGTCGGGGAAGAAGTCAAGCAGAGTGTGGGGCGGTGTCCCAGGTTCGCGCCCGTCGAAATGTCTGGAGTAGTTCTCCACTCCCGAGCAAGTGCCGATCTGGGTAAGCATCTCCAGATCATAGGTGGTGCGCATGGTCAGTCGCTGGGCCTCCAGCTCCTTGCCCTGCTTGCGCAGCTGGCCCACACGCCAGTCCAGCTCCTCCTTGATGGTCTTCAGGGCGCGCTCCATCCGCTCGGGACCAGCCACATAGTGGGAGGCAGGGAAGATGTGAACGGAGCTCTCATGGGCGATTTCGTCCCCGGTCAGTGGGTGCAGGGTGGAGATGCGGTCGATCTCATCGCCGAAGAATTCGATGCGGACGGCCAGCTCCTCATAGACGGGGATGATTTCGACCGTGTCGCCGCGCACGCGGAAGGTGCCTCGGGTGAAGGCGATGTCGTTGCGCTTGTACTGCATGTCTACGAACTTGCGCAGCAGGTCGTCCCGGTTGATCCGGTCCCCCTCGTGCAGGAAGAGCATGCGTCCGGCGTACTCCTCGGGCGTGCCCAGGCCATAGATGCAGGAGACGGTGGCCACCACCACGCAGTCCCGCCTGGTCAGCAGGTTGGCCGTGGCGGCGTGCCGGAGCCGCTCCACGTCGTCGTTGATGTTGGAGTCCTTCTCGATGTAGGTATCTGTTTGAGGGATGTAGGCCTCAGGCTGGTAGTAGTCGTAGTAGGAGACGAAGTAGGAGACCGCATTGTCGGGCATGAGCTCGCGGAACTCGGCGCAGAGCTGGGCGGCCAGGGTCTTGTTGGGCTCCAGAATCAGAGTGGGCCGCTGCAGGCGCTCGATCAGCCAGGCCGTAGTCGCGGTCTTGCCGGTGCCGGTGGCGCCCATGAGCACCACATCATTCTCGCCATTCTCGATCCGCGTAGCCAGTTCCTCGATGGCCTCTGGCTGGTCGCCGGAGGGCTTGTAGGGAGACTTGACCACGAAGGGCTTATCGGTCCGCTCAATGTTGAACCCCATGAAACTCCCTTCCAGGATGCGTCATTCGCCAAGGCCGTCAGTCACGGTGCGAGGATCCCTTGGCCAAGGCCTTCAACTCTTTATATATTCTATCAACAGACTCGAACATTTGTTCGATAGGCTGGGACCCGTCCACCAACAGGTCGGCCTGAGCGCGTCGCGCGCTGCTGTTGGTCTGAGAGCCGATGCGCTCAACAGCCTGACTCGTGGTCATATGCCGCTGATTCACCATGCGCGCAATCCTCACCTGGCTGGGGGCCTCCACCAACAGAACCCTGTCGAAATGAAAAGGAATGGCTGAGCCTACCTCGGTCAGCAGGGGCACATCATGGACCACCACCTCGGAACCCTCCAGCCAGGGCTGCTCGGCCTTGGCGGCCAAGTCATAGACCAGCGGATGGATGATCTCGTCCAGGTCTCTGCGATCCTTGTCGGCCGTCGGCCCGCCGAAGACCCGTGCCGCCAAGGCTGACCTGTCCACTCCCCCATGGCCGTCCCCGCAGTCTGCTCCGAACCGCTCCAGGACAGACCGAACTCCCGGTCCGCCCGGAGCGATGACCTCGTGGGAGAGCCTGTCGTAATCGACGACCCTGGCCCCGTCCTGAGCCAGCCGAGCCGCCACCGTGCTCTTGCCGGCCGCTATCCCCCCGGTCAATCCCACACGTATCATCCAGACCTCCCACATATACCTTATGGCGGCAGATACAAATGGAGGGGCCCGACCGAGGCCGGACCCCTCCATTCACTACTTAATGCTCACTTCTTTTCCTTGAGCAGCTGCTCGCGCAGGGCGGCCAGCTGGTCGTCGGAGGCCAAAGTGCCCTCGGAGCTGGACTCCGAGCTGTAGTTGGTGGTCTCCTCGGAGCTCTGACGGCGGGAGCGGGAGCCGGCGGCAGGCGCCTGGGAGGACCGGCTGTCCTCGGCGGCCGAAGCCTCGGCGTTCTCCAGCTCCTTGGCGACGAAGGCCTTGTGCTGCTCCCAGAGGTCGTGGGCGGCCGCATACTGGGACTCCCACTCCTCCCGCTGCTTCTCGTAGCCGGCGATCCACTCGTTGCTCTCGGGGTCGAAGCCCTCGGGGTACTTGTAGTTGCCCTCCTCGTCGTACTCGGCGGGCATGCCGTAGATGGCCGGATCGAAGTCCTCGGAAGTCGGGTCGACGGAGTCGTCGGCCTGCTTGAGGGACAGGGAGATACGGCGGCGATCCAGGTCGACGTCGATGACCTTGACGAAGATCTCCTCACCCTGCTTGACCACGGTTTCGGGGTTCTCCACGTGGCGGTTGGCCAGCTCGGAGATGTGGACCAGGCCCTCGATGCCGTCCTCGACGGAGACGAAGACACCGAACTGCACGATCTTGGTGACCTTGCCCTTGACGATCTGTCCGGGCACGTGGGTCCGGGCGAAGCGCTGCCAAGGATCTTCCTGGGTGGCCTTGAGGGACAACGAGATGCGCTCGCGGTCCATGTCGACATCCAGCACCTCGACGGTGACCTTGTCGCCCACCTTGACGACCTCGCTGGGGTGATCGATGTGCTTCCAGGAGAGCTCGGAGACGTGGATCAGGCCGTCCACACCGCCCAGGTCGACGAAGGCGCCGAAGTTGACGATGGAGCTGACCGTGCCCTCGCGGATCTGGCCCTTCTTGAGCTGGGCCATGAAGGTCTCGCGCACCTCGGACTGGGTCTCCTCCAGGTACTGACGGCGGGAGAGGACCACGTTGTTGCGGTTCTTGTCCAGCTCCAGGATCTTGGCCTTGATCTTCTGCCCGATGTAGGGAGACAGGTCGCGCACACGGCGCATCTCGACCAGGGATGCGGGCAGGAAGCCACGCAGGCCGATGTCGACGATGAGTCCGCCCTTGACGGCCTCGATGACGGTGCCCTCGACGACCCCGTCAGCCTCCTTGATCTTCTCGATGTCGCCCCAGGCACGCTCATACTGGGCACGCTTCTTGGACAGGATCAGACGACCTTCCTTGTCCTCCTTGGTGACGACCAGAGCCTCGATGGTGTCACCGACCTGGACCACGTCGTCGGGATCGACATCCTTCTTGATGGAAAGCTCGCGGGAGGGAATCACACCCTCGGTCTTGTAGCCGATGTCCAGCAGAACCTCGTCATGGTCGATCTTAACGACCGTCCCCTCGACCAGATCCCCATCGTCGAAGTTCTTGATGGTGGAATCGACTGCCTTGATGAAGTCTTCCTCGGACCCGATGTCATTGACCGCGACCTGGGGGACTTCCTTCTTGTTCTCTGCCATTAATTAAATTGTTTCTTGTATAGTTGGTGGATATTTTTCCGTATTGAATTATGCGTTCCCGCCGGCGGGCGCGAACATTCTCCATGATAGGAGACACCACGGTCATTGTCGCCGGGGTGCCTCGGGCGTGTCGCCGGCAGGGATTCCTGCGGCCCGCTCAGCGGATTCGACCACATTGGCCAGGAGCATGGCCCGGGTCATGGGCCCCACCCCGCCGGGATTGGGCGTGTAGGCGGATGCAGACAGCCTGGCGGCCGGATCGATGTCGCCCTTGATCCGCCAGCGCCCCTCCTGCTCATCCCGGATTCGCGAGACGCCCACATCCACCAGAACAGCACCCTGGCGAACCTGATCCGGGCCAATCAGCCCTGCCCGGCCCACGGCTGCGATGATTACGTCAGCCCCGCGCAGATGGGCGTCAACATCTTTGGTACGGGTATGGCAAAGCGTCACGGTGGCATCAACCCCGCGGTTGGTCAGAAGCAGCCCGACGGTGCGGCCCACAGTCAGTCCTCGGCCCAGCACGCAGACCTCCTTGCCGGTCAGGTCAATCCCGTAATGGTCCAGCAGGTACAGGATTCCCCGCGGAGTGCAGGGCAGAGGGGTCCGCACCTGGCCGTCGGTATGCAGGACCAGCTGGCCCAGGTTGTATGGATGCATGCCATCGGCGTCCTTGGCCGGATCGATGCGCTCGATGACCTCAGTGGAATCCACGCCATCGGGCAGGGGCAACTGGACGATGTAGCCGGTGCAGTCAGGATCCTGGTTGAGCTGGTCCACCGCAGCGAGAATCCGCTCCTTACCGGCATCGGCAGGCAAATCCACTCGGATGGACCGAATGCCTACCTCGCGGCAGTCCCGGTGCTTGCCCTCTACATACTTGAGCGAACCGGGGTCATCCCCCACCAGAATGGTCCCCAGGCCAGGAGTGCGTCCCATGGCCGTCAGCCTCGCCACACGAGCGCGCAGGTCCTCCTTGAGTTCCGCAGCCGCCGCCTTGCCGTCCAGTTTCACTGCAGTCAATACATCTCCATCATCCAAGCGGGCGCAAACCCTTGTCGAAGCCGTCTGGGCCAGACTAGCGCAGATTCCTCCCCGACCGGAAGCATCGTCCAAGAGCCGGTACGGGAGGACTTGGCTGATCAGGTTGCGCGCTGTCCCATCCTTAGCGATAATGAGAATCATGCTCAATAAGAGCAGGATTGTCGTTTTGAATCCTTGGTTGCATTGCGGATCCCTGCCGGAAAGGACGTCATGGATACGGACACGGATAGAACATCCAAGCAGGCCTGCATCGTCTTCGACCATGCCGCCATCCGCCGATCCGGGCGGCTGATCTGGTCGGAGGGGACCTTCACCATCCCCTCGGGAACCGTGACCGCCATCGTGGGCACCAACGGCACCGGCAAGACCAGCATGATGCAGGCCGAGCTGGGTCTGCTCCCCCTGGATGCCGGCAGTCTGCAGGTCCTGGGGCAGCCGGCCGGCCAGGCCAACGACCGCATCGGCTACGTACCCCAGAGCTACACCTCGGACATCGACTCCAACCTGACGGCCGAACAGTCCGTCCTGCTGGGGCTGACCGGCACCCGCTTCGGCATCCACCCCGTCACCCGGCAGGACCGCGAGCGCGCCGGAAAGGCCATGCGCTTCGTCGGCGTGGAGGACAGGGCCCACCTGCGCCTGTCCCAGCTCTCCGGTGGCCTGCGACAGCGGGTGGCCATCGCCCAGGCCCTGGTCTGCGATCCTGACCTGCTCATGCTGGACGAGCCCCTGGCCAATCTGGACCTGGCCGGGCAGCGAGCCACCGTCCACCTGCTGGCACAGCTCAACAGCCGTCTGGGCATGACCATCCAGGTGGTGGCCCACGACCTGAACATGCTTCTGCCTGTGCTGACCGGGGCGGTCTACCTGCTGGACGGGCATCCCCACTACGCCCGCATGGACGACGTGCTGGACTCGGACCTGCTCACCCATCTCTACGGCACCAAGGTGGAGGTGGTCACCACTCCCCAGGGGGACATGTTCGTGGCCCCCGACATGGACGAGCCGATCGGCCCCGTCCACAATCGCTACCAACCCAGCCAGGTGGTCCGCCTGCACGGGGCGGACCGGGAAAGGACCTCATGACCACACCAGTCTTCGACCCCCATTGGACGGAGATCCTCGCCGCCCCCTTCATGCGCAACGCCATGGTGGCCGGATTGTGCATCGCCGTGGCCGCCGGAGCCATGGGCTACTTCACCATCGCCAGGCACTCCACCTTCGCCGCCCATGCCCTGGCCCACATCGGCCTGCCCGGCGCCACGGGGGCCGTCCTGCTGGGGCTGCCGGTCTCTGCCGGCATGGGCCTGTTCGCCCTGGGCGGGGCGCTGGTCATCGGAGCCCTGGGCAAGCGGGCCTCCCAGCGTGAGATCGCCACGGGCACGGTCCTGGCCTTTGCCACCGGTCTGGGACTCTTCTTCGCCAGGATGTCCAGTTCGGCCTCCCAGCAGATGCAGGCCATCCTCTTCGGATCCATCCTGACCATCACCCGGGGGCAGGTCATCGGCTTCATCATTTTCGATGCAATCCTGCTGATTCTGCTGGCCCTGATCTACCGACCCCTGCTCTTCAGTTCCCTGGATGAGCAGGTGGCACAGGCCCGCGGCGTACCCATCGGGCTGATGAACCTGACCTTCATGGCCATCATGGCCGGGGTCATCACCATTGCCGTGCCAGCGGTGGGGACCCTGCTCATCTTCGCCCTGGTCGTCACTCCGGCGGCCACGGCCAACATCCTGGTGGCCTCTCCCCTGCGGGCCATGCTCCTGTCGGGACTGATCTGCCTGGCTTCCATCTGGGGAGGCCTGGTGATTTCGGCCATGGTGCCGGCTCCTCCAAGCTTCATCATCGTGACCCTCTCCACCCTCTTCTGGGCTCTGGCCAAGGGATGGGCGGCCCTGCGCGCCTGATGCCGGTCAGTCCACCAGCGCAGTGGCCATGACGGCGATGCCCTCGTCGTGACCAGTAAAGCCCATGCCATCAGTGGTGGTGGCGGTCAGCCGAACCGGTGCCCCGACGGCCTGGCTCATGGCTTGCTGGGCCAGGTGACGGCGGGAGGAAATTCTGGGGCGCTGGCCGACAATGACAAGAGAGGCGTTGAGCAACCTGCGACCGTGCTCATGCAGGCGGTCCGTGGTCTTCACCAGCATGGCCGCCCCGTGCATTCCCGCTCCGGGGGCCTGTGCTCCCAGGCCGAACAGGGTGCCGATATCGCCCAGGCCGGCGGCTGACAGGACGGCATCGATCAGGGCATGGGCGGCTACATCGCCGTCAGAATCTCCCAGCAGGCCGGGGGTTCCGTCATTCCAGGACAGACAGGCCAGCCAGAGAGGACGCTCACCAGTTGGATCGAAGCGATGCGCGTCAAAACCCAGTCCGACGCTTGGATGGCCCATGACCAGTCCCGACCTCAGCGCTTGGCCTTGGTCTTACCCTTGCTCTTGTTCTTGGCGGCCTCCTGGGCCACCCGTGCCAGGGTCTTGGAAGCCGGCTCCTTGGGGGACTTGGTATGGTGCTTGTCGTCACCGGGCATGGGCTCCGCATAACCCAGGTTGACGTCCAGCAGACGCTGGGCCTCGTCCTCGTCCAGCTTCTCGGACAGGGCAATCTCGGAGGTCAGTATTTTGCGGGCCTTGATCAGCATCCGCTTCTCGCCCGCTGACAGCCCGTGTTCGTCCACGTCGCGCTGGGAGAGGTCGCGCACCACCTCGGCGATCTTGTTGACCTCGCCGGTGGCGATCTTCTCCACGTTCAGCTTGTAGCGGCGGGACCAGTTCATCTCCTTCTCCTCGACCACCGGGGTACGCAGAATCTCGAAGACCTTGGCCACCGCCTTGGCATCGACGATGTCCCTGACGCCCACCTTGGCCGCGTTCTCGACGGGGACGTTGATGACCAGCCCATCAGAGGAAAGCACGGACAGCTGCAGGTACTTGCGGGTGACGCCCTTGACGGTCCGTTCGGTGATGGCATCCACCCTGGCGGCCCCATGACGCGGATAGACGACCATGTCACCGACCTTGTAACCCATATGTCCTCCAGAACGAGTCGATAAAATACCATATAATAATGTCATTGTGCATGGACTTGCCGACGGGGCTCGGAGGCGACGCGATTCTCTGCGAGCACACTTCCCCTGGAGGCTCTGAAGACTATTCTGGAAGAAACGACGGTGGTGGAACAAATGCCGGCAAGGCTCCACCCCGCATGACGAGCATCGTTTTGCGGATCAGTGATCGAAGACAGAGGTAGGCATGATCAAAAACACAAGCCGCTACACTACACCCAGCACCATCCTGGTGGTTGAGGATGAACCCACCCTGGCCACCGCCATCGCCCAGCGCATCACCGCCGAAGGGTGGACGGCACGGGTGGCCTCGGACGGTGCCAGCGCCGTGCAGGCCGCATCCCAGATCAAACCCGACCTGGTCATCATGGACATCATGCTGCCCATCATGGATGGACTGGAGGCCACCAAGCGGATCGTGGCCGAGCGGCCGGTGCCGGTGCTGATTCTGACCGCCCGGGACGACGAGGCCGACAAGGTGACCGGTCTGGGCGCCGGGGCCGACGACTACATGACCAAGCCCTTCTCCATGCGCGAGCTGATCGCCCGCTGCAAGGCCCTCCTGCGCCGGGTGGAGCGGGCCAAGGTCATCGCCAAGAACTCCGAGAACGAGAAAGTGCTGGACTTCGGATCCCTGGTCATCGACCCGGCCCAGCGCATCGTGACCCTGCGCGGGGAGCAGATCCACCTGACCCCCACCGAATTCGACCTGCTGGCCACGCTGGCCCGTCGGCCCAAGTCCGTGCTCACCCGCGAGAAGCTGCTGGAGGAGGTCTGGGACTGGGTGGATGCCTCGGGCACCAGGACGGTGGACTCCCACGTCAAGGCCCTGCGCCACAAGCTGGGTTCACAGATGATCCGCACCGTGCACGGAGTGGGCTACGCCTTCGAACCGCCCGAGGACCAGGAGCAGGAGAAAGATCAGCGGTAGCGACCGCGGATGCACGCCATGAACAAGGACGGCAAAGGCCGGCGCAAGGGGCCCGGTCTGAGTGCGCGGGTGGACCGCGAACGGCCCATCGGATCCTTCGCCTCACTGAAGGTGGAGCTGAGCGTCCTGATCATCATCTCCACAGCCATCGCCTTCGTGATGGCCTGGTTCCTGCTGAAGATGGGCTGGAGCGGCTGGATCGCCATGCCGCTGACCCTGGTGGTGGCCCTGGGGATCACCTATTTCTTCTCCCGGGGGCTCACCGCTCCCCTGCGGCAGATGCGGGATGCGGCCGAGGCCATGGCCGACGGGGACTACACGGTCCGGGTCCACGCCACGACGACCAGTCATGACGAGGTGGGGCTCCTGGCCCAGTCCTTCAACGAGATGGCCGAGGAGCTCCAGCATGCCGACCAGATGCGCCGGGACATGGTGGCCAATGTCAGCCACGAGCTGCGCACCCCCGTCTCGGCCCTGCAGGCCATGGTGGAGAACATGGCGGACGGGGTGACCGAGCCCACGCCAGCCAACCTGGAGGGGATCCTGGAGCAGACCCACCGCCTGTCCGACCTGATCGCCTTCCTGCTGGACCTGTCGAGGATGGAGGCCGGGGCCGCCAGCCTGCAGATCGAGGACTTCGACTTCGGGGATTTCATCGACGAGACCCTTCAGCCTCTGGCCATAGCCGACGCCGGACACGCCCACGACATCCAGGTGGACCTGGAGAAGGGGTTGAGAATGGAGGGCGACCAGGACCGGCTGCGTCAGCTCTTCACCAACGTCATCAGCAACGCCCTGAAGCACTCGGCCGACGGCACCACCGTGCTGATCCAGGCCCACGAGGACCGGCAGCAGGAGGCCATAGTCACCAACGTGGTCAACTTCGGCTCGCAAATACCCCCCGAGGCCCGCACCGACATCTTCCGGCGCTTCGTCAAGGGCAAGGCAGGGCCGGGCACGGAGTCGGGAGGCACCGGGCTGGGGCTGTCCATCGCCCGCTGGGCGGCCCAGCTGCACGGAGGCCAGGTGCAGGTGGTGGATGATCCGCGCGGAGCGGACTTCGAGATCACCCTGCCCAGATATCACCGCGATCCCGACGAGGACGAGGGGGACGGGGACCGCTCCGGCGGGTCCGACGCGCCGCATTGACGGGGAGGCACACCTCGACTCATAATGAAATCGAACATTTGTTCGAATGTCATCGAGTTCGAGGTGTGCCATGGTCGCTACCATTCATGGGTCGCCGGATGCGGCCCCTGCTTCCCTGCCGGAGTGCCGGGTCGATGCCCTGAGCCTCTTCCGAGGACACCCCAGCCCTGTCCCCCAGGCCCTGGAGGCCGTCCACGCCGGCTTCCCCTCAGTGGCCCAGGACTACTTCAGCGGCGACTTCAGCTTCGACCAGAACGTCATCGTCCACCCCGACTCCACCTTCATCATCCATGTGGCCGGCGATTCCATGACCGGCGCCGGCATCTTCGATGGGGACCTGCTGGTGGTCGACCGCTCCCTGGAGCCCCGCGAGGGGGACATCGTCATCGCCATCCTGGACGACGAGCTGCTGGTCAAGCGGCTAGCCAGGCGCAATGGACGGACCATGCTGCGGGCCGAGAACCCCGCCTACCCCGACTTCCTGCCCCAGGAGGGCGAGGAACTGGTCATCTGGGGGGTGGTCATCGGCAACTATCACTGGCAGCGGGTGGATGCCAAGGGTGAATCCCGGAGCGACTCTCCCCTGCCGCAGGTCACCTATCCCGGACATACCCCGCACGGACGCGGGCGCACGGGAGGTCAAAGCCGGAAGCCCGTCTACCCTTCCACGGGCTGGGGGTCGGCATGAGCGCGCAGGGACCGGACGATCCTGCAGGCGGGACCGCTCTGACCAGTCGGGTGGTCCTGGCCGACGCCAACTCTTTCTTTGCCTCCTGCGAGGCAGTCTTCGACCCCTCCCTGGCTGACCGTCCGGTGGTCGTGCTGTCCAACAACGACGGCTGCGTGGTGGCCCGCAACCGCCCGGCCAAGGCCCTGGGCATCACCAACGGCACACCCTGGTTCACCATTCGTGAACGGGCCATGCAGGACGGGGTGGTGGCCCGCAGCTCCAACTATGAACTCTACGCCAGCCTCTCCAGGCGCATGATGGCCATCATGGCCCATTTCCTGCCCAACCAGGAGGTCTACTCCATCGACGAGTGCTTCATGGACAGTATCTGGAACGACAGGCGCACTGTTGAAATCTGCCGAGAGCTGCGCGCCGCGGTCCTGCGATCCACCGGCATTCCCGTCAGCGTGGGGGTGGCGCCCACCAAAACCCTGGCCAAGGTGGCTAACCACTGGGCCAAGGATCACCCCTCGACCGAGGGGATCACCCTCTGGAGCCAGGTGGAGGCCCAGTATGGCGACCAGGCTCTGGCATCAGTGCCCGTCGACCAGGTCTGGGGGGTGGGTCGGCGGCTGACCGGCAGGCTCATGGGCATGGGCATCACTACCGCCCTGGATCTGCGCGATGCCGATCCCTCTCTGATCCGGCACCGGTTCTCCGTCATGCTGCAGCGCACCGTGCTGGAATTGAGGGGACAGCCCTGCATCGGGCCCGAAGGGGATGCCGCCAGGGGCGTACGCACCAATCAGATTTTGTGCTCGCGCATGTTCTCCCACCCTATAGAGGGCTACGCCACCCTGGCCCAGGCGTTGAGCATATACGCCCAGAAGGCCTGCCGCCGTCTGCGTCGGCAGCATGGCCTGTGCGGAAAAGTGCAGGTCTTCTGCTCCACCAGCCCCTATGCGCCCCAGCAGTTCTGCGCAGCCGGCCGGACCGTCGTCCTGGAGGATCCCAGCGACGATCCGCTGGTCATCGCTGGCGCAGCCAGCCGGGCGCTCAAGGGCCGGGTGGATCCGCACGCCCGCTGGATCCGGGCCGGGGTGGTTCTGCTGGATCTGACCGATGCCGACCACTTCCACACCCTGGAAGGCCTGGATGCAGCCCGGGACACCCATGGTCTGGGGGATGTCCTGGAGGATGCCACCCGTCGTTTTGGCCCCTTCCGTGTGGGCGTAGGCTACGGAGGCATCCGTGGCCAGGGCCGGGGCGACGAGGACACAGGGGCCGATTGGGCCATGAACCGGGGCATGCTCTCCCCCCGGTCCACCACCCGTTGGGATGAGATGGCCGTGGCTCAGGCCCGTTAGAGATCCTCATGACCGGGAGGAACGGCCGCCAGAGCCAAGGCAGCCAGCGGCAGGGCACCTGCGGCCTCCAGGGCACGGGCGCACTGGCGGATGGTGGATCCCGTGGTGATGATGTCGTCCACCACCAGGACGGGATGGCCGGCCAGCTGTGGGGGATCTGCAACCGCGATCCGGCCTGCCAACCGACGCGAACGGTTCCGACGGCCGCCCGCCTGGACAGACTTGGTTCTCACGGAGTTCATGATCAGAGCAGGTCCCACCCGGGCGTCCAGATCCTGCCGCTGTAGGGCCTGTACCAGGGATAGAAGGATCGGCTGCAGATGAACCCTCCCCCGCCTTCGCAGGGAGGCGGCCGAGGATGGGGCGGAAACCACCAGAATCGCCTTCGCAGGCTTGGATCGGAGCAGAGGATCGATCAGCCTGGACAGGGCCGGAGCCAGATCGGCCATAGCCTGGCCCAAGGGTCTGTCCAAGGGTCGGTTGTCGTGGTCCTTCCAGGCCAGAATGATCCGCCGGACCGGTCCACGATATGGAGCGCAGGCCAAGGCCAGACCAAGGGCATAGGCGGGCGCAGGCACGGACAGGGGTCGGAAGAGCAGGGATCCGCAAGCGGGACAGAGCAAGAAATCAGGACGGTCACAGCCGGCGCAGGCCCGAGGAGCCAGCAAGTCCAGGGCCGAACCCGCCAAGGCCGAGGAGACAGCACAAACTGCCTGTAGTAGCCGGCCGGATGGCAATGAAAGCTTGCACATATCGCCCAGCCAACCCTAAAACGCAGAGGATAGGCAATCAGGTCAGGACCATGTGCATGAATAGGCCATCTGTTCACAGACTCGCTGTTTACAGAATCGTCTGCAGACAGGCTCGACGGATTCAGGCCAGGTCAGCCTCCATGGACCGAATCAGGTCCAAGGCATCAGCAGGATTGTGCACACGCAGTGCCATGGCCCCGGCCTCAGCCGCGGGATAATCGTTGCCATCCGGATCCATCCGGTCGCCCACGAAGGCGATCTGGCCGACACCCACGCTCAATATCTTGGCCAGGGAGGTCATGGCGTAGGCCTTGTCGATACCCTTGGCCGAAATGTCCACGCTGGTGGAGCCGCCGGATCGCACCTGCAGGTGAGGCAGATCAGCAGCCACAGCCCGGGCCAGGGCATCCTTGCGGCTGTTGTCCGGATCCCAGGCTTCCTTGGCTTGGACGGGTGCCTGCTGGCCCAGTGCGGAGAAGGTTATCTGGCTGCCGCGATCCTCGATGCGAGGCCCCCAGACCTGCTCCTCCCAGTCGCCCAGCTGCTTGGCCCTGCGCTCCAGACTGGCCTCGGCGGCCTGCCGGTCCTGGGCACTCAGGTCGTGCGCGTAGACGCAATTCCAGCTTCCGTCCTGCCAGCGGTAGTAGCGGGTGCCGCTGGTGGGCATCAGATGCAGCTCATCGAAACGGGTATCGTCGGGCAGGGCATCCAGCACCTGGTCGCGGAACTGGCTGAACCGTCCGCCCGAGACGATGGCCACGGGCCGGAGCCGGGTCAGGGCGGCGAAATGGACGGCCATGGTCTGGTCCATGCGGGTCTTGGACAGCGCCAGGGTATTGTCCAGATCGAAGGCCAGCACCCGTGCCCGTGCGCAGATGGACCCTATGTCTTGGCTGCCCCACCAGGCCACGTTCACCGCACCGTCCTCCGCCATGATTGCTCCCATCCGCTTGTCGATCATCGCTCCATGCTACAAGACACCCTGAATCGAAACTGCCACCGAGTTGAGGGGCTATGGTGAGTGTCATGATCAACGATCAGCCGCCTTGGGCCCGCACCGTCTATCGGGACAGCCATGGCCGGGGGATTCGTCGGCCCACCTTCGGCACCCGCCTGCCCCGGTATCGCACCAGGTGCGGAATCTTCGACGATCTGACCGCAGCCCAGATCCGGCGGCTGGGCGCCGGCTGGCCTCAGCTGGTCAAGCCTGTCCAATTCGCGGTCGAGGATGTGCCACCCTCCGACCCCACACCCTGGGAGGACCGGTCCGACCTCTTCTCACGCAGTTTCCCGGCAGGTCGCGGCATCCCCGCCAGAATCGTCTTGTACCGAATGCCCATCCAGAGCAAGACCCGGGACCGCACGGAGCTGGAACTGATCATCCGCGACGAGCTGGTCCTGCAGCTGGCCGACCTTTACGGGCGCGACCCCGAGGAGATCGACCCCATGTGGGGACGCTGAGGGCCGAATCTCAGGGCAGGACGGTGGAGTCGGGGCCGGAGCGGATCACGGTGGTGGTGGGCATGAGCCCGTCAGGAACCATGACCGCCAGACCGGCCAGGCCAGCCTGGTTGACCGCGTCCACACTCAGGCGGGCGTTCCAGATCAGCCGTGAGGAGCCATGCCCAGATTCCTCATTCAGCCGCACGGCGGCCACCTGATCGCCCAGATCGTGGGTTGAAAGCTCATTGGCTCGACCTGCCTCAACAGTCAGCGAGCGCTCGCCCAGCTTGTTGCCCTTGTCATCGAATCCAACCAGTTCGGCCTTGATTGAATCCGCCGATGGATTGACCAGGGTCAGCGCAGCCTGGGCAGGCTGGGATATGGTCAGCGCCGAGGAGGCGGCGGCAGTCCCGGCAGGGATCAGAGCCAGGTCGGACTGCGACTGGTCCTGACTGCCCTGGGCGGTCACCTGCAGGACCGCATGGACAGGCCGGTCGGCATGCACCTGCAGAGCCAGCTTGCCGTCAGGCACGCCACCCAAGTCCACCGCCGTGGCCTGAGAGCCCTGCAGATCCACCCGCCGCAAGGATTGCTGGCCGCCTTCATCCACCCAGGACAGGTCCACTGCCGTGGCATGGGAGCCCTGCAGAAGAAGGGTGGCCTGGTCTGCCCCGCGCAGGCCGGGAATGACCAGATCACGGCCAGGAGCCGCCAGGGCAGTCACCTGATCCGAGCCGCGCGGATCAAGCCCAGACATGACATTGACCGAGACCGACATGGCCACCGGTGCCTGTGAGCTGCGAGCCCGGACATAGATGGCCTGCTGTCCGGGAGCCGCCGCAGACAGGTCATATGAGGCGTGGCCGCCGGGAGCCACGGTCATGGTCTTCCCGGTCTCCAGTGACAGATGACCCGAGGAGTGCGAACCCTGGACCTCCAGGCTGATCACCGTGGCCTTGGATGACGGGTTGTAGACCACCAGCCGCTGGGTGGTCCCTCTGCTGGTGGCAGGCAGCAGGAAGTCCGCATTCATTACGGCCCGGGGGCATGCCAGCGCCTGGATTCCTCGAAGATCACCCTTGGTAGCCCAGGAGACCATGCCGACGGCAGCCCCTGTGCCCGGCTGGGACTTGAGCATCCGGGAATGAAAGGCAGTGGCCGAAGCACCAGGGTCGAGCGAGGCGGCCATGGCCTTCTGCCCGTCCAAGAGATCGGGATCAGTCACCGTGGTGCGTTGCCCGCCTCCCATTGGTGTCAGGCTGGAACTGCCGATGGATCCGAAAGCGGCGGCTGTGACACGGGAGCTCAGATCGCCCTCCGATGCCTTGAACTGATCATCGCCGACCTTGTCCTCGTCCGCTACCGCCATGCGAGCCGGGCAGTAAGCCGCCACCTCCCGCTGACTGACCCGGCTGGAAACGACAGTCGAACCTTGGGCACCATCAGCCAGGGAGGCCGGAGGCGTCCACATCAGCAGAGCGGCAATCAGAACCGCCACCAGGGGCACTGTGACCAGGGCGGCCATCAGGGATCCCTTGCTTCGTGCACTCATAGCTGTTCCTCTCCAAAGTAGCCCGGACGCGGCAGAGCCACCAGGCAGTATCCCAGCAGGATCAGGCCCAGGGTCCATAGCCAGATCCTCCTCCAGGTGCTGGCCTCTGCTTGCGTCACCCCAGCCATGTCAACGCCCACATCCTTGCCGGACTGCGAGCTCAGACGGAAATAGGTTCCCTGGGCGTTGGCTACCACCTGCTGGGCGCCATCGCTGGCGGTGATGTTGGAAACCAGGTCATCGTTGGGTGTGGACCCCAAGCCGACGGCTCCGGAACGGTCGACGGGCACATAGATTCCGCCAAAGCCCAGGTCGGTCACCGCGGCTATGGCATTGGAGTCAGCATTGGCCATCAGAGCCGCCGCCGAATGCGAGAGGACATCCTCACCGGTCATCCGCCCGCCGTTCACCCTCTGTACTCGCAAGGCAGGCGAGACATCAATCAGATCCCCTCGTGAGGTGTGCAGACCGGTATAGGCCACGCGGCCATGGGAGGGCGAGGTCAGCACCAGCACCCGATGGGATGGGTCCTTGTCCAGGTAGTCCACCGCCACTGCAGGAAGCTGCCGGCCGTCGGCGGACAGAGGGCCGCCGACAGGCGCAGCCAGACCGGCCGCTGCCACGCCTGCAGTGATCAGGGCCAGGAGCAGGCCCAACAGGAGTCTCAAAACCCTTCCGCCACCATCGACTGCAACTGCTGACGTTGGAGAGGACTGCGCAGGGGGCAGGGGCGGACGATCAGCATCGCCATCAGGGACCTGATCATGGCCAGGAGCCAGGGGCGAGAAGGGACGGACGGCCCTGCCAGCCAAGAGGCCCAGACAGGTCAGCAGCCCCATGAAGGCCATCATCATGCCGGGCAGGACCGAACCAGCCACTGGACCGGTTTCGTCCAGACCGGTGCAGACCGCCTGCGAGGCCAGCCCCAGGACCAGGCCCAACAGGACCGTGACCCAGAGAACTCTGGCAGCCCTGAGCGCCCGAGGCACAACCAGAGCGACAAAGGCCAGCAGGGCCACCGTCAACAGACAACAGGCAAGCGTGGCCGGACGCCAAAGCTCAGGTCGCCATCTGATGGGCCGCCAAGCCGAAACATCCAGGCCCAGCAGGCGGGCCAGCAGTTCTCCCAGGCTTCCGGTTCTGGGCCGGCCAGTCAGGTCTGCCGAAGGAACCATCAGGTCTGCGAAAAGCTGCCTCCAAAGCCCATCCTTGGCATGATGCAGGGAGTTGACCAGGGTGGGCGCCAGGGCCAGCAGCGAAGGCAGGGGCATCAGCAGCAGCATGATTCGATGGGAGGGCACCAGGCAGATTGCCATGATGAAGAGCGGAATCATGGCCAATATGAGCTGAGGCTCGGCTGCCAGGACTGGCAGGAAGCAGATGGAGGCCAAAGCCGCCTGCTGCACCGAGGCCTTGGGGTGCACGGGGGCCTCGGTCTGATACAGCCCCACGGCCTTGAAAACGAAGGCAAAGGCGGCAGGCATGAAGGCCATGACCGTCAGCATGGGTAGCTGCAGACCATCCACGATGCCCAGGGCAAATGCCAAGCAGGCCCAGATCAACCCCAACAGCACACGGATGGGATTGGATCTGGTGACCACGCCGGCCAGGGCCCAGAAAGACAGAGCGGCCAGTCCCGTCTCCGCCAGGAGCATCAGGGCCATGGCCTGGGCCACGTGACCGCCGGTCAGCAGAGCGAAAGGCAGGAGGACCAGGAGGAAGGGGGCCGGAACTGCGGGCTGTCCCACACCTCCGGCCCAGGACCAGGATGTGGTGGCCGCCTCCAGCAGGCGGGACCAGTCGGCTCCCGACGAGGGCAGGGAGGGCGCGTGGATGGCCCCTCCCGAAAAAATGGCGCGGCAGAGGGACCAGTGGGTGGCCACCAGGGCCACCAAGACCGCCAGGGTCATGCCTGTCGCCCAGGCCAGGCGGCGCAGGAACTGCTGACGCAGATGAGCCAGGGCCAGGTGGCTGAGCATGGGATGTTCCCGCTGGTCGCGGAAGGCCTGCCTGCGCTGCCGCCACTGCCGGATCTGCTGACTGTTGGCCTGAAGAATGTCCAATCGGCGGGGACCGCCATGGCAGGCGGAAGTCAGACGACGACGCATGGTCAGCAAGGCCGCGGGACGAGCCAGAATCCGCCAGGGCGCGCACAGACGGCAGATGGCCCTGTAGGGCCGCTTGCCGATAAGATCAACGGCCATGAACCACAGTGCCGCCAGAACCCGCCAGAGCCAGACCAACGGCCACCAGGGCAGGGCAAAATCGGTCAGCAGGTAGCGTTCCCGAGCCAGTATGGGCCCCATGGAGGCATCCAAGCGGTGGTCGGGAGGCACCGGCCGTCCATTCCGGTCACGCAATCCGCTCATCCGGGCGCTGGCATGGGCCATCCGGACGCTGGGCACCACCACCACCCGTCCTCCCGACAGACAGATGCGGCGGCAGAGGTCGTCGGCCTGGCCGAAAGTGCCAGCCCAGGCGCCCGGTCCACCCAGGTCCTTCATGGTCTGCATGGGCACCAGGGCGCCAGCCAGGCTCACCGCGAAGACATCCTGACGCGCGTCATACTGTTCCTGGTCGGGCTCGCTGTCCACCACCAGGCCGACCGTTCGGTGATGGTAGGCATACCGACCCACGTCCCGCAGACCCTCGCCCTGCCAGTCATACTGCTTGGCACCCAGCAGGGAGGCAGTGGGATTGCTGTGCCAGGTGTCCACCAGCTTGTCCAGGCAATGATTGTCCAGTGGACGGCAGTCGTCATGCAGAAGCCAAAGTGCGCGAACCCGACCAGGCAGACGGGCATAGCCAAGCGCCTTGTCCACGGCATCGCCGAAGGAGGAGGCGCCCCGGGCGCGAACCACCTGTACCTCCATCCGCGCGGGCCCCTCCACCGGGAACTGCGCATAGAGAGGCTCCACAGTGGTCCCCGAGCAGTCCGCGATGATCAGAAGGCGCGGCAAGAGGCTCTGTCGCAAGAGGGCACGCAGGGTGTCAGGCAGGTAGGTCAGGTCATGCTCGACGGTGATTACCGCCGCCACCGCATCCTCTACATGAGGGCTGGCGGCAGGCGAACATTCGTTCATGACTGCAGAGAGGACCTGCCGGACATCCTGGGCTTGAGGCGCGACGAAACTCATGCGTTCCAGTCTACGCAATCCAGGTCACCGGATGCCCCGCTCGGACACCTGCGGCGATTCAGACCTGACGCTGTGCGCGCATCCTCTTCTTGTAACGGCGGCGCTCCCGTTCACTCATGCCGCCCCAGATGCCAAAGCGCTCGTCGTGCTCGACCGCCCAGTCCAGGCACTGCTTTCGGACGGTGCAGTCGGCGCAGACCCGTTTGGCCTCCTGGGTGGAGCCTCCCTTGCCCGGGAAGAATGCTTCCGGGTCGGTCTGTGCACAAAGCGCCTCGCTTCGCCAGGATGGTCCGATGTTGACTTCGAACCATTGCATCAGCGGCGTCAGCCTGTTTTTAGTTGTATTGCTGTATCGAGTGTCTACAAAACCACTCATAGCGACCCCCCAGTCCCTAGTGTGTTTACACACTTTTATTACAGACACTGCCGGGGTCTTCTGTCAACCCCTACATGCCTGCAAGCGCAACTTAACAACACTTTGGGGGATCCGTATCGCCCGAAGAGGAGCTGAGGATGGGGGGTCAGACTATACTGTGACTGGTTCAAGCACGCGCCAGGGCCATCCCGGTTCTTCCCGCCGGAATGGCCCCTACAGCGACAGCCGATGAGGAAGGCATACCATTGACGTCCCCAACCAGAAAGATGGGTCTGCCCAACATCAAGGCGGGCAGGAACGGCAAGCCCCAGCACAGCGATGGGTTCCGCAGCAGCCACAACCTGCGCACTGGCATCTGTCTGGTCCTCACCTTCGTTCTTTGCTTCCTGGCCTCGACGGTGGCAGCCTTCTGGACAGACATCAACGGGCACATGCATGTGCTCGAGCCCATCAACCTGACCCAAGCCCACAAGGCCCCTGAAGACATCTACAAGGGCAAAACCCTGAACGTCCTGGTGCTGGGCCAGGACACCCGCGACGGCAAGGGCAATTCGGAAGTGGGCGGCAGCGGGGATGGCCTGGAGGAGAACCACCAGTCCGACACGGCCATGGTGGTCCAGATCGCCGCCGATCGCTCCTATGTGAACGTGGTCTCCATCCCAAGGGACTCCATCGTGAACGCCCCGGCCTGCGTCACCAGCAAGGGCGAGACCATCCCGGCCCGCCGCCAGGTCATGTTCAACTCCATCTTCGCTGAGGGCTACAACCAGGGCGGCGATGCGAATTCGGCCGCCAGCTGCTCCCTGGCTGCGGTCCGCTCCCTGACCGGCCTGGACATCCAGCAGTTCGTGGTGGCCGACTTCAATGGATTCAAATCCATCATCGATGCCCTGGGCGGGGTCGACGTATGCATCCCCAAGGACACCAAGGACAGCTACACCGGCATTGATCTTAAGCGCGGCCTGCACCATCTGGACGGAACCCAGGCCACCGAATACGCCCGCATGCGCCACGGAACCGGAGCCGACGGATCGGACATCATGCGCACCACCCGCCAGCAGTACCTGATCAAGAGCCTGGTCAACGAAGCCAAGAACGTCGATATTTATTCAGACCTTCCCAAAGCCTACCGTCTGGCCACCACCTCCATGTCGACCCTGCAGCTGAGCGAGGGCCTGGGCAGCTTCCAGACCCTGCTGGGCCTGGGCAACTCACTCAAACATATCGACACCGCCCACATCTACGCCCGGACCATACCGGTCAAGGAATGGTCCCAGGACCGTTATCGGGTGGTATGGACCGAGCAGGCCGAAACCATCTGGCGCCTGCTTCGCCAGGGCAAGCCCTTGACCCAGGCCAATGAGGAGGCCGAGGAAGCCTCCCTGCCAAGCACCTCCTCGTCAGCCGCCTCCTCGCCTGATAATCAGACCCAAGACACCCAAGGGGAGCAGGGCAAGACTCAAGGCCGCAGCAGGAGCTCTGAAACCCGGTCCTCCACCCAGACCCCCTCTGCCTCCGCCACTGCGATGCCCGATCCGGATCCGCGCACAGGACTGATTACCATGCCCAATAAGACCCTGATTGATCCGAGCACAGGCGGAATCGTCGATCCGAGCGACGGGACCATCAAGGACGCGAACACCGGACAGTACATCGGCATGGCCGACCGCTATCTGTTCGCCACGGTCTGTGCGGTTCCGGCGCAGAGATAGCCGATCAGCTCCCTCGGGTCGTTCAGGCATGCTATTGCTTGCCTAGTCGGTCAAAGCTATGGAGGTTGAAGGCATGCGGACTGGTTCAGACCAAGGCGGACAAGAGCAGGAGCCACCCAGCTTCATGCCCTCCAGACATCGTCGTACCGAAACCGCTGCCAGCGCTCCCGCCGCCTCGGCCAGGCACAGCCGCAGACAGCAGGAACCTCCCAGCTTCTCGCCCTCCTCAAGGGGCGCACAGCCGGCGCAAGTCGGCAGGTCCCGAGCAGCCAGACGCACCAGCGGCTCCTCGCGGACCACGCCCATGCCAGCCGCCCAGGCAGCTCCCAGCGGGAATGGCTGGGGCAATGGCGGCAACCGAGGCCATCGGGTCAACCGTGGTCTTCGGTCCGGTAATGCCCTGGTACGCAGGCATCCAGTGCGCAGGTTCATAGGCATACTGCTCCTGGTCATCCTGATGGCCTTGGTCGTACTGGCAGGAGGCGGATGGTTCTGGATCAATGCCAGGCTCAACCGCGAGCAAATGCTGACGGACGCCCCAGGCTCCGGCGCCACCACCTGGCTGCTGCTGGGGTCGGACCAGCGTGACGGCTCCCCCGGGGCCGGCCAGGACACCAGCATCACCGGTTTCCGGACCGACACCATACTGGTGCTGATCAAGCCTCGGCACGGAGCTGCTTCACTGATTTCAGTCCCCCGCGACTCCCTGGTCAAAGAGGACGGGAGATACATGAAAATCAACGCCGTGGCCTACACCTCGGGCTACCGGTCCCTGACCAGCCAGATCGAGGACATCACGGGCCATAAGGTCGACCATGTGGCTCTGATCCGCTTCGGGGGCCTGAGCAAGGTGGTCGATGCCATGGGTGGCGTCAATCTCTGCTATGACGCCGATGTCAACGATCCCAGATCAGGCATGGTATGGTCCAAGGGCTGTCATCAGGCCGATGGCGGCATGGCCCTGGCCTTCACCCGCATGCGCTACTCGGATCCCAAGGGTGACTTCGGGCGGGCCGAGCGGCAGCGTCAAGCCATCTCGGCCATCACCTCCAAGGCCCTGCAGCCTTCGGTCCTGCTCAATCCCGTCACGGCCGGCAAGGTCCTTTCGGCAGGTCTGGATTCCCTGGTGGTGGATGAGCGGGCCAACGCCATAGATCTGGTGCGCATGGTCCTGGCCTTCCGCAGCGCCAGCGGCCCAAAGGGCGTCACCGGAAGCCTGTATTGGACCAACCCCAACTACTTCCCCAACAGGCGCGTCGGCTCCACCGTTCTGTTGGATCAGGCCCGCAACACCGAGCTGTTCGACCAGTTGGTCCAGGGCAGTCACGAGCCGGGCACCGTCGGGGGCGTCTGATCGCCCAATTCGGCAGACGCCATCCACATTCGACCACATGCCAGGTTCGCCCTGGCATTCAGGCGCCGGTCCTTTCATGCTGGAAACATGACCAAGGCCCATTCGCTAGCAACTGCGTCCCCCTCATCGGGGGCGGTCGGCCCCGAGCCTTCGACCGAGGCCGAGGATGGCAATCCACGCTCTGCCAATACGGATAGGTTCCAGGTCATTCTGACCCTGGTTGCCCAGACGGCTCCGGCCCTGGCCCAGGCGGGCATGATCTGGTACGTGGTCGGCCAGGGCCGTTGGATGCTGCTCCTCCTGCTGCTGCCCAGCCTGACCGGCACCCTGGCCATGGTGCTTTTGAGCCTGCTGCGAGCGCATCGCCAGCCATTGACTGCACCTTCTGCCCGCGCGCAATTGGGATACGGCGCAGCATCGGATCGCGCATCCCTATCTACGACCACAGAGGACCGGACCCGGCAGGACTTGACGGAGCTGGCTGCTGACCCAGGCCCCCGGCTCGAGTCCCGGCTGTCAGGATCAGGGGCCTCGGGAGCACATGGTCAGCTCTGGCAGGGCATCGTCCATGCCTGGCTTTCAGCACCAGGTTCTGCAGCCCCGGCAGTCATCGGTATCCGTCCTGATCACGGTCCGCTGACCATCGATCTGCCACGCGACGGGCCCCACGCCCTGGTGGCAGGCACCACCGGATCAGGCAAATCGGTTTTTCTGCAGACCTGGTGTCTGGCCCTGGCCGCCAGCCAGCCGCCGGACCGGCTCAACCTGGTCCTGCTGGACTTCAAGGGTGGTGCCGGCTTCGGCCTGCTGGCCCGACTACCGCACACCGTGGGCTGCGTGACCAATCTGGATCTGGACCGGGCCGTGCGCGCGCTGAACGGCCTTCAGAGGGAGCTGGAACGCCGCCAGCGCCTGGTTGCCAGGGCAGGGGTCGAGGACACTGCCCTGATGGCCGACCCACCAGCGCGCCTGGTGGTGGTCATCGACGAATTCCAGGCCCTGCGCCAACTCCTGCCCGACTATCTGGACAGGCTGACCTCGCTGGCCTCCCAGGGCAGGTCCCTTGGTATGAACCTGGTGGCCTGCACCCAGCAGACCATGGGGCAGGTCAGCGCCCAGATGCGGGCCAACATGAACCTGGGAATCTGCCTGCGGGTACGTGATCCCCTGCAGTCCAGGGAGCTGCTTGGGTCCTCCTGCGCCACGGCGATCGACCCGGCCTGTCCAGGTTTGGGCTTCCTGGAGCAGGGCCGGGGCCCCCAGGCCTTCCGTACCTGCCCAGCGGCTGATCCGCAGGCCCTGGTGAAACAGATCATCAAAGCCGGTCGCTTCTGCGGCTGCCGTCCACCGGCACCACTCTTCTCCCCTCCCCTGCCCGAGCACGATCCGGCCTGCGGAAAGATCCTCTGGCGGTCAGGACGGCCCCTGATACCCCTGGGGCATATGGATGACGGGGTCCTGCTTCACCTCTATCGCCTGCCGCTCAAAGGACATACGGCCCTGATCGGACCACCAGGACGAGGCAAGAGCACCCTACTGGCCCTGCTGGCTCGTTCCCTGCTCCCCCTGATGCAGCCGGGGGCCCGACCAGAGCCCTGCTTCGACCTGCGTATCACGCGTCGGACAGGTCATGGCTACAGCAGCCGGGACTTCCCAGGTCCGGTGCCGGCACCGCCTCATGACTGTCAAAATAGCAACCGTGGCAACCGTGGGCTGGTCTGGATCCTTGACGATGCCCAGGATCTGCTGGATCCGCTCTGCCGGGATCCTCTGGCCCCGCTTCTGCAGGAGGCTCTAGGGCAGGAGGGAGCCACCGTGGTCCTGGCTGTGGATACGGCCAATGCCCTGCGCAGACCGGAGCGTTTCAGCCGCCGTCTGGTGTTCCCCTGTGGCGAACGGGGGGCCGACCTGGCAGCTGGCATCCCCGCCAATCAGCTGGCCACCCTATCCACCCGGGTCAGCGCCATTCCTGGACGGTGTCTGGTCCTGGAGGCAGGTCTCGCCATTCCGCTACAGGTGTTCTCTTTAGCCGTAAAACGAATGAACCCTTGAAAAAAGTCACTCATCGTGCTTATCTTGCATAGGGTAGTGATAAAGCACCGATAAAAACTTCTTGGAGGCTTAGGTAGATGAGTAATGCGTTCGATTGGCGCGCCAAGGCTGCTTGCCGAGACAAGGACCCTGAGCTGTTCTTCCCCGTCGGCAACACAGGTGCGGCCTATCAGCAGATCGAGGAGGCCAAGGCTGTCTGCCGGACCTGCAAGGTCATTGACGCCTGTCTGAAGTGCGCGCTGGACACCAATCAGGATTACGGCGTCTGGGGCGGACTGAGCGAGGACGAACGCAGGGCTCTGAAGCGCCGGGCCATGCGTGCACGCAGGTCCCAGGCCATGCAGATGCAGTCCTGAATCCTTCCCGATTGCGCCAAACGGTTAAGGGGCGATGGCTTGATGCCGTCGTCCCTTTTTCTTTCGCTGAAAATACCCCTGGCTGTAGGTTTCCGGGCTACAAGGGGCCCCGGTTAAAAGGCGCCCTGTATCACACGTCCTGGGCCACGCGCAGCTTGATATTGATGACCACCCGGGTGCCGCCATCCCGGCGGGGCTCCCACTTGACCGTGCCGCCGAAGTCGTTGGTGACGAAGGTGTTGATGATCTGCGTGCCCAGCCCGGACCCGGTGGAACGTGCCTGCCCCTGATCCGACTCCGTGCTGTAGCCGTTGCCGTCATCTTCGACCACCACGTTGAGGTTGTTGCCGCCCCGGCCTACCGATATGGTGATATGCCCCTCGTCACGGCCCTCGAAGCCGTGTTCGACAGCGTTGTTGACCAGCTCGGTCAGCACCAGGGACAGGGGTGTGGCATCCTGGGCGGGCATCATCCCGAACTTGCCCACATAGGAGATGGTGATGTGCTGGTCGCTGGTGGTGGCCAGGTCCACGCTCATCTTCAGCAGGTTGGCGATCACCTTGTCGAAGTCCACAATCTCGTCGGCTGTCTGGCTGAGGCCCTCGTGGACCACGGCGATGGTCTGGACGCGGCGCTGGGCCTCCTCCAGCTCCTTGCGGACCTCGTCTGACTTGGTGCGCCGGGCCTGCAGCCGCAGAAGGGCCGACACGGCCTGGAGGTTGTTCTTGACCCGGTGGTGTATCTCGGAGATGGTGGCATCCTTGGTCTGCAATTCCTTCTCCCTGCGGCGCAGCTCGGTCACGTCCCGGCAGAGCACGATGGCACCGGTCCTGCCCTGCTTGCCATACAGGGGCAGGGAGCGCATGGAGACGGCCGATCCATTGGCGTCCAGCTCCGAATCCACGGCCGCCTTGCCCGACAGGACCAGCGGCAGGGAATCGGGCACGGGATCGTTCTCCTTGAGCAGGGAGGTGCCGATCTCGCTCAGGTACTGGCCGATCATGGTCTCCACCGAGCCCAGCCTGCGGAAGCAGCTGATGGCGTTGGGCGAGGCGTAACGCACCACACCGCTTGCCGACAGCACGAAGAAGCCATCGGCCACCCTGGCGTTGTGCCGCTGGTTGAGCACCGAATCCGCGTAGGGAAACTCGCCGCGGGTGATCATCTCGAAGAGCTCCTTGCCCGCGTTGATGCTCTCACTCTCATAGCGGCCGTTGGACTCGCGGGTGGCCATGTTGGTCTCGCGGACCACCAGACCCAGGGTCCTACCCTGGTGACGGATGGGGGCATAGACGTCGCAGACCGTGGCGCGGCCGATGGTACGCAGCTTGGTGGACCGCAGCACCCCCTTGGACTGCATGGCCGCCTCCAGCTCCTCGCGGCGATCAGCCGGGAAATGCTCTCCGACCACATCTTCGGTGCGCAGGGACATGACCGTGGAGGGCCTGCACTGCTCGGCCACAGTGAACTCCCCCTCGCCGGTGCGCAGCAGGAGCAGCAGGTCGGCAAAGCTCAGATCGGCGATGACCTGCCAGTCGGCCACCAGGTGGTGGAGCCACTCGCGGTCCTCCTCATTGCAGTCGTCGCAGGATGCCAGAATCTCGGAAAAATCAGCCATGCCCTCCATCATACAAAGGGCCCTCGGAAGCAGACAGGCGGGTCACGCCCAGGGCGATGATGACATGCGCGTCCAATACACAGGTCTGGGGTAGGGTGGTTCACGGATGTTTCGCCCCGGCGGCCGGACCCGACAGGCCCGGACCAGCCAAGGGGCCAAGGGAGGGCCATGGCAACCAGGACCAGCGAGGACGGCAGACCGCCTGAAGACCAGGAGGTCGATCCCGATCTCGAACGCCGACGCCAGCAGCGCCGCCAGGAGCTGACCTACCTGCGCCGGGACGCAGAGGTGGCCCACGAGGCCCATCTGCAGGCCAGGGCCGACGCGGTGCGCGCCAAGGCCAGGGCCAAGGCTGCACGGATCATGGCCAAGGCCGAGATCAAGGCCTCACGGATCGAGGGCATCCCCGACATGGAGATCGAGCGCAAGGTCCGCCTGGATGTACACGGCCGTCCCAAGCCCCTCCTGCGCGGGTGGATCCACGCTGTGGCCGCCCCGCTGGCCCTGGCCGCCGGCATCGTGCTGATCTGCCTGGCTCACGGCACTGGCCTGAAACTTGCCTGCGCGGTCTTCATGGTCGCCTCACTGGCCCTCTTCGGCAACTCGGCCCTCTACCACCTGGGCGACTGGACCCCGGGGACCACAGATGTGCTGCGCCGCCTGGACCATGTCAACATCTTCCTGCTCATCGCCGGCACCTACACGCCGATCTCCTTCGCGCTGGACCCCTTCTGGCGGCGGATCATCATCCTGGGCATGTGGGGGGCCAGCCTGGTGGCCATGATCGTCCACGTCTTCTGGATCGATGCTCCCCGCTGGCTCTACACCCTGGTCTACGTGGTCTTCGGAGTCTCGGGCGTGGGCTTCCTGAAACTCTTCTGGGACTCCCCCATGGCCGGTCCGCCGGTGGTGTGGCTGATCGTGGCCGGTGGCCTGGCCTACATCCTTGGGGCGATTGTCTACGGTCTGCGCCGGCCGGACCCCTGGCCCCGGGTATTCGGCTTCCATGAGATCTTCCACTGCGGCACGGTCATCGGCTACGCCTGCCATATCGTGGCCATCTACCTGGTGGTCTGCAATCTGCGCTGAACAAATGGCCAGCCTGGCGGTCTTTTCATCAAGCTCCGCCCAACAAAGACCGTCGGTCTGCCGTACGAATCAAGCGGTCGCCCATAGAGCGGTCTCTTATAGAAGAAGCCGCCCTCCGTCGACCATGGCGGGGAGCGGCTTCATTCAGGCCGGGCTGGGATGGTGAGGGGTCGTCCCGCTACTTGAGGGGCTGGGCATCCTTGACGGTGACCGAGATGTCCTTGCCATTGGGAGCCTTGTAGGTCACGGTCTGGCCCTTCTTGGCGCCCATAAGGGCCGCGCCGATGGGCGACTCGGGGCTGATGACATCGTAGTCGGTGGCCACCGTCAGATCCCTGGAGCCCAGCACATAGACCATTTCGTTGCCGGCCATGGTCAGGGTCACCAGGGAGCCGTTGCCTACCGTGCCCGCCTTGGGGGCCTTGAGGATCTTGGCGTTGCGAAGCTTGACGATCAGCTCGTTGATCCGCCCCTCGTTCTTGCCCTGCTCCTCGCGGGCAGCCTGATAGCCGCCGTTCTCGCTCAGATCACCCTCGGCCCGAGCCGCCGCGATGCGTTCGGTGATCTCGTCGCGGTACTCGCCCTGACGGTGGTCAAGCTCCTCCTTCAGCTTGTCGTAAGCGGCCTGTGTCAGCAGAATCGTCTTTTCCTCAGCCATGTGATTCCTCCTTGTTTGATGCACTTGTCTCGTGGCCCGACCTGAACTGCAAAGTCAAGGGTATGAAAAAGGCGCCGGCCCTCACCGGCGCCTGGAGACCTTTGTCTACCGTGTCGATATGATGTCAATCACGAAAACCAGGGTATCGTCGCCGCCGATGCCCGCCTGGGGCATCCCCTGACGACCATATCCGTACTCCGGCGGAATGGAGACCACCAACCTGGACCCCACGTTGTGACCGGGCACCGTCTGGTCCCAGCCGCGAATGACCTGCCCCACGCCGATGCCGAAGCTGGCCGGCTGATGACGCTGGAAGCTGGAGTCGAAGACCTGATCCGAACCCCAAACGACGCCGTGATAGTTGACGGTGACGGTATCGCCCTTGCGGACGACAGGCCCGTCCCCCTCGACCAGCTCCACGGCGCGCAGCCCGCTGGGTGCCGGACCATGGAAGGTTATGGTCGGCGTGGCGCCGAATTCGGCGTTCACCTCGGGCATGGATTGGTCACTCATGACAACTCCTTTGGTTTTCTTGCGTACCAGAGTATCGGTTCGTCGGCCGGGTGACAAGTTGCGACACTGCCGTCCAAGCCGATGAGGCCTTGGTGCCCCGGGTGGGAATCGAACCCACAAGCCGGTGAAGGCGGCGGATTTTAAGTCCGATGCGTATACCATTTCGCCACCGGGGCCGGAACCCATAACGCCTTAGTATATCATTCGCGCAGGAGGGTCCGACCGTAGTCCAGGACCAGGCCGTCCAGGAGGCCGTGCTCGCTGGCCACATAGGTTCCCGAAGCCAGCGCACTGGGACTGGCCCGACCGAGACGCTCCAGCAAACGGCTCCAGATCAGGGCACCGCCGCCGATCACATCCACACGCCCGGGATGGATGGCCTTGAGCTCCCTACGTTCCTGCCGGCTCATGTTCAGCACCTGGTCGTCAACCCGGCGGGCCGCATCGACCGGAATGGACCGGCCATCGACAGCATGGCAATCGTAGACCTTGCATCCCAGGGCCAGTGCGCTCATGGTGGTGACCGTGCCGGAGACCCCGATCAGACTGCCTACACCGGCTACAGGGACCTGGTCGAAGGCCCGGTCGATCCAGCCGTCAACATCCTCAAGTGCCTGGTCGATCTGCTCCTGGGTGGGCGGATCGTCCAGCAGATGGCGCTCGGTCATCCGCACGGAGCCGATGTTCATGGAGTAGGAGGCCTTGACCTGGTCGACAGGCAGATCGCTCCCGTCCCCGCCCAGGACCAACTCGGTGGAGCCGCCACCCAGGTCGACCACCAGGTAGGGCGCAGGTGGCATATCGTCACTGCCGCGCTGCTCAAGCACGCTGACCGCGCCCAGAAAACTCAGGGAGGCCTCCTGGGAGCCACTGATGACCTCGGGCGTGACCCCCAGGATGGAGCGCACACCCTCTTCGAAACTTTCTCGGTTGTCGGCATCCCTGGTGGCCGAGGTGGCCACAAAGCGCAGGCCATCCACAGGGTGCTCCTGCAGCTGCCGGGCGAAGAGCCGACAGGCCTCAAAGGCACGCTCAAGGGCCTGGTCGGAAAAGCGGTGGTTGCGGTCCACGCCCTCCCCCAGCCTGATGACCCGCATCAGCCTGGGCGCCACCGGATGGAGCCCCTGTCGGTCCACCCGGGCTATCAGCAGACGTATGGAGTTGGTGCCGCAATCCACGCCCGCCACCGTCACCTGATCCATGGAAACCCCCTTCATTGCCTCTCCTGCCGGTTCTCTTGTTGGGATGTCCCGGTCCAGGGCTGGGCACACCTGCAGACCTGCGGATCGAACACCCGACGCACCAGGTCCAGGACACGGTCGCCCAGTGGATTGATCCCAGAGCCCATGACCAGGGACTGTGCGGTCAGAGCATGTAGACACTTGACCCGCTTGGGCATGCCACCGGCCGAGATTCCGGCGATGTGCCCCTCGTCGTCGCCCAACCGCCGGGCCAGGGCAGAACGGAAGGCCAGATAGAGCCCATGGGCCCTACGGTAGGCGCTGGCCAGGTCCGCATCCGAACCCAGCTCGGTATTCCAGGCGGCCATGACGCCGTCGGCCTCCAGCCGGGAGACGGCCTTGACGGCCTCAGGGCTGGTCAGATAGCAGGTGGTCGGAAAGGGCGTGCCATCCTCCAACTGGGGCCGGGTGACCACAGCCAGCGGATTGCCGCAGACGCAGCGGGCGCCCACGGCCACCATGCCCCTCGGATAGCGGCCCAGCTGCCGGTTCACGACGGCTACCTGCTCCGGTGTGGCCGGAGTCGCCAGAAGCTCCTGGACTCTATCTCTGACCGCTGCCAATTCCCGGTCGCCGACCAGGCTGGAGACTTCAGGCTCGACCCGGGCCTTGTCCCCGCCTTGGGATTCCACTGCTGCCTGGGGCCTTTCCTGGGCCTTGATCACGCTGTCCTCATCTTTCCTGATTCTTTGCTGCCGCTAAGTTCATCAACCGTCGGGGTTCACTGTCCTCCCCCGCCCTTGGATGGAGAGGGGCCGTCGGAGCCACCTGGACTGTTGGAACCAGCTGGGCTAGCCGATCCGCTCGGACCGGCTCCGTCGCCAGGATGCTGATCCGTGCCCCCCTTGTTCCTATTGGCCGACGGATCCCGGTCGGCCTTGGCGAAGGAATAGGCCATCTCCTGATACCAGGGCAGGGAGTTCTTCCTGGGCGCCCGAACCCCCTTGCTGTCGGCCTGGTCCTTGTCCTTGCCGCCCGTAACCGCCTCCGGATGCAGGACCCTGATGGCCTCCTCGTCGGGGAAGACGAATCCCAGCCGATCCCGGGCCTGGGCGGTCACATAGGCCTTGTCGTCCCAGCGCCGAATCTGGTTCTCCAGGTCACGCTTGTGCTCGACAAGCTGGGCCTGCTGGTTGCGCAGGCCGTTGAGCTCGGAAAGATTGATGGCGTAGGCGTGGAAGGTGGAGACCAGCTGGATCAGACCCAGGGCCACGATGATGACCGCCACAAAGAAGGTGATGGGTCCCGACGACCGCCTGCTTGTCCGCCGGTTGGTGCCGTCACGTTTGTTCTTGGCCATACCCATAAAAATACCCGCGGCAGCCGACGCGGACCGCCACGGGTGAAAGACTTCACGGTCGGGTCAAAACCTGCAAGGGGTCCGGCCCGACCGGCAAGACCTTACTTGGTGTACTTCTTGCAGGCCTTGAAGGCGCTGTAGCCGGCGTACTCGGCGGTAGAGCCCAGCTCCTCCTCGATCTCCAGCAGACGGTTGTACTTGGCGATGCGCTCGCCACGGGCCGGGGCGCCGGTCTTGATCTGGCGGGTGTTCTTGGCCACGGCCAGGTCGGCGATGGTGGTGTCGGAGGTCTCGCCGGAACGGTGGGAAACCATGGAGGTGAACCCGTTGGCGGTGGCCAGCTCGATGGCGTCCAGGGTCTCGGTCACGGTGCCGATCTGGTTGAGCTTGACCAGCAGGGAGTTGGCGGCCTTCAGGTCGATGCCCTTCTGCAGTCTCTTGGGGTTGGTCACCAGCAGGTCGTCGCCCACGAACTGCAGGCGGTCGCCCATGGCGGCGGTGATCTTCTGCCAGGCGCCCCAGTCCTCCTCAGCGAAGGGATCCTCGATGGAGACCAGCGGGTAGCGCTCGACCAGGCCCTGGTAGTAGTCCAGCATGTAGTCGGCGTCGCGGTCCTCGCCGTCGAAGTGGTACTTGTCGGTGTCCTTGTTGTAGAACTCCGAGGAGGCCACGTCCAGGCAGAGGCCGATCTGCTTGCCGGGCTCGTAGCCGGCGGCTTCAATGGCATCGACGATGTACTTCAGGGAGTCCTCGTTGGACTTCATCTTGGGGGCAAAGCCGCCCTCGTCGCCCAGGCCGGTCTCGTGGCCGTCCTTCTTCAGGATGCCCTTGAGGGTGTGGTAGACCTCGACGCCGGCGCGCAGGGCCTCCCGGTAGGAGTCGAAGCCGTAGGGGGAGATCATGTACTCCTGGATGTCTGTAGCGAAGTCAGCGTGGGCGCCACCGTTCATGATGTTCATGTTGGGCACGGGCAGGATGTGGCCGTTGGTGCCGCCCAGGTAGCGGTAGAGAGGCAGTTCGGCGGACTCGGCAGCCGCATAGAGCGCAGCCAGGGAGACTCCCAGGATGGCGTTGGCGCCCAGCTTGCCCTTGTTGGGGGTTCCGTCCAGATCAATCATGGTCTCGTCCAGGGCGCGCTGATCGGTGGCGTCCATGCCGATGACATTGGGAGCGATGGTCTCATTGACCGCCTTGACGGCGTCCAGCACACCCTTGCCCTGATAGCGCTTCTTGTCGCCATCCCTACGTTCCCAGGCCTCGGCCTCGCCGGTGGAAGCACCGGAGGGAACCAGACCACGCCCCTTGGCGCCGTCCTCGGTCTGCAGAACGACCTCGACGGTCGGGTTGCCACGGGAATCAAGAATTTCGCGCGCGAACACGCTTTCAATTGCTGCCACAACTGCTCCTTCAATAAGTTGTTGTGATGTCTCTTACAGGATACTAGTTTTGTTGGACGGGCGAGGGACCCGCTGGCGTGCCATCGTCGGAGGACTTGGGCAGCCCCCAGGCCAGGTCGTCCAGCAGGGTGTCCACCCAGGCAGTCATGGCCGCCGAATCCATGGGGCCTGAACCCAGGGAGCCCGCGAAGGGAGCCGGAATAAGCAGGGTCTGCGTCACCGGGCGGTACTGGCTGCCCTTGTAGATGCGGGCGATTCGAGCCTGGAGGGAGTCGGGCATGGTTACGGGCCTGATCCGCACCCTGGAGCCCTGGGAGGCAATCTCCGCAATGCCCAGTGAGCGAGCCTTGGCCCGCAGCCTGGCCACCGCGAAGAGGGTGTCGAACTGGGCCGGCGGACGTCCGTAGCGGTCGGTCAGCTCCTCGTGCAGGTCACGCAGATCCTGCTCGTTGCGGGCCGAGGCCAGCTTGCGGTAGGCCTCCAGACGCAGCTTGTCCGAGTCGATGTAGTCCACTGGAATGGAGGCCTCCAGGGGCAGGTCGATGCTGACGGTGACCGGCTCGGTCCGCCCGGGATCCTTGTACTCCTCCACCGCCTCGGAGACCATGCGCACGTAGAGGTCGAAGCCGACCCCCTCGATGTGGCCGGACTGCTCGTCGCCCAGCAGGTTGCCGGTGCCGCGCAGCTCCAGGTCCTTCATGGCCACGTCGTAGCCGGACCCCAGGGCCGTGTTCTGGGCGATGGTGGCCAACCTGTCGTGGGCGGTCTGGGTCATGGGCTTGCTGGGGTCGTAGAGGAAGTAGGCGTAGGCGCGCTCCCGGCCACGTCCCACCCGGCCGCGCAGCTGGTGGAGCTGGGAGAGCCCGAAGCGGTCGGCCCGGTCCACGATCAGCGTGTTGGCGTTGGGGATATCCAGTCCGGTCTCGACGATGGTCGTGCAGACCAGCACATCGATGTCCCGGTGCCAGAAGTCGCGGATGACCCCGTCCAGCTGCTTCTCCCCCATCTTGCCGTGGGCCACGCCCACCTTGGCCTCGGGGACCAGGGTCTGCACCTTGGCCGAGACCTTGCCGATGTCCTCCACCCGGTTGTGGATGTAGAAGATCTGCCCCCCGCGCAGGAGCTCGCGGCGAATGGCCGCAGTCACCTGGGCGTCCTCGTAGGCGCCCACATAGGTCAGCACAGGCAGGCGGTCCTCGGGGGGCGTGGCCAGGGTGGACATCTCCCGGATGCCGGTCACCGCCATCTCCAGGGTGCGTGGAATGGGCGTGGCCGACAGGGACAGGACGTCCACGTTGGTCCGCATGGCCTTGAGGGTCTCCTTGGCCTCCACGCCGAAGCGCTGCTCCTCGTCCACGATCATCAGGCCCAGATCCTTGAAGCGGATGCGCGGGTTGAGCAGCTTATGGGTGCCGATGACCACATCCACGGCCCCGCTGGCCAGGCCCTCCATGGTGGCCTGGTTCTCCTTGGCGGTCTGGAAGCGGCTCATGGCGGCCACATCCACCGGGAAGCCCTCGAAGCGCTCGGTGAAGGTCTGGTAGTGCTGCTGGACCAGCAGGGTCGTGGGTACCAGGACCACCACCTGCTTGCCGTCCTGAACGGCCTTGAAGGCGGCACGGATGGCTATTTCGGTCTTACCGAAGCCCACGTCCCCGCAGATCAAACGGTCCATGGGCACCGGCTTCTCCATATCAGCCTTGACTTCGTCGATGGCGGTCAGCTGGTCGGGGGTCTCCTGGTAGGGGAAGGCGTCCTCCAGCTCCTTCTGCCAGGGGGTGTCCGGGCTGAAGGCGAAGCCCTTGGTGCGCTGCCGGGCCGAGTAGAGCTTGACCAGGCCCTGGGCGATCTTGTGGACGTGCTTGCGGGCCTTGGCCTTGGTGGCCGACCAGTCGGATCCGCCCAGCTTGTTGAGCCTGGGGATCTCGGCGCCGATGTATCGGCTGACCTGGTCCAGTTGGTCGGCCGGTACGAAGAGCTTGTCCGGTGGGGCGTTGCGCTTGGAAGGGGCGTACTCCAGGACCAAATACTCCCGGCTGCCCTTGCTGGGGCCCACGCCCACGCTGCGCTGACGCATGCCCAGGAAGCGGCCGATGCCGTGCTGGTCGTGGACCACGTAGTCGCCGGGCTTGAGCTCGTCCAGGTCGATGGCCTTGCGCCGACGGTTGGAGGTCTTGCTTCCGGCGGCCACGCTGGTACGGCCGGTCAGGTCACGTTCGGTCAGCAGGGCCAGATGGGCGGACTGGTCCACGAAGCCGTCCACGGCCAGGGAGCGGTGGTACTCCACCCCGACAACGCCAGTGGTCTGTACGGCCCGGCGCAGACGGCTCAGCGTCCCCTGGGCCGGAGCGGTCACCACAACCCGGTCGCCGCGCTCCAGCAGGGAGGCGATGCCCGAAGCGGCCCGATCCTCGTCGCCGCGGTACTGGTCCGGAGCCAGGGCATCCAGACGCTCGGCCCCCTCCCGGTCCGGGTCCACCGACAGGTCGGTCAGCTTCCAGACCTCCCCCTTGCGGTACTCCAGGGATGAGATGACCTCGTCGTAGTCCAGGAAGCTGGCCCTGTCGAAGCTGATGGGCGCGCCCGAGCCCTGTCCTGAGGCGGCCACATGCCAGCTGGCGGCCAGGAACTCGTTGGCGGTCTTGACCAGGTCCTGGGCGGACCGGGCCAGAAGCTGCGGTTCCGACAGCAGAATCAGAGCGCCCTCGGGCAGCATGGACCCCACCGGCACCAGGTCGTCGACCAGGGCAGGCAGAAGGGATTCCATGCCCTCCACCGGAATGGCCTGGGCGATGGACTCCAGCATGTCGTCGGCGTTGGGGATGCTCCCGATCAGGGAGCGGGCGCGGGCCCGGACCTGGTCGGTCAGCTGCAGCTCGCGGCAGGGCGGCGCCCAGATCCGATCCAGGTCGGGGCCGTAGGTGCGCTGGTCGGAGGCGTGGAAGCTGCGGATGGTGTCCACCTCGTCGCCGAAGAACTCGATGCGCACCGGGTGGGCCATGGTGGGGACGAAGACATCCAGGATACCGCCTCTGACGGCGAACTGGCCGCGCTCCATGACCAGGTCCACCCGGGTGTAGGCATTGCGGACCAGGGCTTGGACTGCCTGATCCAGGGGCAGCTCCTGGCCGCGCAGGAAGACCAGGGGCTCCACATCCTGCAGGCCTTTGACAACCGGCTGCAGCAGGGAGCGCACAGGCATGACCAGGATGCGGATGGGTCCGAAGTCAGGGTCGTCCTGGACCGGATGGGCCAGGCGCCTGAAGACGGCCATCCGGGAGGCCACGGTGTCTGCCCGGGGCGAGAGCCGCTCGTGTGGCAGGGTCTCCCAGGAGCGCAGCAGAGCCACATCATCCGGGTCGCCCTCATACCAGGAGCGGATGGCACCGGTCGTCTCCTGGGCGTCACGCTCGGAGGGGACGACCAGAACCACCGGGGCACGTCCGGCTGCTGCGGCCGCCAGGGCTGGCCTGATGCCCTGGGGAGCCTGGACCATGAGGGAGGTGTCGGTGTCGGCAGCAGGCTGGGAGTCTCCTTGGACCAATCCGGTAAAGGCAGCATCCGCCTTCAAGTCGTCCAGGAGGGGACGCAGGGACCCGTTCAGCGATTCCTGGGGCTCCGCCTTCTGGGTATGCTCATCGACCATTGAACTGCTCCTGAGCCTGGCTGAGGCCCTTGGTGATCACGGTTTCTGCGGCATCCGCACCGTCGGCCAGGAACTCAGGCAGGCGTTTGCGCTGATCGCCGACAAAGGTGCCCAGGACCCAGTCCACAGTGCGGCGGTGGGCATCCGTTCCCCTCCGGGCATGCCCCACGCCCATGCGGACCCGGGCGTAGGCGTTGCTGCCCAGGGAGCGGTCGATGGAACGGATGCCGTTGTGCCCGCCCGAGGACCCGCCGGCCTTGACCTTGATCCGGCCGAACTCCAGGTCCATGTCGTCATGGATGACCACGACCCGGCCAACGGGTATGTGGTAGTAGGAGCAAATGGAGGCCAGGGCGTCGCCGGAGTCGTTCATGAAGGTCAGCGGCTTGGCCAGGAAGAAGGGTATGCGCCGTCCGTCAAGGTCCAGGGTGCCACGGCCCAGTTGGGCCAGACCCTTGTGGTCGCGCAGGTTGACCGACCATCGTTCGGCCAGCAGATCGGCGCACATGAAGCCCATGTTGTGCCTGGTGCCCTCATACTCGTCACCCGGGTTGCCCAGTCCGGCTATCAGCCAGAAATCGGATGCCATGTAGGTGATACCTCCTGCTCTCGAACGGGACGGTGAGATTCTACACAGGCTCCCCGACCCCTTTACGCTCAAGGGACAGACTCCAGTAGGAGACGTCATGCAGGACGAACCTGTCCCAGGCGGCCTGGGGCAGGAGGCCGAAGCGGTTGAACCCGAACCGCTGCAGCAGGGCCTTGGAGGCCGAGTTGTCATCGAAGATGATGGCCACGGTCAGACGCATGCCCTCCTGCTGGGCGCACTCCAGCAGGGAATGGACCATCAGGGCCCCCAGGCCCCGGCCACGGCTGTCGCGGTCCACGTAGTAGCCCAGCTCGCAGGTCTCCTGGTAGCCGGGCCGGTCGTAGTAGGCCGACAGGGAGCCGAAGGCCAGCACCTTGCCCTCCTGCTCCAGGACCAGGACCGGATGGCCCTGGTCCGGCTCGTGGCCCAGCCACCACTGCAGGCGCTGGTCCAGGCTGACCGGGGCCGTATCCGCTGTGGAACCACCGTCCATGACCGCCTGGTTGTAGATGGCGGTGACCGCCTCCAGGTCCCCGCGACGGCAGAGCCGGATGCGCGGGGTGGCGCTCACTTGTTGCCGCCCTCCTGGTCGGAGGCCTCCTTGAGGGCTTCGCGCAGGCGGTTCTGCGCCTCGCCGTAAGCGCTGAAGTCGCCCTTCTTCAGGGCGGCATCGCCGTCGCTCATGGCCTGGTTGGCCTTGTCCAGGGCCTGTTTCAGGGCCTGCCCTCCTGTCGCCGACGCCCCGCCGGACCCGGCGGTCTTATCCGGAGCCTTATCGGAATCAGGGGCCTTATCGGAATTGGTGCGTCCGGTATTGTCGGCATCACCTGCCGATGCGCCCGAGTTGCCCTGGAAGGTCTTGTCAAGGGCCGCATCCAGCGTCGCCGAGGAGGAGACCTTGTCTCCGAAGGCCACCAAAACCCGCTTGAGCAGAGGGAAGCTGGTGGCGCCGCTGGACTGCACGTAGACCGGCTGGATGTAGATCAGTCCGCCGCCTATCGGCAGGGTCAGCAGGTTGCCGCGTTTGACCTTGGTGGACCCGGACTGGAGCAGGTTGAGCTCGGTGGAGACCGCAGCATCCGAATTGAAGTTGTTCTGGGCCTGCCCAGGGCCGGGCACATTGGAATTCTTGGGCAGCTCCATCAGCCGGATGGTCCCGTAGTCCGGTCCTATCACCCCCTTGGTCGATCCGGCGTCGGAGTCCACGGACAGGAATCCGGTCAGGATCTCCCTGGTGGAGGTGCCGGCGGGGATGAAGGTGGAGGTCAGTGAGAAGGCGGGCCTGTCGGTCCCCGGGGTCTGCAGGGTCAGATAGTAGGGAGGCTGCTTGATCCCCGCTGTCTGCTCCTTGCTGCTCCCGGTCGGATCCACAGGGGTCTGCCAGAAGTCCTCGCCGGAGAAGAACTGGCTGGCCGAGTTGACGTGGTACTGGGAAAGGAGCTGGCGCTGCACCTTGAACAGGCTCTCCGGGTAGCGCATATGGCTCATCAGGTCGCCCGAGATGGACGAGAGCGGCTTGAACTGGCCGGGGAAGACCTTCTGCCAGGCCTTGAGCACCGGATCCTTGGCATCCCAGGCATACAGATCCACCGAGCCGTCGTAGGCATCGACCGTGGCCTTGACGGAGTTGCGGATGTAGTTGGCCTTCTGGGAGCCCAGACCCTTGACGGCCTCGGAACTCAGGGTGGTCGTGTCCTGGGTGATGGGACCCAGGTCCACCTTCTGGGAGTAGGGGTAGGCATCGGAGGTGGTGTAGCCGTCGACGATCCACTTGACCCTGCCGTCCACCACAGCCGGGTAGACGCGCCCGTCCAGGGTCAGATAGGGGGCGATCTGGGCCACGCGCTCCTTGGGTGAGCGGTTGTAGAGGATCTGTGAGTCGGGGGTGACGCGGTCCGAGAAGAGGATCTGGTCGGATCCGAAGCGGATGGCGTAGAGGACCCGGGCCAGGAAGTTGCCCACCGAGGGGCCGCCGTTGCCCTTGAAGGTGTTGGTGGCTCCCTTGGAACCGGTGGGATAGTCGAATTCCCAGCCCGATGAACCCTGTGGCGCGCCGACGATGGAGTACTCGGGCGCGTTGGGCGAGAAGTAGATTCGCGGCTCGTAGTGCTGGCTGTCGGTCAGCTTGCCCTTGGTGGGGATGTCCTGCTCGAAGAACTCGGGCTGCCCGTCAGGGGTGACCTTGTTGCCATAGGCGGCCACGATGCCGTAGCCGTGGGTGAAGACCGTGTGGTCATTGACCCAGTTGCGGTTGTCGTTGCCCTCCAGGTCCAGCTCGCGAGCGCCGATGACCGTATCCTGACTGACTCCGTCGATGTCGTACTTGTCGACGGCCAGGGTGTCCTCGAAGGTGTAGTACTGCTTGGACTGCTGCAGCTGGCGGAAGGTGGGGGAAACCACCTGGGGGTCCAGCAGACGAATCTGTGCGGTGGTCTCCGCATCACGGGAGAGGGCGCCCGACTGGACCTCGGTGGTGGCGTCATAGGCCTCGGTCTTGAGCTTGTCCAGCCCATAGGCCTTGGTGGTGGCCGCAATGTTGCGCTGGATGTAGGCGGACTCCATCTCCTGGGCGTTGGGGTTGACCCGGAAGCGCTGGACCAGTGCCGGCCAGAAGACGGTCAGCAGCAGGGACAGGACGATGGTGACGGCCACGGCCAGGACGGGCACCCGCCACTGCTTGACGGCCGAACCCAGCGACCCTGCATGGACACGGCCGGGTTCCAGGGTATGTGAGCACAGAATCCATACGGCCAGGATGATGCCCAGCAGGGCCATGACCACGGACATGATCAGGGTGACGGGGATGGCCGCCTTGACCGAGGTGTAGGAGGCGCCGGTGATCCGATCGCCCTCCTCGGTCAGCCTGCCGAAGACGCCCAGGGCGGTGTCGCCAGCCCAGACCAGCATGAACAGGACCAGCCAGACGGCCACCTGGCGACGGGCGGGACGGGTCATCTCCAGAATGCCGCGTCCATGCACGGGCATAGTCAGCCGAATGCCGCCCATGAGGAAGTTGGTGACCAGACTGAAGACCGTGGCCGCCAGCAGCATCATCAGCAGGGAGGAGACCAGCAGCTGCAGGCCGGGCAGGATGAAGACGTAGAAGCCGTTGTCCAGGCCGAACTGGGGGTCACGCACCCCGAAGGACTGGGCATTGAAGAGCAGGAGCACCTGCTTCCAGTCGGCGTTGAACTGGAAGCCGAAGAAGACACCGACGATCAGGGAGACCACCACGGCCACCTTGAGCGCCCTGCTTGAGGAGACCCCCTTGCCGACCTCGATCAGATCACCCTTGACCCTGATGGTGGACCCGTCGGGCGAATCGGGACGGCTACGGATGGCCAGTACGGCCGAGAGCAGGGTCACCGCGGCCAGCAGCAGGGCGTAGGCCAGCCATAGACCCACCTTGATGCCCAGCTGGGTCCAGACGATCTGCGCGGCTCCCAGCTGGGAGAACCACATGACATCAGTGATGAAGCGGCTGAGCGCGAACAGGAGCAGGAAGACGACCAGGACGACGGCCACAACCACGGCCAGGATCCTCGAGCCCCGGGAAGGCCCGTCATTGCCCTTCCTGCGGGAAGTCAGCCGGGGGTCACCTGGTCCGGAAAAGCGGAAGCGAGGCGTACCGCCGCCCTCCTGGCCGGAACCCTCCCCATCGGTTTGCACGTGCAGGATGACCGGGTCGTCTTCATTGCGACGCCGGCCTGGTCCGTCTGGACCGCCCATAGGGTCGAACATGGAACCGAAGAAATCAAAGAATGACATGTACCTAGCCTACATGAGACGGCGGTCTTGAATGGCTTGCCGGTAGACCTCCTCCACCTGATCGGCCACCGTGGTCACGTCGTAGCGGTCCAGGAGCGCAATCTGGTCATGGCGCACCTTCCGCCTCCAGGAAGCGTCCCCCAGAGCCTGGGCAACTCGCCGGGACAGCAGTTCGGGGGTGTTGGGCGAGTCGACGGGCACCAGAGCCCGCTCATCGCCCATCAGGGTGGACCGGTAACCGGGATTGTCCCCCGCCAGCACCGGCGCCGTGCCCGAGGCGATGGCCTCCAGCAGGACGATGCCGAAGGACTCACCCCCGGTGGAGGGAAAGACGGTCAGGTCTGAGGAGGCCAGCAGGGCGGGCTTGTCCTTCTCGTCCACAAAGCCGGGGAAGGCCACCGGGGTGCGCAGGACAGCGGCCTTCCGACGGCAGTCCTCCAGCAGCGGGCCCTTGCCGGCCATGGTCACATGCAGGCCCTCAGGCAGAATGCCGTCCCGCTCCCCCGCCTGGAGGGCCGAAAGCAGGATCCCAGCCCCTTTGCGGGCCACGAACCGTCCCAGAAAGACCAGATGCGGCCCCTGGCCGTGCAGACGCGCCACCTCCTGGTCTCCGGCGGCCTGTCGGGCCCGGCGCAGGGCAGCCACATCCACGGGATTGGCCACCACCCTGCTGGGCGCACCGGCAGTCCGCCGGGCATAGCCGGCCGCCACAGGCGAGACCGCGATGACCCTGTCGATGCGCCTATGGGTCCTGCGGTTGATCATCCCCAGCAACCGGCCGCCCAAGAGCTGCAGGCTTCCCGTGGGGGCGATGTGGTAGGTGGCCACCAGGGCCGTTGCCGGATCTGCGGCCCGGATGACCCGCCCGGCCAGGAAGGGGCTGTAGGGTGCCTGAACATGCAGCAGGTCGAAGTGCCCGGCCTCCAGGACCCGGCGGATGGGCGCCTTGGGCGCAGGCAGCGGTATGCGCATCCTGTTGCCGTTGAAGGAGACCATGACGTTACGGGATAGGGAGTGAACCCCGTCAACCGGCGGATGGGCGGTCTGCCCGACCAGGTACTGGACCCTATGGCCCCGCCTGCCCAGCTCCCGTCCCAGGGTCAGAATGTGCTGCTGAACCCCGTCAAACACATCCAGGGTGTCATCGAAGACGAACCCGATGTTGAGCGTCACTGAGCGTCCTGGCCTGCTCCGGGCTCGGTCCCTGCAGCCAGCTGACGCCCCTTCAAGGCCAGGGCCACCAGGTGCCGGTCGGCGGCCTCCCGCGCCTGCTGCTCGTCGTTGCCAGAGTCCAGCTTGTCCACATAGATGGTCTCCACCTGGGCGACCTGGCAGTACTTGAGGAAGGTCTGCCTGCGCAGCTGGTTGTCCAGGGCCTCACCGACGCCGCTGGACTGGTACCATTCCTTTTCCCCGCCGGTCAGCATGATCAGCTCCACCCGGCGCCCGGCCAGGGCCCCCGGGGTTCCGTCAGCGTGGTAGGCGAAGCCCCGGCAGATGACCCGGTCGATGAAGCCCTTCATGATGGCCGGCATGCTGTACCAGTAGACCGGGAAGACCAGGGCCAGCACGTCCGCATCCTTGATGCGCTCCTGCATGGCCTGGGCATCCTCGGGCATGGGTCCCTGGCCCAGGTAGTGGGTCCTGTCCTCCATGCCGAAGACGGGATTGAACCCCTCGGCGCAAAGGTCGATCAACTCGGTGCGAGCCCCGCCCTCGGCCGCCCCGTCCAGCAGGGCATTGCCCGCCGCATCGGTCAGGCTCTTGGGTTCGGGGTTGGCCGTGACTGCCACGATCTTCATGGGGATTCGCTCCTTACATTCCATTTCAGGCCTGCACCGACTGCGTGCAGACCCTTGTCATTGTCAGCCCTGGCAAGGACGGCAACACTGGTTCGGCAAATGCTTGACACTGCTCCTGGGCCCATCTATGTTATTGGGTGGTCGGTAGGTGAAGCTACCGCATGGACAAGGCATGCTGCCGCAAAGTGGTGGAGACACCCCGCGCAGGTCAACAGTCCCCGTCGGATCAAGGCAGGGACTAATGCAGGGCCAAATACCATGCGAAGCCGAAGCTTGAACGATGACAATGGTCGGCTCATGGCCGATCGCCACGCCGTCTTCGAGGCTGCCGACAGGGATGTTCCGCACCTTGGAGGGAGGCCATCGTGAATACTGTCGCACTGCCAGGAATGCTCCGTTCGCCACTGAACGACGACCGCAGCCAGGCATCGCGCTCCACCCGCATATGGACGGGTCTGGCCGTAGCCATAGGCGCTCTGGTCCTGCTGGGGGCCCTGGCCTATCTGCTGCCGGCCCTGGGCGCGCCCATCGGCCCGGCCGGGGTACCCTCGCACGTCTCCACCGACCCGGCCAATCTGCCCTACTACGCGCTTCGCTCCCTCTTCCGCATGTTCACGGCCCTGATCATCTCCCTGGTCTTCGCCTTCCTCTACGGGCTGGCCGCCGCGCGCTCCCGCCGCCTGGGCGCCGTGCTCATCCCCCTGCTGGACATTCTGCAGTCGGTGCCCGTCCTGGGCTTCCTGTCAGCCACCATCTCCATCTGGCTGGTCCTTTTCCCCGGGTCCATCATGGGCGTGGAGGCGGCCTCCATCTTTGCCATCTTCACCAGCCAGGCCTGGAACATGGCCTTCTCCTTCTATAACTCCCTGACCAGCGAGCCCGCCGACCTGGACGAGGCGGTGAGGCTGATGCGCCTGACCCGCTGGCAGCGCTTCTGGAAGCTGGACGTGCCCAACTCCATGATCCCCCTGCTCTGGAACTGCATGATGAGCATGGGCGGCGGCTGGTTCTTCCTGACCGCCTCCGAGATGATCTCGGTCAACAACAGGACCCTGGCCCTGCCCGGCATCGGCTCCTTCGTGGAGGAGGCCACCGCCGAGCAGGACCTGGGCAAGGTGGGCCTGGCCATCCTGACCATGATTGTGGTGGTCCTATTGATTGACTTCCTGCTCTGGAAGCCGCTGACCGCCTGGGCCGAGAAGTTCCGCTACACCAGCAGCCAGTCCACCGAGCCCCGGCGCAGCCTGGTGCTGACGGTCATCCGCTTGTCCGGGGTCAAGGACCTCTTGGGCCTGGTGGGCCACCCCCTGGCCGACCTGCTGGACCGGATCACCCGCCCCTTGGGCCGCACCGGGGCGCGCTGGAGCCGTGGCGGCGGACGCAGGCGGACAGGCGACCTGCTCTGGTGGGCCTGCCTGGCCCTGATCGGCCTGTGGGGTCTCTGGCAGCTGGACCGCCTGGTCATCCGCCCGCTGGGCCTGGGCGAGGTCGGCCACGTCTTCCAGCTGGGCCTGCTGACCTTCCTGCGGGTGCTGATCCTGATGGTGGTCTGCACCATCGTCTGGGTGCCCATCGGCGCCCTGATCGGCATGAATCCGCGCATCTCCCGCTACCTGCAGCCCCTGGTGCAGATCCTGGCCTCCTTCCCGGCCAACTTCATCTTCCCCTTCGTCACCATGGTCTTCATCATCTGGCGGATCGACATCAACTGGGGCAGCATCCTTCTCATGGCCCTGGGCACCCAGTGGTACATCCTCTTCAACGTCATCGCCGGGGCCTCGGCCATCCCCGACGACCTGCTGGAGATGTCGCGCAGCCTGGGCCAGAACCGCTGGCAACGATGGAAGACCCTGATCCTACCGGCCCTGTTCGGCTCCTGGTGCACCGGCGGTATCACAGCGGCCGGCGGGGCCTGGAACGCCTCCATCGTCTCCGAGGTGGTCTCCTACGGGAAGACCGAACTGACGGCCCGGGGCCTGGGTGCCTACATCGCCCAGGTGACCGCCACCGGCGACACCCCCCGCATCATCCTGGGAGTGGCCGTCATGAGCATCTTCGTGGTCCTGGCCGACCGGTTCTTCTGGTCTCCCCTGCAATCACTGGCACAACGGCGCTATTCCCTGACATGAGAAGTCTGAGAGGTTCGACAATGACCAAGATCAATTCCAACGGGATCATCACGGCCGAGCACGTGACCAAGACCTACCAGTCCGACAAGGGCGCGGAGCTGACCGTCCTGGACAACATCGACTTCACCCTGCACGAGGGCGAGGTGGTGGCCATCCTGGGCCGCTCCGGCGCCGGCAAGTCCACCCTGCTGCGCATCCTGGCCGGCCTGGTCCCGGCAAGCAAAGGCAGCGTCGAATACCGGGGCAAGCAGCTGGACGGGCCCAACCCCGGCGTGGCCCTGGTCTTCCAGAGCTTCGCCCTGATGCCCTGGCTGACCGTCAAGGACAACGTCGAGCTGGGCCTGCAGGCCCGTGGCGTGCCCAAGAAGGAGCGCGAGAAACTTTCCCTGGCCGCCATCGACGCCATCGGCCTGGACGGCTTCGAAAGCGCCTACCCCAAGGAGCTCTCCGGGGGCATGCGCCAGCGCGTGGGCATCGCCCGTGCCCTGGTCCTCAAGCCGGACGCCCTCTTCATGGACGAGCCTTTCTCGGCCCTGGACGTGCTGACTGCCGAGAACCTTCGCCAGGAGGTCCTCAAGGTCTGGTCCGAGGAGGCGGGCAGCGTCAAGTCGGTCCTGATCGTCACCCACAACATCGAGGAGGCCGTGGAGATGGCCGACCGGGTCCTGGTCCTGGACTCGCATCCCGGCCGGGTCATCGCCGACGTGCCCATCAACCTGGACAGGCCTCGGGACAAGCAGTCCGACCTCTTCCAGTCCTGCGTGGACTACCTCTACTCCATCCTTACCGGCCAGCGCGACAGCGAGGACATCCGCCGCCGTCTGCAGACCAAGGTGCGTAACCGCCAGGCCGTGCGGGATTCGGTGCGGGACGAGGAGACCGCCGAGCGCAACCTGCCCGACGCCACCCCCGGCGGCCTGGCCGGTCTGGCCGATGTCATGGTCAACCAGCCCAACGGCATGGACCTGGCCGACCTGGCCGCCAAGCTCTCCTTCGAGGTGGACGACCTCTTCCCCCTGATCGACGCCGGGCTCATGCTGGGCATCTTCCAGGCGGACAACGGGCACGTCAGGCTGACCGACCAGGGCCGGGCCTGGCACGACGCGGACATCCTGGAGAGCAAGGAGATGTTCTCACGCATGCTGATGGATCACGTTCCGCTGATCCGCATCATCGACCGGGCCCTGAAGAACAGCGACGACAAGAGCCTGCATGGCTCCCTGATCCTGGACCTGCTGCGGGCCCACCACTCGGACAAGGAGGCCGTCCAGCAGTTCGACACCGCCATCACCTGGGGCCGCTACGGCGAGCTCTTCGATTACGACGCCGACGACGACCGGCTGACCCTGGACCCGGAAAACCACACCGAGTGAACAGTCGAGGTCCTCTTACACCCCTAGAATGGGCCTCGGGCGATGGAACCCGCCCGGGGCTTGAGCCCCGAACCGCAAACTGCTGATAGTTCCTGCACCATGATTCGACGACCCGTCTGCGGGCCGGGTGCAGGCGCATGCCATTCAGCCCGACCCCGTGGACGCTGATCCGTCGGGAACCGAGATCTCAATGACCAAACCCCCTATCGGACCTGATATGGCCACGGCCCTGGTGGTGATGCTAGGCGGAACACTAGGCACCGGCTGCCGGTACGCCCTGAGCCTGCTGCCGGGCCAGAGCGGCCCCCTGCATCCGGGAACCCTCCTGGCCAACCTGATCGCTTGCGCAGGCTACGCCCTGCTGACCGCCTTCCTGGCCGGGCTGCCCAAAAGCACACACGCGCGCCGAAGGCAGCTGACCAACAAGGGTCTGGGTATGGGCCTGTGCGGAGGGCTGTCGACCATGTCCACGCTCTCGCTGGAACTGGTCCAGGACCTGTCGGGCGGTCAAGTCCGGGCAACCCTTGCCTACCTGCTGATCTCCTTTGCCGGAGGCCTGATGGTCTCCTGGGCCATGGCCGCGCTGGGAGCACGTCTGGCCGCACACATCCAGGCGGGTGTGCGATGACCATTGCATTTACATTGCTGATCTGCCTGTGCGGCGGCCTGGGTGCCGGACTGCGCTACCTGTTGGACACCCTGGTCAAGGCCCGCTGGCAGGTGGACCTGCCCCTGTCGACCATGATCATTAACCTGCTGGCCGGATTTGCTGCAGGACTGGTGGCCGCCCTGGCCGCCTTCCACGGACTGCCCGCCTGGGGACGGCTGCTGCTGGCCACAGGACTGCTGGGCGGCTTCTCCACCTTCTCGACAGCGGTCAACGAAGTGTTGGCCCTGACCCGGCAGAGACGGCATCTGGCGGCTCTTGGCTATCTGGCAGCCTCAATGCTCCTGCCGCACCTGCTGACGGCCCTGGGCTTCCTGCTGGCCGGACCGGGCCAGTAGCAGATCCAGCCAGCAACCAAGGAGCTGCGGAACCTAGGCGCGAGCCGGTTCCGGACGACCCTGGGCCGAGTCGGCGGCAATCCCCAGACGGTCGTCATGCCGACGCCACCAGGCGGACAGCACCGAGCCGGAGATGTTGTGCCAGACGCTGAAGAAGGTGGAGGGGATGGCTACGATCGGGTCGGCGGCGAAGGCCTGCAGGGCCAGGGTCGCGCCCAGTCCGGAATCCTGCATGCCCACCTCGAAGGTGATGGCCTTCTGCTGGGCGTAGCGGAACCCCTTGGGGTAGATGCGGTACATGAGCCGGCTGAAGAGGAAGCCCAGCCCGTACCCGCACAGGTTGTGGAGCATGACCACCGGCAGGACCAGGGCGGTGGCGGCGGTGAAGAGCTTGGCATGGTTGACGGAGACCACCACGCCGATGATGATCAGGATGGCGATCTGCGAGACCGCCGGCAGGGCCACGGTCACCTTCTGCACCTTCTCCTTGAAGAAGGCGTGGACGGCCAGGCCCAGGGCGATGGGGATCAGCACCACCTCAAGGGCGGTCAGGAAGAGCTGCTTGGTGGGGATGGCCACATACTGGCTGGCCAGCAGGTTCATCAGCATGGGGATCATGAAGGGCGCGCACAGGGTGGAAAGCAGGCCTATGGACACGTCCAGGGCCACGTCGCCGCGCGACAGGTAGGACATGACGTTGGAGGAGGTCCCCGAAGGGCAGCAGCCCACCAGGATGACTCCCACGGCGATCATGCCGTCCAGCCGGAAGATGCGGCAGAGCAGCACGGCCAGCAGGGGCATGATCAGGTAGTGGGCCACGGTGCCGACGATGACCATAAGCGGCATCTTGAGGATTCGCTTGAAATCGTCCAGGCTCAGGGTCAGCCCCATGCCGAAGAGAATAATGCTCAGGAAGTAGTTGGTGTAGCTACGGGCCCAAATGCTAATCTGCGGGACAAAGAAGTTAATGGCGGCCCACGCTAGGACCACCAGGATGAACCACTTAGTCAACCAGTCACTGAACCGCTGCACCTTTTGCATGATTCCTGACCACTTCCTCTCGATAGTTCTCTCTGTGGTAGGGCAAAGTTAGAAAACCGAGAGCAGGCACGACCGCGAATGGTCACATTTTGGACGAGGTTATTGCGACTTACGAGAGGAATTCACTTGACCAGGACGGGTGTGCCAGTGGGCACGGACTGCATGATCCATCGAGCGTCGGGCACCGTCAGCCGGATGCAGCCGTGGGAGCCAGGGCGGATACCCAGCATATCGGCCTCCTCCTTGATGTAGCCGCCCTTGGAATCGGTGGGAACCGAATGGAAGAGGAAGACCCCGTGGTTCAGAAAGCTGGTGTAGTAGCGGGCACCCATCCCCTCCCTGGGGTTGTAGAAGTGGTCGCCGCGCTCGTTCTGGATGCGGAAGCTGCCCCTGGGCGTGGAGTCATCCATGCCCGTTGAGGCGTACATGGTGTAGAGCAACTCAGACCCATCGCGCACATAGACCCGCTGGTCCTGAAGGCTGACCTCCAAGGATAGGCCAGGATGGGCTGCAGGATCCGGGTAATCAACCTGCTGGGAAGGCTTGAGCCAATCGACAGGATGAGCGGAAGTAGCAGCAGGGTCTGGCTTCTGCTGCTTTGTCTGATTCTTTGTGGCCGATGAGGAGGAGGCAGATTTACTGGGATGATGTGCCTTGGGGAATCGTCTGACCGAAACGGTGGATGTGCTCGAAGCGCCCGCAGCTGTGGTTCGTTCCGCACGGGCCGCATCCACCGGCTGGATCAGGTTGACGATCAGGACTGTCAGCAGCAGTGTCAGCAGGGCGCTTGTCACTACCACAGGCGTGCGGCGGACAGGGTCCATCAGCCAACGGAGCATGGCAAGCGCGCGCCGCTTAAGGCGTTTGCTATCCAATCCCCAGACAGCCATGTCCTTCCCCTTCGTCGCCATTGAACGAACCTGTATGCACAGTTCATTGTAATGGCAGACGAAACCGGGAGAGACTCAGCCTTTCAGCACCTGCCTGGCCCAGTCCTCCAGCAGGTCGCAAACCAGGGCGGTCTGCTCGATCTGCACATTGTGGCCGGCCCGATCCAGCACCGAGTAGGAAGCCCGGGGGAAGCGGCAGGCCAGGTCGAACTGGTCCAGGTAGCCCACACGGTCATCCTGGCGTCCGCAGACAAAGAGCACAGGGGCTATAAATCCGGACCAGACCTGGTCGAAGTCCATATCCAGCTGGTAGTGCCCCTCCATTCGCGCCACCGTATCGGCGTCGGCCGAACGAACGCCGGGCATGATGGTGCGCTGGTAGGCCTCAAGATGCTCCCGGGACTCCACCACGGCCATCTGCCGGTAGGCATGCCTGGTGAACTCGTCCACGTCGGCCAGGCCCTGGTCGTCCCGGACCAGCACCTGACGCGGGGGCAGGCGCCTGTGGGCGGTCACCGGGTCGACCACCGAGGAGAGCAGGGCCATCCCCCGGCAGCGGTCCAGTCGACCGGCGGCGGCATGGCGGCTGAGCAGCCCGCCCAGGGAGTTGCCCACCAGGGCGAAGGGGCCGCCGCCGCTGAAAATATCCACCTGGTCATCCAGCCACCGGGCCAGACCGTCCAGGTCGAGAATGGACGGGTCGGGCGGCGTGCGGCCGAAGCCGGGCTGATCCAGGTAGATCCGCTCGAAGCCGCCCACCCGCTCGAAGACGGGGTCCAGGTCGTCGAAGATGTGGTGGTCCACACCTGACCCATGCACAAAGATCAGCGGCAGCCCACGACCCCGACGAATGGCGAACCCTGGCTTGGCGCTCACTTCTTGGAACCGGAGGGAATGCCGGTCTTGAACTCCACGATGTCGCCGTCCTGCATGACGTAGTCCTTGCCCTCAAGGCGCATCTTGCCCTCCTCGCGCACCTTGGCGTAGGAGCCGTCGGCGGCCACGAAGTCGTCGTAGGAGACCACCTCGGCCTTGATGAAGCCCTTTTCGAAGTCGGTGTGGATTACGCCAGCGGCCTGTGGGGCGGTCCAGCCCTTGTGGATCTGCCAGGCGCGCACCTCCTTGACCCCGGCGGTCAGGAAGGTCTGCAGGCCAAGAATGTCGAAGCCCACCCGGGCCAGCTGGTCCAGGCCGGACTCCTTGAGCCCAGCATCGGTCAGCATCTCGCGGGCGTCGGCTTCATCCAGCTCGGTCAGCTCGGACTCGAACTGGGCGTTGAGGAAGATGGCGGGCGCGGGAGCCACGGAGTCGGCCAGCTGCTTCTTCAAGTCCTCGTTCTGCAGCTCGTCGTCGTCCACGTTGAAGACGTAGATGAAGGGCTTGGCGGTCATCAGATGCAGGTCGTAGAGCTCGTCCTTGTCGATGTCCCCGGCCTGGGCCGCCTGGTCGATGGTCCGCCCCTGGCCCAGAATCTCCTTGGCCTTGCGGACGGTATCCAGATAGGCGGGCTTGATCTTGCCGCCGCGCTGGTCCTTCTCCAGCTTGGGCAGGGCCTTGTCGATGGTCTGCATGTCGGCCAGGATCAGCTCGGTGTTGATGGTGTCGATGTCGTCGGCCGGATCCACCTTGCCGTTGACGTGGACGATGTCGTCGTCATTGAAGGCGCGGACCACCTCGCAGATGGCGTCGGCCTCGCGGATGTTGGCCAGGAACTGGTTGCCCAGCCCCTCCCCCTCCGAGGCCCCCTTGACAATGCCGGCGATGTCCACAAAGGTGACCGTGGCGGGCACGATCTTGTCCGTGTGGACCAGCTTGGCCAGAACGGGCAGCCGGTCGTCGGGCAGGGGCACGATGCCGGTGTTGGGCTCGATGGTGGCGAAGGGGTAGTTCTCCGCCAGAACGTTGTTGCGGGTGAGGGCGTTGAAGAGTGTGGACTTGCCGACGTTGGGCAGCCCGACGATTCCTATGGTTAACGACATATGCACCAGTCTATTGCCCGGACTGCCCCGGCGTGGCTTCCCCTAGTCGCCGCGCTCCACCGCATCGATGGCCTCGATGACCGCTCCACGGAAGCCGTGCTTCTCCAGGGAGGCGACCCCCTTGATGGTGGTTCCGCCCGGCGAGCAGACCGCGTCCTTCATGGCCCCGGGGTTGGTGCCGGTGGCCAGGTAGAGGGCTCCGGTCCCCTGAACCATGCGAGCCGCCAGCCGGTAGGCCGCCTGCCTGGGCAGCCCGTGCTTCACCCCGGCGTCGGCCAGGGCCTCCATGTACATGGCCGTGTAGGCGGGCGCGCATCCGGCGATGGTCGTGCCCACCGAGACCAGCTCCCGGGGCAGCCGTTCGATCATGGCCACCGGGTCGAAGACCTGGGTGAAGAGCTCCCGCTGCTGGTCGGTCAGGGTGTCGTCCTCCTGGGTGACCAGAATCCCCAGCCCTACGGAAATGGGGGTGTTGGGGATGGCGCAGATCAGGTGGGTACCCTCCTCCAGGATGTCGGCATAGTCCTCAAGAGTCATGCCGCCCACCACCGAGAGGACCATGCGGTCCGGGTCAGCCAGCTCGTGGCGGATGGGCTCGCAGACCTGGGCCACCTGCCCAGGCTTGACGGCCAGAATCACCAGGTCGGCGGCTGCAGCCACCTCGGTGCCGGAGTGCATGGGCCGCACCCCCAGCTGGGCCGTCCGCTCCACCAGCCGGTCGTAGTGGGCTGCACAGGCCACAATCCGGCCGCCGGGCAGCACGCCTGCGTCGACCAGGCCCTGGGCCATGGCCTGGGCCATGTTGCCGTATCCGATGAATCCGAGAGTCAATGAGTCCGTGTTCATGCCCTCAAGTCTAGCCGCGCGCCGGGAAGAGCCCCCTCCAGATCGCCGCGCTCCAGGGCCAGCCGGTAGAGGTGGGCGAAGACCCTGTCCCCGTGCAGCCCGTCGTGCTCGAACTCGTTGGTCACCCAGGCATGGGCGTGGCCCACGCGCAAGAGGGTGTCCAGCTGAAGCTCGGAGGGCACGTAGAGGTCGTCGGCATAGACCGCGGCCTGCAGGGGTACCTGATTGTCGGCAAGGCGCTCGGGATCGTACAGGTGGCCCCAGGAGCCCTCCTCCATGAGCAGGCTGACCGCAGGGCCGAAGGGGCGCAGGGCCGACTCCTGCTCGAACATCCAGGGGAAGATCGCCTCCCCGGTGAACATGAGCGGACGTGCAGCAGTGTCGAATTCAGGACGGGCATCGCGCACCCGCTGCGCAGCCCAGCGCAGGGGTTCGCAGTCCCCGTCGGCGTAGATGAACTCCTGCAGGGGCCAGTAGAGCGGCGTAACGGCAGTGGCCGCCCGCACCCCCTCCAGGAAGGCCTGCGAGAGGGTGGCCCGGGAGCTGCTGGCGCCGGAAGCGGGCAGGCTGCCGTCGCCGTCCAGGAAGGCCGTGTCCAACAGCCAGTGGAGACGCTCGAACCCGCCGCTCTTGCCCAGGTCGGCACCCAGGGTCTGCAGCCGCTCCACGCTCAGGGGGTCGCCGCCAGGCAGAACCACATCGCCCTGTGACAACCGGTCGGCAATGGCCGCCACACGGTCCTGGTCCCCTGGATAGCGCTGATAGAAGATCTGGGACCGCTGGGCCATTTTGGCGAAGGTATGGGAGTAGAGCTCATAGGCATCAGCGGGGATGTGGGGCACGCCCCCGGTGGTAAAAGCCGCAGCCAGCCCCTGGGGGAAGTTCGACAGGTAGGCCATGGTCAGGAAGCCGCCGAAGCTCTGCCCAAGGGTCACCCAGGGACGGCCGGCGAAGACCGTGCGACGCAGGTGCTCGAAGTCCCGGATGATGGAGTCGGCCAGAAAATGCTTCAGATAGTCGGCCTGGGCCCGGGGCTGGCCTAGGGAGGCCATGGTGGAGCCGTCGATGGCGTTGGACCGGCCCGTACCCCGCTGGTCGGGCAGGACAATGCGGAAGTGGCGCAGGGCCTCAGGCATCCACCCGTCGGCGGTGGCGTTCAGAGGCCGTGGGGCGCCCGAGCCTGGTCCGCCCTGCAGGTAGACCAGCAGCGGCAGGTCGTCGTGGATGTGCTCGGGGGCGCAGACCACGCGGTAGAAGCAGCGGATGACCGCCTGGTCTGAATGATCTTCGGGTCGCCAGACGCCAGGTTCACTGCCCGCCCAGTCCAAGGGAACGGGGATGGATCCCTCCCGAACGTAGAGTCCCGGCAGATAGTATCCCTGGTTGGTCATACCCTGGCTCCTTTCTTTGAGATCAGTCGGGTTCATTGTCCCCGGGCGGTTGGACCTGGCTCGTGTGTTGTTTGCGGGCTGGGTGGTAGGGTGAAAAGCGGGGGACATCGAGAAGACGGCTGGCTTTTGTCGTGACTCGTGCAGTCTGTTGCACGGGCTGGTATTGAGCAATAGGCGGCTTTCCGACAAGAAGAACTTTGTTATGCAAGCGGTGTTGATTCCGTTTGGTGTTTGGTGAAGGGGTTTTGGTTTGATGCATCTGGTTTCCCGTCTGCGTCGCATCATGGCGATGACGACCATCCTGCTGGGAATGCTGGCAGGCCTGGGCGTCGCATCCGCCCAGGCGGACGCTCCCATACTCACCGGGGGGGGGGGGTCGTCAGACCCCTCGCGTAGCTGAGCAAACCCCCGGCATTCCCCCCAGCAGCGCACCAGGCACCCCGCTGCCCTCGCCATCACCGATACAAGCCACCACACCGTTAAGCCCGACAGCAAATCCAGGAACCCCGTCATCGACGACGGGAACACCCGGCAGCGCAGACGCCGCACCCGCCAAACCAGCCGAAAAGAGGGATGGTCAGGCTTCGCACACAGTGCGCTTCGACCCGAACAACGGCAGCAAGCCCACACAGTCAACCGTGAAAACCGGCACGCTCGCCGTTCCCCCGCAGCAGAATCCTCAACGTGAGGGCTTCCGGTTCGACGGGTGGACGCTTGACGGCCAGCCCTTCGACTTGCAGACGCCCATCCTCCAGGACACGACCCTGAAAGCCCAGTGGTCGAAGACCACGGACTGGACGCTGAGCCCGGAGCACGGGCCCGCCTCCGGCGCCCGGCTGACCATCAACCCGCCCAACCTGCAGAAGCCTCAATTCGCCAGCATCCAAGCGGCAGGCGGCCAGTTCCTCGGCCTGGCCGGCGACGGGCGCATCCACACATGGACGCAGGACAGCACGCCCAAACAGGTGCCTTCCCCCGCCCGGGCTCCTGCCGGGTTCCGCTACCTGCAGGCCGCAGCCGGCAGCCGATCGCAGGCCGCCCTCGGATCCGACCAGCGGATCTACACCTGGGCCAGCGGACAAACAGCACCTACGCTCCTCGACACCGGCAAGGATGCCAGGTTCACCAGCATCAGCACGGACAATGACCTCCTGCTGGCGGTGGACCGGCAGGGACAGGTCCACGCCTATCAGGCCAGCCATGCCGACAGCCAGGGCCTGAACCCGAAATTCTTGGAGCAGGCCGTCATCAGCCTGCCCGGGCATGCGCAGGCCGTCACCGCCGTCGCCTCCGCCAGCCAGGCGCTCATCGTGGACGCGGACGGGCAAGCCTGGACCTGGGAGATGAGCAACCTCGGGAAAGCCAAGCCCGCACGCGTCAAGCAGGACCCGGGCATGCGCACCGTCCAGGCCCAGGCCCTCAACCAGGGGTTCCTCCTCCTGGAAGCGGACGGGCAGGCCCGGTACCTGGCCGACGGCACTACCGCCATGATCCAGCTCAGCCTGCCGGACGGCGCGCAGGCCAACAGGATCAGCGCCAACAAGGACCAGGCCGTCATCACTGATGCGGACGGCCACGTCTGGGCCTGGAAGCCCGGCAGCAGGCCCGCCCGGGCGGACGACGGGAGCCAGCAGTACGTGCAGGCCGCCGCTGCCGGCGGCAGGATCAGCGCCATCAGCAGGCAGGGCGGCATGTTCGCGTGGATCCTGGACGGGCAGGGCCAGCCTGGCAAACCCGACAGGCTCGACACCACCACAGCGTCCATCCTGGAATCAGCCAGCATGGACAGCCAAGCATTGACGCTCAGCAGGAGCAACGGCTCCTGGCAGGCGCAGATCCCTGCCCGCAAGCCGGGACCAGCCGCTATCCTTATCACTGGCAGGCAGGACGGGCAGCCTTTCGCCAGGAGCCTTGCGTACACGGTCGACCAGCCGCTGACCAGAGGCGCCGAACCTAGATCCGCGTTCACGGTCCGCTTCGACACGGGCGGGGAAAACCCCAGACCAGCAGACCAGACTGTCCCCGCCCCGTACGGCAGGGCGAAGCGCCCCTCCCCCGACCCTGTGCGGGAAGGCTACCTGTTCGACGGCTGGTTCACCGGTCAGGTCGCCTACGATTTCAGCAGGCCCGTCGACAAGGACCTGACCCTGACCGCCCACTGGACGCCGGCAAGCCGGAACACCAAGTGGAGCATCAGCCCCAATAAGGGCAGCCAGCTGGGCAGGGAACCCGCCACCATCACCCCGCCCGACAACGCCAGCCGCGGCATCAGATTCAGCCAGATCAGCGCATCAACATACGACGGTAGTACTTCCTATGGTTTTTCCTTGGCTGTGGGCAGCGACGGCAACGCCTACGCCTGGGGATACAACTACTATGGCCAGCTCGGCAACGGGACGACAAGCTACAGCGGCCAATCTACGCCGGTCATGGTGGGGAAGCCTGCAGACGCGCCAGCGGATTTCACCTACGTGCAGGTCAGCGCCGGAGGCTCTCATTCCCTGGCCCTGGGCAGCGACGGCAACGCCTACGCCTGGGGATACAACGGCGATGGCCGGCTCGGCGACGGGACAGGCTACAGCCAGTCTACGCCGGTCAGGGTGAAGACGCCCGACCGCAAGACCTACCCGGACCTGCCAGCAGACTTCACCTACCTGCAGGTCAGCGCCGGAGGCTCTCATTCCCTGGCCCTGGGCAGCGACGGGAACGCCTACGCCTGGGGATACAACAGCAGTGGCCAGCTCGGCAACGGGACAAGCAGCCCCCGGTACACGCCGGTCAGGGTGAAGACGCCCGACCGCAAGACCTACCCGGACCTGCCAGCGGACTTCACCTACCTGCAGGTCAGCGCCGGAACCGATCATTCCCTGGCCCTGGGCAGCGACGGCAACGTTTACGCCTGGGGATCCAACGGCAATGGCCAGCTCGGCGACGGGACGAGAACCGACAAGAATACGCCGGTCAGGGTGAAGACGCCCGACCGCAGCACATACCCGGACCTGCCAGCGGACTTCACCTACCTGCAGGTCAGCGCCGGAGCCTATCATTCCCTGGCCCTGGGCAGCGACGGGAACGCCTACGCCTGGGGATACAACAGCAGTGGCCAGCTCGGCAACGGGACAAGCAGCCCCCGGTACACGCCGGTCAGGGTGAAGACGCCCGACCGCAAGACCTACCCGGACCTGCCAGCGGACTTCACCTACCTGCAGGTCAGCGCCGGAACCGATCATTCCCTGGCCCTGGGCAGCGACGGCAACGTTTACGCCTGGGGATCCAACGGCAATGGCCAGCTCGGCGACGGGACGAGAACCGACAAGAATACGCCGGTCAGGGTGAAGACGCCCGACCGCAGCACATACCCGGACCTGCCAGCGGACTTCACCTACCTGCAGGTCAGCGCCGGAGCCTATCATTCCCTGGCCCTGGGCAGCGACGGGAACGCCTACGCCTGGGGATACAACAGCAGTGGCCAGCTCGGCGACGGGACAACCGGCGGCAACCGGTACACGCCGGTCAGGGTGAAGACGCCCGACCGGAAGACGTACCCGGACCTGCCAGCGGACTTCACCTACCTGCAGGTCAGCGCCGGAGGCGATCATTCCCTGGCCGTGGGCAGCGACGGCAACGCCTGGGCCTGGGGATGCAACTGGTATGGCAACCTCGGCAACAACACCGCCAGCGGGTACAGTGACAAGAATCCTGTTCCTATGCGCGTGCGCGACCCCGCCAGCCCCACCGACACGAGCCGAGGGCTCAAAGCCGCACAGGTCAGCGCCGGACTCCATTATTCGCTGGCCGTGGGCAGCGACGGCAACGCCTGGGCCTGGGGATACAACAACTATGGCCAGCTCGGCGACAACAGCAGAAACAACAAATCAGTTCCTGTGCCGGTGTCGTTCAACCTGGCTCTGGTGATCACCGGCGTCAAATTCGACCAGATCCCCGTATCAGGCCTGACGCGCGGCGACGCCGGCAGCGTGACCGTGACCACGCCCGCACACCAGCCGGGCACGGTCACGGTCAGCGTGGACTACACGCTGGGCGGCGCACCCCAAACGCCCGACACATCCTTGAAGTACACGTACCTGCCAGCAGGCGTGCTCCCCCGGGCCGGCGGGGAAGGCATCCTGCTCGCCCTGGCCGCGGGCATGACCGGCATGGGCGGGGTCCTGGCATCACGCCGCCACCGGCAGGAAACACGCCGACTGGTTCACGCTTCGCACGAGTAAGAGCGGCCGGGCGGCGTATCAATCCCCCCGCCCCCGGCCCATCAAGGGGGAGCAGGCAGGAACGTGCCACTTTAGGCTCAAACCCCAAGAGAGCCGACACATCCCTCCCGCGCCCCCACCACACTTCTGCAGGCGGAAGCCGAGGGCAGGCATGCACGCCCCCGACCCCGCCTGGGAGAGAGGGAAACACGGCCAGGCCGGCCAAGAGACTCAACAGCCTTCAGCCAGCCCGGCCGCTGTTCATCTCCCTATCCCAGCATAATCGCACAAACTGCAGCTTCATCCCCGAGCATTCAGCCGCGCCCGCCTTCACCCACAGCCAAGCCTCGACGGGCCATGCTGTGAAAGTTGCGGTATCGTTACCGCACTGATATAACTGAAGGCTGTCAGAACCGTTCGCCTGCCCATGGCGGCGGTCAGGCAACCGCCGAGGTCGGCCGTCCGGCCCGGCGGCCGACCACTTCGACGAAAGGCCATGATGGCGTACGCGACGATCAGGGATGTGGCCCAACGGGCCGGTGTCTCCGTATCGACGGTCTCCCGAGCCCTCAACGACTCCGGGCGCATCTCCCCCGCCACACGACAGCGCATCAACCAGGTCATCCACGACCTGCACTATGTGCCGGACTCCCGGGCCCGATCCATGCACTCCGCCCACTCGCGCACCATCGGCCTGCTCATCCCCGACATCCGCAACTCCTACTTCGCGGACCTGGCCTACCTGATTCAGGGCCGGCTGCTCAACCACGGCTTCCAGACCCTGATCTGCACCTCCACCCAGGGCGACCCCGGCGAGGACCGGGCCCAGGTGCGCAACCTGCTGGGCCAACACATCGACGGAGCCATCATCGTGCCCGGGCCGCGTTCCTCGCACACCCTGGAGGAGCTGACCAGACGCGGACTGCCCCTGGTCTGCGTGGACCGTGCCGCCGAGGGTGCCACCGGACGCAGCGGGCGGGCCATCCCCTGCGTGGACGCCGACCCCGAACCCGGCCTGAGGCAGGCCCTTGAGGATCTGCACGCCCAGGGCCACCGGCGCATCACCCTGGTGCCCGGACCCCTCAAGGAATCGGCCACCTTCCGCGAACGCCTGGACGTCTACCGGGACCTGCTGGCAGGCATCGAGGGCATGGATGACCCCCTGGCGGACCAGGTGGAACCCGGCACCTTCGACCCCGACATGATCGACCTCTGGGCCCGGCAGGGAATCACCGGCGTGCTCTTCGGATCCTCCCTGGATGCCATACGCGCCATCAAAACGGCCCAGTCGCGAGCAATCAGCATCGGCGAGGACCTGTCCATGATCACCTTCGACGACCTGCCCGTCTTCCGCATCCTGACCCCGGCCGTATCGACCATCTCCCAGCAGATCGACACCATGGGGACCCGCTGCGTGGACATGCTCCTGGCTTTGATGGCAGGCTCGCCCGTGCGGTCGGTCCGGCTGCAGACCAGCTACCGCCACTGCGCCTCGGTGGGTCGCCCGCCCGCGCACACCGGCCAGGATCCCTGAACCTGTCACAGCGTGATCATCAAGGCGGACAAGCTCATCAAGGAACGGAGAAACATGATTCAAGATATGGCGGCGGCACCCGACCAGGTTCTCAAGGGACTGGATACCATCACGGGATCCATCTCGGTGGTCGGGTCCATGAATGCGGACTACACCGTCAACACCGACCGGCTGCCCAAGCCCGGCGAGACCATCAACGGGGGTCCACTGCAGGTGTTGCCCGGGGGCAAGTCGGCCAACCAGGCGGCGACCGCGGCCCGCATCGGCGCCCAGGTCAGGCTCTTCGGGGCCGTGGGATCCGACTCCAACGCCGACTTCCTGCTGGGGCAGCTGGGCAATGCCGGGGTGGACGTCTCCCATGTGATGACCGTGCCGGGAGCCAGCGGAACCACAGTCATCACCGTGGATGCGCGCGGCGAGAACACCATCGTCTACTCCCCCGGCTCCAACGGCAAGGTGGATGTGGACTACGCCCACCGCTCCCGCCAGGCCCTGACCTCGGCCAAGGTGCTGGGGCTGTGCCTGGAGAGCCCCATCGAGACGGTCACCGAGGCCGCGCGCATGGGCCACGAGGCTGGCATGACCGTGCTGCTCAACGATTCCCCCTTCCGCGCCGACCTGCCTGCCGACCTGATCGCCAACTCGGACCTGATCCTGGTCAACGAGCATGAGATGGCCCAGCTGCTGGGCATCGACGAGCCCGAGGACGGCGACTGGCTGGGGGCCGACTGGGACCGGATCAACCAGACCATGCAGGACTTCGGCTTCCACCGGGCCATCGTCACCCTGGGCGGCGAGGGGTCCATGGTGCTGGACCAGGGCCGGACCTACCGAATTCACGCCGTGCATGTGGACGCTGTGGACACCACCGGCTGCGGGGACGCCTTCATGGGCACCGTGCTGGCCGGTCTGGCCTCCGACATGACCCTGGTTGAGGCCGCCCAGCTGGCCTCCTACGTCTCGGCCTACGCCGCCACAGGGCAGGGGGCGCAGGCCTCCTACGGCACGGCCGAGCAGATTCGGCTGCGTTTCTCCTGAGACCGGGCGCTCGGAGGCGGATCATCAAGGTCGAGCCATCGGGATTAGTCCACCGAGATCTTATGACCAAGGTCCGTTGGTCAGGGTCCGACGATTTGTCAGGTGGACCGGCCCCTCCCCCGGCTTTGTCAGGCCGACGAACCGTTGTGGAATGCACGACGGGGAGTCGGCCTGACTGGTATTTGAGCGAAGGAACGGCATTAAACCCCTCTAGGTGGCTAAACCGATGATCAGTAACCACATCTGCAAAGCCACAATTCTTCGGCAGCCAGGGACCACATTTGACCACATCATCCCTCGGACTGATGGCGCCTCCCATCACCCACGGATATTGTTGGTTCCATGAACACAGTCAGTCAAACAGCGCAGCGGCCGATCACCAGGTCCAACGGTCGAACGCTGCTGACTGACACTCTCTTGGCCATCCTTCTACTTCTACTGGTGAGCGGCCCCACCTCCGCTTCCGTTCCAATAGATGGAGCCCTGATCCCCTCGCAGAAAATCCAAATCCTGATCTGGACGATCCTGATCATAGCGCCTGTCATTATCCGTCGCCGATTCCCCGACCTGGCAGCCGGGCTCTTCATCGCTGTGGCTCTGGCTCAGCTCCTGTTGGGGCCTGCCATCATGCTAGCTGATGCAGTCTGCCTGGTAATGGTCTATTCCTGTCTGCTCTACGGACGCCCATCCCTGCGTCGACTCTACCTGACCTTGACCTGGGTCATGATGTCCTTAGCCTGCTTGGCCTTCACGTTGGTCAATTCGGGGTTTCTGCCTCCAGGCAGGACACGGCAGGACCGCACCTTCATGTCGCCGAGCTCATTGAGAGAACTGACGATCAACTTTCTATTGAATTTTCTGTTCGATGGGCTTCTGCTGCTCGTCGCCATCATTGCCTCCTACTGGACGCAGACCAGGCGGGATGCCCTTGACGAGGCCCGGCGACGCAACCACGCCTTGGCCCTGCAGGCAGAACAAAGCGCGGCCCTGTCTGCAAGCGCTGAGCGGGCCCGCATGGCCCGTGATATGCACGATGTCGTCGCACATACACTGTCCATTGTCATCGTGCAGGCAGATGCCGGCAGATACGCTGCCACTGCCGATGCGAACCTGGCCCTCAAGACCATGCGCACCATTGATCAAGAGGGCCGTCGCGCCCTACGTGAGCTGAGCTCGCTCTTCGGCAAACTCAGGGCTCCAACCAACCAAGCGGCCGACGCCAGCCAAAAAACAACGAATTTCCTTCCAGGTCAACACCCGTCTTCCCCAAGAAGACTTGACCAATCTCAAGCAACTACCCAAACGAGCTCTACTCGTCAATTCGCGAACGAGCATAATCGCAATTCAGTTGATGCAGAAGGTGCCCAGCCAAGACAAGCCAGCGATCATCCTCCCACAATTCAAGAGGCTCCAACTGTTGACACTGGCAAGGCCAATGTTGATACAACCGACAATGCACATACTTGGCCCTCGGCTGCCACCTCTTCAAGCAACCCACCGACCAGCTACGGATCATGGACAGACCTGATAGATGCGGCTCGACTCACTCAGCCAGAATCCCAATTCAGCCGGCACGTCGAAGGCCGACCCCAACCACAAAGGTTGGATCGCAGCCGCGCCATAACTGCTTATAGGGTCTTGCAAGAAGCATTGACCAATGTTCGCAAGCATGCCGCTCCTGCTTCACACGTGCTGATTGAAGAGCAGTGGCTCACGGACGGTCTGAGCCTGACTATTGACGACTACCCGCTTGACCTTGCCACTACTATTTCAGATTCTCAGACGCAGATGGAACAACCTGAGCATTCAGGCTTCGGACTTTTGGGGATGCAGGAACGACTGACGTCTCTGGGAGGCAACCTTCAAGCTGGCCCCAAACCAGATGGCGGTTACCACCTTCAGGTATGGATTCCTTTTGCCGCTCCGCCAAAATCCGACCCCGAAATGGGAATATACACAAATCGACAAGCTCAGTGGTCCCTGCGCTCGATTGTCTCCAAGCTCTTCATTTGGTTTCAACGCCATCCATTGACGGCCGACCTGGGTTTGGTAATCGGACTTGTGTTGGTAGGGAATCCAGGTCAAGCTCTTTCTATAGCACCTGTCACGCCCCAATATGATCCGGGCCGACCAGTAAGGATCATCGCCACGCTAGGTATCACTTTGCCTCTGATTGTGCGCAGAGTCCGTCCCGGCATTTGCGCCGCCCTAGTGGCTGCAGCTGCCGCCCTGCTGCTGCTCTTCTCGCCATGGCTGCCAGAGGCTGCGATCTGTTCCCCCATCGCCATCTATTCGGCAGTGGTTTACGGTAAAGACACCACCAGGCGATGGGTTCCATTCGCGGTCATCACGGATGTGGTTTTATGGGCTGCCAGATGTGTGGCCAATAACCAAGGGTGTCCCACCGTTCTGTCATACATTACAGAACGACCAGCAGAATCACCTTTTTCTGCATCCAATTTAACGCATTTCACAGTGATGGCCGCGCCGGCCTTGATCTGTCTGCTGACCATTCTGATTGCTTCACACCAACGCACTCGTGGCTCGGTCCTTCTTCTGCAGCAGGAACGCGAGCGCGCGCTAAGCCAGATCCTGCAGGAAAGCCAGGCTCTGGCCGCCAATCAGGAGCGGGAACTTATCGGCGCCACCATGCAGGTAGAAGTAGCGGACACACTAAATACTGTCATTGCGTCCACCACTAAAGCCATCGGCGTGTTGAACGATTATCAAGTCAAGGGAGTGGACCCTCCCCCGGAACAGATAGCACAAGCCTTCGGCGACATTGCAAGCCAAGGACGCGAGGCCCTGGCTCGGATGCGGCAACTGCTAACAGTCCTGCGTCACAGTTCCAGCACCGACCCGCATTCAGACACCGAGACCATCCATGACCCGAACAAGAGTTTTCATTCAGATGGGAGCCACAAGGTTGAATCCACCCACAAAACCCCACCTTTGACGGCTCTTCACCCAGCCAAACCCCTGCCAGTAGATCTTGACGATCAGGTTGACAACCCTTCGCAACATTCGCAACGGGACAAGAAACCGATGCATGTCCAATCGGACACCAGGCATGAGCATTCTTGATAATGAGCACTAATGAGTACAGCAGGTAATCAGCACAACCGAAGAATCAAGCACCCCACGAATCATGCATCCGAACATTAGCCTGCCCCAGGAATCAATGACTAGGGTAAGTCGTTTTGTTATTTGACAGTTACTCCGGCAACGGATGTTCGGGCAAAACTTACAGCGATTGCCTTAGCCACAAATCGAAACCAGCCGTAATTCCTGGCAACACTCAACTCAGATAAAATCGGAAGGTGGCGCTGGCCATCATCTAGCAGAAAGAAGCAGGCTCTCATGGAACGGACCGAACCCATCAGCGTTGCCGTCGTGGACGACCAGGATCTGGTCCGGGCCGGTTTTGCCATGGTCATCGGCTCCCAGGATGACATGACCGTGGTTGGCCAAGGCGCGGACGGCGAGCAAGCAGTGGATCTGGCCTCACGCCTGCGTCCTGACGTGATCCTCATGGATGTCCGCATGCCCGGCGTGGATGGTTTGACAGCCACCCGCCGAATCACTGCCTTGTCACCTGACCGTCCGGAGTCCAGGGTCATTGTGCTGACAACCTTCGATCTTGACGAATACGTCATGGCTGCCATAAAAGCCGGCGCATCAGGATTCCTGCTCAAGGATACCGAGCCTGAAACCCTCTTGTCCTCCATCCGTACAGTTCACCGGGGCAATGCGATCATCGCTCCTTCGGCTACAAAACGCCTGATCGAACACATGGCCCATGACGTGCCTGCGGCCGGGTCCATGACTTCGGGATCGACCTACCGCGATCCCGAAGTGGACCTGCTCACTGATCGCGAGCTGCAGGTCCTGATTCACATAGCCCAAGGTCTGAGCAACCAGGAGATAGCCGACAATCTGGGGATCTCACTGCCCACAGTGAAAACTCATGTCACTCACATTCTTCAGAAGATCAATGCCCGCGACCGCGTCCAGGCGGTGGTCTTCGCCTACGAAAACCATCTGGTATGAACCTGGACGTCATGCAGCATCAATCGTCACTAAGAGCCTCAATGGGTGAAACCTTGACTGCCTCCCTGGCTGGCAGCACACTGGCTACCACAGCAGCCAGCAAGGCCACCGGCAGTATCAGCGCAAAAGCCGACCATGGCACGGTGAAGGTCACGGACCCTAAGGGCACAAAGACCTGATAGGCTCCTATCCATCCGAAGAGCGTTCCTAGAACGATTCCAGCCAGACTGGCTCCCAGGGCTATCATGCAGGCCTCGACTCCCAAGGATCGACGAACCTGGACGCTGCTCATGCCGATTGCCCTGAGCGTGGCAGTCTCACGACGGCGTTCCAGCACCGACATCATCAAAGTGTTGGAAACCCCTATCAGGGCGATAATCACAGCAACGCCCAGCAATGCCACCATGATTGCCAACAAGGAATCGATTCTTTCGCTCCATGTCCTCATTTGCGTCAGCCCTCCGCTCATAGCCATGTCGTCATGCTCTCCTACAGCCTGACGTATGTCATCCAAGAGCAGTGCGGTATCGCGATCTCCCTGCGTCCTAATCCAGATTTCATGCGTCTTGGTGTCAATCCCAGCGACATTCCGGGAGTCCGTGATTGCATAGACACCACTGGTATCCAGCCCGCCGAATCCGGCAAAGACCCCAGTCAATGTCCTTCTTGCATCTGCCTCCTTTTCACGTTCATCGTCCGCCTGAGGATCAGCTATCGACAACTTCAGCTGACTTCCATCCCGGTAACCGGAATGCCTGGAAATCGTTCTGGTCGACACCAGCAGCGCATCCGACCTTTGCATACCTGGACCCAGATCGGCATGAAGCACTCGCCTGATCCGTGAAGCATCCAAGGCATAGACAGTCATGGAAGCTTGTGAGGGGCCTCCTGACTCGACCTTGGCATTGAATCGCTGCACCAGCTCCGCATCTGCAACACCTTGGATACGCTCAATGGCCCGCACATTTCTCTTGTTCAGACCCTGACCAGATATTTCAATATCCACGGAATAACGCTGATCAATATCCTTGAACAAAGTACGTTTAGCGGTTACCGCACCTGTAGCCAGAGTGGAGACCAGAGTCACGCCAATCAGCAGAGCAACACCTGTGGCAGCGACCCGTGAGGGATTTCGGGCGATATTCGCCACTCCGACCCTGCAAGATGGTCCAATCTTGGACACAGGTTTACCCAGGCAACGCAGAAGAGCCGGAATCCATCGACGAGCCCCTATCAGCGCACCCAGAAAGATCAGCAAAACACCCAATACTGCGAGACCTAGCAATCGTTCCTGCTGATTACTGGTCTGGACTGTATCGCCAGAGTTTGTCCTGACTAACTCCCCTACGCGCCAAGATGACCAGGTCACCAACGCCAGACCAATGACAGCCAGCAGGACACTGATTCGTAAACCGGTCCGATCCCTGCTGCCCGGCTCCTGATAGTCCACTGGCTGCAGGGCTTCAAGCGGTCTGACTCTGATAGCCCTATGACTAGATCCAAAGGCAGCCACCAGGGTTGCCAATACACCGAGCACAAACGGAACCAGGAGGGAGGCGGGTGTAAGCAGGAGTTCAAACTTCATGGTGCCCGAATGCAAACCAAGGCAACCGGCAAGGCCCATCAAGCCCATGGCCAGCAGGATGCCGATCAGGGACGATATGACGCCAAGAAGCAGGGCCTGCTGCAGCACGCCTACCCTGATTTGCCGTCGATCAGCACCAATAATCCTCAGCAGGGCCAGATACCTGCGCTGTCTGGCCACCATGATCTGGAAGGTGTTGGCAATCACCAAGGCAGCCACCACCATGGCCAGCAAACCAAAAGTCATGAGGAAAAGAGTTGTGATGTCCACACCATCGCCGGTCTGCTCTCTGAGCAGCCTGTCCTCCATGGTACGACGATCCTCCAGCTGGTATCCCTTGGGAACGTATCGCCTGATATTTTGCAGAGCCTTCTGAAGCTCCTTGCCTTGGCCATCAACCTGCAGATAGACATTATTCACAGGAAGGGACTCCGGTCCAACCATTCCCGCCATACTCAGCAGACGCTCAATCCGAGAATCCGTCAGCACCACAGCTCCACCGAAGTCATCGTACTGTCGACCACGGCTCTTGCTGATGCCTGAGACGGTCAAGTCCACGGTTCCTTGGTCAACAAGACGTTCTTTGCTTGAAGAATCCTGAGCACTATCGCTATCACTACCTGGCAGCGTCAAGGTGGACAGATGGAGGCGCACCTTATCACCCAGGCCCGCCTGGAGCCTGTCGGAGACGGGCTGCGGCAGCACAACCTGATCATCTGAATCCGGCCATTGCCCCCGAACCAGATCGATAGGCATAAGCTCCTGCCTGGCACCTACTATGGCCAGGATCTCCTTGCTGGACTGACCGTTTGCTTCTGCATCCACCAAGAGGCTGACATCAGGGCGCAGACCACGAACCCCCTGCAAGTTCGACAGTCCTTTGCTGTCAAACTCGTCGAACAGGATTGGCTTGTCCTGATCCTCTCTGGAGGCCACAACATAGTTGGCTTGACCAGCATCCACGCTCATCTCGCGACGCATGGAGGCATTCGCCACGTTGCCAAAAAGGAGCGTCAGGCACATAAAGAGGGTGCCGATAACAATGGCCAGACCAGCCGGCATCATCATACGTGCATCGCGCTTCATCATCGTACGGGTTATCCGCCACACAGTGCACCCCCTAGTCCTGTACCTGGGAATCGCCAGCAGTGCCAGCCGAGACTTGTTCAGCCAGAAGGTCATTCATGGCTTTCACTGTCGGATTCTGTCGGTCCGCGACTATCCGTCCGTCGGCAAAGACCAGCGCACGATGGGCGTAGGATGCGGCATAGGCATCATGAGTGACCATGATGACGGTCTGCCCCAGCTCGCGGACCGAATCCCGAAGGAAGCCGAGCACCTCGGTCGATGAGGCCGTGTCCAGGTTTCCCGTAGGCTCGTCAGCAAAGACGATCGAAGGCTTGGTGATGAGGGCCCTGGCGATTGCCACACGCTGCTGCTGACCACCCGAAAGCTCACTGGGCCGATGATCCAATCTGTCCGACAATCCCAGAGTCTCTACCAGTTGCTCCATCCACGAGCTGTCGGGCCGAACGTCGTCCAGTACCAGCGGCATGAGGATGTTCTGTTTGGCAGTGAACATTGGCAATAGGTTGAAGCTCTGGAAGATGAATCCCAGATGCCGCCTCCTGATCAGGGTCAGCTGACGGTCGTCCATTCTTGTCAGGTCGACTCGGCCGGCCTGGTCAATCGATGGATGGTGACGATCTCCGCTCTTCGGAAGCAGAAGATCAGCGGCCATATAGACATGGCCTGAGGTGACAGTATCCAGACCAGCCAGAACGTGCATGAGCGTTGACTTGCCCGAACCTGAAGGTCCCATGATGGCCGTGAACCGGCCACGCTCGAAATTCACGTCGATTCCACGCAGGGCATGGACGGCGTTCGATCCTTGCCCATAATCCTTGGTCAGCTGTCTGGCACTGACAGCCGGCGATCCCGCGACGCCTGGACCTGCTCTGTCGATCAACCCTTGTGAAGACAAAGTATCCGCTTTGTTCTGCATGGTGCTCCTTATCCGCGAGGAAACCTTTCTCCCGTCAGCTTCCGACCCTATGCGGCTATTAGCTGCCGCGATATGCTCCCTGGGAGCGATGAAGATAATCATCCTTACGGATGAGTGCGATGAAGAACTCCTCCTGTTAGGCTAACACCATCCAAACCAACGCGGGGCGGCGGGGATGGACATCTGCGGAGATGAGGAACATCTTGTTCAGCACAAAAGACACGAGTCACAAGACATGCAACCATCGGACCAAGGGATTGAAACAGTTGCCTGGATCCCCGTGATTGACTACAGGAACACCCGAGTAGCATCGAGGAAACCATCAACCGGCAGAATGAGTCATTCATTCCCGGCTTCAACCAAGATGCGCCTGGGTGAAGGCTGGCTTGTCGTCATTCCTCTGCTAGAGCCACGACCGGTGGAGTCCGGTTGACGCGTCTTGCAGGCAGGGCGCTTGCCAAGATCGCGGCTACGAGCGCCACCAGCAGAATCACTATGCCTATGGTCCAAGGAATGGGGAAAGCCACCGTACCCAGAGAGGAGAAAATCTCATAGGCTGCAGCCCAGCCGAAGAGCAGGCCCAGGATCATGCCAGACAAGGACGACACCAGAGCTATCAGCCCTGACTCCACAGCCAGGGACCGCCTGATCTGTTTCCGGGTCATCCCGATAGCCCGCAGGGTGGCGGACTCCCGTCGGCGTTCCAGCACCGAGAGGGAAAGCGTGTTGGCTACGCCAATCAGGGCGATGGCGACCGCCACCGCCAAGAGAGCCAGGATGATCATGAGCAGGCTGTCGATGGTCCGATCCCACTGCTGCTTTTCAGCCAACCCACCCTTGACGGCAACAGCCGAATAACCAGAAAGCGCGTCTTTCACCTTGTCGATGAATGCCGGGACTGTTGGTGAACCATCGACCTTGGCCCAGATCTGCACGGTCTGAGGCTGAACGCCATTGAGCGAGGATGAGTCAGTCAGACCATAGAAATTACTGGCATCAATCCCCTGGAAGGGCGCATAGACACTGGTCACGAAGAGTCTTTGAGCCACCGATGCGGATCCGCCATGAGCATCGCCTTGAATCGGGTTGAGAATATTGAGCCCCAGATTCCCGCCGTCATGAAAATCCTTCTGTTTGTCCATGCGGCTTTCTGGAAGCAGAAGGGCATCCTGTCCGGAAAGATCCTTGCCGACCTTGGCGTTCAGGAGACGATCGATCTTCTGCGAGTCAAGGGCGAAAATAGTCATTCCCGCACCGTTCTCGCCGCCTGATTTGACCATGGCAGCATACTGGGGCACCAGCTCGGCCTGAGCGACCCCGTCGATTCGCCGAATGGCATTCAGAGCCTTGTCATCCAGGCCATCGGCGCTGATCTGCAGATCGACGGAGTAGTGCTCGTCCAGCATGTCGGCCATGGTCTGCTTGGCGCTGGCGGCGCCCGTGGCCAGGGTGGCGACCAGTGTCACGCCAATCAGGAGGGCGGTACCCGTAGCCGCCACACGGGAATGGTTCCGAGCGATGTTGGCCACAGCGATTGTGGACGAGGGCCCGATCCGAGAAACCAGGGACCCGACTCCCCTGAGCATGAAAGGAATCCAACGATTAGCACTGAACAAAATGCCCAGGAATGCAAGAACAATGCCGATGACGGCCATGGCAGCAACAATGTTCGGCCCGTCTCCGGATGTCTTGCTGGCCTTGTCTGCCGTGACACTGAGCCTGACCTGCCAGAGGGACCAGACCGTCATGGTGATGCCCAGCAGAATCATGACCACGCTGACAAACAGACGCATCCTGCTCGTCCGCTTGTTCTCCAAAAGATCGGCAGGCCTCAGCGCCTCCAAAGGACTGACCCTGGTGGCGGCCCACGAGGAGCCCAGGGAGGCCAGGACCGTGACAATGATGCCGAAAACAAGAGGCACCAGGAAGACTGCCGGAGTCAGCTTCAATTGGAAGTAGAGGGAACTCGTATGAGCTTTGGCTGCACCCAGAACTGCCATGATGCCGATGGCGACGCCAACCCCGATCAGGGATGCCACAGCGCCCAGGATGATTGAACGCATCAGGACGCTGGCCCTGACCTGGTTCTTATTGGCGCCTATCGTCCTCAGGAGGGCCAAATAGCGACGTTGCCGTGCGACCATGACCTGGAAGGTGTTAGCGATGACGGTGGCAGCCACGAACATGGCCAGTGTGCCAAAGACCAGAAGAAAGGTGGTCACGGGGTTTTGGGAACCGCCGAGCGCGGTCTTGACCAGTCGGTCCTCCATGGTGTGACGGTCCTCTAGGGAATAGCCGGAAGGCATGAGCTTGCGCAGAGAGGCCAGAGTCCCATCGAGGTCGCTGCCCTGCCCGCCAACATTCAGGTAAACGTTCTGGGCATACAGGTTACCCATGTCGCCAAGACCTGCTGTAGCCATAAAGGCATCTATGGTCTTGGGGGTCAACACGATTGCACCGCCCGACTCGCCAAACTCGCCGCCTTCGCTGCCCTGGTTCGAACTGACGCCCGACAAGGTCAGGGGCTCCGATATGAACCTGCCTGCCACCTGGTCGGCACTGGCCTGATTTTTCGACCCAAGATCCTCGGAAATATACAGCATGTTAGGCGACAGATTCAGATTCACCTTGTCGCCCAGGGAGAGCTTGAGCTTGGACACAGTCGGCCCGGGTAGGACCACTTGGTCGTCGGCACTGGGCCAGGATCCCTTGGCGAGACCGACCGGCATCAGCGATGAATCCGCCATAGGAATGGCAATCACGCTCTCGCTTTTGATTTTGCCGGCGCGGACATCCGCCATGAGCTGGGTGTCTGATCTGACTGCGTGAACGCCTGGGACTTTTGCCAGCTCCTCGGTTTTGAAGTCCTTCACTCTCTTCTGATCTGGATTGCTGCCTTCCCCGGGGATGATGGCGTAGTTGGCCTGGGCCGCATCGGATGAGACCATCCGCCGCATGGAAACGTCCATGGTGTTGCCGAAGAGGAAGGTCATGGCAATAAACAGTGTTCCGACGACAATGGCGATGCCCGCGGGAACCATCATGCCCAGGTCATGCCGCATCATTTTTCTGGCGACGAACCACATGAGCATTCCCCTCAGCGATGAGCAGCTGAGCCAGCTGTAGCTGCGGAGGCCATGACTTCCTCGGAGAGCAGGGAGTTCATGGAATCCACAGTGGGTCTGTCCTGGTCTGCCACGATCCGCCCATCCGCAAATACCAAAGCCCGGTCGGCAAATGAGGCCGCAAAGACATCATGAGTGACCATGATGATGGTCTGCCCCAGCTCGCGGACCGAATCCCGCAGGAAGCTGAGCACTTCGGTCGATGAGGCCGTGTCCAGGTTTCCCGTAGGCTCGTCCGCAAAGACAATGGAAGGCTTGGCGATGAGGGCCCTGGCGATGGCCACACGCTGCTGCTGACCACCTGAGAGCTCACTGGGCCGATGGCTCAGTCTTTCCTCCAGGCCCAGGGTCTTGGCCAAAACCTCCAGCCAGGCTGTGTCTGGCTTAGCCCCATCCAGAATCAGAGGCATGAGGATATTCTGCTTGGCCGTAAACATGGGCAGGAGGTTGAAGCTCTGGAAAATGAAGCCCAGGCTCTGGCGCCTCAAGAGGGTCAGCTGATTGTCATTGAGCTTGGTCAGGTCGACCACGCCCCTCCGCCCTCCTTGACGGTGGGCCCGCCTGCCCTTCACCCCGACGGCATCGGTCCCGTTCAGGTAGACATGTCCGGAGGTAACGGTGTCCAAGCCGGCCAAGGTATGCATGAGGGTGGACTTGCCCGACCCGGAGGGACCCATGATGACCGTAAACCTGCCCCGTTCGAATTCGACATCCACACCCCGCAGGGCATGGACCAGGTTCTCCCCACTCCCATAGTCCTTGGTCAGTCCCTTGGCCTTGATGGCCACCTGGGCGATCTGCCTCGATTTCCCCGAACCGGACGAAGAATCAGAAGACGACCTCGTCTTTGCTCCATGTTTCATGCCCCCATCTTACCCACCGCAATATTTCCGCTTCACCTGTCACGTGCTTCCTGCCACTGGGGAGAGGTGAGGATAGGACATATGCAAAGGTGCCCATCGAAACGTAATGAGGTATCGACAGGCACCTTCTGCTTCTTCGCCTTCTTGGTCATATATCACGCATATACGGGACCAGGAAGGAAGTATGATTGCCGGCTACTTGGCCAGACCGGATTCCTTCAATGCCTGGAAGGCACCCTTGAGGTCATCCAGAATGTCCTCGATGTTCTCCGTGCCAATGGAGAGCCTGATGGTACCCGGATGGATGGCCTGATCCTCCAGCTCCTCCGGCGTCTCCTGTGAGTGGGTGGTCGATGCCGGGTGGATGGCCAGCGACTTCACGTCAGCCACGTTGGCCAGGAGGGAGAAGAGATGCAGGTTGTTGATGAAGACCCTGGCCGCATCCTTGCCGCCCTTCAGATCGAAGGTGAAGATGGAGCCGGCACCGTTCGGGAAGTAGCGCTCGTAGAGCTCGTGATCGGGGCGGCCCTCGATGGCCGGATGGCTGACCGACTCCACCTCCGGCACGGTCTGCAGGTAGTCCACCACCTTCAGGGCGTTCTCAACGTGGCGCTCAACCCTCAACGAGAGCGTCTCGGTCCCTTGCAGGAGGAGGAAGGCTGCAAAGGGCGAGATGACGGCGCCGGTGTCACGCAGGAGGATGGCGCGGATACGGGTGACGAAGGCCGCAGCCCCCAGATCCTGGTAGAAGCGCAGACCATGGTAGCTGGGGTCGGGTTCGGTCAAGGTGGGGAACTTGCCGGGCACTGCCGCCCAGTCGAACTGTCCCCCTTCCACGACGACCCCGCCCAGGGTGGTGCCATGGCCGCCGATGAACTTGGTGGCCGATTCCACGACGATGTCAGCCCCGTGCTCCAGCGGCCGGAACAGGTAAGGAGTGGCGAAGGTGTTGTCGACAATCACCGGCAGGTTATGGGCATGGGCGATCTTGGAGATGGCTTCGAAGTCGGGCAGGTCGGCGTTGGGGTTGCCGAAGGTCTCGAAGAAGACCAGCTTGGTGTTCTCCTGGATGGCCGACTCGAAGTTGGACGGGTCCGAAGGATCCACGAAAGTGGTCTCGACACCATCGCGGGGCAGGGTGTGCTTGAGGAGGTTGAAGGTTCCTCCGTAGATGTTCTTGGATGACACGATATGGTCCCCGGTCTGGGTGATGTTCCGGAAGGCATACTCCACGGCGGCTGCTCCCGAGGCCACGGCCAAACCGGCGGTACCGTTCTCCAGGGCGGCGATCCTGTCCTCGAAGACCCCCTGGGTGGAGTTGGTCAGACGACCGTAGATGTTGCCCGGGTCCTTCAAGGCGAACCGGGCCTCGGCATGGTCGAAGTCGTGGAAGACGTAGCTGGTGGTGGCGTAGATGGGCACGGCCCGGGAATCAGTGGCGGGGTCGGCCTGCTCCTGGCCCACGTGGAGCTGAAGCGTCTCGAAATGGTACTTGTGCGGGTTCTGGTCGGTCATGTCGATTCCTATCTGTTGGTGACGTGCGTCCTCTTCCAAGTTCTTGAATGTGACCATAAGCGGCACAAGCCCCTCTGTTCAAGCCAGAATGGACTTTTCGGTATCGTCCTTTTTTATAACAGCTTCCAAAAGGTTGAAAGCGGGCCTTTTCCGTCTCGACATTGCACACGCGGAGGTACCCGTTTAACCCCTTCGCTGTAGAGTCGGGTAAGCAACGGAGAAGGCTCCGCTGCGAACAGCCTCAGCAGGCATGAAGGAGTTCAAAAGATGGCCGGACAGACGGACGATCAAAACAGGCTCTACCAGCGCGACAGCAAGTACATCCCCCGAGTCGCCGCTGTGCATGACATGTGCGGGTATGGCAAGTGCTCGCTGACGGCCGCCATCCCCATCCTTTCTGCTGCCGGATGCGACGTTTGCCCGGTGCCCACGGCCCTGTTCAGCGCGCATACCATGTTCAAGGACTACACCTTCCACGACACCACCGAGATGCTGCCGGGATACCTGGATGCCTGGCAGAAGGAGGGTGTCGAGCTGGACGGGATCTACAGCGGGTTCCTGGGCAGCGCCGAACAGGTCGACATCATTCAGCGCATGTATCGGGAATACCCCAAGGCCCTGCGGCTGGTCGACCCGGTCATGGGCGACGGCGGATCCATGTACCCCACCTACACCGAGGAAATGTGCCGGGCCGTGACCAACCTGGTCGATGGTGCCGACCTGCTCATGCCCAACCTGACCGAGGTCAGTCTGCTGACCGGCATCGACTACGAAGGCCAGGACCTTGACGATGCCCAGGTTGGTGAGCGTCTGGGCCGCCTGCTGGACATGGGCGCGAAAAACGTCATCATCAAAGGCATCGACCGGAAGGATGGCAAGCTGCGCAACTTCGTGGCCTCGGCAGATCATGGCGGAGTCAGCGAGCGCACCGAACTGGTCCACGACAAGCTGCCCTTCATGATCCACGGAACAGGCGATGCCTTCGCCTCCAGCCTCTGCGGGGCGCTCTTTGCAGGACGAGGCCTGGCCGATGCCGCCCGAATCGCCGGCGAATTCGTCCGCTCGGCCATGCAGCACACACGCAATCAGCCCGATTATCAGCAGCGCGGGGTCAGCTTCGAGCTGGATCTGGGCCTGCTGACCGGATTGGTCAGGTAAGGCGGTCGCCTGCACCTATGGTCATCGCATCATAGATCAATAGATGAACTGACCACAGGTTTCCCTAGGACCCCGGAGCATTCTCCGCTTCGGGGTCTTCTTATATTCCCCCCACCCCCAGCATGGGGCGAATCCCGGTAGTTGCCTAGAAATTAGGCATCCAAGTGAAATTGACACTTTGTCAAAGTCGGTTTTATACTTGAGTCGTCAATGTTGACAAAGTGTCAAAGTTCAGTTTCTGGAATCAGCAGACTCCGGAAGGACGGGAAGCAACCATGCAGGCATCAGCTACAGAAGACGAGTCAGGCTTCGCTCAGCGATCATCGGGCAAGAGGTCCAGGAAAAGCGACGAAATCGTCCAGGCTGTGATCGATATCTGCAGGAACAAGGGATTCTCCCACATCACCATCAAGGACATCGCCAAGCAAGTGGGGATGACCAGGTCCCTCTTCTACCACTACTTCCCCGACAAGGAGACCTTGGCCCAGGCCATGGTAGACAAGTCCGTCAACCAGGTCCTGGCCCGGATGGAGGAATGGAACAGGAAGCGGACACCCGGTGATGTCAAGGGAGCCCTGGAGACCGTCGTACAGGTGGCCCGATCGGTCATCGCCGACAACAGCCCACTCCGACAGCAGATGATCCACTCGGGCAACGGAGGGCTCTACACGCGATTCGTGGACCAGGTCTCCAAGGCCATAGCCGACTACTTCTGCCGGACGGCGGTTCAGGATTTCGCCAGGCACCACCGGAATCAATTGCCCATTGACCATGTGCGCGAAATGCTGATCGTCCTGATTTCCGGGTTCATCACTCTCCTTAGGGTGCAGCCGGACACCAGCGACGAAACCTTCATCCTCATGGCCGCCCAAACGCTCCACCTGGAGCCCTACCTGTAAGGCGACGGCGTCCTTCCCGACATCCGCTGCCAAGAAACAAACCAACGAACACCTGACACAGAACAGAAGAAAGGACATCGTCATGTTGTTCCAAGTCTACGGAGCCAACGCCCCCTACCAATGGTTGGGCTGGATCCTGGTCTTCGCATGCCTGATCGGCCTCAACGAGGTCGCCAGGCGGAGCAAGACTGGAGGCATCATCTGCTTCCTGGCCATTCCCGCCGCTCTGACCGCGTACTTCCTGACCATCTACGTATCGGCGGCCTTCGGGGCCGATTGGGCGCTTCATAACCCAACCTACGTCCACATGACCAGCTGGTTCCACTATGCCAAGCTCTATGCCGCCACCGCCGGCTGCATCGGCTTCATGGCCCTCAAGTATGGATGGGGCAAGATCGGCAAATCCCACTGGTTCAAGTGCTTCCCCTTCATCATCGTCGCCATCAACATCCTCATCGCCGTGGTCTCCGACTTCGAATCCGCCTTCCGCGGATGGGGCGGAACCTGGGTGTCCACCGAGGGCATCACCCTGATGGGCGGCTGGCACAACATCTTCAACGGGGTGGCGGGCCTGATCAACATCTTCTGCATGACCGGAATCTTCGGCATCTACGCCTCCAAGGACCGTCGCGACATGCTCTGGCCCGACATGACCTGGGTCTTCATCATCTCCTATGACCTATGGAACTTCTGCTACACCTACAACTGCCTGCCCAACCACGCCTGGTACTGCGGCCTGGCCCTCCTCCTGGCGCCCACCTTCGCCAATTTACTTTGGAACAAGGGAGGCTGGATCCAGAACCGGGCCAACACCCTGGCCATATGGTGCATGTTCGCTCAGGTCCTGCCCATGTTCCAGGACTACTCGGTCTTCTCAACCCAGTCGGTCAACAAGGCCGGGGTCAACCTGACGGTCTCCATCCTCTCCCTGGTCGCCAACGTGCTCGCGCTGGGCTACATCCTGGTCCGTGCGCGCCGTCAGCACATCAACCCCTGGACCCAGGAGGTCTTCAAGGGCACCAGGGACTTCGACCAGGCCATCGCCCGTGCCGACATGAATGTGGTCACTGCGGCCTGATTACTCGGACTAGATCAGCAAACCCGATATGGATGTGATGTGGTTTCTCGGAATCTGCGTCACATCCATTTAGTCCGCTTCAATCAAAGCTCCTCATCAATCAGAAATTCAATCGCTAGCTAACCTATCAGCTATATAGGTCATAAGACGATTCTGCAAGTGGAAATCGGAAGGTGCTACTTAGAAAATCATCAGCTGCACCTCCTTGTCTTTTGATCTCTTTGAATCTCTGATTCCCTCTTCCTGATACAGGACGACAATGAAGACCCTCACAGGCTCTTTTTGTCATGTTCGCTGACTCTTTATCAGCGTGTTGCTCCGCGTCCCACACTTATTCTTTGCTCCTTGAGCTGCTTTTGGTTTCCTCGGCCTTCTATTTTCTTGGTTTTCCATTTTCTTGGTTTCCGGTTTCTCTCGTTTGGGATTTCACCTCTGTTTCAATATTTTTCATCTTTTACCTTCGCCGCCCCTACTGATACCGGGATGAGCGCAATCGATACAAGATCAGCATCGGAAATCCACTCGTTCATCCACTTTCTCGCTATCACAGGCTCATTCGACCACATGCCTGGTTCGACTAGTCGCCAACTTCCTTCCGGTGGTCTTCTAGAAACATGAACACACAAGCTCTGACCAGACCAACCAATCACCACACACTCACCAGCAACAGGAACGACGGAACTGATGCCGACGCTATAATCGCAGACTCATCGATCGCACAGCCCATAAGCGCCCTCCCCGGTTTTAAAAGATCTGCTGATGATCCAGAAACCATCCAATCTTGGACAAATACATCAGATCCAGGCAACCATGAATCTATCGGCATAGATCTGGCAGATATTGAACGACAGATCAGAGCCAGTGGCATAAACAGCCGAGAACTGGGACGATTAGGTGAGGACTACGCCTGCCAGTGGCTGCGGGAACGAAACTGGAAAATCCTGGCTCGGAATTGGCGAAGCCGGTTCGGCGAGCTGGACATCATCGCCCTGGATCCCGAGGCGACTCTGGTCTTTGTAGAGGTCAAAACCAGACGCACCGGTCGGTTCGGATCCCCAGAGCTGGCCGTCGGCCCGCGCAAGCAGACCCACCTTCGTCGCGCTGCAGTCCAATGGCTGATCAGCCATGACCGAGATCCCGGCGCACGGCATCGTGGCACACGTTTCGATGTCATCAGCCTGTCAGTCAAATCCGACCCTGGCAGAAGCACGCATTCCGAGGGTGCTTATCCCCCGGCTTCCTGTCAGACTTCCGCCAAGGCCGTCAAGGGATCCAACCATTCGAGCAGAGGCGGATGGAATCCGGGATCAGTCTTCCTCAGACACACCAGGGAGGCTTTCTGATGCGTCTTGGATCCGCTGAATCCGTGGGATTGATAGGCCTCAAGGCCTTTCTCATCCACGTGCAGTCCTTCATCTCCCCAGGTCTGCCCTACTTCTCCATCATCGGCCTGCCGGATGCCTCCTTGTCGGAGTCGCGAGAACGGGTCAAATCCGCCTGCTCTGCCTGCGGATTCCGGTGGCCGCAGACCAGGGTCACCGTCAACATGTCCCCCGCTTCAAAGCCCAAGCATGGCTCCTCACACGATCTGGCCATTGCGACCAGTGTCCTCGAGGCCGGCGGAGCATTGCCAACGGAAGGCCTGAATCATACGGTCATCCTGGGCGAACTCAACCTGGACGGCACGATTCTGCCCATCAATGGCCTGCTGCCCATTCTGACGCAGGCCAGAGCCCAGGGAATCACACGGGCTTTCGTCCCTGCAGACAACCTTGACGAGGCCCGTCTGGTTCCCGATATCGAGGTCGTGGGACTGCGCCACCTGGGCCAGCTCATCCAGGCCTTGGGTGGGCGAAGCAGGATCGCCATCCCCGAAGCAGACACTCGCCAAGACTCTGACAAATCGACCCCCGTAGCGAGCGTGCACCACATGAACTCAGGTCATGAAGTCAATCCCCCCGCCAATTCCGACCCAGCTCCACCCAAGCCGGACATGGCTGACGTGATCGGCCAGGAGGAGACCAAGTGGGCCATGATGGTTGCTGCAGCCGGCGGTCACCACATGCTCATGGTCGGCCCTCCAGGAGCCGGCAAAAGCATGCTGGCTGAACGGCTTCCCAGCATCATGCCTGCCTTGGACGCTGTTCAACAGCTGGAAGTGGCCTCCATCCGATCCCTGTGCGGCACGCTGAGCCAGTATGGGATCACCGATGTGCCACCATTCGAGGCCCCTCATCATACGATCTCCATGGCGGCCATGGTCGGGGGCGGCGCAGGACTGGCCACGCCTGGAGCCATCACCCGCGCTCATCGCGGCGTCCTCTTCATGGATGAGGCACCGGAATTCTCCCCAAGGGTGATCCAATCCCTGCGTGAGCCCTTGGAGATCGGACGTATCTTCCTGTCCCGGGCCAAGGGCAGCACCACCTTCCCGGCTCGTTTCCAGCTGGTCATGGCCGCCAACCCCTGCCCCTGCGGATACGGATACGGAACCGGCGAGCGCTGCACCTGCACGCCCCGCGAGCGCCTCCGCTACTGGAACAGGCTGTCAGGCCCCATTATGGACCGCATCGACATACAGACCACAGTTCCTCCAGTGACCGACCCGGGATTCGATGACCACCGTCCACGTCAGCGCAGCGCCCAGATCCGTCAGCGTGTGACCCGCGCCCGCCAGGCAGCAAAAGAGCGTTTTCACAAGGAAGGCTGGACCTGCAACGCCCAGATCAGCGGCGAATGGCTGCGCCAGAACACATCAGCCAAGGCTCGTTCGGTCGTGGATCAGGCCCTGCGCAAGCAACGGATCAGTCTGCGCGGGGCCGACAGGACCATGCGCCTGGCATGGACTTTGGCGGACCTGGACGGACGAGCCAGCCCCGGTGCCGACGATGTGACCACCGGCATCCTGCTCAGGACAAGGGCCGTCTGAGATGGCCGACCCCTTGATGAGAACCATGCCCGACGGCCAGCCGCGACCGATGACCATGGTCGAAAGCGACTGGCTTGCCAGGGCTGTGCTGACTCTGGCGGCAGACGGCCCCGATGCTTTTATGATTGCCTGTCTTCTGGGCTCGGCCCAGGCGGCCGACTTGTGCCGGAACCTGATCGAACTTGAAGCGCCGAATCAGCCGGATGACGACGGCTCTCATGATGCTGCTCGCTCTAGACTAGACGAACGCTTTCTGAAGGGGACGGCTCGGTGGGGACGACAAACAAGGCCTGAAGACCTCACCCGGTTCCACAAGATCAGCAACTCCTGGCGAAGACGCCTGACACCCTTGCTGGCCATGGACACTGGCCAAGTACGGACCATGATGACTGGTGGAGGCCAATTCTGGGTGATGACCCCAGGTGATTCCTGCTGGCCAGGCCAGGTGGATGACCTGGCACGCCGATCCGACTGGGCCCCTCCCCTCTGTCTATGGGGACGTGGCGATCCTGAAGCATTGATCTGCTGTGACCAACCCTTGGCCGTGGTCGGGTCCAGGACCTGCGACGAGTATGGCCGGTCCATCGCCCACCAGATCGCCAGACAGGCCGCCAGCCAAGGCCACCTGGTCGTCTCCGGCGGAGCCATGGGCACGGACGCCGCAGCCCACTGGGGAGCCCTGGCCGCCGGCGGCGGACGCACAATAGCCGTTTTTGCCGGAGGCCTGCGACATATGGGGCCCAAACGCAACAGCCGTCTGTTCGAGAACATTGAAACAGATGGCGGCGCACTGATCAGCGAGCTGCCCCCTGACACCATCCCCGAGGCGCGTCGGTTCCTGCTGCGCAACCGAATCATTGCAGCCCTGGCCTCCGATATCGTAGTAGCACAGGCACGGCACCGATCAGGCGCACTGAATACAGCCAACTGGGGCGTGGAATTGGGCCGTCGTGTGCTGGCTGCCCCCGGCAGAATCGACCAGCCGGAAAACACCGGCTGCAACCGGCTTATCCATGAGGGCAAGGCGGAGTTGCTCCTGTCGGCATCCGACATCCAAGAGATCTGCCATCCCGCCCATGCACCTATCCACCCTGGAAGGTCTGTTCAACAAGGAGCCAGCGGCTCAGTCAAAACCACCGAAAATCATGAGCACCAAGCAAGTAGACAGCCCATACAGCGCACAAGACCGCTTGACTCCGACCATCCGATCCAAACCATCCATAGCAATCAACCGCTGCCGATCACACTCAAACAGTCCTGGACAGATAGAGGTGGGCTTTCGAACCGCTCTCAGAATAAAGAGCCTCCTTCAACCCCACCATCAAACCCAGATAAGGACCGTGAATGTGGAAAAACCGACGACAATCATCTAGCCGAGGGAGAGGCAACCGTTTTGGCAGCTATCCGCACCTACCAGCGTCGGGGAGGTCCGCCAATGACTGGGCAGCTTCGCGCTGAGCTAGCAGATCAGGGGCATGAGCTCTCAGTCAGGCAGCTGATGCAACTGCTGGGGTCCCTGGAGATTCGTGGCCTAATCAGGCTGCAGGACGGATGCGTCGTAGCTGAAGATCCGAAGAATCAGGCCTTCCAGCGACAGCGATCCAAATCAACCACCCAACCATCTGCACCAGCAGATTCATCACTACGAGGAGGAACAAAATGAACACCCTCATCCTCCAGCAGCTGACGCTGACGTTCAGGACCGCCAAAGGCGAAACCCGGGGCCAGAGAACCATCGCGGAAGACCACACGATGACAGGGAATCACTCCAGGTTCAGGATTGTCATGAAGTGCATACCCCACGAACCTGGCGTTACGGGGATGACCAGTCAGGGAGGCGACCTGACCATAGGTGGCCACCTTGCCGCGAGGGATCCGCCTGACGACCTGATAAACCTGCTGGGAGAAGGAAAGCTCGGTCATAAAACCTATTCTGCCCACGCAAGCAGACATGCACTGGTAGGACTGCCGGTATCAATAGGTCGTGACAGTATCGATGGTATGAATCCGCAGAAGGTCAGAAACCGCTATGATGCCGTCATCGTCGGAGCCGGAGCGGCCGGGTTGTCAACGGCTCTGGGACTGTACAGAGCTTTAGAGGGCAAACAGAGCGAAAACAGCTCGTCGCCAAAGGTCCTGGTTGTCTCCAAGCTGCAGCCCCTGCGATCCCACACCGGATCGGCGGAGGGCGGCATTGCGGCCAGTCTGGGCAACCAGGAGAAGGACGACTGGCATTGGCACTACTACGACACCGTCAAGGGCGGCGACTGGCTGGCCGACCAGGATGCCGTGCGGATTCTGGCCGAGCAGGCGCCGAACATCGTCATCGAATTAGAGCATGACGGAGTGGCCTTCTCAAGAACTGAAGACGGGCACATCGCCCAGCGGAAGTTCGGCGGTCATACCGCTGATTATGGCGGGCATCCAGTCAGGAGAGCAGCCTATGCAGCCGACCGTATCGGCCACCAGATCCTCCACGCCCTTTGGCAGCAGTGCCTGCGTTATGGAGTCGAGTTCGCCGAGGAATGGTATGTGACCGATCTGGTCGTCGACCCGCCCACTGATGAGAAAACCGGCGGCCAGGCCCGTGGACTGATCGTCCTGGACACCCATGCCGGCAAGCTGCAGGCCATCCAAGCCGACAATATCGTCCTGTGCACGGGCGGGGCCGGCCGACTCTTCCATACGACCTCCAACTCCTGGGACCTGACCGGCGATGGCATGGCGCTCGCCCTGCAGGCCGGCCTGCAGCTGGAGGATATAGAGTTCATCCAATTTCATCCCACCGGCCTGGGCCACACCGGCATCCTTCTGTCAGAAGCCTCCCGCGCAGAAGGCGGCGTGCTCAGGAACAGTCAGAGCAAGGCTTTCATGCAGGACTACGCGCCGGGACATGGCGACCTGGCCGCCAGGGATGTGGTCAGCCGTTCCATAATGGCCGAGATTGATGCAGGTCGCGGGGTGGCCGATCCATCGGACCCGGACGGGCCTCATGATTGCGTCTGGCTGGACATGACCGGCATTGACGGCCAGCGCATGACCGCCCTGCTCCCCCAGGTCACCGAGACCATCCATCTCTACGCCCACCTGGATCCCACTGTGGACATGGTTCCGGTCAAGCCCACCGCCCACTACACCATGGGAGGCATCCCCATCACCGATCGCGGCCGCGTCTATCGCTGGCAGGATGGACGCCGTCGAATAGTCGACGGACTGTTCGCCGCCGGGGAATGCTCCTGTGTCAGCGTTCATGGGGCCAACCGACTGGGCGGCAACTCCCTGCTGGATGCCTGCCTCTTTGGTACCAGAACCGGACAGACTATCGCCGCTGGAATATCCAAAGCCGATGAGCCAAATGACAGGACCGACACATCTCCGCTCACACAAGCTCTGCAAAAGCGTCAGGCCTTCATGGACGAGTTGCTGGCTGGCGCAAGTAAAGCCGACCCCTCGGAACCAGCATTGGCTGATAGCCAAAGCGGAGAACCCGACCCTGGTGACGATACCAGTCCGAGCAACAATCCCTACGCACTGATGGGCCGACTGGGACGGCTGATGGAGGAGGCCGTTGCCGTCCGATGCAACCAGAGCAGCATCGAAAAGGGTTTGCGCGGTCTGAATCAACTGGATGCTGATGCGAGACAGCTACGGGCACACAGTGGTACGGCAGTGCTCAACCAGGAGGTGACTGCCATCATGGAGGTGGACAACCTGCTGACAGTGGCCCGAGCCGTGCTGAACGCCAGTCTGCAGCGTCAGGAATCCCGCGGCGCTTTGTATCGCAGCGACTATCCGCAACGCGATGACGAACACTACCTGGCTCACACCATGATCGATGCTAATGAAAACGTCTCCTGGCAGCCTGTTCATATCGTCGACATGCCTCCCAAGGGCCGCAACTACTGATGGACCCTGATGATGGACACTGAGCCGAATCTGTTCAGACAGGCACCGGCACGACACCTATCCTGGTCAGTCGGGGATTAGGATGGATTCCGCGCATATCAGTGGGCATCGGACCATTACCCGAGCAAGGACAGGAGCAACCGTGACATTACAGTCCACCGGCTCAGTCGGGTCACAGGCATCAACACCGGACCGCGATCCTCGTCCAGTGACCTTCCGAATAGCCCGTTTCACCCCACGACCCCAATCAGAGCGTCCGGCACGAACCAACCCATTCGCCAAAAGTAACCCTTTCGCCACAGCAGGCAGCCGACGGGCTCGAGGCCGTCGTTGGACTCAGGAGTACACGATCCGCATTGCCCCACAGCGCACCGTTCTGGATGCCCTTCTGCAGATCAAGCGAGAGGTGGATCCCACACTGAACTTCCGGTACTCCTGTGGACACGGCATGTGCGGATCGGACGCTGTGCTCATCAACGGCCGTCCGGATCTGCTCTGCACAGCCACCATTGCCGACTGCCTGTCTGTATCCAAGACCATACCGAACGCATACACCTCCCCCGGTATAGCTACTGGGAATTCGCAGGATCAACAGCCTCCAGCCTTCCGTCGCACCGGCACAGCGACCCCCAAAAGGGCCATATCCCCGTCACCATCGCATTCGGATTCGGTCTCAGACTCGACGGCCACAGACTTCTCGGCTACAAATCCTACGGAAATCGCAACCGTTACAGCAGCTACAAGCCATACTGACACACCACACCCTACTGAAACATCAAGCTATGCAGAATCTTCAGCAGTGGAGATTCGCCCGCTTCCCGGCTTCACCCCGCTCAGAGACTTGATAGTGGACACCGATGCCATGTTTGAACAGATTCGACGCTTCAAGCCTTATCTGCTCCATGATGATTCCTCTGCTGATAGCAGCCAAGCAGGCCAGGCAAAGGCAGCTAGCGCAGAACCAGCGTCAGAATACCGGCAAACTCCAGAAGAGCTGGCCCGGTACGAGCTGCTCAGCACCTGCATCGCCTGCGGGCTCTGCCAGGGGGCATGTCCTATTTACGCGGGCGGTGAGGCCTTTGCCGGCCCGGCGGCCATGATAGCAGCGGCTCGATTCATCAACGATTCCCGCGACAGTCATCGGCAGGAACGCCTTGAGGCCATTGACCAGGTGGACGGAATCCAGGCATGCCAGTCCATACGGGCCTGCACCCGACCCTGCCCCAGAGGGATCGACGTAGGCGAAGAGATGTGGAAGCTGGTCGAAGCCGTCAAGGAGTAGCCAAACTCATGCATACACAGGCCCGCGTGAGCAGGCGACAAGCTTGTGCCCTCTAGTCGTTACCATGGTTAGCATGGACAAAACCTCGTACAACAACATCGCCAGAGGATGGGAATTCGCCGAGGCAAGCGCTCTGAACGTCGAATCCGACAAGTTGCAGGCCTTGCGAGACAAGGCTTCGGAGGCCGGATTCGCCCAGTGTTCCCGGTCTCAAGGCGCCTTTCTGCAGTTCTTGGCCGGCCGGAACGCTCCGGCATCCATCATCCTGGTCGGCAACGGCTCCGTGGTCGAAGCCCTGCGCCTGATGACAGGCCTGCATGGCCATGGTCAGTTCACGGCCGTAGACTCCACAGCCCAAGGCACCTCTCTAGTCAAAAAAATATTCGCAGGGATGGAGAAAGCCCATCCAGGCATGAGGCTGCGGGCGGTCAACGCGGCTGCAAGGACCTATTTCCCCAGGCTCAACCCCAGCGACTACGACCTTATCGTCGTCTCGGGCAATGGTGACAACTACCAACAGGTCATGGACCAGGCCCCACGTCTGCTCAAGGACCGGGGACAGCTGATCTTCACGGATGCCTTCGATCTGCTGGACGACCCGGACAAGGGCGGCGTGCTTAACCCGGCCAACAGATCCGCCAAAACGACCACCCTACGGACCATCATGGAGGCGATAAGCAAAGACAATGCCTGGGAATCCTGCCTGCTGCCCATCGGCACGGGCATGATCATGGCCACCCGGGCCCGCTGACTGCCGCCCACCTACTATTCAGGCACGGTGTCGTAGGATGGCTTCGACAGCCTCATCAGGATCATCAGTGCGGATGACCAGATCGGGGTCCAGATCAGAAATCATGCCCCGCTGCTTCACCGTGTCCGAGATCCAATCGAAGAGCCCCTGCCAGTAGGCCCTGTCGAAGAGGACGATGGGCATGCTGGGTGCCTTATGGGTTTGGACCAGGGTCAGTACCTCGAACATCTCATCCAGGGTGCCGAACCCACCGGGGCAGACGATGATGCCCGAGGAGTATTTCATGAACATCATCTTGCGTACGAAGAAGTAGCGGAAGGTGATACCCAGATTCACCCAGCGGTTCAGTCCCTGCTCCATGGGCAATTCGATGCCCAGACCGACGGACTTGCCGCCGACCTCAGCTGCGCCCTTGTTGGCTGCCTCCATGATGCCTGGCCCTCCCCCGGTGATGACCGCCATACCGGCCTTGGCCAGGTCGCCGCCCATCTTGCGTGCAGCCGCATAGGTGGGATCATCCCTGCCGGTCCGCGCTGACCCAAAGATCGCTGCCGCCGGACCCAGCTCCGCCAGCGCACCGAACCCGTCGACGAACTCAGCCTGGATGCGCAGCACCCGCCAAGGATCCATGTGCAGCCAGTCCGTATCGCCACCCGACGAGAGCAACCCAGCATTGGCGTCCGCCTCGGGAATCATGGGCCCGCGCATGATGACCGGACCGCTGTGGTAGGTCCTGCCCAGGTCCGGGCCTTCGTCGTCATTGTGATTGTCAACCATATCCGCCATGTATGCATTCCTTCATCGGGCCCCGATCAGAAGGACCCGCTCGATCCTGTTCCGGCTCTCATGATAGCGGCCCCCGCCGCCCGGCTGACGGCAAGGCCAGATTCATATCTGAAGAAATCGCCCGGGCGATGAGGGTAGCTTGGACGAGTCGAATCAAATCAACGGAGTATGGTGTTGCAGACCCAGACATGGACAGATAACCTAGTTCGGCCCTCCAACCCTTTTACGGCTTGCTGTATAGATAACTTACGACTCATTTTGACAGTTCAACTGTTATACATGCATATAAAGGAACATGACCATGCCCAATAAGGACACAACAAAACTAGACCAACATCCCTGAGCGGAAGCAGATTGGGCAATACTGATGCGCCTACTATGACAAGGATCTGTACGGTCGCCATAATGTGAGTCTTATTGTTTCACCGGCTGCTCATATGGCAAGCCAAACGGCGAACGCCAGGCATGCTACGCCCAATATGCACAGCGCAAACCAGCGCTTGTCATTCTTGCCCCGAACGACTCCCAGAATTAGAAGCACCAGCCCGAGCAAAGCCTCGAATACCATAATCCAGAAACCCATGCTCTAGTCCTTTCATTGAAGTTTGATGATTCGATCATGTTGGTCAGCCAGTGAGGCATCATGGGTAACGGTGACGATTGTGGATCCCGAATCGCGGTTCAGGGCAAAGAGCAGGGCGATGATCCTCGACCGGTTCTCCGAATCGAGTGAGGCAGTGGGCTCATCGGCAAGAACAACCTCGGGGTTCATAATGATGGCCCGTGCGAAGACTGCTCTTGATTTTTCCCCTCCGGAGCATTCAAGCGGTTTTTTGCTCAGTATCGACCCGATGCCTAAAGAGTCCACCACCTGGTCGAATCTTCGAGAATCCCCCTTGCGCGGTGTCCGCGCGTAAAGCAGGGGCAGCCTGATGTTGTCCTCTATGCTCAAGGAGCTGATAAGTGCTGATTCCTGCAGGACGAATCCAATTTTCTCGTTTCTCCATGCGGCCGATTCGAGGTCGGACAGCGTGCGCGCGGATCTGCCCAGCAGCCTGTAAGAGCCTTCATAGCGTGTATCGAGCAGACCGAGGATGTTCAGCAATGTGCTCTTGCCAACGCCAGACTCTCCAACGATTGCGACCTTCTCGCCCTCGGTGACTGTCAGCGAGAAATGTTCAAGAAGAGTGACTGAAGATGAGCCCTTCCTGTATGTTTTATAATCCAGGTTGAGATCGATGACCTTGTCCATTATTGCAGCACCCCCAATGAGATAGGAACACGCCTGAGCCTCCAGGTGGTCAATTGAGCGAGCATAGCAACCAGAAGAAAATCGAACAGCGACGCGACAAGTAAGGCCAGCCAGTCCATCCTGATCATTCCACACAAGCCATAGGTCATTAAGAATGCATCTTTCTTTCGCCAGTAGCTATGCCGCGAATAAGCTGCCATGGCGAAAACAGCAAGCAATGCAATTAAGGAAAGACCCGCATAATATGCGTAGAAAAGCCGACGAAGTCTGCCATAGCTCAGCCCCACCATGAGGTTGATTGTGAAATCACGCATCATTACCCGCACACTGATCAGTGCACTCCAGACAGACAGTAAAACGATGAGAATAAGCAGTAGGCCGGAAGCCACGGTCAGAAAACGCAAAGAAGAGAACAAATATTCGTTGTAATAGTCAATGTTGTCCTGATAACTGTAAAGGTTGAACTTGGCCCCAATCGTCTTGTCGATGTAATCGCCCAATTCGGACACGTCCGCACGATCGGTATCGGATAGAACGAGATCGTTGAGCGCGTTGATATTAAAACTGACATCAGCCTGTTTGATGAAAGCCGTGGTTACGGGCACAACTACTGAAAAATTGTAGTACTTCTTCGAATTAAGCGCGTAGAAGTTTGAACGCACCGAATTCTTGGCGATGACACCGACGACCTTCACCCTTACTTCTCGCAGCAGGGCAGGGTCATGCATCTTGAATTGCGTGCCAAGCGGATAGTCGTCGGCCAGTCCCTCGCCCACCAACACGGGAATGGCATCGTTCCGCACCAGGCTGTAATCAAACGTCAACCCGCTTCCTTGAGCAATGGGAAACCCATCCAGGTCGTTATATCGCTGATTCATATAACTCACCGGAACCTTAACCCCGCGACCATTGGCCAGATTGGTCATCATTCCGTCCGTATAGAGCGCGTAGTGATATCGGCTGTCCAGACGATCGTAGACTTTCTGAATCGATGCTTTTGAGATGTCCTTGTTACCAAAATCTGAATCCGGATCCAGGTTCGCTACGAATGTTCCCTCCTTGTCAAAATGCGCCATTTGCTGGTATCCCTCACGCGTGGACAAGACACTATGAGCTGTCAGGAATGCCATGTAGTTGGCCATCAAGAACAAGATCAGTGCACCTATGGCAAAGATTGGTTTCCTGAGAAATACACGAGTCAGAAAGAAGCGGAAAACCTTCATCTTGCCCCCAAGAACACAGCGCTCAACAGTACGTATGCGGCCAGAGCCAGGAGCACATAGAAGCTATCGACTATCTCGAAGCCCAACAGCAGATGGACCACAGTCGAAAGCAAGAAAGAAATGCCGAGCAATATCAGGCATTCGACAAGATACCTGAGTTTTATCTGCCTCAACGTATCTCCCACTAGGACCCGGCATCTGACCTCAGTTCCGGCTTTTGTCACCAATTGATAAAGAAACACCAACACAAACGCAGAAAACCCCAGAACGAAAGCGCGCCGTTTTTCGATCATGAATTTGATGTAACTCATCAACACTTCCGAATCATCCGCCTGGTGTTTCAAATACACGAAAAACCCAGCCAATAGAAAGCAGCCCAAATACAGAAAGACCAACTCAAGGCGATTGTTGAGCCTCAGTATCGATCTATCCATAAAGCGTCTCACCGTGCCACCTTTCGCAGACGCCACCAGGCTAATTTCGACATGTCCGAGCTGCTTGATTGTCCAGCGAAACTTACCTTTGATGATGCTGATCAAATTTCATGGCTTGTTTCGAGCGGCAGAAGAGGCTCAGTCAGATCCAATTCTCTTTGTAAAGCCACCTCCTTGTGAAGCATGTGAGCTTACATTAAAACTTATAAATTAAAACTTTATACTGTGCGTTGATAAAGTCAGCAACATAAATGTAAACAGTTCAAGCTTACTCGGAACAGCCTTAGGAACAATCAATTTTGGAATGAAATCTCGCATTCAGCCACTAGTTCCTCAGTTTGTTCGGAAATAATCTGACTGCCTATGATGTAGTGTTGTCCTTCTCTGCCGTTTGGCGATGCCAAGAGTCGATCCAAGCCCCCTCTACAAGGACCAGTCTGCGCTCGCCCCCTGCAAACGAACCATCCGCGCAAATTCACCATCTGCGGCCATGAGCTCCTGCGGGGAGCCTTGCTCGACCACGCACCCATGGCCCAGAACCACAATCTTGTCGGCCTGCTCGACGGTACGCATCCGGTGAGCAATGACCATGACGGTCTTCCCCACCAGCAGTTGCGACAAGGCTTCCTGCACCTGTGTCTCGTTCTCTACATCCAGGGAGGCGGTAGCCTCGTCAAGCAAGACAATCGGTGCATTCTTGAGGATGGCTCTGGCAATAGAGATTCGTTGCCGCTCGCCCCCGGAAAGTCTGGAGCCGTTTTCACCAATCATCGTCTGGTACCCCTGTAGCAGGCACGAGACGAACTGGTCGCAGTTGGCGGCCCTGGCTGCAGCCAACACCTCCTCATCAGTAGCACCGTTCCGACCCATCCGTATATTGCCCATGACCGTGTCATCAAAGAGCATCACGTCTTGGAAGACCACGGCATAGTCGCGCAGAAGAACCTCCGGATCCACTTGGCTCACATCCACTCCTCCTACGGTGATGGAGCCTGCAGCAGCATCCCAGAAGCGAGCCGCCAGCCGAGCACAGGTCGATTTCCCGGAACCCGAAGGGCCGACCAGGGCCGTGACCTCCCCCTCCCGGGCGGTGAAACTCACATCTTCAAGAACCGGCTCGCCTACCGCCTTACCCGCAAGCGCAGGATAGGAAAAAGCAACGTGGTCGAAGACGATATCGTGCCCATTGGGGCGGAATTCCGCACTCCCCTCGGCCACAGGTTCCTCAGTGATGGAACGAATCCGCCGTGCCGCACCCTGGGACTGGAAGAGCTCCGAAACCAGCATCAGCGCCTGATCAAACGGGGAATAGATCCGTGAGACCATCAGGAGAAAGAGGAACATGACCATGAAGTCAATCCTGCCCTCAATGATTAACCCGGCAGCCACCAGGAAGGTCGTTGCCACACCCAACCTCAAAACCACCATGGCGGAGTTCAATATGAGGCCATTGGTCATCTCGGTTCGGACTGTGGTGGCTTCGGTGTCATCGATGATCGAGAAGAGCCTGCCCAGATACCTCTCCTCCTGGTTGGTGGCGTGAATCTCCCGAACGCAGTCAAGCGCCTCCTGAATGCCATCACTGACCCGAACCTGGGCCTGCCTCGTGCGCCGTGACGAAGCTTCAACGAATCCACGAGTGGCAAAGATGATAGCGAAGGCCACTGGCACACTCCAGAAGGCAGCCAGGTCAAGAGCCCAATTGATGGGCAGAAGGGACAGGAATATCAGGACGGATGAGACGACCGCACCATAGAGCTGGCTCAAGGCATGGGCGTAGGCATGCTCCATGGTGGCCACATCACCCAGAATGGTATCGGTCAGATCAGCCAGGTCACGCCGCCCGAAAAAGGAGAGCGGCAGTTTGCGCAGTCTCTCGGCCAGGTCAATCCGCTGCGTTCCGGTCTGGCTGAAGACCGCGCCATAGGAATAACTGTATTGAAACCAGGAGGAGCCGAAGAGAACCAAGGCAAAAGCCAGGAGACCAGCCAGGTAGGGCAAGATCCCCGGCAGGGGCGCCCCTGCTGTCAGGTGCTCAACAAAAACCTTCATGACCAGCAGAAGGAAGGCCGTTCCCGCCATGATGATCAGATTGGTCAGCGTGGTCCACAGCGTTCCCAGAACCACGATCTTCATACCTTGGTCGGACAGTGCGTACTTCTTCTTGAATGAGGCGAGCACTTATGCCTCACCTCCTTCCCTCTGGATGGCGGAATCACCGGTCGACGAGTCCGCAGCGAATGGCTCTGTACCGGGAACGGTGCGATCCTCAACCACAGTGAAGCCTGCGGGATTTTGATCCGCTTTGTCGACAGCCTTCGAAGAGTTGTCGACCTTCCAGGAGACCGCCCGCTCGTAATCAGACCAGAGACGGGCATAGGTACCCTGCGCATCAAGCAGCTGGTTATGAGTGCCCTGCTCAACCAGGCGGCCCCCATCCAGCACCAGGATTCGATCGACATGCGCCACAGTCGACAGACGGTGGGCAATCATGAGAACGGTTCGCCGTCGGCCTCCTTCAACCCGGGTCAGCTTGGTCAGCGCCTTCTGTATCAGGACCTCGTTCTCGGGATCGGCAAAAGCAGTCGCCTCATCCAGGACCACAATGGGAGACTCCTTGAGGATCGCCCTGGCCAGGGCCACACGCTGGACCTCTCCCCCGGAAAGGTAGGTTCCATTTGAACCGAACATGGTGTTAAGCCCATCAGGAAGCTTGTCGACAATGTCCATGCACTGAGCCGCTCTCAACGCATCCATGACCTGCTCAGGAGTGGCTTCCGGTCTGGCTGCGCGGACGTTCTCCAGGATGGTCGTCGAAAAGAGCCTGTTGGTCTGGAAAACGAAGGCGACCTGCCCCATCAGATCGTGGGGATCGATGGACCTGACATCAATACCACCCACGGCGACCCTGCCGGAATCCACATCCCAAAAGCGCGGCACCAGGCTGGCACAGGTCGATTTTCCTCCTCCCGAGGGACCGACCAGGGCCACCATCCCACCCTCCGGCACCTTGAAGTCAATCCGGTCCAGTGCCGGACGATTGGCACCCGGATAGGTATATGACGCCTGATCCAGAGACACATCCGCCGACTTCGGGTGTTTCGGTTGGGCAGCTACCGTCAGGGGATCAATACTGAGCACGCCGGTGATTCTGTCCAAGGCATCGTCAGCCTTGCTGAAGGACTCACTGGAGAACTGCAGACGGGTCATGGCCGTGGGAACCATGCCCGAGAAGACGGCATAGAAGGCGAAATCGGTCAGGTAAGAGGTAAAGTCACTCTGCCCTGGAGCCAGCAGGATGGCTACAGGAACAAGGAAAACCACAGTCCCGTTCAGGGCCGTCATCTGAATGGTCTGAGGCAGGTGACAGATTTTCATGGCATAGTTCCCGGCTATTCTGCTGTAATGCTCAATGGCCTCATGGAAGGCCTTGAAGGAATAAACCGTTTGCTGGAAGACCTTGACCACCGGAATGCCACGGACATATTCGGTTCCCGTCTTGGACATTCGCACCAGGGCATCCTGGTATTCCTTCATAAAGGACTGTCCCTGATCGTTCATCATGACACGGATGCAGACCAGGGCAATCAGGATGGGGAAGAGACAGGCCAGGCCCATACGCCAGTCGAAAATCAACATCAGTATCGGCATACCCAGAATCATGGCGAAGGAGCCGGCTGCATCAGGGAGTATATGGGCAAGCAGATTCTCGGTATCGCCCGCCGAGCCATCAATGGTGCGACGCAACTCGCCTGAAGCATGGAGGTCGAGATACCCCAGAGGCAGGCTCATCAGGTGGCTTAGAGCCTCTTTACGCATGTTGGAGACACTCCGAAAAGCTGCCAGATGCGTCATCAACAGTCCTGCACAGTACAGAATGACGGAAGCCGCCGCAAACCCCAATCCGGCCCATCCGTATATGGCAATTCCCTTAGCCTGGGACCACTTCGGCGCTACGGCGAGGAGGTCTTTTACCGCCAGCCATATGCAGATGTAGGGTCCAAGTCCGGCAATCGTGGAGAGGGCGGACAGACCACAGCCAAGATAAGAGAACACCTTACGAGGGCAAGCGAAATCAAGCAGCCGCATTAGGGAACTACGCCCATGCGACCTCTCCTGTCCAGGCCGGCCTCCCCCACCCTGTGCTTTATCTTCTGTAGGATTCGGCTTGCTTACCGAATCCACCTGGTCTGTGGTCATCCCTTTCCTCCTGATTTGCATTCAAAACCCTTGCCGTCCGTTGCCATCGAACGTAATCTGAGAAGTCAATGCCCGGAAGACCGTCACAGAGCGACGGATGAATCCATAAAAGGTGCGAACGAAAACGAAAGTCTGCCGAAATCGGCACAAAGCCGGCAGGATGAAACCAGGTGCGCAATGACAGACCACGCGATAGACTCCGAATCCCGTGAGATACAGACCCTGTACCGCCCCCAGGTGGAGCAACTTGGCATGGAACTCCATCACCGGTCGGGTGGACTGGAAGGACATGTCGATGGCGACATCTGTCGGGGAAGATTCCAAGCCAATCCGGTGGGTCCTTATTGCCTGATCATATGGCACGACATCACTTTCCTGCGCGAGATGGATTTCAGCGAGTACGCCATGACCGACTACGCCTGCCTGATCTTGGATGAAAGCCCTGCAGCCAACCCCGTTCCTTACGAGGTGCAACCGTGTACGTTGCAGGAGGACAATATGGTCTCCCTGGTCCAACAGGCGGGCTCGGTCACCAACCGTATGCCGGCAGGCTCCCGCTCGCGGACCCGAAGCATCTGCATCCTGCCCGACTATTTCATGGAGTTGGAAAACCAATGGCCTGGCCAGGTCAAGGGACTCTTTGACGCCTTCTGCCAACCCTGGCCATCCGATATTGCCCTGGCCGCTTTAACCGCCATGTCAAAGTTGTCCCCCGGAAGGCCGGGCCAGACGGAGTTTCTCATCAAAGCACACATCGACCTCCTCATGGCAATGTTGGCCCAGGTTTCCTCCGCGCCTGAGCAGAGCCACGAATCATCACACGACCGAGACCTGGTCCAGCAGATCAAAACCCACATCAAATCCCATCTGGGCGGCGACCTCTCCATCGATCAGATAGCCCAATCCCTGTATGTGGGACGCACACGTTTATGCCTCACCTTCAGACGTCAGACCGGCACAAGTCTGGCCAGGTACATCAGAGAGCAAAGAATGGACCAGGCCCGCCTCCTTCTCTCATCAACCACGGAAGACATTGCCCGGATTGGCAGGCGGGTCGGATATACGCGTCCCAGTTCATTCAGCGCGGCTTTCACCAGAGAAACCGGGATCGCTCCAATCACTTGGCGCGAGCACTGCAACCGTGTCGATTAGGCTGGCATCAATTGGCACGTTCTAGCGCACAAGGGTCAACAGCCAAATAACTGGCCAACATGTTTTGCATTGGCCAATTGACGCCACTACGGATTACTGCTTGAGCAACATGTCAAGAACTTGCCGAAACAGTTGAGGTGGTTCGCTTGATATTTTACTTGTAACCTCTCGATAACTCTCTTGGTTCTTTATGAGTTTAATACCGTTAGCTGCTTCCCAAGAGGCTGTTTCTCTCTGCCAGTCTGGCCACTCTTTAGCAAGGAATGATTCTAACGTATCCGGGACAAACGCTATTTTGTTACCATCAAATAAGCCAGAGGGAAAGTCCTCCTCATTGAGGCCGAAGAAACGCTCGATCAAATGATTCGAATTTATATGTTCTGTCTTATGCTTCTTCTTCTCTTCATCGGACAAGTTTTTGTCCAGTCTGTTCATGAAACCAGCATCTGAATCTACCATAGCGAATGTTTCTATACCGAGCTCAGTGAGAATACTGTAGTCGATAGGTAACTTCATTTTCCCTCGTGACGAGATAATACCAATACTGCGGGATTCTAATGCTCCTGTGCCGTTTTCACGATCAGCGATTCCACTTAAAACAGCAACCTCAGTGGTTCCCTCAACAAGAAGAACTTTATTGTCAAAAAGTGCCTCAGCAAGATCTCCTGTTATTTTTGCGTCAAGTTGTCTTTGTACTTTCTCTGGGTCGAGGACACCAGCAATCCGCTGTTTGATGCGTCCCAAATTAGACGCAGCAACAGTAACGTTGCCTCTTGAATCTCTGGAGAAGCGCCTGATCTGAGAGAAATGACCTGCTTCGATGAAAGTAGGACTATGAGTTACATAAATAACTTGTATTCTCCTCTTCTCATCAGAAGCAAGCTCTCGTATTATCTTCGCAAATAATCTCGCCTGAATCGGGCATTGGTAGAGCTCGGGCTCCTCGATTGCTAAACAGATTGTGCTTTGCGTATCAACTTGCTTTGACTCTGCCAGCACACTTAAAGCTGAAATTAGCAAAGTCCTTTGAAATCCATGTCCCTGGTGCACTACATTAGTTTGCATACTGCAATCATCTATACGAATACCAAAAGTAGTTTTCGTTGGTTTTATTTCGCCTCTATTATTTTCTACGGTCACTTCTTTGCCATATGAAAAAGATGAAACTTTTTCTGTTAACTTGGTCGAAAGACGTTGAAGCTGTTCGCCAACTCCCTCGTTATATATTTCTTCTTCTTCCTTTTCCGCCTTAGCAATTATTGCTTGAATCTGCTCATCTACAGCGGTGCGATCAATCGAGCGCTCAAGTATTTTCCCTATTGTAGTAGACTTGTTATCCTCCGTTTCTTCCGCAGCCCTTAAATCGGCTCCAACAAAAACAAAGTTAAATAAATCGCTCATTTTTCCAGTGCCATTGAATCCAAAGAAGTTGGTTTCAATGGTAGTTTCCATATCCTCAAGCTCGTCTATGTGCTCAGATTCCCAAGCCACTAAAGCTTCTTTTGCAGCTGCTGCGGAATTTACTGAGGAGAGTTCCGATTCAAATTCTGGACACGACTTGCGTATCTCCTCATAGGCTTTTCGTGTATCTGCTGCGCTTGCGGCACTCCTCACACTCTCAAATGGGCGATACCTTTTGGTGTTCCCAGATAAATACTCTCTCCCCTCTATGCTTCTACGCTTCCAGATTGTGCATTGTGATGCTCCGTCAGGTGCGTATTTACCCAGAACCTTGTGGTCGCGCTCGTCAAGTTCAGAAAAAGTGACACCTACTTCTATCGGTTCTTGAACATTGGCAGCAAAGCAGTCGTCGCTACATAAGCAATTACTACTAGGGGCATTAAAAAACCAATCCAGTGCGTACAAGAATGTAGATTTACCTGATCCATTTGGGCCTATAAAGGTAGTGACATCATGCTCTACATTTATAGTTACATCCTGTAGAGTTCTGAAATTCTTGATTCGTACCTGCTTAATCCTCATTGATTCTCCCCCTATACAGTTGGCAACTTCTCAATAATACACATATCTTTTCTCTCTTCATCTGGGTCAATGCGGCAGGTAGATGTTTTGCTGCATCCATTAACGAACAAAACATAAAAAAGTCAAACTTCTAACCACTACATAACCTGTCCATTTTTAGCGTTCTTAGTCACATGGAATTCTCCGTACCTTGTAATTCCACTCTCCTTACTTGAAGAGACGCATATTCCTAGCATCAGCTTTGATTTCGAAGTTAGCCGCAGTAGAACTTGATTTCCTTCTTTTCTTTAACTAGATACCGTTAATAATTATGGAACAGGGCAACCAAATAAACCTGTACAATACTGAAGACATGACACGGATGTCCAAACCGGTCGACAGTGGTCGCCGATCCCAATCTCAGAACGTGGCGTGCCATTTCGCCAAGCGGATCGAAGCAGGTGAACCGCTGAACGGTGATCGACCCTCCTTGAAACACCAACTTGCCCAAAAGTCGGGCATAGCACGAGGCACCAATTGGTGCACCGTAGTGCCCAGGCGCTGCTCAGATTCCTTAGGTCTCATCCGAGCCCAAGACAGCTCACAACGATTTTCGATGCCTCACCCGTGCTCAGTCAGGCTGAGGATACGGCTCTGCAGACCCCGGTGGTCTAATCCCCCATCTGGTCCTCCAGCCATGGTCAAGTACCTATCATCGCGCAGAAAATTGGTATGGAATAACCGGCTGATACAGGCGAAACAGAAGACGACGGCACAGCTGCCTGCTCGCAACTGTACCAAACCCTTGACTCGGCTCTGATTGTGCAAATCGGTCCTTACGGTTACTAGCTCTGTCTGGGCAGCCAGTCCGAGACATCCTTGGATTCCCTTCCACATCCCTCTGGATACCAAAAGACAGGCGACTGCCATACATGGGTTGCTCTGCACCAAACCATCCAAGTGGTGCCCCGACCCGAAACAAACCCCTACGCCAAACCGGCCGCAGCCTTGTCTGTAACAAAAGCCGATCCGGCCACCCGCCCACATCACAGAAAATCCGAGACTTTACCAACACCAGCATGGCGTTCGTCAGACAATCCGTCAACGAACGCCACAAGATATAAGGAATCAACATGAATGAGCACATTGCAGCCACCGAAGGAACCAGCAAAAGCTCGGCCCTGAGCGTTGAGGCCCAAGGCATCGACACCATTGCCGAGTCTGAGCGCAAGGGCAAGCCATCAAGTCTCTTCTGGCCCTGGTTCTCCGCCAACATCTCAGTACTGGCCATGTCCTATGGCGCCTGGGCACTGGGATTCGGCATCTCCTTCTGGCAGGCCACATTCACCACCATTGCCGGTGTCGTCATCTCATTTCTGCTTGTTGGCATCATCTCCATCGCAGGCAAGCGCGGCAACGCCCCGACCATGGTCCTCACCCGGGCCATTTTCGGCGTGGAAGGTGCAAAAGTGCCGGCCGCCATGTCCTGGATAGCCACACTGGGGTGGGAGATATCCCTAACGACCACGGCCGTACTGGCAGCATCTTCGACCATCGAAAAACTCGGCTGGGGATCAGGTGCAAGCCCTAAAATAATCTCTACCTTGATAATCATCGGGCTGGTTGTAGTTGCCGGCATTTACGGCTACGACCTGATCATGCGCCTCCAACAGATCATCACCATCGTCACCGCGATCGTAATTGCAGGCTTCTTCATCATCGGCTGGGGCAATATCGATTTCTCCGCCATCTCATCCGCCCACTCCGGTTCCTTGCCAGCCATGCTGGGCTGCTGCTTCTTCGTAATGACAGGCTTTGGCCTGGGATGGGTCAACATCGCAGCGGACTACTCGCGATACCTGCCCCACAGCGCCTCCAACACCGGAATCGTTGTCTGGACCACCTTCAGCGCATCCATCGCCAACATCTTCCTTATCGTCTACGGCCTGCTCCTAGCCGTCTCCAACAAAGGCCTGGCCGAAAACGTGGGCAACGACCCCATCGGAGCCATGGCCAGCATATTGCCTACTTGGTATCTGGTTCCATTCACCATCGTTGCGGTGCTGGGGTTGATAGCCGGGGCCATCATGGACAACTACTCCAATGGTCTGGCCCTGCTCTCCTTCGGCATCAAGCTCCCGCGGACACTCGCAGCGGCCATCACCGCCGTGCTGACCGTAATCGGAGTAGTCTATGTAACCTTCTTCTCCTCCACATTCATCGGCCCCTTCCAAGGCTTCCTGATTACGCTCGGCGTACCCATGGCCGCCTGGGCAGGCATGTTCGTAGCCGACATTCTGCTTCGCCGGAAGGACTATGACACCACCGACCTCTATCGATCCGAGGGACGATACGGTTCCTGGAACATCACCGCTTTCGCCATCCTTGCCATCGCCACCTTCCTTGGCTGGGGATTGGTGGTGAACTCCTCCGCCAATTGGCTCAACTGGCAAGGATACCTTCTGGGCCCCATCGGAGGTAAGGACGGGACCTGGGCGGCGGCAAACCTGGGTGTCATCGTAGCCCTCGCTGTCGGATTCCTCGGAACGCTCCTCTTCCAGAAGAGCGATATCCGTCGTCAGGAGAGCATCGACTGAAATCGAAAGGGGCGCAGAGGAATGCGCTCCACACCCCACTACAGGAAAGGAAATTATCATGATCAACGATGATGAATGGCTGGTGGTGATTGACCGCCAGGAGGTATTCGCCCACAACGAGTGGTCCCGTTGGGCCTGCTCCGACGGGGCATACTATCAGACCAACAGGAACTACATTCGTCTCGCCAAGGCATACGGCGACCGCGTCGCATACACCAGATACATTGCGCCGCAGCCGCCAAAAGGCGTATGGGTGGAATACATGAACGAATGGCCGGAATTCCAGGTCCCCTCCGACGATCCCATGTATGACCTCACACCAGAGACAGCCGAACTCGCCAAGGGGCATCCAATTGTCTCGCTCAGCACTTTCGGCAAGTGGGGGCCGGAATTGCAAGCGGCAATAAAGGGGTCCCAGAAGATAGCCCTGTGCGGTGTCGCCACCGATGCCTGTGTGTTGCAGACCGCCTTGGCGGCTGCAGACCAAGGTATCGCCGTTCGATTGGTAGCAGATGCCTGCGCCGGATCCACACCAGAAAACCACAAGCTGGCGATCGATACCATGGCCCTGTTCACACCGCTCATCACCATCACTGACACCGATTCACTACTGAGGGATCTTCAAACAGACTGACCTTTGACATTCTTGATACGTTTATAGGTTAGGTTCTTGCCTCGAAAGAGGGAAGAACCCAACGGCACGAATCTCACCGCATCGCAGCCGTCTGCTCCATATAAACAAGTCAAGACCCTATAAGTTACCGTGCTTAAACTCACGAGTAGCTGAAATCGAATTCAGTTATTGCCTAACTCAAAATATCTTCTACTCTAGGGTTAGAAACTGGTGCAAAAACAAAGGTTGTGGATCGCAATCGCGTCTGTCGCCTTCCCCGACTACAGAATCCAAATCTGCTACTTTTCCAGAGGACCAAATAGATAGATTGTTGCTCAATCGGCTTTTACAGAAACTATCACATAACAGTTCAAACATAAACCAAGCTCAGCTCGGACCTATTCCACGCATATACAGATTCACAGTTGCCTTTCATTGATTACCGTCCTGCATTTTAAACACAAGTACCTGTAGACAGCACGGTGATAAAATTGCAGGAGCAGGTTTGACTAGAAGTGACCCCATACGCCGTCAGTGTAGAGAGTGCTGCAGCCAGCTAAAGGAGATCAAATGGTTGATCATGCCTATCTGGATTCAGACCGGACTCAGTATATAAGTGTTCTGCAAGCCTTGGCTGAGGATCACAATATACGGTACTTTTGTCCTAATCCGCACTGTGATGCCTATCTCTACATATGCCAAACAGATGGCAATAGAAATGGATACTTTGCAGCAAATCGAAAACTGCACCGGCATATTGAATACTGCCCTTACAGTTCAGGTGATGCTACGACCGCTGAACTGTATGTTGATCCCAAATTCGACTATAAAAAAGCTATATTAAAAATAGAAACAAGAGTTCCTTATCGTCCATCAAGGCAAACAGAAGGTGGACGTATTGACATACGAGCAACCAGCAGCATATCGTGCAGACAGCCAACAACTGTGCGAGAGCTTTATACACTTTGCAAGCAACACCTTCCCAATGAGGAATTTAACAATTCCAAGTTTGGTGAAATACTATTTGACGAGCGCAGCGAAGACATGCATCCAAATGGCCCAAGCGGACAGATGCTGGTGGAAGCTGTCAAAAAATCATGGTTTTTTGAGAATAGAGGGCACAAGATATTCCTGAAAACCGCAACAAAACATCCATATAAGTTGAATATTAGAGTACCTGACTACAGAATCTATAGCCAATTCAAAGACACGATTTTCCACAATCAAGATAGCAAGATAGTACTTGCTGGTACATGGACACTAGGCAGCGATGGGACATATTCTTCATTGAAGATAAATAGGAAAAGCCAGTACTTGTTCCTTCACTATCAAAAATCTACCCAAGAACGCGTTCGCAGTCAGACAGCAGATTTCAGATAAAGCGACGTAATGTTCAATTAGCCTAAAACAGCAATTACGTTATGCACTCTATTTTGGAATCTTTTTGAAATGGGCGGGGATGGTTCGATTTATCTTTTACAGTGATTTTAACTGTCTGTCGTTTTCTCTTACATTCTTCTAAGCAGTCGGAATAGACGTATTTTTCTGAAATACGTCATCTAATACTGTAAAACTCGCAAATTTGCCTCAAGATTCTCATCATGGTAATCAGCACGCCCCAACTTTACTAGGGTATAAAACCAGTTAAACAATGACGACAAACCACATGAAACTACTGTGGAACAAGATTCGTCTTCAATGGATCGGCCCGCGCATCCGAAATATCAAAAAACTTTGCCTTCCTGCATCGTAAAGGCGACTTGTTTAGAGTCATTAATCAGGCTCATGCCGTTGCCGTATGTTTTGGTGATTACTTCAAATGCTGTTCATTTGAACTTTGCCCACCTTGTTTGCATACTGTCTTATTCCACAACTCTAAGTCATCTAAAGATGTGGAATACGCGATAGAAAAGATCTTCGACCAGTAAAGTTGGTGAGATCGGATCACAGCTTTTCTAGCCCATACCTGGGTTGGTATCAAATATTTCTGGATCCTGCTGGTCTCCCGCAATGATCCCAGCCTCTCCTTTACCCACCTTAATCACCTAAACGTGTACTACATGCCGCATGCAAGCCTGGCATAGTGAAGAAACGGTTGTATGGCAGCTGCTTGATACGCTTCTACACACTAATTGATTTATTCTTTACTCTTTTGAATGGCAAAAGGCACAGGCACATTACTTGTATGGAATACACCGAACAAGAATAAAATAAAAGCCTTCAGGCCGTATATGTACCACTCAAAATGCCGAGGAGTAGGACTATTACCAGTTTTACTGCTTAACTACCAAAGGCAAAACCACATTATCCGTAGTCCAGAGCACCAGACTCAATAATCTATTCCCTCTTTATACCTTCTAGCTTGCTCATCTTCATTTAATCCCATTGAGTGATATTCTCTTGCTTGTTTTGTTAGCAGCGCAGCCACATTTGGCCATTGAACATTAATTCTGTTAGCACATTTTTGGAGTTCATCTTCAAGCTCGTACTCTTGTTTCCCGCCTTCTTCTAAACCACGAAAAAATGCCTCTCTTTTATTGAACAATTCAGTACTGAAACCTTTATCTAAAAATGTGGACTGAAAGTCTTCTATTACATTACATACTGATTTACATGGCCATGTTCCGTCATCATCAGCAGGAGCGTGAGCCAGTACTTTCCCGATATAGTAGTTTCCTTGTTTAATTAGGTTACGCGAGCCCAATATCTTTTGTGCTTCTTGAATCCAGGCTCTGAGTTGTTCCTCGACGATTTCATTTGACTCATTGACCGCTCCTGGAATCGTTCTCCAAGTATTTAGCAGAAGCCAAGCATTTTCCGACTGTTCTTTCGGAACATTCGGCTGTTTTCCAACATTAGCAGTTTCTGGGTAGACGAGAGAGATTATGTCAGCAAAATAGCGCGGGTTATCAGCGAGTTTCCGGTGTAAAAATAAGCACACACGTCCATCATTAATTGCTCGCAAATAGGCCCATTCAAGTTTTTCAAGGCGAGTACGTTCTACACTCTCACTATCTTGGAGGAGTTTTATCAGCACTTCTATTTCAAAACTAGATAATGTCTCACTTTCATGATCATGGCATATCAGCAACTTTTCCATAAGATCAGCCGCTAAGCCCGGATCGACTTTAACAGCACCAGCATCACGATACAATGCAAGCAATTTGAGAGCGCCCACGATTCGTCCATGACTTGCCAGCTGTTTTGCTGCTTCGTTGGCCAGCATGAAATCGAATCCTAAGTGATTAATTGGAAACTCTAGCCAATATATCATCTCCACTTCTTTATCATAACTATCAAGAGATGTCCATACTTCCTCGAATTCATTAGAGAGCAAGAGCAAGCGAGCTTTCACCGTGTTGGACAAACTATCACTATGCATTATCTCCAGTAGATTGCTTAATTTACCATTAGTTAGCCTATACAAAGCTGAACTCGCAAAATAACATACTTTGGAAAACTCGCTTTCTAAGAGTCTTGCAATCGTGTGGTCTTGTATCTGTAGGCCGAGGCAAGCAAACGCGTCTCCAACGATCCAAGGGCATTCAACTCTTTTGGCAAGTCGCAATACGCTCTCCAGACCACCTTCCTCAAAGACCTCACTAATTGCTTCATTTCTGGCTTTTCCTAGAAGCTGCTTTCTATCAATCGACTGGTTATTATTGTCCAAGACGTAAACCAAACAGTCGTATGTAAATAGCGGGGCTACTTGAACAACAGGATCGACTGGTTCTAACTCTTTCATGACCGATTTGAAATATTTGATATCTTCGAGAGATAAAGACGATGACACATTTGCTGAAGACTGATATTTTCCGATAAGTTTATAAAACTCCAACCATATCGCATCACGTGTATCGGTTGGTTTCAACTTAGCTAGACTAAGCCTATTCAAAACAGTATTTTTGCTCTTTTGAGACAAATAAGGCAACTTAGAGATAATCTTGATCCAGATTGATGGATCACTTTCAGCAAGGTCAATAGCACAGCCAAGATATACGTTAATATCATCAACGATTTGATTATTGGTCGGCTTACTTGGTGAAGCAGATTGTCTAAATTCAAACGGCATAATTGTTGAAGTGCTTTCTCCTGCCGTAGGAATGAGAGCAATAACTAGTGATTTACCAACCTCAGGTAGCTTTCTGCAGACTTTTTGAACGAACGAATGCCTTTCATCTGATAACGCAGCTGTTTGAGGATACCCTACACGCAGAATAGTAGCGAGAGAGTTTAACGGCCGATTAGCGAGTTTCCCGCCTGGATCGCGATCAGCAAGTAATGCAAGTAACCACATAGCTCTCCCAAAATAATCGGGAATCATTGCCAGACGTTCCAAAGCCCAAAGCACTTGTATATGCGGGCTGGTAGGTGCCAACCAATTAGATGATTCGTGGAATAATTTATCCATGAATACACCGCTTGGACTTATTGCTCTTTGCAATTCATCCAGAAACTCTTCAGGTGCCGCCTCAGCAAGTTCCGACAAAACATCATTTATCGAAATCCATATGCCCCCGGTGCAATCGTCATTTGCGAAACGCAGTATATCTGAAACAACATTGGCCGCCCAATCCGAAAAAGACAGAGAAGGAAAATCGCTTACAGTCGCACTCGAGGAACCTAGCAAGGAAAGTGTAGTACTAATTCCCTTTCTAAGATCGTCAGATTCTTTCCTCTCCTTTCCATAAATTTTTGCCGCCCATCGCTGATCTTCTGGAAGTGCAAGGGCGGGATTTACTTCTTCCAGTACAGAACAAACTACCTCTCGAAAGGCATCCAAATCGGATCTTGTTATCGCTTGCAAAAAGCGTTCAGCACTCTCAACGGGTGAAATAACTGCACGCACACTTCCAAACATTGAAAAAACTGGATTAGCACTATTAGCGTCTTTAAGTAGCGCAGCAGTTAACTCTTCATCGCTGGGGTCTATCACAAAACGGGCAACAACGTCTGCATCCCCTTTCAGTGCACCGTCCCACCGCCCAAGCATCCATGCTCTTCTAACTAGTTGATTTACATGAGGAGAATTTGAATTCGGTAAGAGCTCATCTGGAAGAGGTATTAAAGCAATTTTATTACGCAGCAATGGTAAGCTTTTATGTGCCGCACGCGCATACTCCGCTTGTTTTTCATCCGGTATACTTTTTGTTTTGAAATAGTTTACGGCTTTTTCATACGAGATGTCAGGCAAATTTATTGTTGGTGCGACTTGCTGCACTTTATTTACACCAATAACTATATGGTGTCCGGTAAGTAGTTGAGCTTCTCTTACTAGAGCAGCATCTGACAAAAGCACAATTAGATGTTCTGACACTTGTCTTAAATACTCTAGTGCGCTTGCCTCACTAACGACCACCGCTTTAGACAGCATTCCTTGCTCATCAGAAAGCAAAGTCGCCGCCACGAATGCAAGACAATCTTCAATCGTGACAGACCGTATTATTATTTGACTCGGCTTGCTTTCATTTAGTTTCTTCGTAAGAAGACTTCTTTCATTAGATCGATTACACAAGACAAGCTCAGAAGTAAGTAGATTATCACACGGTTTTCGGTAGTCATTCCACCAAGTTTCCAGACTGGATAACCCATGAACCGATTTCCCGCACATTTCTGAAAACCACAAATATACCGTTGGAGTTTCCTCAAGCGCTGTTAATATGTCATCGGCGGTATATACACGGACTTCTTTCCATCTTCCCTCTTTGTTTTTCTCGCGAGCCCAAGCCTGTGCACCCGCCCATCTCCCCAAGGTAACAAAGACGAAGGTGGTTTCGGATTGGTTTATGCCTAATGGGTTTTTTGTACGCTTGTTATAGTCAGAATTGGCTTTAGCTTTGATACCACGAGATGTGCCAAATTCCCATACACTGTACCCTGATGGAACAAATGCGTTTCCTTGCCCAGCACGCACTTGACCATCGTATCCACCTAGGTCCGTATCTTCCTCTCCGGGCATTTTAATAAAAGTGATTGTTTGATTCGACTGCAAGATAATTCTTCTTATCAGGATAGGCAATGTCGAACGAGCTGTAGTTGTTCTTCCAAATGAATAAACATCTTTGAGCTGAGCTAAATACGGCAGTCTCCCCATAATTCCCTTCCTGACCTTATGAAACGACTACACCTACGTTACTTCCATACCCCATAAGATTTAATACGTGCTTTTCAACGCTGTTTATACGTTAAATCAACCCTTATATGAGCATACGAATTTGCCTATGTCATACTGGGGCTTGCTGTCGTCCGCTGCTCTTATTTGAGCCGCAGTTTATAGCTACCTTTCTGACAAGCTTGAGGTATACCTCAAAGGATCAAAAGCTCTCTTTTTAGCCTTTACTATAGGGGCAGCCCATTTCGCGCACATGGCAGTTCCTTCGCCATCGTCGTAGCGATCGGATTCCTGCTCGTCGCAGTGGGCATGAATGGAAGAGGGCCCATAACTTCGAAAGTTGCGAATAGTTTGATTCCGCCTAATCAGCGCTCTACCGTTCTTAATATTGCGAGCTCGTTGGGAAGCTTGATTGGCATGGTCTGCAACCCGATCATAGGTTGGAGCGCGGATCGAAATGTCGCAATCACTACCCTTGGGATCGCCGGGATTTTAGTTCTGACTGCCCTCATGCGGTTGCCGATTGCGAACAAATACAAATATATGAAGAATACCTAATGGCTGTACGCATATCGAGCAGTAGCACCAACATGGGAAACCTGATATATAAATGCCGCAAAGATGCAGCATGTCGTTTCCAAGAAGACAAGATTTAATTAAGCAATCCCCGTAGCACTTGAACCTAACCTCGTGGAGCATAAAATGCAGTACTGAGCCGAAGCACGGATTCTACTAGACCCAAATTGGCCATTTTGAAATCAAAGATGAACAAGTCACGGATGGCATAATATTATCTATTACGGAATTTGAATTCCACACGATGAAATCCTTGAAGGTTTAAACCATTCTGCTGACTGAGCCATCAGTAGACGAAGGATGTATGCCACATGTTAAGTAAAGCAGCGACAACATTCGTAGCCCTCAAAGACGTTTTGAGACACAAACCATTGGTTACATTATCTCTTGGTGCTTTCTTTACCAGTCTTGTCGGTGGAATCGTTAATCTCTTACTGACCATTCATGTATACGATATTTCGGGATCGTCTCCGTTGGCGGTCAGCGCCCTTTTTTTAGTTACCTTTATGCCAAATTTAATTGTAGCTCCACTGTTTTCTGGCATAGCTGACAAATATAATCGCAGAATCGTTTTAGCAGTGGGCGGAACGCTACGAGCTCTTTGTTGTTTGTTGCTCGCATTCAACCATAACATTGCTCTTTCATTTATTCTTGCTTTTGTTATAACAAGCATAGCTGCGGTTATGAAGCCGGCGCGATATGCAAAAGCTGCTGAATTAGTTTCAGATTCAAAACTGTCAGTTCTCAATTCTGTTTTATCGTTCATGATCAATGCTGCAGGTATCGCCTCTGGCGCCCTCGCCGGTTTGCTCACCAATTTCAACGGTGTCGCTGCATTTGCGGTTGCTGCTTTTGGTAGCTTAATTGCGGCCTCACTTGACGGTTGCTATTCACATGAGGAGCATAATTCGAAGCGAACTGTCGATTCACACAATGGTTTTCGGGAAAGTCATAGTATTTCCTTCTGGGTTAAGTTAAAAAGGATAATTTCTTCAACCAACATTCGATTAAAAAATGTTTTTGGACTTATCAAAAAGGAACGACTTCTTGCTGCCCTGTCCATTGTTGTTCTCGCACTTTGGTTCGGCCTCGGACTACAAGAAACTTTACTCGTCGTTTTCACCCGTACGGTGTTACATGCTCCAAACTCAGTTTACGGGTATTTGAACACGATTGGATCCATTGGGGCACTTATTGGAGCAGCACTAGCTGCACCTTTTTCCTCAAATACCCGATCAGCAATAAAAAGTTTGTCGATGTCCCTCATCGCTTCTGGAATAGCCTTCTGCGCGTTTGCATTGAGCGGTCAATCTCTGATTTTCGCTTTCTGCAGTTTTTTTGTATTTTCTTTATTCTATACAATTGCCAATGTAATTGAAGAATTACTTGAGCAGGTTCTCTCCCCCAATGAATATAGAGCTTCTGTGATGTCCACTATAGGCGCGGTAGGTACGGTCGGATATCTAATCGGAGGATCTCTAACCGGCTGGTTATCAGACTTGGTCGGTCCTACGAATACCGCAATTCTCGCGGCAGTTAGTCTAATAGGCGCGGGAATCTTTGCGGGATTGACCATGCTTCGATATTAAGTAGAAAAGATTTAGTTCAATTTTGTCCAACAAGAAAAAGTAATTATCTGATAATCATAATTCAATATTTAAATAAGGTATCAACAAGATGTCCGCGGATATACATGCATCCATTTAGAGCTGTATTGACCTTCCTCGTGGTTCTTTGCGTGATATAGCTGTGCTTCTAAGTATGACTAGCCGGAAGGGTTGATGACGCATCGGTCAGCCTACCCGCATTGGATTCAGCTACTGCTCACCAAAAAGCAGGTTAGTGCTTGCACGACCGGTACTGTTCACAACAGAGCGATCTTGTACGGAAATACATTGATGTAGAGTTGAGGGTTCCACGCCTCACACGGATACAGCCAAGGCAAGGTGGCAGACGCCCTGGACCATGCAAGATCCGCAATGTCGAACTGGCTAAATGCAAAGCCTCCGATAGACGTAGCAGTTGCCAATGAGATCTGCGACTATATCGTGTCGGACATCAAGGTGGTCATCCGCAGGGCCGAGCAACGTATGACGGAAAGCCTAGCCCCTATCCTCTCTGACTGCGGATTTCCTTCGACTCTCAGAAAATAAGAAGGCGGCTTATGTGCTTGGACACAGTCAAGACCGGCGACCATCCACTGGCAGCACACCGACGCCACTAGAACAAGCGTTTACGGCCTGCGCCTGAAACGCCGTACAAGGCACGAAACCGCGCTGAAGCCCGCCAACCCCTCGAACATCGGATCGTCTGCGAACCCGACGTCAGCCTCCAAATCAACCAGGGCTACCAGTGCTACCAGCCCATACCCATTCGAACCAGACGCGCTGCAAAGCACGAACCTGCCCCCCCCCCCCCACAGGCACGACCATCGTACAGAATAAATGGTAGCCTGCTGGTAGTCATAGAGGATGAAGAAAGAGGGATAAGTCATGTCCAACGCTGAACAGACCCCACAGACCCCCCAGACTCCAAAGACCACACAGACCCCGCCGACACCCGTGCCCCCGTGGATGCAGCCGCCGGAGGAAAAGCCGTTTTACAAGCAGGTCTGGTTCTGGGTCGTCATCGCAGTCGTTGCCATTCTTGTTTTTGCCGCAACCGCAGGATCAAACATCAAGTTGCCAATCAGCGTCCCCAAGATCGAGACAGCCGGCATATCACAGCAACTGAACAAGATGAAGAAAACTATAAAAGCCCCTAAAAAACCTGCTAACCCTGACTCTGACAATCACAAGGCGGCTCTGGCTCAGGCGCAAGACTACTCTGAGCTTCTGTACAAGAGCAAGCAGGGCATCTACGATAGGCTTACGAGCGTGGATAAATTCACGCCCGAGGCCGCCCAGTACGCCGTAGACCATCTCAAAGCCGACTACAACGCCAATGCCCTTGCCGAAGCCAAACACTACCAGAAAAGAATACACATGAGCAAGCGGGGCATCTACGATGAGCTCACCAGCGAGGATAAATTCACGCCCGAGGCCGCCCAGTACGCCGTAGATAACCTCCAAGCCGACGACAACGCGGCTGCTTACGCCAGAGCCAAAGACTATTTGGAAACAGTACACGAGAGCAAGGAGGACATCTACTACGAGCTCACCAGCGAGGATAAATTCACGCCCAATGTCGCCCAGCACGCCGTAGATAGCCTAAAAGCCGACTACAAGGCCACTGCTCTCGCCGCAGCCAAAGACTACCAGAAAATGCACATGAGCCCAGCAGAAATCCAGCATCAGCTCGCCAGCCCGTACGGAGGTAAGTTCACCCCCGAAGAAGTGGCTTACGCTATGCAGCATCTCAATCAGTAACCAGATCCCAACGGATCAGCCCCACTCCGGCGGGGCTTTTCCTTTGCGGGAACCTTTGTCACACGAATGTCACACAAAATCAAGTTTTAAGCAAACTTCCCGAGTAATGGAAAAGCCCCGCAACCTTTGTGGCTGTAGGGCTTCCGTGTGGTGCGCCAGACAGGATTCGAACCTGCAACCTGCTGATCCGTAGTCAGCTGTATAATAAGAGGAGATTTGGGAACAGCTCCTCAAGAATGGCGGAATATCAACAGTTATAGCACAACTAATGTGTTACTGATACACTACTGAGGGTCAGTTCTATGTCCTAAATATATCCAACAAAATAGGAGGACGGATGGCAAGGCGGCGAGCGAACGGCGAGGCAAGGCCGTACAAGTTCAGGTCCACCTGGAAGAGCCGGGACAAGGACGGCAATCCGGTCGTCAAAAGCAGGCAGAGATGGCAGCAGCAGATATACGTCGGATACCTGCCTAACGGGAACCCGCGCAAGAAGACCTTCACTGCAGACACTGCCGGCGCTGTCACAGCAAAAGTACGTGCCTGGCGCAAGGAGCTCAAGGAGAACGACGGGGTTGAAGTGGACAAGAAAGCCACATTGGGCTCCTACTCCCCCGTCTTTCTGGCAAAGAAAAAGGAGATGGTGGATCCCAAGACTTACAGGATGTATACCAACGTCTTGAGGAATCATCTCGCAGACTATCAGGACAAGCCTCTAGCACAGTTCACGCCATCGACCGTTACGCACATATTGGCCACAGCAAAGGCTCATGACCGAAAAGGACGCGTATTGGGCAGTGCAGGGCTAAGCCTGAAGAAGCAGCTGAGATCGACTCTCCACTCCCTCTTTGAGGATGCAAAGAGGGACAGGATAATCCCGTCAAACCCTGCTGAGAAGCTGCCCATCCCTCAAAGCAAGGATGCCCAATATAAGGAGGTTGGTCGGGAGAGAACCGCCTTCAGCGTTCCCGAGATGGAATCGATGCTGCGAGCTGCTGCCGCAATGCCCGACAAAGCAGTGGGAGCGCGCATGTGGTTCCGTTTGCTGACCGGCATGCGCCAAGGGGAGATCCTTGGTGCCCGCGAGCCGGACCTCCGCCTGTACAAGGCCGGAACCGTATCATACGAGGACCGCGAAGTCGAGAAAGAATGCGAATACCTGGATGCGGATGGCAACCCGCAGAAAGGCACCATCAAAGTCACGGAACAAGTCCCCGTGGAAACAAAGGCCCTGGTAGGCAGCTATGAGGTCAACTGGAAGCTGGAGGAACTCCAGAAAGACCACGGGTGCGGAAGCAAGGGCCCAGATGGCTGGCCGTGCCAAAAGAAACGAGGTGCAAACTGCCCGGACTGGAAATGGAGAATCCCTGACGGCTTTGACATGCTCCACCTCTCGGGCCGCTGGTGCCTCACCCACCCCAAGAGCCTGACAGGGCGCAGAGTCCCCATAGTGCCCGTACTGGCCCAAGTGTTACAGCAGCACATAAAAGCCACTAGCAAACAACCGAATCCATATAGTTTGTTGTTCCACAACGTCGATGGTTCCGTCATCGATCCCAAGCAGGATACTGTGGACTTCCGCAGCCTGATGGAGCTGGCGCACATCCCCCACCCGGAGACTCACTCAGGCCATGAGACCAGACACAGCGTGGTCACCCTGCTGGCGTCCATGGGTGTGGACGCGCAGCTTATCAAGGAAATCGTCGGCCACTCCTCCGATGCCATGGTCGAGCACTACCGTCACGCCGACGACAGCGAGCGCCTGCGGGCCATGGAGACACTGGACGAGAGCCTGGGACTGGAGCAGATCGGCTGGGCCGGCAAATAGCCCACTCCTTATATATGCCGGTATTTTCGCTCGATCTCCCTGACGGTCCGCTCGGTGGCCCCGTATCTGATGACGGCGAGGTCTGCTCTGATCTGCTGGTGGATGGCGGCCAGGCGCTCGCGGTCCTGCCGGCTGATGCCGGCCTGTTGCTCCTGGTCGATGATCTGGTCGAGCCGCTTGTGCAGGAGGATGGTCAGCCGCTCCCGGTCGGAGTCTGAGGCGGGCACATAGCCGGGGTGGTTGTCGGGGATCTGTGAGACATCATCAGGGATATAGGCCATACCTGGATGATAGGCCGGAGTAGCGGGATGATGGTGATTAGAAGCTCGACACGCCCGGAGGAGTCCAGAGTTGCACTGTGCCCACACTGTGCTATATTTATAAATGTCAGCAGGAAGCAAAGGCTTCCAGCCAATAGCAAGAAAGGCTAAGAAAATGACTACCGCAATCTACGCAGAAGACTTCGAGACCATCATCGACCCCACCGCCGGAAGCTTCAAGGATCTGCTCGACCATGTCGCAGACGACATCGACCTGGACGAGGCTGTCCCCGACTATGTGGACGAGCTGAACAAGGCCACCCGCCCCCTGGGGGTGAACGTCACGGTCAGCGGCATGGCCACCTGCGACGCCGATGCCGGCATCGACCGGCAGGCGGTCGAGGAGGCCGCTCGCGAGGTCGACTTGTACGAGGTGCTGGAGCGCCACGAGGCCGTCCTGGCATGACCCCTGCGGAGTTCAAGAGCACACGCGAGTCGCTCCATCTGACTGTGAAGTGGCTCGCCTCGCATATGCGCGTGCGCCGGCAGAGCGTCCAGCGCTGGGAGAACGGACGTTTCCCCATCCCCGACTCGGTGGAGGCCGCCATGCATGATCTGGAGGTCCTCACCCAGACCAGCATCGACAAGGGAGTCCAGGACCATGAGGACATCCTGTCTGTGCCTATGCAGGACCAGGGGCCCGAGGACGACATGCCCCCGGCCTGGCATCGCATGGTCGCCAAGCAGATCGCCGGTCAGACCGGGGCTCGCATCCAGTATGAGGAGCATGATGAGCAGGCGTAAGAGCAAGCCGACGCTTTCCCCCGTCTGGCTGCCCTGGATCAGGGATAAGCTGGCTGACTGGAAGGACGACCTGGGCCGGAGGACAGCCATCGCGAGCGGGCAGCCTCTGGACGACTCATGGCGGATTGGTGAGCCCTTGCGGTCCTCGCCCATCTGGTGGGTGAGCCGGGACATGGCGACCCTGGCCGCCGACACCGCCGAGGCCGGCGACCTGCCCGACGTGCGGCCGCCCAGCGGTACGGGGTTCATGGTCTTCCAGGATGGCCTGCCCTTCCGGCTTCAGGATTATCCGGACAGCCGCTCATGCAGAGTCGATGCTATCGAGTGGACGGTGACCCCTATCGGCCAGACAGGCACCACCCTGGTCACCGAGGTGTTCAGCAGGGAGCCGGCCTATGTCAGGGAGTGCGATCCGCGCCTGCCCCTCGGCTATGTGACTTTTGCTCATGGCCGCAGGCCGGGCATCCTGGAGGACGTGCTCAAAGCCGCCTGGGCGCTCAGCCTGCAGCCCACGATCAGCGAAACCCGCGCCCCCAGGGTAACCCCTCTGGACCGGGTACCCGCCAGATACGAGCAGAAGGAGATCCCCCAGGTAAAGATGCTGCTCCTGCGGGAGAACCTGCACCGGCCGGGCGAGCAGGCCGAGCCGGGCGAGAAGACCCGCGAGTACTCGCACCGGTGGATCGTGCGGGGCTTCTGGCGCGAGCAGCCCTACGGCAAGAACCATGCCCTGCGCCGCCGGCAGTGGATCCCGCCCTTTGTCAAAGGCCCGGCCGACAAGCCCCTCATCCGCAGGAAGACGGTGCATATCCTGCGGTAGATCAATGCAACACGCCCGAGATTGTTTCACCTTGATACATTTGGTTCACTGCGATACATTATAAGTGTCAGCGAAAAGAGAAGCCCCCACGGAGCAGCCACTCCTGGGGGCGGACGATCTGCTTAGGAGATCATCATGTACGAAGACTACACCGACAGCAACCCCGTCGCCACCGCCCAGGTCTTTGACGATGTGGACAAGGACAAGAAGAACGGCCTCCAAATCAGCACCGCCGCCCGCCGGATCGCCAAGGAATGCAACGACACCCAGAAGGACTACGGCGTCTACTTCGACAAGGACGGCCGCTACATCGCCGCCAAGCCCTATAACGCCACCCCCTCCGGCGGGGTCGACGCCTACGCCCCCGGCCATGTCTTCTACGTGCGGGGCCGCAAGGACCACGGCCAGCCCGGGCACATGACCCAGCGCGAGGCGCAGATCATCGTCACCGCGGTCACCCGCTACGGTGCGGGCACCAGCGAGGCCGACCTCTACCAGTCCCTGATGAGCGAGGACTGATGGGCATGACCGATCACGCGGAGTTCAGCAGCTGGGTGCGGGACATGGTCACCCAGCTGCTGGCGGACCGGGCCGGACGGAAGCCAGCCGAGGATACGGGCATCTACCTGGAGCCGGCGGACCTGGGCCGGTGCCGCACCCAGTACGATGCCAAAACCCCATTCTGGATGTACAAGGGGGATCCTGAATGGCTGGACCGGGAGCCCGACCTGCTCGAGGCGCGCATCAAGGCGGTCCGTGAGGGGCTTTTCATGCTCACCTACCATGTGGGCCAGCGGGACATGAACCTGGCTCTCCTGCAGGCCGTCCAGGAGGGCCGGCCGCTCATGGACTCCCAGGTGCAGCGGATGGAGCAGGAGGAAAGCCGGCAGACCGGAAAGCAGGTCACCATCAGCGTCCTGCTGTTCGGCCAGCTCATGGACACGGGAGCGATGCACGCGGCCGGCAGGATAGCCGGCATGCTCAAAGACAAGCGAATGGCCGTGGACTACGCGACCTTCATCACCGACCTGGCCGACTGGAGGCAGGGAGGCCGGCGCAGCCTGGACATGCTGGACCGGTGGGGTCGGGAACTGAGAGAGGAAGGACTGGAACAATGAACAACACGTACATGGGACACGATCCGACAACCCTGGCGGAGGCCAGGAGGATGCTCCTGGATGCCTCCGAGGACATCAGCAAAGCAGCGCAGATCGAAAAACGGCGTGACGACCTCATCGTCCAGGCCTTCGACCTGGGGGCCACATACCTGGATGTCATGGTCTGCACCGGTCTGAGCAGGCCTACGGTCTACCGCATACGCCGCCGTGCCGAGCAGGAGAACCCCAGCAGGGAAGCCGGCTGGGACTTCACCATCCCCGGCCACTACAGCAAGACCGACGTTCCCCAGCCGATCCTGGAGGACACCCTCCAGGACGGGCTTGTCGGCCTGCTGGACGACGTGACCGACGACGACAGCCAGCTCGGCAAGGACTTCTCCTCCCCCGACCTGACCGACGAGCAAAAAGCCATCCGGGATGCCATCCACGACCTGGCCGCCAGGGCGGCCGTCAGCAAGACCGACATCGTGGCCTCCACCGCGCTAGGCATCACCCTCACCAGACACAAGCATGAGCTCGCCCTGGATAAGGCAAACAAGAAGTTCAGAGCCTACATGGAGCAGCTGCACCTGATGGACAAGACGTTCAATGGCATCCCGGTCAACCCATCGTTCCTGCGATTCTTCTGCCCTACCGGCAAGCTGGTCAAGCACGGCATCTCATACAGGCCCGGCGTGAGCGAGGCCGTGGGCATCCTCGTCTATAATCCTGATACCAGGCAGTACCTGGGCTACTTCCCAGACCGGAAGCCGGCAGGGACAAACCTGTGGCTGCTGACCTGCACCAATGGCGCAGAGTATGACACGACCGGCCAGGAGCACCCGGCACCAGCACCAGTACATTCCGAGTACGGCACCTGCACCGTCATCGGCCCTGCCAAAGAGCAATAGCCGCCGCTTAGGCAGAACGCAGAAAACCGCCCCCGCTCCGGTCTCCCGAAGCGAGGGCGATTGTTTTGTGGGCAGGCCGCTATTTGCTGAATGCGGCCTTGGCCTCGCTGCCTGCGATGCAGCCTGCGATGAGCACTCCCAGCGCGTAGATCGTAGTCACGATGGCATCCGTGTGGGGCAGCCCCCAGACTGGGCCGACGCTGTGAACGAAAGCCCCCAGCAGAGGCAAGAAGCCTAGTCCTACCCATTTGAGGATCTGGTAGAGCCAGTCGGGCAGCCAGTAGGGCCTGCCCTCCTCGTTGATTGTGGTATCGGTCATCAATATCACCTCCTTAGTATCTGAGCGTCTCTCCGGCGTAGATCAGGCTGGGGTTGCCGGACCGGTAGCCGTGCAGCCGGTTTTGGGGGATGCCGAGCCTGGCGGCGATCCCGGAGAGCGTGTCCCCACGCTGCACGGTCACGGTCCGGCCTCCTCCACCACCACTGCCGGTGGCGAGACGCTGGCCTGGGTGGATCACGTAGGGTGTTCGGATACCGTTGAGCCTGGCCACGGTGAGCCAGCTACCGCCGAAGACGGCGCTCAGGCAGTCGCCGGGACGCACCACATAGGTGCCGCTCCCGGTGCCTCCGCCGGAGTTGCCGCGGAGCCTCTCGTTGACCACGGCCATGACCTCCGAGTACCTGTTCCCCAGCAAGGCTCGCCTCTGCGGGTCATTGCCGTACTCACCACGGATGACTGCCGTGGCGAGGCTGCCCACATCACCGACAGGCGCACCTTGGGAGGGTGTGGGAGACGGTGTGGCCGGATTGGCCTGCGTGCCGACCGGGGCATTCGCATACTTGGACCAGGTCCCCGCATCCCCATACCACCAGTTGACGTCCACGGCGGTCCCCACGCCGGGCACGTGTCCTGTGGAGGAGTACTGCCAGGCGGCAGCGAAAGGCCAGGGTGCCACCGAGTAGGGCGGTGCCCCGGGGTCTCTCAGACGCTCGCCTTTGTACCCGTGCGGGTAGCCGGCGACCCAGAGCCCGTAGTCGGCTCCGGCCACAGCCCGCCAGTCGCCTGCGCTGATCGTGGACGCGGACATGTAGATGATCGGCTTGGTCCCCCAGTAGGAGGCCACACGGTCCAGCCACCGCTTGGCCCACTGGGTGTCGCCCCGGTACTTTGCAGGCGGCTCCCAGTCCAAGAAGGGGATCACGCCCGCATGCACGAGTCCGCGCGAGTTGGATTGGGCGTTGAAGAAGTCGGCCTCCTCCTCCGGGCTGTTGCCGTACTCGGGCCTGGCGTACCCGTAGGCCCCGATCCGCAGGCCCGCGGCCTTGTTGGCGGCCAGCTGGCAGTCCGCAGAGGGATTGACGTAGCCGGTCCCTTCTGTGATCTTGGTGATCGAAAACGAGGCTCCCGATTCCTTGGCTTTCCGGGCGTCGTAGCACCCCTGGTAGCTTGCGTTGTCGAAGCCGGCGTCCGCGTAGGCGACCCCGGGGCTGAGCATGGCCAGGGCGGCCATCGCCCCCACCACGATCCTCGCGTACCGGGGTTTGGCTCGCGCATGCCGCGCATGAGACCATCGCATGCATATCCTCCTTAAAGTAGGTATGAAAAAAGCCGCCCGGATGGGCGGCTGGAAACATTGATGGGGTCAGTCGACGGTGGGCAGGGCCTTGATCTCCTCGTAGATCTTGGTGCCCGTCCCGTTGCCCCCCAAGGAGTGGTAGGCCTTGTAAACGCGGTCGGCCTCCTCCATTACCGCCACCGGGATATGCCCGAGCGGCACGTATTTGGCGTGGATCTCCAGGAGCTCGGCCCTGAGGAGGGTGCGCAGGCCCGTCTCCATGGCCTGGTCGCGCGCCTCCTCCTTGCGGTGGCTTTTCAGCAGCCACCCGCAGACTCCGCCCACGCCTGTCAGGAGCATGGGCACGATGGATTCGAGGATGGTCATCAGCACGTCAGGCATCCAGGAGCCTCCTAGCTATCAAGCTGGCCCCCGTAGGGGAAGATGAACTGGGCTGAAGCCCAGGCGCGCGCTTCCCCCGTTACGTTCATCACGTAGACCACCTGCGGGTCCCGTTCCCAGTCAGCGCTGATGAAAGCACCGGATGGGGCGGCATACTGCAGAGTGCACGGCGCATTCATCCCAGCATGTGGGTACACCTTCCGAATATGCGCCACGGCCTTATACCCCCCGTGGGGGATGTTGCCCTGCACGGCAACGGTCATGTAGCACATGCCGCCCGCGATATCCAAACGGGAGCGGTTCAAATAGTCGCTGAAATCCGGATAGAAGTCGATCCACTGGTCAAAGGGCACGTTGATATGCGGGGTGTAACAGGTACCGTTGAGGTCCAGGTTGTCGGCGGTTATGCTAACGCTCGAGCGCCAATGACTGTCCCGTGATATGCTGATTTCCGGCGTCTGGGCGCTGGTGCCCATCCTCAGCCGGCTGGCCAGCCCTTGCTTATCGTGGTCACCCCAGATCAGCCAGTAGGGGGTCGCCGGGTCGCCGGCGACGCCCTGCAGTCCGCCCATAGTGGTCCCATTGATAAGCGTTTGGCTCAGCTGGATGCGGTCACCCTTCACGGCGGTCTGAAACCCGCCCACAGCCTGCACTCCATCCCCGGAGGCGCGGAAAATGTAGTCGCCGTCCTGGTCCTTGACCCAGAAACCCGACTGGTCGAAACCGACCAGCCCGTCCGGCGTGGAGAACAGGCCCGACTTGACGATGGCGGCCGTGAGCATCCCCACATCGATCTCGTCGGCCTTGATCTTGCGCACGAGCAGCTTTTCCAGCAGCGCCTCGCTGGCGGTGACCTTGTCCGCGACGACGGCACCGTCCGCCAGGCAGATGGTGCCCACGCTGCCGGCCACCAGCACCTCCTGCGCCAACAGCACGTAATCCTTGAAAGCTTGGCCGTTCCACACCTGGATACCCACGACATTATTCGCCTTGTCCAATTGCATCCACAGGTCGCCCAGAGCCAGACCCCCGTGCGCCGGCTCGGATGCTGAGGCGATGATCCGGTTCTTTCCGTCAGCCGTGGTCTGCGCCCTGGCCGCCTGGTCCTTGGCGGCCTGGCTGTCGGTCACGTCCCGGACGGTCAGGCCGGTGATCCACCAGCCTTTCGCAGCGTCCCCGTAGCCGGCGATGTTGAGCCACACGCTCAGACTGTGGTCCGTGTCGGTCCACTGGTCGGGCGTGCCGACGACGGCCTCCCTCCACACCCAGGAGGAGGCCTCCCCCGGGGTGACCGTGACCGCCTCATCCCAGTGCGTGTTTGGGTTGACATACCGCCAGCCGATCCGCAGATCCTCCCGGTTTTTCCCGTCGCAGATGGCCCAGAATCCGAAACGATACTTGCGTCCACGATCCAACGGAAAGCGCCAGGAGCTGAAGTAATCCCTCTGCGTCAAGGCTCCGTATGTGGCGTAAGGCAGGGGCGGCTTGGCCGGGGCACCGCTCGTGCCCATGCTCAGGCCGAAGCCGTCCAGATCCCCCCATGCCGGGTCGAAGGCGGGGTTGCGGATCAGCTCCACGCCACGGGAGAGGGCCGCATCGGCCTTGCTGCTGGCCGCCGCGCTCTGGCTGACCGCCGTGGTGGCACTGCTCGAGGCCTGCTTGGCTGTATCCGCTGCGCTGACGGCCGTGTCCATGGCCTTGCCGACACTGCCGGACAGGCCGTCGGCGATGCTCTTGGCCTGGCTGGCCGTGCTGCCGGCGCTTGCAGCGGCCTTGCCCGCATCGGCGGCCGCCTGACTGGCACTGGACGCGGTCTGCTTGACCCCCGCGATTTCGTTGATGGCCTGCTGAGCCTTGTCCTGCGCCTCCTTGATCTCATCGGCACCCACCACGCTCTTGACCGTCACGCTCACAGCCTCTGTGACGTCGGACCCGTTGGGTGCCGGGCTGCCATCCTCCGCATGCGCATCATCCCAGGCCCTTGCCGTCACCTGGTGGACGCTGTCCGCCTCATACGGGCCCAGGGTCGCCGTGCCCCTGACCCGCAGCTGGCCAGCCTCGATCCCATCCACCAGGATCTGGACGTGGTCGAAATCGGCGGGCACGCCGCCCTGCAAAGTGCCGTCCCAGGAGACCAGGATCATGCCGGCAGCCGAGTCCACGCCGATGCCGGAGGGCATGCCCGGAGGGGTCGTGTCCCCCACCCAGGGGGCGATGCCGGACAGGCCCGCGTCAGGGCCGATGACCGTCCTGGTGCCGTTATTGTTATGCCAGGTGGCGCTGCCGGACTTGCGGGTCTGCTGTTTTTTCGCCTTTGACAGTGCCAGCTGCGCGAGACCGGCTGCCGTATCCTCCCTGCTCCTGGGCGTGATGTCAGCGTGAAAAGCCATCAATACTCCTTAACTATCACTGGAACGGCGCATCGAGCACGTCAAATTTGACGCTCGCTTTGCTGGTCTGGTCGCCGCTCATCTCCATGAGCCTCAGCTCGTAGCGGCCATCCGGCAGGGTCGGGAAGCCCGCCACGTCCAGGTCGACCCGCTCCCCCGGCCAGAACGACCCGCACGGGTGTATGGGCATGCCACGGGCATCCGTGTCGTCGAAGTCGATGCTGCCGGTGATCTGCATGAGCCTGCCGGCTGTGGCGACCCCTGTCAGGTGCTCCTTGAGCAGGGCCAGATTGTCGGTGTCCGTGTCCCCATAGACCGCCTCCCGGAGGATGGGCGGGTCCTGCATGTGGGTGATCTCATCCATCTGCTCCCAGTAGGCGGTGATGGTGCTCTCGTCCTGCCCTGCGCCCGTCGCATACCAGCGCTGGTAGCCGTCCTGATAGTCGACGGTCAGCCCCTCCAGGCTGCCTGCCCCCGCATAGGAGGACAGGAGGATCGGCGGATGGCCCATGTCCAGGTACACGTCCGCATCGCTCCCAGCCAGGAAACGTACCCGCGCATGGCTGGGGTCAGCCCAGTATGGCCGGAAAGCCAAGTCTGGACCACCCTTTGAATTGGCTATGTTCGTAATCAGCTGGGAGACCGATAAATTTTGGACATTCCACGCCTGGTAGTTGGTGCGCTGGTGGATGCCCTTCTCGCCCAGGTAAGTCCAGTCGATAGGCAGGCTGCCGCCTTGCTTGGCATCGGTGGCAATCCGGCCGAGCTCGCTGCATATGCCCCGAAAGCTGAGAGCGTCGAAGCTGATCGTGTCGGTGCTGGTCCCGTCGCGGAAAGCTCCGTCCCTGACCGCGTAGCGTGACTGGAGGATGGCCATGGGACTCTCCAGGCTGAAGGTCGTATCGAGGAGCGTGTCCTCCCGGCTGCCGATCTTGCCCCACATGATGGGCGCGCCCATGTCCTCCGGGTCTTGCAAGTCTCGTACCCAGCAGGTGAGGATGCCGCGCCTGCGAGAGTCCAGGAGGCTGTCACGCCCGGATGGCGTGCTGGCGTCCAGAGCGGACCAGGGGATGGTCAGGTTGCTCTCATCAGCTTTCCCAGTGCCCTTATCCGTGGTTTGGAAGCCAAAATCGGAAATGCTCAAGTCCCATGAAAAGGATGGGATATCGATGGGGGCGATGACATGACCGTCGCGCACGTCGATGATCCAGTGTCGCCAACTCACTTGGCTGGCCCCTTGTCCCACACCGTCAGCGACCTGCCAGGATAGGACAAGCCATTGGCGCTCAAGCCATAATGGAAGAAGGGCCCGCTACCAGGCCCACCTTTTTTAGCTGCGACCCCGTTGCGGATGCGGGCCGTGTGTTCGCCTTTGGGCACCTTGACCAGCTTGGTGCCGTACACCTGCGTCCACACGCCCCGCCCGGCAAGGGTTTCGAAGCTGCTGTAGGGGATGTCGTCCCCGTCCATTTGGAAGGTCACCGCCCAGCTCAGCCACTCGTCCACGGCAGGCATGCGCGCCGACCCGTCCGGCTCTTGATACCAGTAGGACACGTCGCCCTTGTATTCCAGCTCCACCCACCGATCCGTCGGCACATAAAACTGGACCGGATACTCGTGGTACCACACCTTGACGTTGCCGTCGCCCCACAGGTCGACGCGACGGTCCACGGTCTGCCCCAGCATGCCAAGATCGGCTCCGTATGGCAGCGCATAGTCCACATCACCCCAGGCCATGGCCGATGCGGTGCTCATCGCCCCTGCAGGCATCTGCATGTAACCGATCACCTGGCCGCCGACCTCCACCTCAGGCTCGGCCGGCGATGCGGACGGCGTACCCTGCTGCACTCTCACATGCACAAGATTGTCCGGCGACCCGGTGTGAGAGATGATATAAACCGCGTCTATGCGCGGGTAGGTCGCATCTCCCGCATCCACGGTGTTCTCGGTGCACGGGTCGCCGGCACCTCCCCAGTAGGCGATGCTCATGCCGTCCGCCTCGCCCATGGAGCACACGGCGGCCCCAGGGCTCACCCCGTAGCGCAGATCCTGACGGCCCGATACGTCTAGCCCTTGGATGACGCCGGTGTTGGCCCACTGGGCGGCTATCACCATCCGATGGGTGAGCGCGTCGCATCCTTGCCCGGACGAGTCCGGGGCCACTCCCAAAGCAGTAGACATCAAAACCTCCTCTATAAGTACGTGTCATGGACGCTGATGGTCGCCCAGCCGTCTCCGGGGGTCATCAGCTGCACCGAAAGGGACCCGCCGGCAGGCACCAGCGGAAAGCCGCGCCTGGTCAGCAGCCGGCTCACATCCACGCCGCCCATGGACGCGGTCTGCGTCCGGCAATCCAATATCAGTGGGACACGGGCCACACTCCCCGACCACTGCACTGACCTGCCGTCCGAGCCCACCAGGAGCACACCGTCAGGCATCGGCCCCGTCACCGTGATCACCGGGTAGGCCGTGGCGGACCCGCGATTGCGCAGCAGGGCCACGCTCTGCGGCGACCCGGCATCCGTCCCGTAGGACAGCGGATAAACCAGCCCCCGTCCCTTGCCCCCGTAAAAGAGCCCTCCGGATGTGGAGGACACCGGGTACACCTGCACGTCCGTAGACTGCCAGGAGAGCCGCTCGGGCCGGGGGCAGACGACGGTCATGGTGCCGACCATGCGGCCCTCATGCCATGAGGCATCACTGGAGACGGTCACATAGCCGGTCGCATACGTGTCGTCCGCACCGTCCGCCACGCGCAGGCGGACCAGCTGGCCGGCTGCGGACAGGAGCATGTTGAGTGAGGCGATCACCGCATCGTGCTGCTCGGCCAGCGCCACCCAGTGGATGGTGACGGTCCTGGCCGAGTAGAGGATCTCCGAGGATGCTATGTCGTGCGCCCCGTTGCCTGATGCGCGCTCGGTGAGCGTGACCTTAGCCTCCGGGGTGCTGCGCCAGCCTTCCATGCCCTCAGTGGTGATGCCGAGACCGTCAGGACGGTCCTGCCGTTTGCTGCCGGCCAGCAGGACCGTCCTGTCCCCGTAGTGGATCTCCGCGTAGGCAGGCATATAGCTCATGACTCTCCCATCGCCGACTGCATGAGCGCATGGGCGGCTGTCCTGCCGTCGATGGTGCCCTGAACGTAGGGGTCCTTGACCCCGTAGTTGTTGATAATCACCTGCATGGGCGGCAGCTTCTCAGCCCGAGACTCCTGACGGCCCCCGTCCTTGGCGAAGAGGGCGCGCTGCTGGTCGCCGGTCAACACCAGCTCAGGGTCGCTCGTCTGGTTGCTGACGATGGTCACCCCGGGAGCCAGATAGCCGCCCTTGTCGTACAGGCTGGGGACGATGCCGCCCTCCGCATATCCGCCAGGCCGGTTCAGGGCCGACAGGCTCCCATACCGGTGCAGCGCATAGTTCAAGCCCGCATAAATGTTGGCCAGCGGGTCCGTGATCGGCCGGCTGGCGAAAGGCCCCGCATAGGCGGCGAAGGTCGGAGGGATCACCTGCATGAGCCCTTGGGAGGGGATGCCGGCTTTCGCATTGCTGTCCCAGTTGTTGATGGCGGCTGGGTTGCCTCCGCTCTCCTGGCTCATCCGGCGGAGCACTGTGTCGGTCCAGCTGTCCGGCTGGCCCAGCATGTGCAGGGCCTGGACCACCAGTCCCCGCCAGCGTTGCACGCCCGACCCGCCGGACCCGGCGCTGGACATGCTGGAGATCAGGCTCTTGGCCTTGTCGACCAGCCCCTGCATGACCTTGACCGGCAACTGGGCGATAAGCCGCCCCCAGTCGCCTGCGCCGATGCCCGCTAGCAGCCTCTTGACCGGGTCCACGATCAGCCGGGAGACCATACCACCAGGGTCGCTGAAAAATTCGCTAACGCTCTTGGCTGCGTTGGACAGCCAGGTTTCGGCGCTCTGGACGATGCCGCCCAGGTCGAAACGGGGCACTATCCCGCCAGCTGCGAAGCCCATGTCGGCACGCACGGCAGCGGGGCCGGACTGGCGGGCCAGACGATTCCACCGGTACACGTTGTCCGGGCCGACGGCGCGCACCCACTCGGGCACCATCCAGGCTTCGCCGGGCGAGGTCATCGCCAGGATCGTATCCTGCCCAGGCGCATACCCCGGATTGATGCCACCCTCCGCAAAGTGCGCGTCAGGCAGCGTCAGCTTCAGGCCGACAGCGCCGGCCACCTTGTTCCAAACGTTTTTGATCCCGTTGGTGTACACGGTGTCGACCACCCAGCGGACGGGCTTGGCAGCCGCATCCCTGATCTGATCCCAGGACCTGCCGATCCAGTCCTTGGTCGTTTCAAAAGCCTGCCCGATGGCATGGATGCCGTCCTTAAAGGGTCCGAGCACGTTGCGGTCGATCCAGTTCCAGGCGTTCTGCGACTTTGAGCTGATCCAGTCCCAGACGGGCCGGATCGCGTTGTCATAAAGCCAGTGGAAGATCTTTGCCAGACCGTTGATCTCCCTGTTCCAAGCGTCCATGACATGGGCCTTGATCCAGCCCCAGGCGTCGCGGAACTTGTCCACGATCCAGTCCCAGACCGGACGGATGTATTTCGCATACAGGTCGTTCCACGCATCCCCCAGCGCTTTGGCACCGTTTTTGAATGGGGTTATGACATGATCGTTGATCCAGTTCCAGGCGGTCCCCATGGCCTTCCTGATGCCGTCGAAGGCGGGCTGGATGACCTTGTGCCACAGGTCCTCCACCGGCTTTTTGAGCAGGTTGAAGGCGATCACCCACGGGGTGACGAAAGACGTGACCACGAAGGTGATCAGAATCTTGAACACTTGGACGATCCCCTGCCCGATCGTCTTGAGCACGTTCCATGCTCCCTTGGCGACGCCGGTGACCTTCGACCACGCGGTCTTGAAGAAGTTCACAAATGGTCCGGAGAACCACTTGCCCACATTCCCCGCGACCTTCTTGATGCCGTTCAGCGCACCGTTGACCGCGTCGCGGAAGGGTTTGCACTTATTGTAGGCGAGCGTAAAGGCTCCGACCAGCAAGCCTATGGCCAGCACAGCCATGCCGATCTTGCTTTTGATAAAGACCGCATCGAGCAGCTTGAAAGCGGTCTTGAACGCTTTCACAGCTTTGTTCGCCAGTAGGACGGCTGTCACCACGCCGGTGATGCCGCCTACTACGCCTAGCAGGACCTTGACGAGCGTCCGGTGCGAGTCGGTAAACTTTTTTATCGATTCTGCCCCGCTGACAAACCATTTCAATACGCCTGTCAACGCGGGCAGGAACTTGGCAGCAAGCGTTATGCGGGTCGTGTCCAGAACCTGGTTGAAACGGTCGGTCTGTACGCGTGCGGTGTTTTGGGTCTCCTTCCAGGTGCTGATGTCCTTGCCGTTCTTCTTGGCGGCATCCGATATGCCTTTCACATTCTTCGCAAAGGTCTGCGTGCTGCCGCCGGAGAGCATGAGGGCCGTGTTCATTCCGGTGGCCCCGCCCATGATCTTCTTGAGGGCTTCCGTGTAGGTCTGCGCCTGCGGGCTGCCCTGCTTGAGCTGGTCGTTGAAGCCCTTGCTCTTGGTGTACATCTGTTCCCACTGGCGGACCAGTGCAGCCTGCTGGTCAGGGAGTGCTTTGAGACCCTGCCTGTAGTCGTTGAGGGTTACAGACCCGTCCATGACGCCTTTGGCGAGCTGCTTGGCTTTGCCGGTCAGCTGGCCGAACATGGTGGACGCGTTTTCTGCGGCGAACCTGCTCTGGTTGAACGTGTTGAGCATGATGGTACCGGAGGGGCCCATGTGCTTGAGGATGGTCTCCGACAGGTAGCCGATCGTGCCGGTCAGGCCACGCTTGCCCAGATTCTGCGCCACATCCACGCTGCTGATGCCGAACTGCTGCATCTCGTTGACAGCCACTTGATTGGGTGCCTGGAGAGCGCGGATGGTGTTGGCCAGCTCCTGGGTGGACTCCTGGGCGCTGGTGCCGTGCGAGGTCAGGGTCGCTTCAGCGCCGCCGACCTCGGCGAAGCTGATGCCTGCTGCGGATGCGACGGGCAGCACCGTGGACAGGGAGCCCGCAAAGTCCTGCATGGAGGTCTTCGCCTCGCCGGATGCTGCCACCAGCTGGTTGGTGACGCTGGATGCCTTGTCCGTGGGGATGTTGTAGGAGCGCATGATGGAGGTCAGGGCGTTGGTCATGACCCCCAGGTCGACCTGCTCGTCGGTGGCTCCCTGGGCCGCTGCTTTGAGGACCTTGAGCCCGTCGGCACCGCGCATCTGGGCCTTTTCCATCGTGTACATGCCCTCGGCCAGCTGGCTGGTGCTGATGCCGGTCTGCACGGCGATGTCCTTGATGCCTTCCTCCACCCCATGCAGGTTCTTGGCGGACTCGCCACCGGCGGTCACCAAGAGGTTCATCTGCTTTTGGAAGCCTTCGGCGGCGTCGGCGCTGGTTTTCATCCACTGGGCGATGCCAACAGCCCCCAAGCCCAGGCCCAGCAGGCTCAGGCTTTTGCGGGACTTGTCCCAGATGGTCTTCAGCTTGTTGGACTTGCCGCCGACTCCATCCAAAGACTGGCCGAAGCTGGCCCACTTGGAGGGCTGCTCGTCAGCTGTGCGAGCCAGATCCTTGTTGGCTTTGGCCAGCTGCTCGGTTGATGTTTTGCTGGCCTTGTTGGATGCTTCCAGGGCTTTTTCCGACGAGGTGACTGCCTCGGCGGTCTGCCGGGCTTTGCCTCGGGCGGCAGTGAGCTGCGCTTCTGCCTTAAGCGCCTGGGAGGAGCCTTCCCCGTACTTCGCCACCTGCTCGGACAGGCGTTTTTCTGCTGCCTCCTGGTTTTTGGCGGCTACTGCGGCTCGGTCGCGTGCCTTGGCGATGTCCCGGGTGGCGTCCTCCACTGCACGCTTGGCTTTGGCTTCGGCATCCTTGAGGGTGTCGACCTGGGCTTTGAGCACGTCGGTCTTGGAGGCGGCCGCCATGGACTGCGACCAGACCTTCCCGGAGGCTGCGCCGGCATCCCTGGCGGCGTCCGTCGTCCCCGTCAGCAGGAGCTTCGCGAAATTCTGCAGATTGGGGAGAACGTCCATCCATACCGAGTTCACGCCGGCCATGCTCAGCCTCCTGGGATGATGCGGGACGCCAGGGCGTCCAGTTCTGTTTTTGTCTGCCCGTCGAGGTCGTCTTCGGGCCGATGATGCTTCTCCCGCTCCTTTTCATCCCTGGCGATGGCCAGGGAGAGCGGGTTGAAGGGTTTGAGCCCGCGCACGAGGACGGCGAGGGCTCTTAGGGTTATGTCTCCGCGCCAGTACTCCGCGATCGGGTCACGTGGGCTGTACTGCTCGCACAGGGCGGCTTCCAGCTCCTCCGGGTGGCCGTCAGCGTCGAGGAGGTCTAGCGCCGTGTAGGGACCCCGTCAGGTGTAGTGGCCTCCATCTGCTCGCCGATCTCGTTGAGTAGCAGCATCACGTCGGACACCTGCCCGCCGTCGGCCAAAAAGTCGTCCCACTGGTCGCCGAGCACAGCCTTGGCCATGTCGATGTCGGTGCTGGCGGCGGTGACCGCCTCCTTGGTCTTGTTGGACTGGAGCAGCGGATGCTCGATGTGGTAGACGCGCGCATCCTCGCCGTCCTGGACGGTGAAATCGATCGTGTCGGTGACCCCGGGGTGGGTCTCCTTATACTTCTGGCGGATGGCATGGAGGGAATACTGTGTGGACATTGATGCTCCTTAGATGTGTTTTGTGTGGGCTGGCGGTCAGGCGGCGGTTTTGACGCTGGAGGCCTTGTCGTACTGCTTTCCGGTCCTCTCGTCGGTCAGAACGTCGAAGGTAAAGCCGAGGTCCTCGGTGTCGGCACGGTCCAAAGTCCGGTCGCCGAAGCCGGTGATGGTCGCCTTGTAGGTGAATTCCACCCGGTAGACGGCGTCTGCGCCCACTCCGTCCTGGGCGATCAGGTAGATGCGGTAGAGGGGCAGCTGGCTGAGTCCGTGCTCCGTGTAGGCCCAGGTTTTGGAGTCCTTGCTTTCCGGCCATGCGGCTACCGGAAGACCAGCTCGCAGAGCCTCCGTGTAGGCGTTCGCCTCGCCGAAGGTGACATCGATCTGGCGTGTGGAGGAGCTCAGGTCGGAGCGGACAGGCTCCAGGTCCTGCATCATGGTCGTGTCGTCGGTCTTGACGCTGCGCTTTTCTACCACGCCCTTGGTGGTCACGTAGCCCATCTGCTTGTACCCGTCGGGCAGTTGGAATGGCAGACCGTCATCGCCGAAGAACTTCTCCGGCGCAGGGGTCGAATAGTCGGCGATGGCCAAGACCATAGTCGCGTGCTTGCGGACACTGCCCGGATCGTTCTGCATGTACTGCTGCACGTCGGCGATGGTCGGCGTTGCCGTAGGGGCGGATGCCGTGTCGTCGCGGGTGGTCACTCCTGCGGGCATGGTCTGGGTTATGGGGTCGGTCATATGATGCTCCTTTTGCATATGCAAGAGGCCACCCCTGTCGGAGTGGCCTGAAAATTGGGTTGTTTGGTTGGAGTTAGTGGCTTACGGGTCTCATGACGAGGCTGAAAGTGGCGGTGCAGCGCAGGATGGCAGGGTCGCCGAAAGGCACGTCGGCAAAGGCGCTGCCTGAGATGTCGTCCACGTACCCATATGCGTTGCCGTTACCGGCCAGGGAGGCCATGCACGAGTCCATGGTCTGGATCATCGGGTTCATGTCGGACCAGGACTTGGCGAGCAGGTCGATGTCCACGCTCACGGAACGTTCCACCGGACCCATCGATCCGGACGGGCTCAGGCTCGTCTTGACCAACGGCAGCGCTGCGATAAGCTGCTTGTCGTCGGGCAGGACCGTGTACGGATGGTATCTGGTCTTGTCGGCGATCCATTGGTTGACCAGCCTCAGATGCTGCGGCCATCTGACAGGATCCATGTGGCCTCCTAGAGCTGCGATGCCGCTCGGCGAAAGAAATTATGCCGCGGGTAGCGCAGCGACCCGTGCTCCTGCTCAGAGGCGTGCTCACTGCCGGCGATCACCCGCGCGTAGGGACGTTTGATGCCTGTGGGCGACTTGGTACCCGGCCTGGTGCCCGTCTCAATCCGCAGCGAGTCGGCGAAATCGTCGCAGCCCTCCTGGTAGGCGAGCCTCTGGCAGATTGGCAGGAGCCTGGCGGCGATGTCGTTCAGACCCTGGCGCACTGCAGGGCTTTCCAGGATGTTTTTCTCCAGCCATTTTTCGTCGACTGATGCTCCGCTGCTCATCGGTGGTCCTCCATCATGTACAGCTCGCTGTGGGAGCCGAGCCCGTCGGCCGGCGTGTACTCCTGCACGGAGCTGGCCAGCCGATAGTTCTTTCCATCCCATTCGATGGTGTCGTCCCCGTCGACCAGGTCGGAGAGGACGATGCCCTGCGGGCCGATGACCCGCCACCGGCCCAGGAGCACATCCTGCTCGAAGAGCACGTCGCCCGCATGGGTGACGGGCTGCACGCTGCACCCCGTCACCGTACGAGTGGTGGTGCTCTCCTGCGGCTGGCCGTCCACGTCGGGCGCGCCCATGGTGCGGTGTTTGATGGTGATCGTGTCCCCGTGCAGACTGGTCATAGGATGCCTCCGATCCGGTATTTGGCTATGGCGGCGCTCCATGCGGCGCTGGTGCCCACGGACTGGGCGACGCTGTAGGTGCGGGACTCCTCCCCGGTGGTCCAGGAGGCGAGCCCGGGCATGACCTGGTAGATGGCTGCGGCCTGCTCCAGCACCGCGTCCTCCACATCGCCGGGCACCGGGTCGTAGCCGTGCGTGTAGGTGACCTGGATGCTCCGCCACCCATCCACCGGATGCTCAAAACGGAGCATCCCGTCAGCTGACCACTCTGGAGTGGCTGGCTCGCCGTTAAAGAGGACTTTGCCGACGTCCGTGACCGGCCGGTTGGGCAGGCGCACTGTCCTGCCGCCTGTCCCGTCCAGGATGATCGTGTCCGTGCTCTGGATGATGGGGTTGCGGCTTTGGCCGGTGAAACGGTCGGAGGCAAGCCGCAGGCACAGGGCCAGTTTCGGTTCGTCGGGCTTGCAGTTGAGACGCTGCGCCAGATCATCCGGGGATGCCAGCGGCTTCGGCTGGTCCTGCTGTCCGCTCATGCCTGCCTCCTCACGTGTCACTTGCTGGCTGGAGCGCTGCCGGCGATGGTGGCCACGGCGATCTTCTTGGGCTCCATGAGCATCAGCAGCTCGCGCTTCTGGGCGCGCACATATGCCAGATTATGTTCGGCGTCATCCGCGTTCTGGTTGAAGGTGAGGATGCTCAGCGGCTCGTAGTCCAGGAGCAGGACAGAGTGGAAATCGCCAATCAGCGCGGTGCCCTGGGGCACCATGGAAGAGGTGATCCGAGGGTAGCCGAAAAGTGTGCCCGGGCCTACGCCGAAGGGAGCGTTGGACAGGTACCGGCCGTTCTTGTCGGTCATAAGAACGAAGTTCTCTTCGTCAGTCGGGTTCAGGATGATGGCCTGTATCGATATGGTTCGGATGGTGTTGCGCAGCTGGGTCACGGCGTGGGATATGGTGGTCACCGCGTCCTTGTCAAAAGGCACCTTCTGCACATTGGGATCAGTGAGCAGTCCGTGAGAGGGGCCGTTGTTGTTGCTGTCGCCGTGCAGGACCAGGTCCTCCTCTACGCCGGCGATGTTACGCATCAGGACCGTGTCGATCATGCTGGCGATGACACCATCGTCGAAGAGCTCGTCATAGGTGACTTTCATGCCGTCGGCTGCAGTGTAGGCTTTAGCCTCGGCGATCTCAGTCGCCAGGGTCGAGAGGGGGCGTCTCCCTCCTTCGGGCACAGTGGAGGCATTGGAGGTTACCTCTGTCATCTGCCGGTATTCAATCAGCTTGTTTTCCGTGGTGTTTCGGTGGATCAGGCCCAGCAGGGTGTTCGTCTGCGGATAGGTGACATCCGTGTAACCGGGCATCATGTAGGGGTTCACTGCGCCAGGCAGGTCTGATGTGAGGGGAGCCGGGTCGGCTTTTACCATGAGGTGGGCGACCTCAAAACGGATGGAGGTCGCATTCGGATGGCTGGCCTTCATCGACTGGTAGGCTTTGCTGCGTACGAAGGCTTCGCCGTAGGACTTGGCTACGGGTTGGGTCTTCTGCTCGACCGGCGAGGATGCTTTCCGCTCCCCGGTGGGTCCTGTCAGTGCCTTGAAAGCAGCCTGCGCCTCGTCGGCTTTCTTGATCTTCTCTTTCAGCTCGTCGGCCTTCTTTTTCAGTTCGAGGATCTGCGTGTTCTCCTCGTCGTTAAAGTCGCGGTTCTCCTGCTGGGCCTTCGCCGCCAGGGTTTTGGTCTGGGCGAGGACATCCTTCAGCTGGTCGTTGAGACTCTTGCTCATAGTGTTCCTTCCATGAGATGTAGTTCTAGGTCCGCTGCCCAGGCGGTCAGTTCGGGCACAGTGCAGGCTTTCGCGGTCTTCTCCGCGTCCTCCTGCGGCTTCCCTTCCGTTTGCGCGGAGCGGGAGGCGAGTTCTTCCTGGACGGTCTGCCTTACCAGGTCGCGCAGCCCGTCATCAGGCTGTGTCGGATCAGGCGGATCGTCCTCCTTGTCAGGGTCGGAGTCTTCGACTTTGTACTTGTCGGGTGGTTCGGCTTCGGGCTGTCCGGCTTCGTCCTGGCTTTTGGTGCTCATGAGCACGGTGGCGGGGTTCGCGCCTTTCAGACATGGCCCGAGCTCGATCAGATCGACCTTGCCGACCTGGATGATCGGCCCTTCCGGGCTGTCCACGACTTTGAAGTCGGACTCTTCGCCGGCGTATGAGAATTCGGTGACCCGGCGGTCCTTGAGGAGCTTGAAAACCTGCACGGCCGTAGGGTTGCTCATGTCCAGCTGGGCGGTGACCTCCAGACCCTGGTCTGTCTCCTTGGCTTCGAGCACCTCGCCGATATGTGACATGGGGTCGGACCACTGGTGGGACCAGACCACGGGGATCGGGTCCCCTTTGGCCTGCCATTGCGCCAGGGTGTCGGTGAAAGCCCCCGGCATGACCACTTCGCCCAGACTGTCCACGTTGCCGAAAACGCTCACCAAGGCCGTGAACTGGCCTTTGCCCAGGCTTCCCTCATCGCCGACGCTTTTTAGCGTGGCTGCGGTGGAGCGTTTCAGAGTGTGCGGCTTCATTGGCTGCCTCCCAAATTCTGTGACCCGGAGTCGGTCGGGTCCGCTTCCGGCCCTCCCCCGCGCTTCGTGTTCAGAAGGTCGATGATCTGGTCGTATTCAGGGCCCATGGCGGGCAGATTCTGCTCTTTCCGGGCCTCGTTGATGCTCATGTATGGGCCGCCGACCGCCTTCTGAAGGATCTCCGCCTGCTCGGTGAAGCTGCCTCGCAGAGCTGCATTGAGGTCGAATTCGACGTATTCGCGCGGATTGTCGGCTACCAGGGGGACGATCTGCGCATTGAAAGCCTGCTCCAGCTGCGTGAAGATAGGCCCGAGGGTCTCCTTGTAGAGGGAGTCGCGGAACGCCTGCGTCGACGAGTAGTTGGCTTCCCTGGCCCCCACCATTTCGGGGGGCACATGGTAGGCGGATGCCACTTCGATGTCCGCTAGGGTCCTGCCTTCGACTTCCTGCGCGTCCTTGGGGCTGAAGGCCTCGACCTTCTCCCAGTGGATGCCCTGCAAAACCGGCGACCGGCCCTCCTTGCCGCCGTTTTCCAGGTAATCGCCGATGTCTGCTTCCAATCGGCGTTGGGACTCGTCGTCCAGCTTTTCCATTTCAGGGTCCATGGCGAAGATGCCGGGAATGCGTGCCCCGTTCTTCCAAATGGCCTGCCGCCATTTGACCGACTCCGCATACTCGCGCAGGGTCTGGCTGAGGGTCTGCATCGGGGAGACCCCGTTGGCGCTACCGTAGCCCTTATCCCAGAGGACACCATCCAGGCCGACGGTGTTGCTCTTGTTGTCGGCGGTGGTCAGCTGGATTGCATGCACATCCTCGTAGCCGGTCCAGGTGAAACGCCACGTGTAGGCGGGCATCCGGTACAACTGCCATCCGCTGCGTGATGTGGCTGACGGCAGCAGCTTGGCCGCGAAACGGTCATAGACCAGCATGTCGCATATCAAGTCAAACCAAAACCGGTAGGCCCCGTGATAGGGAGTCGGGTATTTGACCAGATCGTACAATGGCCCGTCGGTGACCAGAGGCCGATCGTTGTCGCCGTCACGCCGGTACACCTTCATGGGGATACGGGCGGCGTTGCGGGCGATGAATTCCACGGTTTTGCGCACGCTGGGCTGGGTTGCGAACACGCTCATGGCCTCGGTGTTGGCGGACAAGGGCATGCCTGGGTCCACCACGTACCATCGGCCGCGCACCGTGCCCGTCTGGAAGTCCTGGACGGACTTTTCAGTGTGTTTGCGCCGGTTGAAGGGCCAGATCATGCCGTCCTCCTTATGCGTACAGCCCGTGCGAGGCGTAGGGGTTGGGTTTCAGGGTCTTTTTGCGGGTCATGGCCTCGGACAGGGCGTCGCAGATGGCTGCCACGCCGTCGATCTTGTCCCGAGAGTCCCGCTTGTTGGGCTGAACGTTGCCGTTCTCGTCGGTCTTGACCGCCAGATTGTCAACATTCCAGCGCAGGACCGGGTTGCCGCCATGCTCGAAGAGCGGATGGTCGGTGGTGCCGGTCAGCAGTAGCCTCTGCAGCTCCTTGAGCACCGGCGAGAGGGTTTTGAAACCCTGCCGCACCGGGGTGAGCCTTTCGTCGGACAGGCCGGACTCCTCCAGATCGTTGACCACCTGGGTGGCGTTCCACGGGTCATAGCCGATGGTCTGGATGCTGTAGGCCTCCAGGTCGGCACGGATCTGCTGCTCGATGTACGAGTAGTCGGTCACATCACCAGGCGTGGGCACCAAAAACCCGTCACGCACCCAGACGCTGGCGTTGCCCGAGGTCCTCCGGTCCAGGTCGTCGACCGCAGCCTCCGGGCACCAGAACTTCATCCGGCACTTGTACCCCTCCCCCTCGGGAAAGAGCAGGCACCAGGCGGTCAGGTCGGACACGGAGCCCAGATCCCAACCGCCGTAGCATTTGCGACCCTGAAGCCGCTTCTCATCCAGGGTGCCGGCGTTCCGATCCCAGGCCTTCAAAGTCAAAAACCGCGTCTCCTGCTTGGTGCGGATGCCCAGGTGAAGTCGAAGGTAGTTGGCCAGTTCGGCTGGCGAGTTCTTCGCCCTCCTCGCCGCCTCCTGCAGGTAGTCGGCGGACGGGGATACTCCGTAACCCGGGTTGGCTTTCATCTGCGTCTCGACCGCGAAAGGATCGTCGTCCTCGTCCGCACCCCAGACGACCCCGTACCAGGACTGGTCCTTGATGGTGCCTGCCGCCAGCTGCTCCACATAGTGGCGGGTCTCGTCATAGATGGTGCCCGACTTGCCCGCATCAGGGGTGGTGATCCTCACGCCCAGCGGCTGCGTGCGGGAGCCTCGCCCCGTCTCCAGGGTGCGCACCAGGTCAGGGGTCTTGTACACGTGCAGCTCGTCGCAGATGAAGCAATGCAGGTTCATGCCGTGGGCAGCGTCGGCTGCCGAGCTGATGACCTCCATGTAGCTGCCCGAAGCCATGTGCACGATGCGCTTCTGATGCGCCTTCATCACGCCCTTCAAAGCCGGGGTCTTCTCCACCAGCTGCTTCACCGGTTGAAACACAAAGCCCGCCTGATGCTCGGTGGAGGCGGCGCACACCACCTGCGCACCCTCCTCACCGTCAGCGCCCAGCATGTACACGGCGATCCCGCCCGACAGGGTGGACTTGCCGTTCTTGCGGGGCACGTCCACGTACAAGTCATGGATGATCCGTACCGTCTGCCCGTCCGAATTCTCATGCACCCATCCGAACACGGGGGCCAGGATCCAGGCGATCTGCCAGGATGCCGGGTCCAGGTGCCGGCCTGCCCATTTACCTTGGGTGTGCCTCAGCACGTGGAAGGACATGAGCACCCGGTCGACCCGTTCAGGGTCGAAGTAGGCTCCCTCCTCGCTGCGGGGTTCGGCGGTCTTGATCTTCGGGGTCTGCCACTGCTCAGGGAGGCTGATCCCGCGGGAGAGCATGTACCAGGCGACCTCCGGCGACAGCTTCAGACGATCCAGCTCCTCCTGGGAGGGCACGTCGAAGTCGTCGGTCATCTCGTAGGGGCTAGGCAGGCATGGCGAACGGGTTTTCCTCCTGGTCGCCATCATCATCACCCATCCCTGAAATATCGCCTTCCGCCGCAGGGTTCAGCCCGAAGTCACGGGCAAACGTATGGATATCGGAACGAGCAGCCTTCAGCGCGCTGACAGCCGGATGAGGCTTGGCAACACCACTGTCGGTGACCACCGACAGTCCACCGTTCGCCTGCAGCTCCTTGACCGCCTCACGCATCTGCCAGACCGCAGTGCAATACGCCTCAAGGCTGGGACCATCCACCTTCTTCAGGATCCCCAGCCGGTCCAGCGCCTCCACGACCTGCTTCCATGTGCTCTTCGCGGCGCTCGGCATGTAGGAGGGCATCTTCGGACGCTCACGTTCGAAGTCCGGAGCCTCCTTGACCTTCCGGCCGCCCGAATCACGGCCATCCCCGCGGCCATTGATCAGCCTGAGCTTCGGCGGAGTTGGTGATGGGCCTCTGCGTCCCATGATCCCTCCAATCAAGCCAAAACCGACCAAAAACAAAAACGAAAACCTGAGACGCGAAAATTCGAGTTTCGGCGGCGCGCCAGTTGTCCACATTTTTTGTGGATAACTACCCCCTACCCCTTGTCAGCGGTCCAGCTGGTCGAAGATGCGTGCCGCCAGGCTGGGTCCCTGCCCCTTGTGCCCGCGTCTGCGTCTGGCGGCGAGGGTCTTGGCCGTGTGGCAGTCATGGCACAGGCTCTGTAAGTTGGCGAGGTCGTAGAGGCTGCCGCCGTCGGCGATCTCCCAGATGTGATCCACCTCGGTGGCCGGCCTGCCGCACCTCACGCACCTGTGCTGGTCCCGGTCAAGTGCGGCCTGCCTGGCCTTGCGCCATGCTATCGGGTCGAGCTGTCTGGTGTGGGCTGATGGTCTGCTCCATGCCGGCCGCTGGTGCTGGGCGCATCTGCCATCCTTGACGGCCTTGGCTGTGCAGCCCTGGTAGGTGCATCTGCCTTTGGGTCTGGTGGGCATCAGAGCAGCTCGATGCCCAGGTCCTGCAAGGCGTGCAGGTACTCGTCCTCGTACATGCGTAGTGGCCAGGCTTTGAGTGCGTCCTCTCGTGTGACTTGCATGCCTTGGCCTTGCATGGTGTCGGCTATGCGTGTGAGCTGGTGGGCGATGGTGTGCAGGTCCGTCGACTGCTGGCCTGCCTGTGGAGGCTCGACCATGTGGTGAGTGAGCCTGGTGTCCATGATGGTCCTCCTAAGTAGGGTTGCCTGGCTCGCGTCCAGAGGTTGGGGGTTGTGGCGTGGCCAGGCAAGTAAGATGCCCGCAGGGAGATATGAAAGGGGGAAGAGAGCCTGCGGGCAAGTGCTATATCTTGTGCTATGAGCATTAACTGGGATGCGTGCAGCGCCATAGCCACTGCGGTTGCTACAGCAGTGGCTTTATTCTTGGCCGTTTACAATATTCGCCAAAGTGTGATAAACGAACGCAAGACCATAGTTGACAAGGCTTTCAGAATCGCTTTACAGCTGGTTGACGTTGTCGGCAGATACTACACAACCAACGGCCCCTACTACGCTTCCATGGTTGCTGTAAAGGGACGCTACCTGATTCGGCTGCTTAACACATACGGTTATTCATGCGACGAACACAAGGTTTTTAATGCTTCAGTAGACATATCCTTTGACGAATTGGATCGTCTCTTTGGACAGATCAAATACAAACAGTAAAGGGCCGGACATCTCTGCCCGACCCTTACACTAAAACCAACTGTAACAGTTATACGGCAACAGGCCGGCTTTGTCAAGCACTGCAGCTCATGCGCATGCTATGAGCTCACTCGTATCGAACTTCCATTTCCCGGGCTCCTCTGCCTTGACGACTGAGGGCAACTTCCCACGTTTGATCCACATGGTCACTTGCTTGCGATTGACTTTCCTTCCGGTCTGCCATTGCGTCCAGTCGGCTGCGTCCTTGGGTGTGCAGGTGATGGTTCGGCCTTTGAGCTCCTCCATCCTGGCCTGTCTGATGGCTGCCACGCTCCACACGCTGCCGCATGCTGGGCATGTCGCCATCTGGTCGTCGGGCAGTCCTGTGATGTCGGCTCCGCACTCGGGGTTGAGGCAGTGCCCGTGGATGATCCGATCCTGTTGCGGCGTGGTGCGCAGCCTGACCCGGTGGAGGGCTTGGGTCAGCTGCTTGTAGTCCCTGCCGCTGTTCGGCGCGTCGGCAAACCTGCCCATCCTTGAAGCCAGCTTGGCGAGCAGCTGTGGCGCTTTGCCGCCCCAGAGGCCGATGTCGCCAGCCACGTCCTGGATGGTGTCCTCCACCTGGTCGTACAGGTCGGCGGCGCTGATGTCGATGGGCGTTGGTGCGAAGGCGGGGTGCGCTGCTCCCCCGCCATGAGCCGAGTAGCGGATCTCCCTCCGCTCCACCTGTTTGAGGTCTCGCATGCCGAGCCTGAGCTCGTGGATGGTCCTGGCGAGCTCCTGCCGGTGGGTCTTGCACAACGGCCCTCGTGGCAGGTCCTCGCAGATCGGGCATCGTGGTGTTGTCAAAACTCGGGTCCCTCCGTATCGATATCGATGCTAGCGGCTTGCTGATGTAACTCACGCGAGACCGTCTCCCGCATGGCTTGGATAACGGCTGGCGAGTATCCGTATTTGCGTTTCAGCTCCTCGTCGGAGGCGTGCTGGCGGATGTCCTGCAGGGCCTTGGCCTGCTGGCTGGCACGGGTCATGATTCCTCCCTTGGCCCCAGTTCCCAATGCTCGTCGTCTGGGTCCAGATGCCAGTGCTTTGGGCAGTAGAAGCCTTTCCCGCTGACACAGATCCAGCTGGTGGCTGGCGGGTTTCCTACGACGAACATGATTCCGGGAGCCAGCTCGTTGAGCACATCCACCAGCCACTGGTCGCTCAGGACCAGGCTCTTTCCGCATCCGGGCCAGGTGCAGAGGACCGTCTGCCCTTTCCAGAGTTTCTGCGTGGGGTTTCTGAGCGTCTTTTCGATGCGGTCGGCGGCCTGTTGTGGCGTGTGCCCGTCCCATTCGGGGGCGCAGTCGACTGCAGGACAGTCGAACAGGTGCCAGTACAGGTCCCGGTAGTGGTTGCTGACCTGGCCGGATGGCAGCTGGGCGGTGACAATGAACCATCCGCCGCCAAAACACAGCTGCCCGTCGTGGTGCCGGTGCGACTTCATGACCGGCCATCCTGCCTGTTGCCAGGCTTTGACGGCCCATGCGTGGTAGAGCATCCGGTACCGGTACAGCTCGTCGAACGTGTGGTAGCCGTCGCTGATCTGTCCGGTGTCCTGTGCTGCTGTGCTCATGCTTCCTCCCTTAGCGTGGTGGCTTTCGTGTTCGGGCCCACGTCTTCAGGCACTCCGTGGGTAGTGGTGACATAGCTGGCGGCGATGAGGGCCAGGATGTTCATGAGCATGTTGTATGCGAAAACCAGACTTCCGACCGCAGCCGTCCAGTCATGCGTGATGATCGCCTGGCCTAAGACGATGCCGTCCAGCAGCATCCCCACTGCGAGCAGGATGATCATCCAGTATTTGGGTCGGTATTTGATGATTCTCATGCTTGCTCCTCTAAATTTTTTGAATCTTGCGGGTCGGGGCCCGGCACCTGCTGCCACTCCTCGTCCAGGTGCCAGTGTTTCGGGCAGTAGTCGCAGCCGTCCCTGTGCAGCCATGCGCCGCCGTTGTCCGGGTCGGCGAACATCATCACGGCGCTGTCGTAGCTCTCCCAGGCGCTGTACTCGCCATCATGGGCGGTTTCTTCGCATCCGGGCCAGTCGCAGGCCAGCGTGTGCGCCGGAAAGGTCATGTCGCTCATGGCTGCTTCTCCGGGTCGGGGCCGGGCACCCGGTGCGGCCATTTTTTGCCATAGTCGTAGTGCCAGTGGTCCGCACAGTAGTCCCGCCCTGTGGCTGGGTCGTGCATGAATTCCTTATCGGAAAAGTCGTTGTACTGTTCGTCCGGCAGGTAGGCCCATTGGCGGACAGCCTCCTCATAGGTCGAGTTGCCGTCGTACAGGTCGTTCTGGGCGGTCTCCTCGCAGCCCGGCCAGTCGCAGGAGAGGCGATGATAGGTCATTACATGGTCGCTCATGGTTCCTCCCCACTATGCTCTAAAACTCATTCTTTGCCGTCTTTCTGCTGTTTTCCCGTGCTATACGCACTCGGACTAGGGTTTGCGGTTGAACGGGGCTTAAAAGGCCCTTTACGTGATTTCTCTTGTTCGCTCACGCTGCTCCTCCTAGGGTGTCCTTGAGGCTCATGGCCCCGATCTGCATCTGCCCGTGGCCAGCGAAGTGATAGCGCTTCGGGCGCGGCTTGGCCTGCTGGTCCTGCTGTGGAGCTTCGAGCTGCTTGCGCCGGGCCGCTTCGACCGCCTGGCTGACGGCCTGCTCCAGGCTCACACCGTTGGCGGTGAGCCGCTTGACCTGCTGGCGGGCCTGATGCTCGGCCAGGGTGCCAAGCTCGCCGGTCGTGCCGTCCATCGCCTGCTCGATGTCCACGTCCGAGGCGCGGCGGCGGTCGCGCATCTGCGCCACCCGCCTGTTGATGTCGGCGGGCATGATCCACGGCCGGCGCGGATTGTCGGCCCATCTGGGGTCGGCGTAGAAGTCGATGTACGCCTGCGTGGCGTCGGTCAGGGTCACGTAGGGCTTGAGCATGAGCTCCCAAGCGGCGGCCGTCTCCGGCGTGATCGTCCGGTTGTCGATGGCAGCGATCCGCATGAGCAGCGTGCCCACATCCTCCGGGGTCATCATGCGGCACCCCCGATCAGGCGGCCCTGCTTCTGCGTCGGCTGGGGCTGCCGCCCCTGCCTTTGGCTGATGTAGGACTGCAGGTTTGCCAGGTTGGACTCGCGCCTGGCCATGGCCGGCGCGGACCATGAGGCCTCCACCTGCCGGCTCAGGTCGGGCCCGTCCTGCCAGGAGTCGGTCTTCAGCCACTTGGCCGGGTAGGGCGCGTAGGTCACATCCCCGGTCAGATAGGCCTTGAGGCCGGCGATGATCTCGTCAGGCTCAGCCCTTCTGGTTGCCTTCTGCCATTCGGTGAAGGCCCTGGGCTTCTCCTTGCGCCGATGCTGCGGGTACAGGCTCCAGAACTGCTCGAATTGGGGCGTGTAGGAGCGGTTCGCGGTTTTTTCGCGGTTGTTAACTCTTGTAGTTGTATCTATTGCCGTTGAATCTATTGCCGTTGTAGTTGTAGTTGAGGAACCCTTCCCGAAACCCTTTGCCAAACCCTTTCGGGAAGGGTTAGATTTTGAAACCCTTTCTGGAAGGGTTTCCGAAAGGGTTAGCGGAAGGGTTCCTTGAAGGGTTTCACTGCCCCAGTCCGCCACCTCAGGGTCCTTCTCGTCACCGGCCAGCTCGTCGGCCAGCTGGGCTATCAACAGCTCAACGAAATCCTTCGTGCTCCTGCCAGTCCGCTCGTTCACCTTCTTGGGCAGGGTCGACGTGTCCAGCTTGGTGATCTCCTCGCGCAGGGTCGCCCTGATGGTCTCCGACAGGGCCTGCGAGGCCGCAGCCTTGATCGACACCATCATGTTCGGGCTGCGCCAGCCGCCGTCCCACTTGATGTAGGTGCGCACCAGCAGCTCCTCGCACCCCTCGTCCACGACCACATACCCTCTGGCCGCCAGATATTTCAAATCATCTTCAATATCCTGGGCCGTTTCGTCGCCCACGCAGTTCGCCCACCGGCGCAGGGCCAGCGTCAGCGTGCCCGCGTTCGAAATATCAGGCTGCGACAGAAGGAACATGTACGTCCTCTGCGCCCGCGCGGGCAGCTTCGTGAACCCGTTCGACCACGCCCTGATGTACAGTTTGCCGTACTCACGCGCCATCAGGCACCTCCTTTCTTGATCCGTTGGCATCCGCATGAAAGTGCGTGGCCGGAGACCATGTCCTTGCCGGCGTGGACTCCTATCCGCCCGCAGTCGCACAGGCAGGTCCACATGATCACCCCGTGCCTGTTACCCGCATAGGAGAGCACAGTCAGCACCCCGTACCGATCACCCCGCAGGTCCTTGATGCGTTTCTGGCAGCCGGGGAAACGGACCAGTGGCTTCGGGGTTCTGTGCAGGGCGGGCATGTCCTCCTTGGAGGCGCGCCCATCATGCTCGGGGTCAACCTGGTGCAGCCGGCGCGTATACCCTCGCCTGCCTTCGGTCGGCTCGCGCAGCATGCGGGCGATCCTGAGGGTCCTCTCGTCAAGCCACGTCATGATGCCCTCCCACCCAGGCAAGCAGGACTGCCACCGCCAGCAGGGCCAGTGCGCGCATATCATCGATGGTCATGACGCGGCCTCCTCTTTGGCCCGTATGAACTCCCACTCTTTGATGGGCTGCCATATGCCCGGGTCCGGCTCTGCCGAAGCTCCTGCACGCGACCACACCACGCCCCGAGAGGTGAAGAAGGTCGTACCGCAGAAGAAGCATCTGCCGTCAGTCAGCTCGACCACCACCACATCCTCGATGCCGGGCATGCTAGGAGCATCTAGAGTAAGGGGCCTGAACAGCCGTTTCATGTCCTTGTTGTTCTCGTAAGGCTTGCGGATGCCTCGGCTGTTGGGCTTGCACCACTGGCCGGGTAGATCACCCAGCCCCGTGCTCGCGCTGACGCCGCTGGCGTAGCGTCCGCCGTCGAGCGTGCGGCGGACAGCCAGCTCTACATGATGTCTCTCCTGAAAGGCGGAGCATTTTTTCATCCACTTCGCAGAGTCGCGCCTGTACTGCTCTGCCAGGGCAAGGACGTGCCTGTCCCCGCTGCGCAGGTACCGCCATTCTGTCTGATACTCAGTCATCGTCAGCCTCCTCATCCGCTTCTTTGCCTGTATCGGGCCCCAGCGGCATCCCGTGGTTGAGGAGCAGCGCGTACTGCTCCAAGGTCATGTAGACCAGTTGCCGGCCCACCGCTTCACGGCTCTTCAAGCCGATGCCGCGCCGCTTCTGGACGACCGCCCAGTATTTTGCGCCGTCGTTCCCGGCTTCGGCCTGCGCCTCGTCGATATGACTAGACACCTCCATGCGGGCCGTGTTCTTGCACTCGATGACCACACGCTCCTGGTCGAGCATGACCCCGGTCACGTCGCCCCGATCCTTGGAGCCGGTCAGATGACGGCGTTCGATCCTGGGATCATCCAAAGCCCAGGCCAGGTAGCGGACCGTGGCCGACTCCATGTCAGCGCCCGCCTTCCGCGCACTCCTGCGGTTCCGGCTCATATCAGGCCCTCCATGTATCTCCTGTCGCGCTCCAGCTCCGCCTGGCGTTCGGCAACCTCCTCGCGTCTGAGCTCGGCGGCTTCCACCGCATCCCAGTCGATCGGCTGCTCGATACCCGCATGAGGGTCAAAAGACCGGATCATCATTGCCGGCACCTCCCCACGGGTCCTGCTGCTGGGCGGCGGGAGTCTGAGCCTGCTGGCCGCCCCACTGCTGGGGGCTGCTCCCCCACTGCTGCGCCTGCTGCTGGCTGTTGTTGCCGTTCCTGGTCACCTGGACCGTGTTCCTTGTCAATGCAGGCCCGATCTCGTCCAGGCGCATCTCCACGACCGTCCGCTTGTTGCCCTCACGATCCTGATAGGAGCGTTGCACCAGACGACCCTGCGCGATCACCCTCATGCCCTTGGTCAGACTGGCCTTGATGTTGGAGGCGGTGGGATGATACTGCGTATCCCAGGCCGAGCAGCGCAGGAACAGCGCCTCCCCGTCCACCCACTGCCCCGAGTTCCTATCGAACTGCCGGGGCGTGGATGCGATGGTCAGGTTCACCACCGTGCCCCCATTGGACGTGGTGCGCACCTCCGGGTCAGCGGTCAGATTGCCCACCACCGTGACGTAAGTATCGCCAGCCATTAGTCTTCACCTCTAAAAACTTTGAAATTGATTGGATTGTCCTGGGTCTGAAAGCGTCGTGTCGTCCGGTGCCTCTCCTCGGCCTCCTGATTGCACATGTAGCCATGCCACTGGGCGCGGGCGCAGGAGGAGGAGTGGCATTTGTCGCACACGCCCGACGTGGGGTGCGCGCAGGTCGCACACGGGCAGTCGGCCCTGGATTGCAAAGCCATCAGCGGTCACCCCGGTCCAGGCACCAGCCGAAGCCCGCCAGGGCAGCCAGGTCCAGCAGACCCAGCTGCGGGTGGACCAGCGTCCAGCAGACGGCGAAGAACCCGACTGTGCCGCACACGGCCGCGGCACACAGCCACAGCAGGTCAGCGGGAGGCATCAGGAGCCTCCTGGCTGAGGGCCTGCCTGGTGCGTGAGACGACCAGGCTGGGAGCCTCAAGCAGCATGGCAGCCTCCTCGTGCGTCATCTGCTCGGGCAGGCTGATGGGCTTGCCGACCAGAGCCTTGAACGCAGTCTCCGCCTGGCTAACCTTGCTCACGCCGCCTTGGCGCATCAGTGCCGCCACCTGGTCCTGCTGCTCCTTGGAGGCCATCACCTCGGCCTGCACCGGCTGGTCATCCTGCTGGGCTGGCTTCTGTTCCTCCTTCGGATCGCTCTCCTGGATCTCGTCGTCACCATACAGGCCCGACAGGTCCTGCGGGAAAGCCTTGCGCAAAGCCAGAGCCTCCGCGCACTTGGCAAGCATGATGGCCGGCTTGCTCTTCCACATGGATGTCGGCTCGGCATGCCATGACCCGTCCTGGTCCTTGACCTTTCTCGTGCCCTGGTACTCCTCCAATGTGGCCACGCCGGTGAAAGTGCCCTGCCCGCGCTGGACCACGACCTTGGCGGCCAGAGGAGGATGCTTGGCGTCCAGCCACGCCTCCCGCCAGACAGCGTCAGGCCCGCACCAGGCCGTGACCGGCTCGCCGAAAGCCTCATGCGACCGGTCGGCGGCCCTCCTGGCTATCAGGCGGAACCCGTCGATGCCGGTCTGGATCGTGTACTTGGTCACCCACTGGCCATCCACCTTCGTCCGGCGGCCGATCATGTAGATCTGCCGGGCGAACGGGTCCAGACCCGTACGCTGCACCTCATGGAAGAACACCGCCAGGTCACCCTGGCTGGCATCCTGCACGCCCATCTGCTGCAAGGCGGCGATCTGGTTCTGCGTGAAACCATCCTGCTTGTCGGTAATCGTCAGATCGCTGCTCATGCCCAGTACTCCTCAGCCTTGCCGTCCTCGTCGCCGGCCGAGTCGCCGCTGGTGATGCCCAGCAGCTGGCGAGCCTGAGATTGTGCCTTTTGGTCGTTGAAGATCTGCGACCACTCCTTGACCTTGCTGACCGCGACCGTATCCCCCGTGCCACGGGAGAGCTCCACGCCGGCAGGCTGCTCGCCGCCATGCTGGCCGATCAGATGCTCGATCGCGTCAGGCTTGGTAGCCCACTCCACCGGATACGGCACCTGCTCCACGCTCGACTCCTCGCCATGCGTCTCAAGCCACTGGGCGAAAGCCACAGCATCCTTGACCTTCCACCGGGGCTCGCTGCCATGCTTCGCAGCCACCGTGCCGATCTCCGTGGTCAGATGCTCCTTCGCGTCCATCTTCTCGGTCAGAAAGTCCTTCAAAGCCTCAATCTGACGCTTCAATTCCTTCTCCATGGACTGTGCCAAGGCCAGCTGCCGTGCCGCCTCATAGGACGTGTACTCGCCGTCAGCCAGTCGATCAGTAATATCCTTCATCGTTCCTCCTCTTTCTTCCCGTTTGAAATGCATTCGAGCGGCAGATGCTCCGCCACATCCTCGTCGGTGACAAACTCCGACATCCAGGACCTGTCAATCGGGGTTGGATGCCACTTGGCCAGATGCAGCCACTTGTCATGGCCGTCCTCGAAACGGATCCACAGGTCGCCGTCCTCGTCCTCATAGATGCCTAAAGCATCAGGTATCTGTGTCATCACTTGTCACTCCCCTCATGCTCGTATGGTTTCGGCAGGCCAACCTCGTCAGGGTGATTAGAGCTCCCCAGGGCCATCCGCATGGGGACGATCAATCCGGCTATCCGCTCGTCATCGCTCATCACCCACCAGGCGTGCGCTGAAGCGCTATCCCCTCCGACGGAAGGGGCCAGCATGAAACGAATGGAACCCTCCGGCATGACCGCAAGGATCACTCCCTCCAACAGCTCCGCGTTGAAGGACACCTGCGCGTAGCCTGTCCGCGCCCGAGTGAAAAGATGGGCGACATCCGGATAGTCGAGCTCGTCAGGCTCTTTCCACCGTTCCGCATCCAACAGGTCCCAGGAGGAGAGAGCGCCGACAGCCCTCGACCATTGGGCCATGTTGGTCAGAATGTCAGGCTTGGTGTTCTCGCTGTCGTTGTATGCCGGCTGCAGATCGATCCAGCTGTCGTCCGGCACATCCAGACCGGACACATCCCAGCGGATGGCGATAAAACGGTTCGTGTAGTAGGCGTACTTGCCCTGCTTGGAAATCCTGCACAAGGCTGGACGGTCATAGCCCGTGGCCTTGGCCCATGCGGCCAGCTGACGAGCCTGTTTGCGGGACACCAGCAGAGGAGTGCGATCCAAAATGCTGCTCATCAGGCGGCCCTCCCGCTCTCAAAATGCACAGGAGTAAGAGGCATCAGGTTCGACATGTACTTATCGCTCTTGGCTGGCTGATCGAGGGCATCAGGCTCCACGGAACGCCAAGGCCCGTCATCCGTCGACTTCGCAGCCCTGGCCCAAAACTCGCCCATCGTATCCTTATAAAAACCAGGCTTCGCAGGGACGCTCACCTTGCGTCGCAAAGCGCAGGAGACCAAGCGCAAATCTATAGGATTGCGTCCAAGAGCATCAGTGCCTACACATGGATAGTCCGTGTGTGCCAGCGATGCTTTAGTCACCTCGTACAGCACGCCATCTACCACCACGGCATCCCCGCAGCGCAGATCCCTGACATCAATCCGCGTCCAGTCGCGCTCATCCCACACCAGGTCCAGGCTCTTGATGCCGTCCAAGGGTCGCCACCTGCGATCCTCCATATTCGCAAGGATGGCTATATACGCCTGCCTTGAATAATCCCGCTTGCCGTACAGTATCGGCAGCTCAGCGACCATACGGATATATCCAGTGCAGTCACCATGTGGGCGATCAGTACCAGCGGTTATGTCAAAACTGTCATATTGGATTGCTCCTGATATTGTCGTCCCATCATCCAGAGTCACCACTACATGCTTGCCGCCAAAGTCCTCAGATTTGAGGTCGTTGTACCATTCACTCATTTTCTTCCCCTACGATTGATTGTTTTGATTGTTTTCCGCCGTCTCTTCAGCGAGCGCCGGCGGCGTTGATGCCCGGCCTGCAGGGCGTGCATCCTGGAGTGGGTGATCAGCGCCCACAGGCTCACTTGTTCCAGACTGTCCGCCGCATCATCCAGCAGATCATCCACCTCATCAGCGTCATAGCTTTGATGCAGCCAGCCCCTGGTGGTAAGCAGCCGGCACCGGATGTCATGGGGTGTGATCAGAGTCATCAGACCCACCCCCCAGCCCGTAGAGAGCACGAGTCGCCGGGTCAAGACGCTCCAGCTCCAGCTGGGCCAGCTCAGATGGAGTCATCAGGCACCACCTTCACCGGGTCACGCAGCTCCTCGCGCATATCCCACACCTCATCAGGCGTGTAAAATTTGCCATTGCCGATCTTCCGGCCATGGCCGCGTGCTATTTTGTCGAACTGCCCGTCAGGGATGCCGCCCAGCATCCGCTTGATGTCGTCGGGGTTGTAGAACAGGTGGCCCTGCCGGATGGACGAGGTGACAAACTCGACCTTGAGAGGATCCTTTTCCTTGCTCATGCCGCCACCCCCATCTCTGCGAGCGCGTAGCGTGCGCACCTGTGACCAGCACGGCTAACCCCGTTACGGTCCGTCACCACGACCACGCCCTTACCTACCAGCTCTTTGAGCCGGGTCCGGATCGTACTGTCGCCAAGCCGACAGCCGAGACGCTGCTCCACACGCTCCTGCAGCCTCCACTCCTCCACCGGCTCACGCAGGCCGGCCAAAGCCTTGACCGTCTCCGCCTGCATACGGTTGACATTCACGGTCTCAGCCGCCTCATAGGACGTTTCAGGGTCGCCCCTGCGCGTCGGAGCGGCTGGTATACTTTGTGTTGACATTGGATGTTTACTCACTTTCTGTGTCGTTGCCGCAGTTGCAGCTGCGGCATTTTTGTTGGTTAAGCTTGTCATCACCGTCGCTCTCTTTCGGAGGCGACCCGAATGATCTCCTGAGCCTCAAGGACTGCGTCCTTCTGCTCTTTGGTGTCGAGCCCGGTTAGAGCATTGGATAGTTCGCGAATTTCGGCACGGTCTGACCGGTTGGCCGAGTACCAGAGGTCCGTCAGCTTTTGATCGGCATTTTCGAGAGCTTTAAGCGCTCTATGGCACCGGTACAGCAGTATGCGGGCACCCATGTCACGCCGCCAGCTTGTATCGACGCTCTGCCTCTTTCATCAGCTGCAGGAAGTCAATATCCAAGACTTCGGATATTGCCACTACGTCTGACACGGTGAATGGGTACCGATCTGACTGGTTCAATCTCCTAAAGAAAGTGGACCAAGGGATGCCGGCGCATTGAGCAACCTCCCCCATTGACTTTCCTGATTGTTCGATGGCATCCTTGATTGTGGATGCGAGTAGATTGGCATACTTTCCTATGTCCATAATCGCTCCTCTTAAGATTTGAAGGGTTACTATCATAATTTGATAGTCAGCTCTTAGTTATTCATAGTACCGTTCATTCGGATAATGTCAAGCCGGAAAATATCATTTATTCATATTGCACTTATCGAAAATGATAGTAATATATGAAATATGAACATTAATCAGGCAACAGCAAAAGCACTTCACGCCGCCAGAGCGGTCAGCGGTCTGACGTATGACGAGCTAGCAAAGAAAACAGGGATGAACGTCCAAGCCATCTACCGCGTCTTTGGAGCAAAGGGCGAGATAAAGGTGACCCAGCTTGCATCGTTGGCAAAAGCGATGGGTCTTACCCCATATCAGATCATGGAAGATGCACAACGCATCATGGATCGCAGCAAAGAGGATTACTAGCCGTTGGGTCTGTACCTCGTTGACAGGGCCGTCGACGTTGTTGTTTTCCGCAGTACAGACCTTGAGGATAATGTGGGCTTCGTTGGCTGTATACAATTCAGTTCCTTATCTATGTGTCTTACGTTCTGCGCCTATGCCGGCGCACTAATGCCCAAAATCCGTGTAGACTACATAGCAGCACCTCCTTTCAGGTGTCTACTTCTAGGGGAGCCGATCACTTGGCGGTGGGTGGCTTCCCTTTTTTTATGCCCTGTAGAGCCCTTCTCTGGGCTTCACTCGAACATCTGTTCGAATGCTTTAAAGATACGTCGGGACGCGATATGTGTCAATTCGATATGAGTATGCCCGATGGGCGGTTCGCATTTGGTAGAGGCTGCGGCTTGCACCGAGAGGAGCTCCTTAATCTGGCCGTCTGCGAGGCGGCGTCTTGTTTTGTGACTTGCACCACTGTACCCGACCCGCGAGAGATGACAAAACGTTACATCAACTGGTATTATTGAGGTTTCGACCCCTCAAACAATCTTTGAAAAGCATTCTGCCAGCTAACGTCAAACGATTGCCTATAATGGCCCGAAATAGGATCTTTTACACCTTGATTACACTCCGTGTTCGCCACACCTGAAAATTCAGGAACTTCCCAGCAAACTATGCAGTTCGAGCGTTGCTGATAGTCTGCTGATAGTCGTCGAAGACTCTAAGGATGGGGAAGCATGGGACTGATACATCACAAAGACGATTCCGCGGTGCCTGCACAGACGCTGACGGTCAAAACGAACAGGGCGCGCATCACGATAGACCAGCATGAGGTCAAAGAGACTTTCGACCCTGTGATGAGCGACCAGTATTCCAGCCCAGAAGTCCACATACCACTGGAATGCCTGCATGATGCCAGATATCAGTCCAAGTGGTCCGGTTGGTATATCGTCCTAAGCGTGCAATTCGAAGATGGCACCATGTCTGATGCAAAACTCTCGGAGAACAACCCCTATACGCCATCCGTGGGGATAACCCAGACCGGCAAGGCGAAGCGTTTTGTCGAGACTCTCCATGCCATGCTCCCCAAGAACCCGAAGCCGTTGCCGGAGCCGTTAAAGGTCGCACACCGGAAAAAGGCCGGAATCATGGACGAGTTCAAGACCGACGGCAGACTTTCCATGATTTCAGGCAAGGATAGAAGCCAGCTGGTGCTATACGGCGACCACATAAGCGACGGAGCCATCGACCGTCCACTGTATGGCGTCCAAGCATCTTTGGACGATGCTAACAATGCACGGAAGAGGATTACCGCTACCCGAGCAGCAGCAGTGGGAGTGCTGGCCTTGGCGGCAAAGAAAGCGGAGCCCGGCGATCATTTTGTTATCGTCGACGGTCCTGACTTCCAGTGGTCTGTGCAGGTTGACAACGCTTCTGTGTCGGCTGCAAGAAAATTCGTCACCGCGGTAAACTCGACTGCCCGCCAGTACGAGGCTATGCACCCCAAGGCTCAGGAGACCCAGGAGAGTGGCGACACGGCAGCACCGACAGTGGATGGCCAGCTTGCCCACCTGGCAAGACTCCATGAGTCAGGCGCTCTGGATGACGAGGAATACACGGCAGCCAAACACCAGCTGCTCGGCATCTAAGCGATTCGTTCGTAGAGCCCCGCTTCGGCGGGGCTTTTCTTTTGCGGATACTTTTATCCAACGAATATCCAACAAAATCGGGTTTTGGGGAAACTCCGCAAGCAATGGAAAAGCCCCGCAGCCATTGCGGCTGTAGGGCTTTCGCGTGGTGCGCCAGACAGGATTCGAACCTGCAACCTGCTGATCCGTAGTCAGCTGCTCTAATCCGTTGGGCTACTGGCGCATGTCATCTCGACGAGGAACTCGTTTTGACAACTCATTTATATTACCGCAACTGCAGATTCTGTCCAGTCTGGTGTGTCGTGCGGGAAGCGTAAAGCCACAGGCCTTAAGCCGACTGTGACCAAGACAGCCAAAGTAGATATTCCATGTTGCCATGGGCACCGGTTATGGGCGATGGCATGGTAGCACGGACAACAAATCCATGCTCACGCGCACAAGCCAAGACTCGCTCCAAAGCCTCTTGCCTGCTGTCCTCGTCCGTCACAATGCCATGATGACCCAGCAGGCTACGTCCGACCTCAAACTGGGGCTTGACCAGCAGCAGGCAGTTGGCAACAGACGCCAGCAAGGCAGGCAGGACCGGAATGACATAGGTCAGCGAGATAAAAGACACATCCGAGACCACGTATTCCGGGCGATAAGGCAGGTCCCCCGGCTGAACTTCGCGTATGTTGACACCGCTCATGTCAATCACCCTAGGATCAGCGGCAATCCGTTCAAGCAACTGTCCGTGGCCCACATCAAGGGCGATAACTCGCCGTGCACCATGCCTGAGCAGGACGTCAGTGAAACCGCCCGTGGAGGCCCCGATATCGAGGCAGAGCCTGTCCCGCGGACCGGCCATCCCCTGCGCCGCAAAAGTCGTCAGGGCGCCTTCCAGCTTCAGCGCTCCCCGAGAGGCATAGTCATCGCCCGGGTCCAACAGGATCACATCGCCTGGCTGGACACTCTGAGCAGGTCGTGAAGCCAGATGATCGTTAACCGTAACCCGTCCCTGACGAATCAGAGCCTGGGCTCTGGCACGCGAATCCGTCAGCCCCTGTGAGGGCAGGACGCGGTCAAGCCGGTCGTGGGCAAGAGCCACAGTTCTTCGCCGACCGTCCCCAGAGCTGACGACCGTATACTCATTGTTCACTTGCCCTCCCGCTCCAGGTCCTGCTGGAGACCGGTCAGCACTTTCCCGAGCAGCTCGACCTGTTGGGCATCATCCAGATTATCCAAGTCAGCCAAATCAGGGAAACGCTCCAAAAGAGGAACCATGGCTTGCTTATCCATGGACTCTTCAGGCGCTAACGCAGTCGTTTCCTCATCATCTGCGTGTGAAGACCGCGCAGAACGCTCAGACCCTACAGACTGCCCATGTAGCCCGTAGTGATTGGATTCCTGGGATGACACGCTCGCTTCGGGCTGTCCGGACTTGGCTTCTTCCGACATGGCCCACTATGCCCCTACGACAAAGGCGGGCAGATCCAGCGAGTCCATGTCTCCACCACGATCCTGGTACTCCCAGAGCGCACAGGCACAGGCTCGCACAGCATCCAAATCAGACAGGGGATCGCCACCTGCCTCAAGAGCGCGCAGGGTGACATGCCCGTCATCGTCCACCCTTGCGGTTTGGCCGCCGCAGTGCCAGATTTGGTCTGCCTCCTTACTGGGCTGGGGCTGTGGCGCAGTCAGGCCGCGCAGATCTTCAGCCAGATAGGTCGGCCGCAACTTGGCCGGTGCTGTCAGGATGGCGGGGGTTCGGGCCACGCCTGTCAGGACGACCATGGAGTCGTACCCGCCCCGGTTGGCTGCCTCGATGTCGGTGTCCAGACGATCGCCCACGGGCAGGCATCGGTCAACGTCGAAAATCTTCTCTTGGCTATCCGCTAACAGCTGCCGAGCCTCGTCGTACATGGCCGATTCCGGCTTACCGGCCGAATCCTCCGGCTGCTTTCCGGTAGCCAGAATTACCGGTTGGAGCATAGCTCCATTGCCGGGCGCCATGCCACCTTCACGGGGCAAGGTCTGATCCTTGTTGGTAGTGAAGTAACGTGCACCATTTTCAATGGCAAAGGCGGCCTGGGCCAGGTCCTGCCAGCTCAACTCCGGATACCAAGCCTGAATAACGGCCTCTGGCAGATCTGCTGCCTTGTCTACCGGCACCATCCCATTGAGGCGGATCTGGTCACGTAGATGATCAGATCCGATGACCAGCACCCTGGCGCCCTTTTGCAGGTATCGGCGCAGCATCCGTGCGGCAACGACGGCCGAGGTGATGACCTGGCCATCGTTCAGGGTCAGACCGAACCCGCGCAGCTGATCGGCCACCACCTGTGGGAACCGGGATGCATTGTTGGTGGTGTAAGCCATTCGCATGCCGAGCGTCTGAGCGCGGTCGATACCCTCGGCCGCATGCTCTACAGGGTCGGCGCCCCGGTAGACCACCCCGTCCAGGTCCAGTAGAGCCAGGCGGTAGGTCTTTGCCGGAGCGTCATCAGTTCCTTTGAGGAAGACGGTCACGATTCAGCCTTGTCTTCATCAGTGGTTTCGGACTGGTTGACCTGCTCATCCTTGACCTGTTCACTTTGAACATCGGTAGTGTCTGCTTCGGATCCTGAATCCTGGATGGTCGCATCACCATTGTCAGTAACAGTTACGTCGGCTTCGCTATCGTTCTGGCCGATTTGAGAACCATCGTCCGAAGTTTCTGCGTCAAGGCGGGAAGACTCTTCACCAGTCTGCTTCACAACATCTGATGATTCTGTCATTTCAGATTCCGGCATTTCGGACGAACCGGCTGAGTCGGACGAACCTGTCGAATCAACTTTGTCGGATGAACCGGCAGAATCAGATGCGCCGGTTGAGTCACCTGTGCCAGTTGAGTCCACTGAATCGTACGAGGCTACTGATTCAGAAGATTCCTCAGCCTTACCGTCATCGGCACCCTGCTCGGATGCGTCAGTGACATCAGCCTCGGCATCCTCACCACCATCCGGATCAATGGAGAGATCCTCCATCATGGCCGGATCCAGGTGCTCCAGGTCGTAGTCAATCAGGATTTCCTCGGACTGCCCACCATTCTGGCCGTCCTCGTCCTCATCCTCGTCGGCATACTCTGCTTCCAGCCGATCCAGAAGAGGTTCCAGCTCCAGAGCCTCCTGGCTGCGACCAGCCTGTTCGAGGAAGTTCTGCTCTGCCTGCACGGCACGCATCCGGTAGTCGCCGCTGAGCCCCCGGGCCTTGACCAGGGCCTGAACGGTCTCGATGGCCTTGTCCCACAGGCCCAGATCGCCCAGGGCTCCGGCATAAACCAGGAACATCTCCGCCTTGGACTCGCCCTGCAGCTGGCTGCCCTCCTCAGAAGTGGCCTCCTCAATGGCCTTGCGGGGATTGCCCAGGCCACGTTCGCAGTCGGCGATGAAGGGCAGGTAATCGGAATAGCCATTCATGCGATGTGCAGTACGGAACTCCTTCAAGGCCAGCTTGTAGTCGCCCTGACGGTAGGCCACCAGGGCCAGCGTCTCCCGGGCAAGATCGATCCGGGAGGCCTGTCGTGCAGCCCACTTGGCATGGGCCAAGGCTCCCTGAGGGTCTGTCTCCTCCAGCGCGTAGGCGGCCAGAATGTGCAGACCGATGTTCTCCGCGTGCTCCTTACTCAGTCCGCGCAAGCGCAGGCGATCATCCTTGGAGAGCATGGACCATTCCAGGCCCTTGGGCATCTTGGGTTCGCCAGGCCGACGATCCGTATAGGGGTTCTGCGATGGGTAGGAGATGGTCCCGTCTGAGTTGCGGCGACCGCGGTCATAGCCATTCTGGCGGTCACGCTGATAGGCCCCACGGCGGTCGTCATGACGATGGTCGTCATAACGACGGTCATCGTGACCATGCTGGCCCTGGTACCTGTCGCCCCGATAGCCGCCTTGACGATGGTCATCACGGGAACGGTCACCATAGGAACGGTTGCCATAGTGACGATCTCCATGTGAACGCTCCTGGCGTGGACGGTCATCACGGGAGCGGTTGTTCCATGGGCGATCCCCACCGGACCGCTCATCCTTCCGACGATCAAACCTCCGGTCGTCATCCCGACGACGGTTCCCGTGGAAGCCCTGACCACGATCACGGTCACGGTCATGCCGCTGGTAGCCATACCCCGACCGACCGCGGTCGTTGTCATGATCGCGATGCCCGTAGCCGCCGTTCCTGTTGGCGTGGAAGTCGCGACGTGGACGGTCGCCATCCTGCCAACGGCCGTGGCGGTCGTCACGTTTGTCGAAATGCCGGTCCCGGTCGGAATCCCTGCGGAAGCCGCCGTGACCATCCTGACGGTCATGCCTGTATCCGCGATTGTCGCGGTCGAATCGATCGTTCCTGCGCCCGCGGAAGGGCCGTTGGCCATTCCTGTTCTCGGAGCGACGCTCTTCGCCGCCCTCGCCGTCATGGTTGTGGAAGTTGCCGGAACGGTGACCTCCCGAACGATAGCCTCCGGAGCGGTATCCGCCCGAGTGCGAACCGCCCTTGTGGAAGCCCGAAGAGCGATGGCCGCCCGACCGGAAGCCGCCTGGACGCGAACCGCCCCGGCCCCGTCCGCGATCGCCCCGGGAATGATTATGTTCTTCTGCCATCAGTGTCCTTAATTCCTACGTTCCTACTTGCCAGCCCGGCGCTCAAGCGCGCCCAGGGCCTTCTTTCCTCTGCGAACCAGGGCGAAGCGCCCATGCAGAAAGTCCTTCTTCTCCAATACCTGATCCGGATCCTCGACCCGCTGGTTATTCAGATAGAAACCGCCCGATGCCACAGTCTTACGAGCCTCGGAGACCGAACGGAAGAGCCCGGTCGCAACCCCGGCCTCCACCAGACGCTGACCCTCGCGGGCTGCGGGCAGAGCTCGACCGCCTTGACCGTCATCGACCTTGAGTCCGTCCAGCGCGGAATCCAGCACATCCTCGTCCAGCTCCTCCAGGGTCTTGCCGCGACCGAAGAGGGCACCAGAGGCATCAATGGCCCCTTGGGCGGCATGCTCGCCGTGCACATATGAGGTCACCTGCCAGGCCAGAACCTTCTGGGCTTCGCGAGCACCGGGATCCTGGGCGGTCCGCTCCTCCAAACGCTCAATCTCGGCCTTGGGCAGGAAGGTGAAGGTCTTCAGCAGCTTGACCACCTGGTCATCAGGCTGGTTGAACCAGAACTGGTAGAAGCGGTAGGGGCTGAACATGGTGGGATCCAGCCAGACTGCGTTGCCCTCGGACTTGCCGAACTTCTTGCCCTGGGAGTCGGTAATCAAAGGGCTGGTCATGACGTTGACGGAGGCATTGCGCACCTTGCGAATCAGGTCCAGGCCGCTGGTCAGGTTCCCCCACTGGTCGCTGCCGCCCAGCTGCAGACTGCATCCGTAGCGGTCGAAGAGCTCCAGGAAGTCGTTGCCCTGCAGCACCTGGTAGCTGAACTCGGTAAAGGAGATGCCCTCGTCAGAATCCAGACGGCGGGCCACCGTGTCCTTGGCCAGCATGGTGCCCATACGGAAGTTCTTGCCCACATCGCGCAGGAAGTCGATGGTGCTCATAGACCCGGTCCACTCATAATTATTGACGAATCGGACGGGGTTGTCTCCCTCGGTGTCCAGGAAGCGCCCGATCTGACCACGAAGGCGCTCGGTCCACTCGGCCACGGTCTGCTTGGGATTCAGAGTGCGCTCCCCCGACTGCCGAGGGTCGCCGATCAGCCCGGTGGCTCCGCCGACGACGGCGATGGGATGCAGACCAGCAGCCTGCAGGTGGCGCATGTTGAGCAGCTGGACCAGATTGCCCACGTGCAGTGAGGGGGCGGTGGGGTCAAATCCGCAATAATAGGTCACCGAGGGGTCGGCCAGCACCTTCCTGAGCTCGGACTCGTCCGTGCACTGGGCAATGAGACCGCGCCACTTGAGTTCGTCGAAAAGCGAGTCGAAACCCGCCTGCCTGAAATCGGTGACCTGCGACATGAGAGGCTACTCCCTATCGAATATTTGATGAATGTACGCTAAACCCTACTATTCTTGCAACAGATACCGACACGGCGGGGCCCCGGACCGCCGCAGACAAGGCCTCACCAAGCAGGAATCCCCAGGGGACGAAACCAGATGATCATTGTGAATCGACCACTCCGGATTGACGATTGACCGCTAGTTGCTTTTGCCAAGACGGGGCGACCGGCTGAATCCGCTCAGCAAAACCACCGCGTCTGAGTCAGGAATGTACAGACACAGACAATTGATTGATCAGGTCTTGGGGAATGTGGTCGACCACACAGGCGGCCATGCGCCGGTAACCTTCAACCCCAGGATGGAAATGGTCAATGCCCCAGAAGTCGGGTCGGTCAGTGCCAACATCGTCGCGGGTGGCATCCACAAAGGGCACCGAGGCCTCTTGACAGACCTGACGGCTGGTCTGCGTCTGGCGGGCTATCCTGCGCTCCACCTCGGCCCTGAGCGCCCGGCCGAGCGCAGGATCCCGATAGAGCTGACCGGAACTGAGGACCAGCACCTGACGGCCCTTGTTTTTGGCCAGCTCGATGCTGGCAGCCAGGTCATCCCGCCATTGTTCGTCGGTGCGGTTGGCCATGATGTCGTTGGATCCTGCACACAGGACCAGCAGATCAGGATGGTCCTGCAGGGCGGGCAGGAACCGGTAGCGCACCCTGCGGATGGTGGCCCCCAGCCGACCCTGGGTCGACCAGGATACCGGACGCCCCAGCCGGGTGGCCAGGCAGGCGGCTATGTCAGGAACGAAGCCCTGGCTCTGGTCCTTCACACCGCAACCGACCGCCATGGAGTCGCCCACCACCAGCATGGTCAATGGTTCCAGGTCGCGGCCTCGGTTCGGAGGCGAACACAGCCCCTGGCGTGAACCGGGCGGCTCCTTGGCCAGAGTGATGTGCTGCTTGGCCCACCAAGCCTGGACCAGTGCCACCGGATTCATAATCACCGCCGCCTTTCGCCGTTTGGCGTCCCTCTCGAGGAATTGCCGTTCGGAATTCTAACGCGGCCACCGGTCTGACGAAGCCAGACAGCTCACCTGGGAGGACGGTAGGCAGGCCCATCAGACTGCGAATCGGCGAAAGTCTTCAGCTCCTCCAGCGCATGTGCAGCCTGATCCATCTGCTCCTTGACTCTCTCCGGCGCGGTGCCTCCCTGGCCCCGGCGAGCACGCACGGCTCCCCCGGTGGTTAGGACAGCACGGACCTCCGGAGCCCGATCGGCAGGCACCCAGTCAGCGAAGACCCTGACGAAATCGGCATCATCCAGGTCGGCCAACTCGCAACCACGACCCTCGGCCAGCTTGACGCAGGCCCCGGAAAGCTCATGGGCATGCCGGAAGGGCACCCCCTGCCTGACCAGCCACTCAGCCAGGTCGGTGGCCAACGCAAAGCCTGTGGGAGCCTGCTCTTCCAGACGATCCTTGTTAAAGGTCAGGGTGGCGACCATGCCGGAAAAGGCGGGAAGCAGGACTTCCAAGGTGTCCACCTGGTCGAAGACCGCCTCCTTGTCCTCCTGCAGATCGCGCGCATAGGCCGTCGGCAACCCCTTGAGAGTGGTCAGCAGGCCAGCCAGATCACCAACCAACCGACCGGCCTTTCCACGAGCCAGCTCAGCCACGTCCGGATTCTTCTTCTGAGGCATGATGGAGGAACCAGTCGAATAGCCGTCGTCCAGACGAACGAAGGCGAACTCCTGGGTGTTCCAGATGATGATCTCCTCAGCCAGTCTGGACAGGTCCACGCCGATCATGGCAGCGACGAAGGCGAATTCGGCCACCACATCCCTGGCGGCAGTCCCGTCGATGGAGTTGGCGCAGACCCGGCTAAAGCCCAGATCCCGGGCCACCGGCAGTGGGTCCAGACCCAGGGTGGTGCCGGCGAGCGCGCCAGATCCATATGGGCTGGCATCGGCACGCTGGTCCCAGTCCCTCAGGCGTTCCAGGTCACGGATAAGAGGCCAGACATGGGCCATGAGCTGGTGAGCCAGCAGGACAGGCTGGGCGTGCTGCATGTGGGTGCGGCCAGGCATGACCGTGGTTCCCGCCGCCCGGGCCTGATCCATCAGAGCCCGGGCCGTATTCAGCAGGTCCTTGGCCAGCACCCGGGCGTGACGACGCAGCCAGATCCGGATCAGGGTGGCGATCTGATCGTTGCGCGAACGCCCGGCCCGCAGTTTGCCGCCCAGCTGGTCCCCCGCTATGGCAATCAGGCCGCGCTCCAGTGCTGTGGCCTCGTCCTCGTCGCCAGGCTCTGGGGCAAAAGCACCGGAGTCCACCTGATCCTGAAGTTCATCCAGGGCCTGCTCCATGCGTGCCAGCTCGTTATCATCCAGCAGTCCAGCACGGTTGAGGGCCCGGGCGTGGGCACGGGAACCGGCCAGGTCGTCGTCGGCCAGCCGCCAGTCGAACTGGGTGGACCGGCTGAGTTCGACCAGGGCCGGCGAGGGACCGCCGCTGAAGCGCCCGCCCCAGAGGGCCATGGGCTTGTCGCCGGTGCTCACTGGTCTTGTCCGTCCTGTGCAATGCCGTTGCCGAAGCGCATGTCACGGGCGGCTGCCACCTTGTCGGCCAAGCCGTAGATGGCGATGAACCCATTGGAGGCGTTCTGATCGAAGCTGTCGCCGGACTCATAGGTGGCCAAGCTGTAGTCGTAGAGGGAGCTGTCGGAGTGCCGACCGGTGACCACGGCTCGTCCACCGTGCATGACCATGCGGATGCGGCCGGAGACATAGCGCTGGGTCTCTTCGATGAAGGCATTCAGGGATCGAACGGCAGGCGAATACCACTGGGCGTCATAGACCAGCTCGCCCCAGCGCTTATCGATGTCGCGCTTGATCCGGTGCTGTTCGCGCTCCAGGCAGCAGTTCTCCAGCTCCTGGTGGGCGGTGATCAGGGCCACGGCGCCTGGTGCCTCATAGAGCTCGCGGGACTTGATGCCCACCAGCCTGTCCTCAATCAGATCCACACGTCCGATCCCCTGGGCCCCGGCCCGGCGGTTCATCTCCTCGATGGCCTCCAGAGGGGTGACCGCCCTGCCATCGATGCGCACGGGGATGCCCTGTTCGAAGTCTATGGTCACCTCATCCTCAACCGGCGGGAAGGCCGGGTCGTCGGTGTAGGAGTAGACATCCTTGGTGGGTCCATTCCAGGGATCCTCCAGGTACCCGGTCTCGATGGCCCGTCCCCAGACGTTCTGGTCGATGGAATAGGGGCTCTCCTCGGTCTGCTCGATGGGCAGGTGGTGCTCCTTGGCGTAGGCGATCTCCACATCGCGCATCAGTCCCAGGTCTCGGATGGGGCTGATGGCCTTCAGCGAAGGGTCAATGGACATGATGGAGACCTCGAAACGGACCTGGTCGTTGCCCTTGCCGGTGCAACCATGGGCTATGGTGTCGGCACCGTACTTGTGGGCCGCCTGGACCAGATGCTTGGTGATCAGCGGCCTGGAGATGGCCGATACCAGCGGGTAGACGCCCTCGTACATGGCATTGGCCTTGAGCGCCAGCATGCAGTAATCCCTGGCGAACTCGTCCCTGGCATCCACCACGACGGACTCTACGGCCCCGCAGTCCAGGGCCCGCTGGCGGATGGTCTGCAGACGCTCGCCACCCTGGCCCACGTCCAGGGAGACAGCCACCACATCCTTGCCGGTGCGCTCCTTGAGGTAGGGAATGGACACCGAGGTGTCCAGGCCGCCTGAGTAGGCCAGCACGATGCGATTGTTTTCGGTCATGGCGATCCTCTTTCCTTCTAATTTCACATTTGCAGATATTCAGTTCGTGCTTTCAGCGATCAGCGGCCCCGGGAGTCCTCCTGACCGGAGACGATGGTCATAAGCCAGTCGGCCCGGGATGATGCCGCTTCATCGTCGGCTGCGATGATCAGAATCGTGTCGTCCCCGGCTATGGTGCCCAGGATGCCCTTGATGGGCTGGCGGTCCAGGGCGGAAGCCGCATATTGGGCGGCACCGGCTGGGGTTCTGACCACCAGCAGGTTGCGGGCCCGGGCCACCGAGGTGATCAGCCCGGTCAGAATCTTGGCCAGGTAGGCATCGGTCTTGTTCTCACCCTCAATCTCAGGCCCCTCGGCGGCAGCGGCCTCCATGGCCTGCTGATCGGTGGTGGCGGGAATCCAGTAGGCCATGCTCCCGTCTGAATACCGCAGCTTGGTGGCATGCAGGTCGTCCAGGTCCCGACTCAGGGTGGCCTGGGTCACCTCGATGCCCTGCTCAGCCAAGAGGGCCGACAGCTGTTGCTGGGAGTTGACCCGGTGTCGGTTCAGGGCCTGACGAATGGCATCCAGCCGGGCCACCTTGGTCGTCGGCCGCATCAGCACACCCCCTGCAGGAGGGATTCGTCGCCCCGGGAGCGGGCCACCAGCCAGGTCATCAGCGCCTTCTGGGCGTGCAAGCGGTTTTCAGCCTCGTCCCAGACCACGGACTGGGGGCCGTCGATAACCTCGGCCGTCACCTCCCGGCCCCTGTAGGCGGGCAGGCAGTGCTGGAAAAGGGCATCCGGGCGGGCATGGGCCATGAGTTGGGCGTTGACCTGATAGGGCAGGAATGGATGGGAGCGGATGGCATACTGGTCCTCCTCGCCCATGGAGACCCAGGTGTCGGTAAAGACGCAGTCGGCGTCTTCCACGGCCTGAACCGGATCCGTGGTGACCAGAATGGATCCTTCGTTTTCAGCAGCCAGGGTCCGCGCCTGGTCCACTAGACTCGGATCGGGCAGAAAGCCATGTGGGCCGGCAATCCGCACGTTCATGCCGGCCACTGCCCCGCCCAGCATATAGGAGTTGGCCATATTGTTGGCCGCGTCGCCAAGGTAGGCGATGGTCATGCCAGCCAGGGCATCCACCCCGCCCCGGTGCTGGGCCAGGGTCAGGAAGTCGGCCAGGACCTGGCAGGGGTGGAAGGAGTCGGTCAGTGCGTTGATGACGGGCACAGTGGCATGGGCAGCCATGGTCTCCACCCGATCCTGGCCGAAGGTGCGCCAGACTATGGTGGATGTCATCCGTGTCAGCACATTGGCTGTATCGGCAACGGGTTCGCCGCGGCCCAGCTGCGAGCCCGGGCTGTCGATGACCATGGGATAGCCGCCCAGCTGGGCCACGCCTACGCAGAAGCTGGTTCTGGTGCGCGTGCTGGGTTTGTCGAAGATGATCGCCACGGCCTGAGGCCCATGGTAAGGCTGGGATAAATAGGGATTGGCCCTGAAAGCCATGCCCAGTCGAAGCACCTCCAGCTGCTCCTCGTGGTTGAGGTCGTCGTCACGCAGCATGTGCCGCAAACCGCTGTTCATCTCTACCTCCCTTACGTTGTCATCACGAATGTCTCTATACGCTGTAAATCAACGATCATCCCCTTGCGAACCCATGTCCCCGAGACGGGATGGGACCTTGGAGAGGATGTCGACAGCCAAGTCGATCTGATCGGCCTGGATGATCAGGGGCGGCGCCAGACGCAGGGCATCAGGGGCTACGGGATTGACTATCAGCCCGTGGTCCAGGCACCAGGCACCCACCTTGCCGGCACATGGAGAACTCAACTGGACGGCATCCAACAGGCCTCTGCCTCTGACCTGGGTGAAGAGAGGGTTGCCGCAGGCGGCTATGCCATCGCGCAGCCTCTCCCCCATTTGTCTTGCTTGCTCCAGCAGACCCTCCCGCTGGATAGTCTCCAGGGTGGTCAGCGCCAGGGCCGATCCCAGGGGGTTGCCGCCGAAGGTGGACCCGTGCGTACCTGGGGTCAGCAGACCAGAAGGCCCGGAGCCAAAAGTGATCATCCCTCCCATGGGGAAGCCGCCGGCCACCCCCTTGGCGAAGGTGAGCACATCGGGACAGGCGCCGCCGGACAGGCTCTGATCCTGGAAGGCAAACCAGTGGCCTGTTCTGCCCATCCCAGTCTGCACCTCGTCCAGAATCATCAGCGCACCATGCTGGCTGCAGAGCTCACGCACTTTTTGCACATAGTCGGGCTCCAGCGGCAGCACGCCAGCCTCGCCTTGGATGAGCTCCAGTATGACGGCGGCTACTGGCTGGTCGGAAGCCTCTTCTCCGGAGATGGCCTCCTCCAGGGCTTTGGGGTCACCGGACGGCAGGAAGCCCATCCCTGGTACCAGAGGCTGGAAGGGCTCACGGATGGCTGGCTTCCAAGTCAGGCTGAGCGAGCCCATGCTGCGACCATGAAAACTGTGCGTCAGCGCCAGGATTCGGCCGGGATGCCCGCCCATGCGAGTGCCATGCAGCCGGGCCAGCTTGATGGCCGCCTCATTGGCCTCGGTTCCGGAGTTGCAGAAGAAGACGCGTGAACCATCCGGGGCCTGGGCCAGCTCCAGCAGCCGCTCGGCCAGCTTGATCTGGGGGCGTGAGGCGAAAAAGTTGCTGATATGGGCCATTTTGCCGGCCTGCTCAGCCAGGGCCTTGTTCCAAGCAGGATGGGCGTAGCCCAGGGCGTTGACCGCGATCCCCGCCAACATGTCCAGATAACGGTTGCCGTCAACGTCCCATATCCATGCACCTTGGCCGTGGTCCATGACCCTGCCTGGCCTTCCAAAGACCTGCATATGGACATGGTCATAGCGATCGGCCCATTGGCGACTCTGTGGACCCTCAACCGTTTCGGCTGGCTCCGCGATCTTGCCGCAATCTTGATCAGCCTTGTTCATGGCTCCTCCTCATGACCATTTCATGGCCCGGCACAACGACGGTGCCGATCCCGTTTTGGGTGAAGATTTCAGTGAGCATGGAGTGCGGCTGGCGCCCGTCAATGATGTGGGCCTGACTGACCCCGGCACGTACAGCCTGCATGCAGGCCTCCATTTTGGGACGCATGCCTGCCTTCATGTCTCCAAGCAGACCGTCCAGGCGATCCACGCCAATGCTGGATACCAGGGAATCAGTCTGGGGCCAGTCGGCATAGAGTCCCTCTACGTCGGTGAGAATGACCAGCTTTCTGGCTCCCAAGGCCGCGGCCAAGGCAGAGGCGGCGGCGTCGGCATTCACGTTGAGTACCTGGGTGGCGTCCTGCTCGTCCGGGGCCACCGAAGAAACCACAGGAATCCGCCCGGCATCGATCAGATCCTCCACGGCCGAAGCATCCACAGCCACAACTTCGCCCACCAGGCCCAAGTCCACTGGGTGGCCATCCACCATACCGGTACGACGGGCAGCGCTGAACAGGCCGGCATCTTCTCCCGACAGACCAACGGCCATAGGACCATGAGCATTGATGGCACCGACCAAATCCCTGCCCACCTGACCAGTCAGGACCATCCGGACCACCTTCATGATTTCCGGCGTGGTCACCCGAAGACCACCGCGGAATACCGAGGGAATGCCCAGGGCCTGAAGCATGTCAGAAATCTGGGGACCTCCCCCATGGACAACCACCGGGTGCATACCCACCTGCCGCAGGAAGACCATATCCTGAGCAAAGCACTGTCGCAGGTGGTCATCGACCATGGCATGGCCGCCATACTTGACCACGATCCGCTGACCTGCAAACTCCTCCAGCCAGGGCAAGGCCTCAATCAGCACCTGGGCCTTGCTGACATCGTCCAAGGCCCGTTCAGCTTCTGCCTCCTGCTCGCCATCTGCCATCCTTTTCCCTTTCCTCATTGCCGCTTCTGCCTCCGGTGCCTCACGCTCGTGCGCAAGCTCCGGATCAGGTGTGGTAGTCGGCGTTGATGGTCACATATTCGTGGGTCAGATCATCTGTCCAAACCGTGGCCTGGCGGTCACCCTGACCAAGATCGATATCGATATGGACCTCGGGCACGTGCAGGTCGACCAGGGAGGGATCCTGGCCGGGGCGGCCTCCTTGGCAGACCTTGACTCCGTTGAAGCTGACATCCACACGGTCCGGATCATAGGCCGCCGTCGAAGTCGGCACGGTGCCCAGGGAGGCCACTACGCGACCCCAGTTGGGATCCTCGCCAGCCACGGCACACTTGAGCAGGGTGGAGCCGGAGACAGCCCGGGCGCAGGCCAGGGCCGCGTCCTCGCTCTCGGCACCGTCCACCTGGATACGGATACGGTGGCGGCTGCCCTCGCCGTCGGCCACAATGCGACGGGAGAGCTCACCGCAGGCCTGGCTGAGCAACTCCTGGAACTGATCGGGGTCAGGCCGAACGCCAGAAGCACCGGAGGCCATGAGCAGGACCGTGTCATTGGTGGACATGCAACCGTCCACATCAATCCGGTTGAAGCTGAGCCGACAGGCCTCGGTCAGAGCGCGGCGGGTCTGATCAGGCTCCACAATGGCATCGGTGGTGATCAGGCAGATCATGGTGGCCAGCTGCGGAGCGATCATCCCCGAGCCCTTGACCATGCCGCCCAGCCGCCAGCCAGAACCGTTCAGGGCCACAGTCTTGGTACAGGTGTCGGTGGTCAATATGGCCTTGGCTGCAGCCTCGCCAGCCTCCTGGCTGGTCGACAGCTCCTGAGCCGCCTGGTCGATGCCGGCCAGTATGGGGTCCAGGTGCAGCAGGTGGCCGATGATCCCGGTGGAACAGACGGCAACCTGTTCGGCTGGCAGACCCAGATTCTTGCCTGTCCGCTCAGCCATGGCCTTGGCCTGGTCCAGGCCCTCGGAACCCGTGCAGGCGTTGGCATTGCCTGAATTGATGACAACGGCTCCTGCCCGGCCCTCTTCCAAAATCCTACTGGTCCAGATGACCGGAGCGGCCCGGAAACGGTTGGGAGTGAAAACGCCTACAGCAGTGTCCATGGGACCCTTGTTGACAACCAAGGCCAGGTTGCGGCGGCGTGAGCCTCCCGGGCGATGGGCGATGGCGGTGCCTGTCTGGAAGCCCGCGGCGTAGGTGATGCTCATGGTGCCACTCCTATGGTTGTCAGACCGGTTTCCTCGGGCAGACCCAGGGCCAGGTTGACGGCCTGAAGGGCCTGGCCGGCGGTACCCCGGGTCAGGTTGTCGATGGCTGCGAAAGCATAGAGACGGTCGGCGCGTTCGTCTGTGAGGACCTGAACCTGTGCCAGGTTCGAACCGTAGACGTCAGCCGTGGAGGGGAGCCTACCCTGGGGCAGCAGATCAACGAACGGCTCCTTGGCGTAGATCTTTTCCCAGACGGCACGAATGCCCTCCGCGCCCAAGGCACGTCCACGCGCGTTCAGTTTGGCCGAAACCACGGCCAGGATTCCACGTGACATGGGAACCAGGATAGGGGTCAGCCCCAGGCGAATCGGTTGATGGCCTCCCCCCAGGTCCGGATTGGATGCTTCCGCCTTGCGCAGGTTCTGCAGAATTTCGGGGATGTGCCTGTGGGTGCCTCCGACCGAATAGGGATGGGCTGAATTGATGGCTTCAGCTGCAAGTAGATCCATTCTGCTGCTGGAGCGACCGGCACCCGAGTAGGCCACGGCAAGATCGCCCACCAGGTCATCGGCCTGCACCAATCCGGCAGCCAGGGCCGGCTGGAAGGCCAGGGTGACTGCGGTTACGTTGCAACCCGGACCTGCTATCCGGCGGGCATGCTTGAGCAGTTCACGCTGACGAATGCCTTCCGCCGTCAATAGCTCCGGCATTCCGTAGGTCCAGGGAGAGAAAAAGTGCCCGCCGTAGTAGTCCTGCCAGTCGGCCGGATCCTCCAGCCGATGGTCGGCACCCAAGTCAACCAGCATGGATTCGGGATCCAGCTGCTCTGCCAGGGGACCAGAGGCCCCATGAGGCAGCGCCAGCACCACCAGATCATGGCCAGCCAGGACCTTCGGGTCTGTGGCCTGAATCTGTAGCGAGGCCAGTGAATTCGGAAGATTGGGCGAAAACTCCCCCAGCTGTCGACCCGCTGAACTGCGCCCAGTGACCGTACATACCCGGAAGGCGGGGTGAGCGGCCATGAGTCGGATCATTTCAGAACCGGCATAACCGGAGGCTCCCACCACGGCCACTGTATATTGGTGCATGAACGCTCCTTTCACCGGGCACCATCATAAATAGTCATGCGACAAAATGCATAATTATGCAATCTGGCGTGTCGTTATGCTTTCGACCGTGCAAAAGGGTCATAACCGGACTCCCGGTTGCGGATGTATTCCATCTGGGTGCTGGCCTTGTCCGCAGCCTCGGGCCCGCATGTGTCTTCAACATAATCCAAGGCCATATCGATGCCAGCCGAGATGCCCGAGGAGGTGCGGAACTTTCCATCGACCACCCAACGGGCCTCTTTGATCCAATCCACCCTCTCACCCGTGCTGACCACCCAGTCAAAGGCCAGATCGTTGGAGGTGGCCCGTCTACCATCCAGAGCACCGGCAGCAGCCAGCAGAGCCGAACCCGTGCAGACCGTCAGCACCTGCGAAGACTGCGCAACCAGGCTCCGCAGACTGTTTAGCCAGCGGTCATCGTCAACCAGAGCGCGCGTGCCGGACCCGCCCGGTATAAGCAGAACCCCCCTGGGATCGATCTCCTCTGGTCCCAGGGCCTCGACCCTGGCACCGCCCTCGCTGACTTTCACGCCAGGACCGTCCAAGGAGAATATACGCACACGGGCGCCATCTGTGTTGATGAAAACCTCAAAGGGCCCGAAGACATCCAGGGGTTCGAATCCGTCGAATACGACAATATTGACATCCGGCACCATTCGAATGAACCTCTCCCCACTGGCAGACCTGCAACTCATCAGACGCACAGGCATGAATAATTATTGGCGCCAATGCTCACTTCCGGGAAGTGACATCACCGCCTCAATCGATGGTACCGCCAGGCCTATAACTGCCGGGTTCTTCCTGGCACTCTTTCACAGCCTCTTGCTCACAGCCCACGTTGACACTGGCGACACCTGTATCTCGAGAGTTCAGGCGCTGACGCCGTCTCCGCCAGAGCCTCCGCCACCCGTTGAGGGCGACGGCACCATCTGTTGGTAGAAGTCGTTCAGGGAAATGCCGTTGGCCAGCAGCCAGATCCAGGCCAAGGTGAAGAGCAGATTGATGATCAGGGCAGCCATAGCCAGCCCATAGCCCTTCATATGCAGGTGTCGTGTCCGATACATGGAAATGCCGCCGAGCAAAGCTGGGATCACAGGCATGGGCAGAAAGAGGGCCATGAAGAAAGCAATGATGGCGCATGGATCCCAGTGGCCATAGACAGGATTTTGGGAGGGATCGTTCAAATTCGGCATTCCCTGGGGAGGCCATCCAGGCGTGCCGGGACGGACCTGAGGATTCCCAGGATTCCCACCGCGTCCGGGGCCCGACTGCCCCGCCATGGGCATGGGCCTGTTGGCGGGGTTGCCTTGGGACGAGTCGGATTCCTTGGCCTTGGGTTCAGGGTCCGGGCGACCGTATATGTACGGATTCCATCCTGGATAACGATCGGCGCGCGCGCCGTACAAGGGCTGGTCGCCCCCATCATGATCCTGGCGGTCAGGTCCACCGGCTGTGCCCTGTTCTTGAGAATCCGTCATGTCCCTCGGTCCCCTCGATGCCTGGTCAGGCGCGCAGTACAGCGCCCAGACCCGCAGTCTTGTCAACGATGGCCTGGCGCAGGGATTCGCTGTCCTCGGACGTCAAAGTACGGTCCGGGGCGCGGAAGGTGACTGCGAAGGCCAGCGATTTTGCATGCTCACCGATCTGATCGCCAGTGAAAACGTCGAACAGCTCGATGGATTCAAGACTAGACCCAGCCGCTTCTCTGATGGCGGAAGTCAGGTCAGCGGCCGAAACCGTGTCCGGCACAGTGAAGGCCAGATCCTGACGGACCGGCGGGAAGGTCGAGACCGGCTTGGCCTGCAGGGGGGTGTAGTCCAGGTGGTCCAGCACCATGTCCAGACTCAGCTCGAAGGCGGCCGAATGGGCAGGGAAGCCCAGAGCCTGATCGACCCGAGGATGCAGCTCACCCACCATACCGACAAACGTACCGTCATCCAGGACCAGCCTGGCGGTACGGCCCGGATGCCACTGGTCGGGCACCTGATCGGCCGAGGGCTGCTCCAGCCGATAGTGTGCACCCAACCTGTCCAGGACCCGGCGAGCCGATTCGACTGCATCGGTCCAGTCCACATCCCTGCTGTCCTTGAGCCAGCCGTCCTCCTGGGCGCGGCCGGTCAGCAGGGCCGCCACATGCAGCCGCTGCTCCGGCAGACCTTGGTCCAGGCGGGCCAGATCCTCGTCGCTGGGCCGCACGCCGCCCGGAAGGGTGGGCACCGCAGGAGCCTTGGGGTCGCGACGGAAGACATAGCCGATCTCGAAGAGGCGCACATCCGTGTTGCCGCGTCGCAGGTTGCGCTCCACGGTGTTGGCCAGCGGCAGCAGCAGGCTCTGCCGCAGATAAGGCCTGTCAGCGGCCATGGGGTTGGCCAGCTCCACGCTGTTGACATTGACCTCGTCAGGATCCATGCCGAAGGCCTTGAAATCATTGTCCCCGACGAACGGGTAGTCCAGAACCTCGGTGAGCCCGTACTCGGCCAGGGTGTCGGCCACCCAACGGCGACGCTGCTGGCGATCGGTCAGACCAACCGCACCGGACACCTTGGGTGATGGCACGGTGACGGGGATGCGGTCATAGCCCACCAGGCGGGCCACCTCCTCGACCAGATCGCAGCCCTCGCCCAGATCGGGCCTCCAGGTTGGCGGTGTCACCGACAGCCTGTCTTGAGGATCACCCTGGACCGTGCAGCCGATGTCACGCAGAATGGCCACGATGCGCTGGGGCTCCACCTCCAGCCCGGTCAGCCGGGCCACCTCGCTGACAGCAAAGTCGATGACCGGCATGGGCTTGGTCTGGTTCATATCAAGCGGAGCATCCAGATCCTGGCCACCGGCAAGGCGATGCAGCAGGTCTGCGGCCATGGCTGCAGCGGCCGGTTGCATCTGCGGATCAACCCCGCGCTCAAAGCGCTTGGAGGCCTCCGAGGGCAGCTTGTGGCGACGTGCGGTCCGGGCAATGGTGACCTGGTCGAAGTGGGCGGACTCGATGAGGATGTTCCGAGTCTGATCGGTCACCTCTCCATACAGACCGCCCATGACTCCGGCCAGCCCCAGGATGCGGGATCCCTCTTGCCCATTGGGCGAGTCGGTGATGAGCAGATCTTCGGTGCTGAGCTCTCGATCCTTACCATCCAGAGTGGTCAAGTGCTCGCCCTGCCTGGCCCTGCGGACGACGATGGGCCCGCTGAGCTTGTCCAGGTCGTAGGCGTGCAGGGGCTGACCCAGATCCAACATGACGTAGTTGGTGATGTCCACCGGCAGGCTGATGGAGCGCATGCCGGCCCGAACCAGCCGACGACGCATCCAGCTGGGAGTGGCCGCCTTGGGGTCGCAGCCGGTCAGGGCCCGCAGATAATACCGGTCACAACCGGGCTGACCATGAATGGGGTTGTCGTCCTCAATACGCACGGCCAGTGGAGCCTGATCCTCCTGAGCTGCGGAGGCGGGCACGGTCTTGTTCAGCTCAATCACCGGATCCGTGTACTCAGCGCCCGTGGAGTGATGGTATTCGCGCGCAACCCCACGGTAAGAGAAGGCGTAGCCGCGGTCTGGGGTGATGTTGATCTCAAGGACGGGCCTGTTCATATGCAACAGGGCCATGGCATCGTCCCCGGGCTTGAGCTGCTCGTACTGCTCGGGGGTGAACCCGTAGTTGCGCAGCAGGATGATGCCCTGATGGTCCGAACCCAGCCCCAGCTCACGCTCGGAGGCGCACATGCCGTCAGAGATGTGGCCATAGGTCTTGCGCGGTTCGATGCGGAAGTCGCCAGGCAGAACGGCCCCCGGCAGGGTCACCACCACTTTCTCGCCCGCAGCCATGTTCGGGGCCCCGCAGACGATGCCCCGGGGCACCTTGTGACCCTGGTCGTCCACAGCGTTGTACTGCTCGCCTACATCCACATGGCACCAGTTGATGGTCTTGCCGTTCTTCTGAGGCTCAGGCTCGGCATCCACCACATAGCCGACCACGATGGGGCCGGTCACTGTGGACTGGTGAATGTCCTCTTCCTCCAGACCGACCCGGACCAGGTCCTTGGCCAGCTGTTCATAGGTCAGATCCTCGGGGACCTGCACATGCTCCTTGAGCCAGTCGATATCTACCATTGGCATCTGACGGTCACTCCCCCATCTCGAACTGCTGGCTGAACCGCACGTCGCCTTCGACCAGGTCGTGCATGTCATTGATGTCGTGGCGCAGGAGCAGGGTGCGCTCCATGCCCACGCCGAAGGCGAAGCCTGAGTAGCGCTGCGGGTCGACGCCGGCCGACCTCAGAACGTTGGGGTTGACCATGCCGCAGCCTCCCCATTCGATCCATCCAGGGCCGCCCTTCTTGTCGGGGAACCAGAGGTCCATCTCGGCGCTGGGCTCGGTGAAAGGGAAGTACGAGGGCCGCAGTCTGGTCCGGGCCTCGGGGCCGAACATGGCCACGGCGAGCTTGTCCAGGGTGCCCTTGAGGTCGGCCATGGTCAGGTGCTCATCGACGGCGATGGCCTCGCACTGGTGGAAGACCGGAGTGTGGGTTGCATCCAGTTCGTCGGTGCGGAAGACCCTGCCCGTGCAGGCCACGTAAAGCGGCACGCCACGGGTTATCAGCGAACGGGCCTGGTCCGGCGAAGTGTGTGTACGCATGACCATGTTGGAGCCGACGAAGCCGGCGGCATCCCTGGCCTGACTGCCCTTGACGTAGAAAGTGTCCTGCATCTGGCGGGCAGGATGGTCAGGGCCGAAGTTGAGGGCATCGAAGTTGTACCACTCGGCCTCAAGCTCGGGTCCTTGGGCGATGCTCCAACCCATGGAGACGAAGAAGTCCTCCACGTCCTCCATGAGCTTGGACAGAGGGTGACGGGCTCCCTGGGGACGGCGGTTGACCGGCAGGGTCATATCCACCTGCTCGGCAGCCAGGCGACGAGACTCCTCCTCCTGGCGCAACTGCCGCTCCTTGAGCCCGTAGGCACGGCCGAAGTCAGCCTTGAGCTTGCCCGCTAGGCGGCCAGCGGTCTTCTTCTGATCCGCTGGAAGCCGTCCGATCATCCGTCCGGATCCGGCCAGGGCTGAACCTGTCCCCGCATACCGGGCCTTGATCGCCTTGAGCTCTTCCAAATCGGAGGCTTCGCGAATCCTGCCGATGCCCTCGTTGACCTCGTCGGTCATCGCCGCGGGGTCGAATTCTTCCTGTGCCACCATGGACCTTTCCACTGTTGCCAATGCCGTGTCCGGGCCGCAAATCAGCGGAAATCCCGGTCGTTGACGCCTTCACATTCTTTCAATACGACTCGACATGGCCATGGCGTAGAGCAGCACTGCCGCCGAGGTAGCCAAGTTGAGGGATTCAGCCCGCCCATATATAGGGATGCGAACTATCTGATCCATGGATTGCAGCAACTCTTCGGGCAGTCCGCGTGCCTCATTGCCGAAGAGCATGACCGTGGGTTGACGTGTCGAGTCTGGCTTGGCTGGGGTATCGCCCGCCATCAGATCGGTCAGGGAGCGGACGGGTTTGTCCGGTGTGCCATAGACATCGGCCGCCACCATGATCCGGCCCTGCCGTCTGCACAGGGCCAGGAAGTCCTCGGTGCCCATGGTCATCAGGGGTATGTGAAATGCCGAGCCAGCCGTGGAGCGAATGACCTTGGGATTGGTGGGTTCCACGCACTGGTCCACCAGGATGACCGCCCTGCAGCCTGCGGCATCAGCGGTGCGAATGACGGTTCCAGCGTTGCCTGGATCACGAATCTGCCAGAAGGCTGCCACCAGGTCGGGTCCCTCCCCGGTTAGGCTCTGGGAATCGTCTTGGCCCGTCGACTGGGCCAGAAATCCGTCCGTACGTGCCTGAGCCAGGATTCCCTGGGAATTGCCGCTGATGGCACGCATGACTCGGGCGGAGACGAAGTGCCCATAGCAGTCGGGTAGATCCCCGGCCTGCTCCATTATGGCGCCTACGGTCTCGTTGAGCGGCCGAGGGTGACCGCCATGGGCCACAGGAGAGGATTCATCCGCCTGAATATAGAGGTCAGTCAGCAGGTCGGGACGCCAGCGGACCGCCTCGCGCACGCTCTGCGGGCCTTCTACCAGGAAGCGGCCATGACGTTGCCGGGCCCGCCGATCCTGCAGTTCAGCCAGACGGCGAATCCGTTGGGCACGGGGATTGTCAAGAAGGGAGTCATCGAAGCGCATGGGCACAACTCTAGCCCCGGCGGCCGAGAGCGCTGCTGAGGAACCTTCAAGAGCACACATCTGTGGGAAAGTTCACTGAAAGAAAGGTCCGCACCCCTTGTGCTCGCCGGACAAGGGGCTAGTCTAAAAGAACCGGTCGGGTCGACCACGTCCGTCGTTGGTATGGCGCAGACCGACCATCGCTCATCTGGCTTGGCCAGAATCATTGTGAGGAGACGATATGCCCGTATATACACTTCCCGATCTGCCCTACGACTACTCGGCGCTGGAGCCGTACGTGTCCGGCAAGATCATGGAACTGCACCATGACAAGCACCATCAGGCTTATGTGAACGGGGCCAACAAGGCCCTGGAGCAGATCCACGACGCGGCCGAGTCCGGCAACGTGGCTCAGTCCAACCTGCTGGAGAAGAACCTGGCCTTCAACCTGGCCGGGCACAAGAACCACTCCATCTTCTGGAAGAACATGGCCCCGGCCATCGGCCAGGAGCCCACTGGCGAGCTCAAGGCCGCCATCGAGGACCAGTTCGGGTCCTTCCAGGGCTTCCAGACCTACTTCGAGTCCATGTGCGCAGGCATCCAGGGCTCCGGCTGGGCCGTCCTTGCCTGGGATACCCTGGGCGAGCGCCTGGTCACCCTGCAGATGTACGACCACCAGGGCAACCTGCCCGTCACCATCTTCCCGCTGGTTCTGCTGGACCTCTGGGAGCACGCCTACTACCTGGAGTACCTGAACGACCGGGCCAGCTACGTCAAGGCCTGGTGGCACATCGTCAACTGGGAGGATGCCTCCAAGCGCTTTGACGAGGTGCGCAACATCAACACCACTCTGGCCAGGTAAAAGACCAGCGCTTCCAACCACAGGCGGACCCCGGTCCTTTCCCCTCTCTGCGGGAGGCGGAAAGGACCGGGGTTCCTCTATATCCGGAGCCTGCGGAAAACCCAGGCGATCAGTTGCCGAAGAAGGCGATGGAGCCGGTCAGGGCAGCCAGGGTCAGGGAGATTGCGGGCACAGCCAGGCATATGAGCAGGAAACCGGCGTCACGTGGTCTGATCTGGGAAACCCTGGCATGGGTGCGCGGCGTGCTGCCGCCGAAACCCCTGGCCTCCATGGCCGTAGCCAAGGTCGTCGAACGTCTGATGGACAGGACCAGCAGGGCGAAGGCCTGGGGCATAAAGGCCTTGAAACGGTTCTCATCGCCCAGCCCGCGACTGCGGCGCGAGGCGGTCAGGGCCGACCAGTCATCCTTGAGAACGGTGAAGAGCCGCATGCCGGCCAGCCCTCCGTAGACGAAACGATCAGGCAGGCGGAGCACCTGGCTGAAGGCATCGGCCAGGTCGGTGGCGTCTATTCCCAGCACGGTGATAATGGCGGGAATCCCGATGGCCAGGATTCGCAGCGCGGTGGCCAGGGCCAGATCCAACGACCGCTGGGTGATGTGGATCATGCCCCACTGCCAGAAGGTGGCGCCGCCGCTCTTGCCGTAGAGGATGATCGCCAGGGCCGAGCCGGGGGCCCCCAGGAAGATGGGCCAGGTGGATCTGACCACCCGCAGGGGTGTGAAGCCTGCCGCGCCCAGCATCAGGAACTCCAGGATCAGTGCCGTCGTGGCCGAGACCGGGTCCAGGCTGATCAGCAGGGGCAGAGCCGCCAGGAAAGCCCCGATCAGACGGAAGGCCGGATTGATGGAGGCTATGTATGGCGACCGGCTGGCCAGCTTGACCGGCTCGTCCCGCTGATCCATGGGCGTGACGGTCAGTCTGGCCGCAACAGTCTTCTGACGGGCCTGCAAATCTGACTCTGATACAGGCCAGACGGCCTTTTGGGCTCCCGGAGGCGTCATCTCCACCAGACGGGCATCCAGGGCCTGAACCAGCTCCCGGTCGTGGGTGACCAGGATGATGCAGGCTCCCTGGTCGCGCAGGTCTGCAATCAGCTGGGCCATGCTGACCCAGGTGTTCCTATCCTGACCGAAGGTAGGCTCGTCAAGAATCAGCATCTGAGGTGCGGCGGCCAGGGCCGAGGCCACGGTGAGCCGCCGCTTCTCACCGCCCGAGAGCGTGTAAGGGTTGGCATGCGCGTACTGCCTCAGCCTGAAACGGTCCAGCAGCTCCAGGGCGCGAGCCTGGGCCCGGTCCTCGCTCATACCAGTGCGGATTGGAGCTAACTTGACCTCATCCAAGACCGTGCCCCGGGCGAACTGATGCTCGGGATTCTGAAAGACATAGGCGATGCGCGCCGCCAGCTGGGATGAGGTCCATCGAATGGGCTCCGGCTCGGCAGGCGTCTGCCCCTGGGGTTCCCGGAGCAGGCGGTCCTGGGCAAGGACCGAACCGGCCACTGGCTCCAGCAGACCGGCCAGGGTCATGGCCAGAGTGGACTTGCCAGCCCCGTTGGCCCCGACCAGGGCGGTGACCTGACCGGCCCTGAATTCCAGATTGATATGCTCGGCCACTGCCTTGTCCTGACGACCCACCGCCAGATCCTGGGCAGCCAGTAGAACGGGATGTTCATCCTGGCCGATGTCGGATTGCCCAGGTCTGCTCCTGTCCTGACCAAGCGCGGGAAGCGAATCCTTGGCGCTCCTATAGGCTTCCGGAACCCAGATGCCCAGGGCGGCCAGATCCAGTCCAGGATCAGTGAAGACCTCCTGGGGGCTCCCGTCGGCCATGATCACAGTCTTGCGATAGGCCGCAGCACCCGATCCTTCAGTGCCGCCTTCAACCTCACCCAGCCCAAGCACGATGACGCGGTCGATCATGTCCATCCAAGGCCCAGCCCGGTGCTCGACCAGAATCATAGTGGAGCCTTGCCGATCCAGGACCTTTCTGACGGCATCGACAATCTGCTCGACGCCGACCGGGTCCAGATTGGCCGTGGGCTCGTCCAGCAGGAGCAGCCCAGGCTGCATGGCCAAGGCACCCGCCAAGGCCAGGCGCTGCATCTGTCCTCCACTTAGATGCATGGTGGGCCGGGTCAGCTGCAGGTCGGCCAAACCCACCTCGGCCATGGCCTTTCGCACCCGTGGCCAGATTTGCTCGCGGGACAGCCCCATGTTCTCGGGACCGAAGGCCACATTGTCGCCAAGCCGCTGAAAGATGGCCTGAGCATCCGGATCCTGAAGGACCAGCCCCACACGCCCCCGGCTGGAGATGGCGGGATTGCCGTCGATCAGGACCTGCCCCTGGGTCACCCCGCCCTCGTCATCCTCGACCTGGTCCTGGCCGCTCTGCGGTGCATGATCACCCAGCAGCCCGGCCACACCCTCAAGGATGGTCGACTTGCCAATGCCAGAGGCTCCCAGCAGAAGCACCCGCTGGCCTGCAGGAATGCTCAGGGACAGATCCCTGACGGCGAAGTGGTTCCGATAGGCATGCCGATAACCCCAACCGCGCAGTTCCAAGGCTGCGGGTCGGTAGGGATTGTCCTGGATGCTCTGATCCACGCCCGAACCTCTACTTCCCGGCCGTGCGAATATCGCGGCCGGAGGCGAAACGGTCCAGAGCCCCGGTTGCGGCGATGGCCTTGTAGAGGTACCAGACCAGCACTCCGGCGATCAACGCGCCCGAAATCAGGGTGGCTATCAGATAGATCACCCCATAGGGACCGGTCAGATTGATGGCCTGCAGATGGGTGCAGAAGGAGTAGAGCCAGCAGCCGAAACCAGCTGCGGCGCCCGACAGTGCCACCGTGGACATGTTCCAACGCCGATAACGCAGCAGCATGAAGACCAGCTCGGCCATGAAGCCCTGAAGCAGACCAATCAGTATGGTCTCCACAGGCACCCAGAGGCTACCCAGCAGCGACTCCAGGATGGCCGCCACCAGCTCGGCGTAGACGGCAGCCCCCGGCTTGCGCACGATGATCGAGGCCAAGGGCCCGGCAAATAGGTAGAGACCATTGAGAATGCCTCCCAGACCGGGCACAACCCCATCCAGGAAGGACCAGGGAATGGTGGTCACCATGGCGACCACCCAGTAGATGACGGCGGAGGCCACCCCGATGACCGAGGCGACGGCGATATCCACCACCCTCCACCGTCTGGAGGGGATCCTGACCTGGATAGGAGTCCGCTCAGACTCCGGCTCCGATCCGGAAACAGTATTGTTCATGAAATGACCATCGGTCATGATCTTGTGCCTTTCCTCGGGGCGCTCCCTATGAGCGCCATCCCGTTCAGGCACGGGTCCAGTGACATCCGTGCGCCGGCATTACCCGGTAAACGTTCGTCCGGTTGAGGCTGAGCCTCCTCTCAGCCGCACGCCCTCAGGCATACGGCCCCCGTGTCACCTATAACCCTAGAACACACTGTGGCCAAAAAGTCAGTTCTGACCTGCGCCCAGGGAATCCAGCAGGAGGGCCTCGGCGATGATGTTATCGACCAGCCCCTGCAGGGAGATGGACTCGTTCGGACTGTGGGCGTTGGACTGGGGATCCTCGGGGCCGGTCACCAGAACCTGAGCCTCCGGGAAGAGCCGCTTGAGTTCGGGAATGAAGGGGATGGATCCGCCCTCGCCCTTGTTGACCGGGTCGCGTCCGAAGGCCTGCCGCATGGCCTCCTCGGCCTGCCGGACCACCGGGCTGTCGGCATCCATGGCCCATCCCATGCCCATGTCGCCGGGCGTGACCTCCACCCTGGCCCCCTGAGGAGCATGAGCGATCAGGAAATCAGCCAGTGCCTGCGCGGCCTGCTCAGGACGCTGGGTGGGCGCAGTGCGCAGGGAAATGCGGAAGCGGGTCTTATCGGCCAGCACGTTGAAGGAACCCTCCACCGGGTGGGCATCGAAGCCGATCACCGCCGCCGCCGGCTTGGTCCAGAGCCGGGAGGCCAGGGAGTCGGTTCCGGCCAGCCGGTAGGAGTCCACCACGCCGGCATCGGCACGCAGCTGGGCCTGGTCCAGGTCACGCTGCAGGCCGCCGATGGGCTGTCCGCCCTCCAGGCCGGGCACCGCCAGCTGACCCTGGTCGTCATACATGGAGGTAATCAGCATGGCGGCCAGGGTGTTGGCATCCAGGACGGGCCCGCCGAACTGCCCGGAGTGGACCGGGTGCTCCATGACTGTGACCGTGACATCCAGGTCCGCATTCCCTCGCAGTGAGGTGGTCAGGCTTGGGGTGTCCGCCGACCAGTTGCCCGAGTCGGCCACGATGATCAGATCCGAGGCGAAGTCGTCCCGATGAGCCTGAAGGAAGGGAATGAAGCTTTGCGAGCCCATCTCCTCCTCCCCCTCGATGAAGACCTTGACGTTGACGCGCAGGTCCTCGCCCAAGGCATGCAGGGCTCCAGAATGGATGGCAATGCCACCGCCGTCGTCGGCTGATCCGCGTCCGTAGAGCCGCCCATCCTTCTCAACACCGGTAAAAGGATCAGTGGACCACTGGGAGGGGTCAGGTACCGGTTGTACGTCGTGATGGGCATAGAGCAGAACGGTCGGGGCATCGGGATCCACCAGCCGGGATCCGATGACCTCAAAGGCGCCCGGGGTCCCGTCAGGATTGGTTGCCTGGACCACCCGGGCATCCACACCCACCTGCCGCAGCTGCCCGGCCACATAGTCGGCCGAGCGGCGCATGTGATCCCCGGTGATCCCCTTGGCCGAAACCGACGCCAGGGCGATCTTGTCCTTGAGCAGATCGACGACCCGGTCCCTATCGTTTTGGACACGTGTGCGGATCGTCTCCAGGCCCAGTTCCGCCATCGTTACCTCCTGTGATTACTTGCGTATCAATGCTTGCGAGTCTAGGCGTCACCGTAACCTGTTCGCATGACATGGAACCCCTTCTCACGCAAGGATCGACGGGACAAAGAGGCGGATGCGGACCAGACGGCCTCCGCTGATGAAGTACGAGGCAAGGGACGCCCCACCCCCAAGCGCAAGCAGGCCGAGGCCCGGAACCTGCGTCCGCTGGTCCCCAAGGACCGCAAGGCCTCTCGCAAGGCCGCCAAGGCCCGGATCCGAGCCCGTGAGGATGCCCAGTACGAGGCCATGAGGACCGGCGACATCGACCACATGCCCAAGTCGGAGCGCCTGCCCTGGAGGATTTACATCCGCGATTATGTGGATGCCCGCTTCAATCTGCTGGAATGGATCTTCCCGGCCATCATCCTCATGTTCGTGGCCACCCTGATGGGCATGTTCGTGGGTCCGCAGCATTACGCCACCTTCACCATGGTGGTGACCATTCTTCTGTACGGCTATCTGATTGTGGCCCTGGTCGACACCTGGCTGATGTGGCGCAAGCTCAAGCGCCTGCTGATCGACAAGTTCGGCGAGCGCTCGGTGGCCAAGGGTTCCCGCTCGGCCTCCTATGCCTGGCAACGGGCCATGATGGTCCGGCGCTGGCGGGTCCCCAAGCCCAGCCAGAGCAAGCGTGGGCACTGGCCCAAGTGACAGCTGGTTGTCCTGACTTACCGACCCATCGATTAGCCGCGCCGCCCGGTTCCACTTGAGGTTCCGGGCGTTCTTCGTATTCACTCCACATTCTGCTGATGGTCTTCATTCTCCCAGCCTCTACGGCTAGCATTGATTGTTATGCAGCAATCGATCAACCAACCCGGTACGCAGTCCCTGGACCCCTGGGATGCCAACAGCCGCCAGTACGACACCATCATCATCGGATCCGGCCCAGGCGGCTATGCCACGGCCCTTCGCACGGCAGAGCTGGGCGGAAGGGTGGCCCTGGTCGAGCAAGACCCTGTTGTTGGCGGTGTCTGTCTGAACCGGGGATGCATCCCCACCAAGGCCCTGCTGACCGCCACCCAGGTTCTCGAACAGGCCGACCTCGGGGCCGCCATGGGCATCAACGTCAAGTCGGCCGATATCGACTACCGGAAGCTTCAGGACTATCAGGACCAGATGGTGGATGCCATGACCGGCGGGCTGTCGACCCTGCTGAAGCAGCGTGACATCACCGTGATGCATGGCCATGGCACCATCGTCGGCGACGGCCTGGTAGAAGTGACCGACGACGAGGGCAATCGAACCCGCCTGACCACCTGCGACACCATCCTAGCCACCGGTTCTCATGCCAGGGCCCTGGAAGAACTCCCCTTCGGCGATCTGGTCATCGACACCGACCGGGCCCTGAGCCTCAAGCCCTTCCCCCACCGGGCCTTGATTATCGGATCAGGTGCGGTGGCCCTGGAATTCGCCACCATCTGGAATCAAGCCGGTTGCCAGGTGACGCTGATGGTCAGACGGGACCGGGTGCTCTCCCACTGGGGTCGGCGGACCGGCCAGATCATGACCCGGGAGCTGGAGCGTCAGGGAATTCAGATTATCACCCACGCCCGCTGCTCAGGTGGACACCGCCTGCCCGCAGACGGGGGAATTCAGGTCGACTACCAGCCGACCGACGACAAGGGCCAGGCAGGATCAATCGAGACTGATATGGTCCTGGTAGCCATCGGCAGGGATCCCAATACTGACCCCAAGCACATGAAGGAGCTCGGCATCGACCTGGACGAGCATGGCCAGGTCCTGACCGACTCCCAAGGGCGCACCAGTCGTGACAGGGTATGGGCCCTGGGAGACATCACCCCGGGTCACCATCTGGCCCATAGGGCCTTCCAACAGGGCATCACCCTGGCCGATGCCGCCTCCGGCCTGGATCCCGAACCGGTCAACGAGGCCACCATCCCCCGCGTGGTCTTCTCCTCCCCCCAGGCCGCAGCGGTGGGCTTCAGCCGGCAGGAGGCCGAGGACGATCCATCGCTGAACCAGGTCAAGGAGACCATCTACCCCATGATGTCCAACTCGCGCATGCGCATGAGCGGCCTGCAGGGCACCCTCAGTCTGATCACCGCCTGCCAAGCCACCGATTTGGAGAAGCAGATAGTGGTCGGTCTGGAGATGGTATCCCCCCAGGCCTCAGAAAATATTGCTGAGGCCCAGCAGCTGGTGGGCAACCAAATCCCCCTGCACCGGGCGGCCGGGCTCATCCACCCCCATCCCACCTTCTCGGAAGCCATTGGAGAGGCCCTGCTCAAGGCTGATGGCAGACCCCTGAACATGCGGTAGGCATGCGGTAGACTGGTCAACCAGTGAACGTTTCCAAGTGAGGATGGCATGGCTACAGAGGACACCAAGGGCAAAAAAGCAAAAAAGAAGAGCAGCACGATCAGCCAGATCGTCAAGATCTACCAATTCACTTATGCAGAGGACAAGGCCCTTCCCTGGCTGCTGGCCGCAGCCATTCTGGTGCCCACACTGATAGCAGTGGTGATCTGCCTGCTGGCCCATTTTGGATGGCTGTCCTGGATCCTGACCGTGCTTCTGGGCATCATGGTCGGCCTGCTCCTGGCCACCATGACCCTGACCAGGCGCTCAGACCGTGTCGGTTACGCCAAGATGGAGGGTCGCCCGGGCGCTGCAGCCGCCGTGCTGAGCGGTATCTCCAAGGCAGGCTTCTCTTTCCCACAAGAACCCGTCTGGATAGACGCCAAGACCAAGGATGCCGTCTGGAGGGGCACCGGCCGCACCGGGGTTTACCTGATAGCCGAGGGCGACTACAACCGCGTCAATAAGGCCATGAACCGCGAGGAGGAGAAAATCCGCCGCATCACCCGCGGGTCGGCCATCCCCATCTACCGGATCAGCGTGGGCCACGGTCCAGACCAGGTCCCGCTCAACAAGCTCCAGCGCACTGTGATCAAGAAGAAGGTCAAGCTGACCGCCACCGAGCTGGAGACGCTGAACGACCGGTTGGTCACCCTGCAAAAGCGGCAGAACGCCCTGGGAATGCCCAAGGGCATCGATCCGACCAAGATACACGTCAGCCGCAAGGCCATGCGTGGGCGTTGATGTTTTCCAAGGTCCCGGCATCTTCCACCAGGGAGGCGCCGGGACCTTCGCATGAAACACCCCCGTAACCTCAGTGGCGCATTGCCGAAAAAACCGGTCCCCTAGACTGGGGGACCGTTACGGTTTCCACGAAAGGAGCAGTTCAGTGAGAGAACTGAAGTCAAAGGCCGATTGCGAAGCTCTGATAAACCAGGAGGGCGTGGAATATGTCTCAGTCAGGTTCACAGACCTGATCGGGGTCCAGCAGCACTTCACCGTCCCCGCCAGCGAATTCCTCAAAGACGCTTTCACGGACGGCATGGCCTTCGACGGCTCCTCCGTCCAAGGCTTCCAAGCCATCAACGAGTCCGATATGAAGCTGATTCCTGATCCTGAAACAGCCTACTTGGACCCCTTCCGCCGCCACCGCACCTTGAACGTGGCCTTCTCCATCGTGGACCCGGTGACCGACGAGCCCTACTCGCGCGACCCCCGGCAGATCGCCTCCAAGGCCGAAGCCTACCTGCGCTCCACCGGTATTGCCGACACGGCCTCCTTCGCTCCTGAGGCTGAGTTCTTCATCTTCGACAAGGTCCGCTTCGAGAACAGCATGCAACGCTCCTTCTATGAGGTTGACTCCATCGAGGCCCCTTGGAACTCGGGCGTGGATGTCGAGGAGGACGGCTCCGACAACATCGGTTTCAAGAACCGGGTCAAGAAGGGCTACTTCCCCGTACCGCCCATCGATCACTACCAGGATCTGCGCGACGACATGGTGGCCAACCTGCAGAAGGTAGGCCTGATTCTGGAGCGCTCACATCACGAGGTGGGCGGCGCCGGCCAGCAGGAGATCAACTACCGCTTCAACACCCTGCTGCACGCTGGCGACGACCTGATGAAATACAAGTACGTGGTCCACGAGACCGCCGCCCTGGCCGGCAAGGCGGCCACCTTCATGCCCAAGCCAATCGCCGGGGACAACGGGACCGGCATGCACTGCCACCAGTCCCTCTGGAAGGATGGCAAGCCCCTCTTCTACGACGAGAACGGCTACGGTGGTCTCTCCGACATCGCCCGCTGGTATGTGGGCGGCCTAATCGAGCACGCCTCGTCCGTCCTGGCCTTCACCAACCCCTCCACCAACTCCTACAAGCGGCTGGTGCCCGGCTACGAGGCCCCGGTCAACCTGGTCTACTCGGCCAGGAACCGTTCGGCGGCCATCCGCATCCCCCTGGCCGGCACCTCTCCTGCCGCCAAGCGGATCGAGTTCCGCGCCCCCGACCCCTCCTGCAACCCCTTCCTGGCCTTCTCGGCCCAGCTGATGGCAGGACTGGACGGCATCCTCAACCACACCGAGCCCCCGGCCCCCATCGACAAGGACCTCTATGAGCTGCCCCCGGAAGAGCACGCCCAGATCAAGCAGGTGCCCGGCTCCTTGGAGGAGGCCCTGAACGCGCTGGAGGAGGATCACGACTTCCTGAGCGAGGGCGATGTCTTCACCGACGACCTGATCCAGACCTGGCTGGACCTGAAGCGCGGCGAACTGGACCAGACCCGTCTGGCCCCCACACCTCTGGAGTACGAGCTCTACTTCCACATCTGAGTTCGCCTGATGACTGAGGTCGGCTGACCGGCCCGGTCGCATAAGGCCTGATCCTTCCTGCTGAGGGGTCGGGCCTCTTTGCATCATCACGACCATCGGCACCCGCCCATTGACGGCAACACGCCAGCCCCCGCATTCCGGCAGCGGTCAGGCCAGAATGAAGGGCAGGTATGAAGACTGATCCGATGGAGGTGGAGACCGATGCGCTGGCTGCGTGAATTCATGGAGTTGCCCGTATATCTGCGAGCCATGCTCATCGTGGACCTCATGTGCAACTTCGGCATCGGCCTGGTCATGCCTATCGAGCTGCTCTTCGCCACCCATTCCCTCGGTGCCACCATGAGCGAGGCCGCCCTCCTGGTGACCATCAGCTCGGTAGGGTCTCTGATCTCCAACCCCATCATCGGATGGGTCTCGGACCGTCGCTCCTCCTGGCTAGCCATGCACACGGCCATGATCTTCTCGGTCATCGGCCCCCTGATCTTCACTATGGCCCACGACTACCGGGCAGCGGTGGCGGGCGCCTTCGTCTCGGGCCTGGGGATGGGCATGCAGACCTCCTGGGCCAGCATCCTGACACAGATCTCCACCAGGGAGCAGCATCGGATTGTCTACGGTATCAACCAAGCCGAGCTCAACCTGGGCATCGGCCTTGGGGCGGCTGTAGGCGGACTGCTGGCCGCAGGTGGTCAGGACTTCCTCTACCGCATTGGTTTTGGCGGCAGGGCCCTGGGATTCGCCCTGCTCAGCCTGTCCCTGCTGGTCATCGAACGCCACTGGCAGCTGCGTCGGTTGACGGCCGAGCTCAAGGCCCAGGCGGAGCGGGAGGTCGTCCAGGAATCCGCTGGGGCCACCGGCGCCCTGCAGACTAAGCAGTCGGACAACAAAGCAAGCATGGCCATCAACGGCACCTTCGGCGGACGGACCAGCTCCCTGACCAGGGTGCTGGCATCCATGGCCCTGCTGACCCTGGGCACCTTCTTCATGGACCTGTTCGGCTACTCCCAGTTCGACGCCGGCCTGGTCACCACCCTGATCTCCGATCCGCACATCCCCCGCTGGTCCCTGTCGGTGGTGGATGTGGTCAACACCTTCTCGGTGGTCATCATGAACATCGTGCTGCTGCCCCGCCTCAAGGACGCCAACCATGTGCGAATGTTGCGCACCGTGCCGGTCTTCTGGGCTGCGGCCTGGGTGATCATCGTCCTGGGCCTGCGCCTGGATTCCACACCCGGCGCCCTGAGCGTGGCCTCCTTGGGCATCACCATCTTCGGGTTGGGCGAGGTCATGATGGGTATCTCCCAACCGGTGGTGGCCGCCGAGCTGGCCGGACCATCGTTCAGCGGACGTATGTTCGGCCTGCTCAACACAGCCGCCTCCCTGGGCTACATCGTGGGACCCATGTTCGCCTCCTACATCCTGGCCGGGCATGAGGTCATTCCCTTCCTGGCCATGTGCGCCATCGGTCTGGTCGTGCTGGCAGTCCCCTGGTTCCTGGCCATTCCCTCGCGGCAGATCACCAGCCAGAAGAGCCCGGCTGCCATCTAGCCTGGGACAAGGCTTGACAACGAATTAAAGACTTCGAGGTTAACTAATCCAAAGGATGGCCAAGAAGACATACCTACAGTGGCCAGTGCAGCATACTGAGTTGTCTCTTTAGTGGCAGTTCTCTTGTAAAGTCAGTCCTCGCCGGCGGCCCGACGGGCATCGCCAGGCTCCGAACCTACCATCAGGGTCTTGGCCAGGTCCACAAATCGTTGGGTCAGCGGCGAATCATCCAGGGAGCCATCGGGTCTGAGTACAGCCGGACGCCCGGACTCCCCCGACTCGCGCAGGTCGGTCTGCAGGGGCAGCTGCTCCAGCAGGGGCACCTGATACCCCAGATCCCGAGTCAGTTGGTCGGCGACCCGCTGGCCACCTCCCTGGCCAAAGATACGCAGACGCTCGCCATTGTGCTCGTACCAGGACATGTTTTCAATCACACCCTGCACCTTGGTGGGCAGCTGGAGGGCTACCAGCCCTGAACGCACGGCCACCTGCGAGGCCGATGGCTGGGGGGTGGTGACCACGATCAGCTGGCTGTTGGGCAGGGCCTGGGCCACTGACAGGGCCATGTCCCCGGTACCTGGGGCCAGATCCAGCAGGAGCACATCAGGGTCCCCCCACCAGACATCGGAAAGGAACTGTTCCAGCGAGCGCTGCAGACGCGGACCCCTCCAGAGGATGGCCCGGTCCGACCCGGCGAACATGCCGATGGAGATCAGCTTGACCCCCCAGGCGGTCACCGGCATCAACATGCCATGCAGATTGGTGGGTCGACTGTGCACGCCGAAGAGCCCAGGCAGGGAAAATCCGTAGATGTCTGCGTCGATGGCGGCAGTGTCATAGCCCAGGGCCGCCAAGGTGGCAGCCAGATTGACCGTCACCGAGGACTTGCCCACGCCCCCCTTGCCGGAGGCGATGGCGAAGATGCGGGTGCCCACGCCAGGCTTGGAGAAGGGATTGCTGCGCCGGGCCGCCTTGAGGTCGGCCACCAGGTTGTCCAGCTTCTCCCGGCTCATGGAGGAGACATCGATATGCGGGCGCAGCCGGGCTCGCGGGTAGGAGGTCACGGTCCCGTTGATCTGGTTGGTGATGGTGGTCGACAGCGGGCATCCCTTGATGGTCAGCTCCACCCGCACGGTCACCTCATAGTCGGCCTGGACATCCCTGGCTGGCTCGACAATGATGTCGGTGATCATGCCCAGATCGGTGATGGACCGCCCCAGTTCCGGATCGATGACCCGGCTGAGCCGCTCATAGACCTCCCCCTTGATTCTTCGAGGCAGCTCCTCCAGATCCCGGGTCCCTTCCTTGCGATGCTCTACTTGTTCCATGCCGTCACCATATCGCGCCCAGCCATATGCTGCCAGGGCGCGGCTGGTCGGATATTGCGAATGTCACAATCAACCTTGGGCCGGATTGGGGTCACCGGTGTCAAGCAGTCGGTGGAAGGCCGCCTCGTCCAGGATGGGCAGGCCCAGGCTCTCAGCCTTGTCGGCCTTGGAGCCCGGATTGGCGCCCACCACCACGTAGGTGGTCTTCTTGCTGACGGATCCCGAGGCCTTGCCGCCGCGCTCTACGATGGCCTCCTTGGCGGAGTCCCTGGAGAAGTCCTCCAGGCTGCCGGTGACCACCACGGTCATGCCCTTCAGGGTCTGCGGCTTGGTGCTGCGCTCGACGTGAGCACCCACACCAGCTGCCTGCCAAGCATCCAGGATGCGCCCACGCCAGTCGCCTGGCTGCCGGGCGCCCTGGAACCAGTCGTGGATGGAGTGCGCGATCTCGGGGCCTACACCGTCCAGCTCGGACAGACCTTCCACACTGGCCTCCTCCACGGCCTTGAGCGACGGGAAACGGGTGGCTATGGCCCGGGCCGAGGTCGGTCCCAGATGCCGGATGGACAGGGCCACCAGGACCCTCCACAGGTCGGCATGCCTGGCCTTGTCGATCTCTTCAAGCATCTGCAGGGTGTTCCTGGAGGGTTGGGCATCGGCATTGCCCAGGGCGGCCTCCTGAACCTGGGTCTCATGGCTGTTCATGGCCCGTTCGCCCTGATTATAGAAGGCGGGCACCCGGAACCAGAGACCGCTGCCGCCAGTCCGACGCTTGGTCGTGGTGCGACCCTGCCGACCTTCCACCTCCACCTGCTCCATCAGGGGAACCTCACGCCAGACATAGACCTGACGCAGGTCCTCAACCTTCAGGTCGAACAGGCCGGCCTCGCTGGTCAGGACCGGATCCTGACGCGGGGGAAGCTTCAGATCCGGGTCCGGCTGGTAGGGGGCTGCCTGGCCGCCCTGGTCGACCAGGACCTCACGCAGGCCGGGAGCATAGACCTCCACGGAATCGGGACGGTTCTCATCGGGGTTGGTCAGGGCTATGGCGCTCTGCTCCCCCAGATGCTCGATATCCAGGGCCTTCCGCGAGGCCATGTGGATGATCCGCTCGGTCAGCTGGGCCGGGCAGGACTCCACATTGGGGCAGCGGATGTCCACATCGCCCTCCTTGGCCGGAGCCAGGCGGGCGCCGCAGCTGGGGCAGGTCTCGGGCATGACGAAGGGCCTCAGATCCTTCTCATGCCCCTTCCTGGCCTCGACGACCGGTCCGACCAGCTCGGGGATCACATCGCCCGCCTTGCGGACCACGACCGTGTCCCCGATCAGAATACCCTTGCGCTTGACCTCGGAGGCGTTGTGAAGGGTGGTCCTGGATACTGTGGAACCTGCCACGGTAACCGGGGTGAGAACCGCCACCGGGGTGATTCGCCCGGTCCGGCCCACCTGGACGGTGATGTCCAGAAGCCGGGTATTGACCTCCTCCGGAGGGTACTTGTAGGCCACGGCCCAGCGGGGGGCACGGGAGGTGGCGCCCAGCCTGCGCTGAAGATCCCGGTCCTGAAGCTTGACCACGATGCCGTCCAGGGCGTGCTCGATGTCATTGCGGTGCTGGCCGTAATAGTCGATCATGTCCAGAATCTGGTCGAAGGAGGTGACGACCCGGTTGTGGGGTGAGACCGGAATCCCCCACTGCTTATAGAGGTCGTAAGCCTGGGACTGGTCAATGACCTCGTCATGGGTCCCCTTGGGATGGGCCGGGCCCCACCTCAGGGAGCCCAGGCCATGGGCGTAGAAGCTCAGGCGACGGCTGGCCGTGATGCGTGGATCCTTCTGCCTCAGGGATCCGGCGGCGGCGTTGCGGGGGTTGGCGAAGGGCGCCTTGCCCTCCTGTTCCTGCTGCTCGTTCAGGGCATTGAAGTCTTCGAACCGCATGAAGACCTCACCACGGACCTCCACAAACTCGGGGATGTCGTGGGCCGGGCCCGACAGATTCTGGGGAATGCCCGGAATGGTTCTGACGTTGAGGGTGATATCCTCACCGGTAACCCCGTCCCCCCTGGTCAGGCCCTGCTCCAGGACCCCGTTGCGGTAGAGGAGGTTGAGGGCCAGGCCGTCGATCTTGACCTCGCTGGTCATGGGCAGGGCCTTGTCCTGCGGCCAGTCGAGCTCGTTGCGAAGCCCGTCATACCATTGGCGCAGCTCGGCGACGCTGAAAACGTCATCCAGACTGAGCATCCGGGAGGGGTGACGGACGGAGGCGAAGTCGTTGGAGAAGGTCCCTCCGACCCGGTGCGTTGGCGACTGGGGGGTATCCAGGCTGGGAAAGCGGGATTCCAGCTCCTGCAGGCAACGCATCCTGGCGTCATAGGCCGCGTCGGAGGAGACCGGCGCATCGTCTATGTAGTAGGCGACCTGGTCGGACTCCACCCAGGCGGCCAGCCTGGACCAGAGGCGCTGGGCCTGTTGGGCTCCCAAGGAGTCAAGGTCAAGCTCCCCCAGTCGCATGGCATCAGCATCGTCGGGCTGGAGGGAGGCTATCCATCGGTCAGTGCCCGGCCTGGGCCTGGATTCGGCATTCCCGCCCTCATCACTGGTTTGCCGATTATCTTCCTGAGCTGTTTTGTCATGCATTGAGCGACCTCATGAACTGTGCCTGTACCACATCAACACCTTCATTATCGTCGTCGTTCATCCTGGCGGCCGCCATTGACAGTGTTCGGGCCGGGACGAAGAGCCCGCCGTCCACACAGATGCGCGCGGCCTGGCGCACTATGGAGGCCACCTCGGTGTGAGGCCAGACTGGCAGGCCATGTTCGGCCAGCACCCGACGGGCCTGCCGGTGGTCTTCGGGCAGGACCACGCACTGGGAGCGGGCCCTGGCCTGCAGCTCGGCCAGCTCACTCTTAAGGGCCGGTATCCGGTCGGGGCTGATGTGCTCGCTCATCAGATAGGCCGCTGCAGCCACGTCGAACTCGTCGCGCATCCATGAGGCATAGGCCAGACGGTAGTAGGCGAAGGAGGCATCGTCCCGGTCCAGGGCCACCCGCAGGGCGTTCAGGGTGGCAGCCCGGGCCGAATCCCAGTCCTCCCGGTTGGCCAGCATGACCGCCAGCTTCAGGTGGGAGAGCGGGTAGGCGGGCGCATAGGCCACCATGGCGTTCAGATGCTTGAGGGCTGCCTGGTCCTCCTTGAGCTGGGCCAGGAGGTCGGCTATCTCCAGGTGGGCGTAGAAGAGGTTGTCAGGAATGAGCAGGGTCCGCTCCCCCGGTGTGGCGAAGAGGCGGTTATAGACCACACGCTCGGCGTATGAATTGAAGTAGCGGGGCACCTGGCCCTCGGCCGCAAAGACGGCATCCAGATGGGCAATGGCGTCTTGCTCCACCTGTATGCCCTGGGCCGCTCCGCCGGAAAAGAGCAGATCGCGGGCCCTGACACGCTCCTTGTCCAGTTGTGAGGACAGGGAGAAGTCAAAGTCTGGAACAGAGCTGCCGTCGATCATGGCGCTGGCAACCTGCGGAGCCAACTGTTCCAGCTCCGGGTCGCCGATGCTTTCGATGATGCTTGTAGCCTCCTGGGCCTTGGCTGCTGATGTCATGGTCCGGTCCGAGGCCAGCTGATGGAAACCTCCTACAGCCCTCTGAAGCAGGTCGGCCCGTTGGATGGAAAGGTCCACGGCCTTATGTGCGCCCAGGGCCTTGGCAGACTTGTCGGCAAAGGTCACCTCGGAAAACTCGGGCTCCTCCTGGCTGCCGTGGGGGCTGAAGCGGTCATCGCGCATGTCGAAGACAGCCTCGGTGGGCTTGAGCCCACCCTGGGGATCCACCTGCATGGCCGCATCGAAGAAGCGGTATATGCCACGTGGTTCTTTCAGACCCAGCGAACGGATGCGGGAGAGGAAGAGTTCCCTGCTGAAGACCACCGAGACCAGGGTGCGGATGGTCGGATTGCTCTGCAAGGCGCTGAGCGGATTCCGGGATGTGTCGTCGCCAGTCTGATCCGCAGAGACATCCTCATCCGAGGCATCCTCCTTGGATGCATCATCATTGGCTGACGACGGCGGCGCAAAGGCGGCAGAGTCAAGGTCCACACCCTGCATGAGATCCTTGAACTCTCTGTCCACGGATTCCTTTTCACCCTGATCCTCGGCCTTGTCCTCCTCATTGCCCTCTTGCTGCTCAGGAGCCATACGGGAGGCGATGGGCTTGGTGGGATCGCCATGCACGTCGCCATCCTTGGGATCAGCCTTGGACCCAGTGGGGGCCACCTCGCCGGAACGCATGCGCTCAAAGGCCTCCAGGGCCTGTCCCATCATGGTCCTGATGGCCGAGTTCTGCTGGTCTACAGCCTCCTCCAGACCGATGGAGTCGATCTGGAGGCTGACCTCACGCACGGATGGATCCACCCCGAATGCCAGGGCGGCCATCATCAGTCCGACGCGCAGGTTGTAGTCAGCGCTCATGGCGGAACGCTCACCGTCGTCCAGGTCCCGCCAGGCCCGTGGCTGATCCTCATAGCGGCTGGAGGGCATCATGGTGCGTCCTGCCGCAGTGAAGGCCAGGGCCACCTTCCCCTGGGCGAGGTCGGATCTGAACTCCACATCGAAGCGGAAGGGCAGCCGAAGAGATCGCATGAGCATGGACAGCGTCTGCCGGTAGACCCACTCGGAACGCACCGGCTCCTGCCCCTGGCCGTCCGCTCGCACCGGCAGAGCCTGGGGAGCCTGTTGACGGACCATGACGGCGGTAGCCGCAGCCTTGTCAACCATGGCGTTGATGGCAGTCCGCCCGTCGTCCTCCAGGGGATCGAAGCGAATCGGATAGTCCCCCGGGCGCATCAGGGCGACAATGGCAGGATCGTCCAACAGAGCCTGGTCCAGCCGGGTTGCCTGGACGCGATTGATCGAGTCCTCGGTGGGCAGCGTCCCCAGGCGGGCATTGCGCTCCAGCCAGGCGCTGACTGCGGCGAACCTATTGAGATTGCCCTCGATGCGCAGGGCCGCAAGGGCGGCGGTGAACTCCAGTCCGTTGTCCCAGCTCAGGAAGTAGGCGCCGGAATACGAGGAAGCATACAGATGCAAGGGCTCGGCCCCGTGAACAGCCTCAAGACCGGAGACGGGCGATAAGGCCCCGGCCTCGCGCATCAGGTCGGCGAACAGATCCTCCAAGCCGGAGACCCGTTGTCCGTGGGAGCGCGCCTGGATCATGTCGCCCACACTGCGTCGGATGGCACCCATTGGCGCCTCCCGGTTGAGCCGGTAGAAGATGTTGCCTGAGCCGAACCCGGTGAAGGTTCCCTGGATGCGCGGCAGCAGGTAGGCGGCGAAAAAGGCGATGGCCACGGCATCCCGGTACTCCAGGTCCAGGCGCATCTCCGTAGGCAGGAGTGGACGCAACTGCTCCAGGGAATAGCGGCCATCGGCTCGCAGCCAGGAGGCCAACCAACGCATATGGCCGGCATCGTCACGGCCTGCCACAGCACCCTGCAAGGCACGGACCGGTCCCGAATCCTGACCCGGATCGCGGCCCAGCCGACGACCGTCGGCCAGGGTCACCTCCTCCTCCCGGCCCAGCAAGAAGGCAGGCTCCATGTTCTGCAGGTCCATCCGGCTCTGCTCGCCGATGAAGACCCTGCCATGGTCGTCGGCCAGAGCGATCTGAGCAAAGTGACGACGATCGGTAAAGATTCCCAACGCGAAGCCACGGCCGGGCGCATCAGGCCACTGAACCCAGCCCAGCGTCAGCCCCTCGGGTAAGCCCTGCAGGCGGGGAAAAAGCCGGCGCTTGACGGCGACACCCAGAATACGGCTGTGAGAGGCCAGAAATTCGTGCATCTGCCGATCATCAGGATGGCGCCCCGTGCGGTTGATCAGATCGACCATGTCGGCCACCGAAGAATCCAGGGGACGATCCCCACGACCCCCTGTGGTCGGCCGAGAGGAGCCTACCAATCCTTCCAGTGAGGAAAGAATGGAACGGCCCAGGCCGGACAGATCCCCGAACCTCCGGGACTTCTTCGCGTTCTTGGACATACCTTCGATTGTCCCAATCCAGCCAGACATGTCGCCGTTAGAATAAAACCGTGATGACTCTGCCAGCCCTGCGACGCCCCACCCCGGCCAGGGGCACAACCATCCGACTGCTGGTAGCACTGATTGTTGTGCTCATCCTCGAACTGGGGGTATTCAACCTGGCTCATTGGCAGTCGCTGGCGGGTTCCGCATCGGGCTCTTCGGCAGGGACTGCAGACAATATTGAATCCCGACCGGACCGGCTGGGACCAGGGCTGTCCCGGATGCATGGCGGGGGATTAAAGATCACCGATCCGGCTGGCGCCTGGGTGGATGTCCCTGTCGCGGATGGACAGGCATCCTTCGCCCAGGCCTACTTTGCAGAGGACATCGAGGGTTCATTCCTGTCGCAGATCCATGTACGTCTCGACCTACGCTTGTCCGGCGACAGGGACTGGACCCAGGGCACCCGAGGGCTGATCTGCCCCGGTCAGGCCCGCAGCCATTATCTGCGCATCAGGAGCAAACCCAGCGGAGCCCGGATCCAGGCCATGAGACTGTGGATACAGGAGCCCATCGGATCCCGGCTGGAGCTGACCGGAATGACTCCGGTCAGGGTGGTCCCCCTGGACCTCAACCCGGCGCGGATACTGATGCTGGCCTGCATGGCGGCGCTGATCCTGGGCTACCTGCCCGGCTCGATCCTCTGGCGGATACGGCTGGATACTGGCTCGGTGGGCCAGCGCCTGGTCCTGGCCCTGATTCTGGCTCCGCTGGCAGCCTGGTCCTGCTGGAACATCCAGCACGATCTGTCCACCTTCACTCCCATGGCCTACCACCAGCCGCATGCCTATGTCTACGACTTCAACCAGTACGATCACGTGGCCCGGGCACTGCTGCATGGACGCCCCTGGCTGGATCTTGGCCAGGCACCGGGTTTGGCCCAGGCAGCAAACCCCTTCGACATAGCCACCCGCAACGCGCTGCTGGCCCAGGACCAGCAACCCATATATTGGGACTACGTCTACCGGAACGGCCACTGGTACTCCTACTTCGGTGTCCTGCCGGTGCTGCTGCTCTTCCTGCCCTACCGAGTGATAACCAGCCTGGTGCATCCGGGCGGCTATGCCCTGCCCACCAGCTCGGCCGCAGCCCTGCTGGTTGCGGCGGCCACCATCATGACCGTCCTGGCCACCATCCGCCTGCTGGCCCGCTGGTTCCCCCGGGTCAACCTGGCCGCTGTCGGCATGGCCCTTATAACCATGCTGGGAGGATCCGGCATGGTCTACCTCTGGTGCCGCCGCAACTTCTACACGATTCCCTTCGATGCCTCCTTGCTGGCGGTCATGACGGGACTCTGGCTCTGGATGGGGGCCAGACGGGTCCAGCGACAGTCTGCGGACGCCGGCGAACATTCGGGTCGTGGATCAACACGGATGTGGACCGTGGAGGATGGGGACCGACCCTGGCATCTGTCCAGACCCCGAATCTTTTTTGGGTCGCTGTCAGTGGCTGCCACCCTGGGCTGCCGACCCACCTTCCTGGCTGCCGGCCTGCTGGCGTTGCCTCTGTTCGCCAAGGAAATAAGGGCAGTCATCAACTCCCTTTTCACGCGCAGGAGCCATCCTGCAGACCTGCCTCGGAGGCGGGCGCTGTCCCTGCTGGTCTGTGGCCTCTTGCCGGTCCTCCTGGTGGCCGCTCCCCTGCTCTGGTACAACCGCTGGCGCTTCGGATCCCTGCTGGACTTCGGCAACCGGTATCAGATGACCGTCCTGGACCTGACCAACTATCATCCCGGCACCCGCGGCCTGCTTCAGATCTTTGGCTACTACCTGCTGCAGCCCTTGACCGCACTGCCGGTCTTCCCCTACCTGCAATTCTCCCCCGCTCCCATGCGGGTCTGGCACTTCACCGAACCCGGCCTGGGCGGGCTTCTGGTCACCACCCCGGTACTTGTACTGGCCCTTGCTCTTCTTGCTCTGCCTCGGGTGCGAAAAGAACTGCTTCGTCGGGGATGGATGCCCGCCTCGATCATGGCTCTGGCCCTGGCAGTTCTGGTCATGGTTGCAGACTCATATCTGGGTGGATTCTCGGTGCGCTACACCATCGATTTCGCCTGGCTGATCTGCCTGGCAGCTGTTGTGGTTATGGCCACCGCATCCTCAACATACGAAGACGGCCGCTCCGCAGCGGGAGCGGCCGTCTTGAGCCTGCTAACACTGGCCTGTCTGGCTGGGCTGGTCCTGACATTTATCAACGCCATGGTCCTGCTGGAGCACTTCGACCTCAGTCAGGCCATGAACGTAGCCGTCTGGTTTATAGCACCCTGAGCCCAGCCGACAGTGATGTCAGGAATCCAGACCCTGTTGCTTGAGGGCCTGGTGATATCGATCGACCATGTCAGCCACAATGCCATTGCCATCGCCACCCGACAAGGTGATGACCGAGGCCAGTGGCATGGTGTCGAAGAGCTGGGCTGTGTTGGGATCGTCGGGCAGCGGTATGCCATCCTGATCGATACGATCGCGCAGGATAGGTCCGCCAATCGAATTCTCGCGCCACTCGGCCATGGTCGATTCGGCATTCAGTGGAATGAAGCGGCCATCGCCATCCACCTGCAGGTTCTCTTCTGCAACCAGATCGCGGCTGGAAGTACCCACCTGGATGCGGTAGGTGCCCGCCTCTACATGCCAGGCATCCATGGCCGTCGACCAGTAAGCGAAGTCGCGCTCGGTCAGGTCCATGCTCACCCGGCTGGACTGTCCCGCCTTCAGGAAGACCTTGGTGAAGGCCTTGAGCTCATGGCTGGGCCGATTCACCCGGCTGGCGCAGGGGGCCACATAGACCTGCACGGTCTGAGCGCCATCCACCTGCGAGGTGTTGGTCACGGTCACCTCCACCCGAGCCGAGTTGGCTCCGGTCTTGGTCACCGCAACCTGATCCAAGTCGAAGTCGGCATAGGACAGACCGAATCCGAAGGGGAAGGCCACCGGACGCTGGAAGGTGTCGTAGTAGCGGTAGCCCACGTAGACGCCCTCGCCGTAGCGGGAGTGACCCTCCTCGCCAGGGAAGGAGGTGATGGTGGGGTTGTCCTCCAGCCGGACCGGGATGGTTTCAGGCAGATGGCCCGAGGGGTCGGCGGCACCGGTCAGCACATCCACCACGGCGCGTCCTCCCTCCTGTCCCAGCAGCCAGGTCTCCAGCAGGCCCTTGGTCTTGTCCATCCAGTCGGCAACCGTTACCACGGCTCCATTGGAGAGGACGGCGACCACCCGGTCGTTGACCTCGGACACAGCCTTGAGCAGAGCCACCTGCTTGTCAGGAAGATCCATGCTGGTACGGTCGAAGCCCTCGGACTCGGCGTATTCAGGCAACCCCAGGAAGAGCACCACGGTGTCGGCTCCGCGCGCAACCTCAAGCGCCTGCTGGGTCAGAGCAGGATCCTGTTCCTTCTCGTCCAGCGTGAACCCGGGTGCGAAGTCCACATTCACACCGGCCTCCTTGAAGCCATCCAGCGCTGATGAGACCTCGGTGGGCGTGATGTGCGAGGAACCTCCACCCTGATAGCGCGGAGTCCGGGCGAATTCGCCGATGACGGCAACTTTCTGCTTCGGATCAAGAGGCAGAATCCGGTCCTCGTTGCGCAAGAGGACGATGGACTCCTGGGCCGCACGACGGGCCATGTTGTTGTGTTCCTGGACATCGTAGCGATAACCCTGTTGGGACATGGCCGGTCGGGCCTTGTCGATCAGGTCCAGGATTCCCTGGGCCATCCGGTCCAACTGCTCCTTGTCCAGCTTGCCAGCCTGTACAGCCTGTACTACCTGGTCATCAGTGCGGGAGGGCGGCATCTCCAGATTGAGTCCGGCCTGCAGAGCGTTGACCCTGTTGTGGACGGCACCCCAGTCTGACATGACCATGCCCTGGTAGCCCCACTCGCCGCGCAGAACGTCCGTCAACAGCCAGCGATTCTCCGAGCTGAAGACGCCATTGATCTTGTTGTAGGCGCACATGATGGTCCAGGGCTTGGCATTCCTGACCACATATTCGAAGGCCGGCAGGTAGATCTCGCGCAGGGTGCGGGCATCCACGTCAGAGCTGACCCTGAGCCGGTCGGTCTCCTGGTTGTTGGCTGCGAAGTGCTTCAGAGAGGTTCCAACCCCCTTGGATTGGACACCCTCAACCAGTCCTGCGGCTTCATGCCCGGCCAGCACAGGATCCTCCGAGTAAAACTCGAAGTTTCGGCCGCCCAGCGGGCTACGCTTGATGTTGATGCCTGGCCCTAGGATTACAGCCACTTTCTCTTGGATGCACTCCTCGCCCATGGCCTGACCCACCTGGTAGGTCAGATCGGGGTTCCAGGAGGAGGCCAGCCCCGCAGTCGGGGGGAAGCAGGTGGCCGGAACCGAGCCGTAGACGTCGGACCCAGTGGCCTTGCGCAGGCCGTAGGGGCCGTCGGTGATCATATAACCTTCATAGCCCTTGTCGGGCAGCCCCTGCAGGTGCCAGGAGTCGGACCCCGAGGTCAGTGAGGCCTCCTCTTGCAGGTCCAGATCCTTGGCTTTGGTATGCGTTTGTTCTGTCATGTCTTTTTCCTTTCGGGTTCGATTATCCGGTCCGCTGCTCAGCACAGGTCCGGGTTACAGGTTTTCAGACTCACTTGACCTTGCGAATCATCATGATGAATACGGTTCCCACCAACAGGCAGACGATGGCGACTGGGAAGATCATCCTGTAGCCGCCGAAAACGCCAATGACCAGCGTGGTGCACCCGGGGGCGATCACCTGACCGATCGTATTGGCCAGGTTAAGGATGCCCAGGTCCTTGCCCGCCTCCTTGGCGTTCGGCAACACGTCGACGTTCAGCGCCTGGTCGACTGACATGTAGCAGCCGTTGCCGATTCCAGCCAGGGCGGCGTAGAAATACATGCCCGTGGCGGTCGGCATCAGGAAGGGGAAGAGTATGCCGACAGCGAGAATCAGGCAGCTGGTGGCTACGATCACCTTCCGTCTGTGCAGGAAGTCCGAGAGCGGACCCGAGACCACGGAGGCCAGGATGGTTGTCACCACCGAGATCAGTGCCATGACCTTGAGTGTGGATGCGGCCTGGGCATCGCTCAGATGGCAGTACTTCTGCAGTATATAAAGCTGGTAGCCCTGAATCATGAAGCAGCCGACGACGAAGGTGAACCTGCCCAGAAGCGCCAGGTAGAAGTCGCGGCAGTTCTTGGTGGGCGGTATGAAGGACCGGCCGACATCCGCCCAGGTCCGTTCCACGACCGTGTTGGCAGCCGACTTCTCCCGGGGCCAGATCAGCACGGTGAGAATGCCGGAAAAGAGGAAGATGATCATGGCGACTACCAGGCCGGTATGGATGTTGGCCATGAACGAGCTGCCGATGATGGTTCCCAACTGCTGGCCGATGACCTGGCTGGCCCCATAGAGTGCCGAATAGGTTCCCCTGGTCGACTCGGGAATCCTGTCGGAGAGGACCGCCACGGCCGGGGCTATCAGGCAGTTGATGCCTACCTGCACAATGCACCAGCCGAAGATGATCATGGGGAGTGTATGGGACTGGATGACCAGCAGGAAGCCAAGGGCGCCGATGATGCCGCCCAGCACGATCCAGGGGGTGCGCTTGCCGACTCGGAACCTGGACATGTCAGAGAGAGCGCCGAAAACAACGTTGGCCACCAAGGCGAACACACAGCCGATCGAGTTCATCGTCCCCAGAGCCGCTTCAGCGCTGACTCCATGCAGGGAATTGAAAATCTGAGGCAGGAGGACCCCGGACCCCATGGTAAAGGGCGCGGCCCAGAGTAGGGATACCAGGACGAACCCAATGGCAAAGCGGACCTTCTCCGCGCTGTTGAGCCTTCTGCCCGTATCCGGAGCCAGGCTTGGATCCACGCCTTGATTCGCCACAGCACCTCCGGTCTCATCTGCAGAGGCCATGGCCTTGATGTCATCCCCGATTCGGGCACCAACCCCCTCGGATGGATTTCCCCTTCGATTCTTATCTTCGTCTACCATCGTTATCACTCCTTCGTGTGCAGCCTTGCAATCAGTGGCTCATCATTGAGCCGTGTCAATCTCCCCCTTCCATAAACGACAATTGTTCAGAACATATTATCGGAGTGAACAATGCATAACGTGGGTTATAAACAGGTTATTTTTCCGATAGCTGAGACGACTGAGTTCACATTTCGGCGGAATTCCGAGGATTCCGGCAGGAGCGACAGGGCCAGATATCCGTTGCCTGGCATGTCGAAAAAGTATCCGGGCTGGCCAGTCAACCCGTAGGACCCAATCAGGCGAAGAATCAGCTCCTCCTCGTCGATGACCTGAGGAAAGCGCAACAGAACGTTCCAGCCTCCCTCAGGCCTGAGCAGGGAGACGCAGGACTCCTTTTGGCCCAGTGTCTGTCTGAGGATTCCGAGATTGCCCCTGATACGCTTGCCCACCCGGCTGGTCTGAACGGGAATATCCGAGAGCATGGCATCCATATCCCTGGTGATCAGAAGACTCATGGGCAGGTAATCATCGGCTATCAGGTCAAGATGGCGCTTGGCGGTGGCTACTTGGTCTGCGGGCCCGGAAACCTGGATCCAACCCACCTTGGCATGGGGGGCTGCCAGACTCTTCGAGAACCCGTCCAGGGCGAAGGTCAGCACCCGATCCTCACCAGCCAGCCGGGCACGGCCCGGCAGGGGATCCAGAGGATAGCCGAAGAAGACCTCGTCGACGATGATGGCCACCCCCTGCCGCTGGCAGAGTTCCAGCAGCGACCGACGCTCTTCCGGATGAATGTAGGAACCGGTGGGGTTGTTGGGGTTGATAAGGACCAGGGCACGGATACGGTCGCCTCTAGGCCCCTCCAGGGCCTGCCTTACCGTGGCCAGGTCAAGGACCCAGGACCCGTCATAGGTCAGGCGGTATGGGATTGTTCGGACGCATTCCAGACCGGCGATGGATTCGATCAGAGGATATCCGGGCCTGGGTTCCAGAATGGCGTCACCCGGGTCGCAGAGAAGTTTCATCAGCCAGGAATAAGCCTGGGATGTTGAGGAGAGCAGGTAGAGGTCATCAGGATCGACTGCCGCACCGCCCTGGTTCTCGTTCAACCCCTGACGCCTGGTCAGAAACCCAGCCAGGGACTGGCGGGCCGCAAGAGGTCCCCTCGGTTCCGCCTCATAGACTTGGGGCAGAAATGACGGGGCCAGCCCGAAGCGGGTGGGATTGGAATCATTCAGCCTGCCCAGCTTGAGACCATGCGCACGTGCTTCGGCCTCGGCCAGGGCAATGCGATTGGGGCGGTCAGACCCGGTACGGTGAGAAAAATGCACGATTTTTCAACTCCTCATCCGATCCGGCAGTCGCCAGAACGCCCCATACAGGATAGTCGCAGGAAAAACCCTACTTCACCCCAGGTGCTTTTGCCGAAGGTCAGCCAGATAAGCGGCACCCACGATGCCGGCCTGGTTGCGCAGCTTGGCGGCCACAATGGGGGTCTTGATGTCGATGTGAGGCAGGAACTTCTCGCTCATCCGGCTGACCCCGCCGCCGACGACGAAGAAATCGGGATTGAAGTAGTGCTCAAGCAGGCGGTAGTACTTGGTCAGTCGATTGGCCCACTTCTTGTAGCTCAGCTTCTTGCGGTCGCGCACCGATGAAGCTGCGTACTTCTCGGCATCCTTGCCGTCCAGCGTCAGGTGACCAAGCTCACTGTTGGGAATCAGAACACCGTTATAAATCAGAGCCGTACCGATGCCGGTGCCCAGTGTCGTGGCGATGACCAGACCCTTCTGCCCCTTGGCCGCCCCGTACTGCACCTCGGCAAGACCGGCAGCATCCGCATCGTTGACGACGCTGACGGGCCTGCCGCAGGCCTTGGAAAGGACCTCCTGAACATTGGTGCCAACCCAGGACTGATCCAGGTTGGCCATGAAATCGAGCGGCTTGTCGGGCTTGACAGGGGCCGGGAAGGCGATGCCCACGGGCACATCCGAAGGAACTTCAAAACGATCCAAGAGCTCCTTGACGACAACCCCCACAGCCTCTGGCGTGGAGTGCTCGGGAGTGAGAATTTTCTTGCGAGGCTCTGCAAAATCACCGATCGTGAGGTCAACAGGGGCAGCCTTGATACCGGATCCACCAATATCCACTCCGAAAGCCTGCGCTGTTTCAATCATTGCTGCTCCTTAGCTGATCAAAGATGAGGGTCCGAACCGGCACGGTAGCGATTGTAGCGCAAGGCATGCCTCTGCAATCCTTGGCAGCGGCACAAGCCGGACCAAGCCGCGGCCCCTTGCACCAACCCTGTGCCACTACCCTGCAGGAAGGGGAAATGGGTGGGATAATGAGGTTATGACCGAACATACACAGCTTATTGACGCAGTCAACGTGCGCATCACCACCCGAGAATACGACCCCAAGCCCATCGATCCCGACCTGGCCAGGCAGCTGGGCAGCACTTTGAACGCTCTGAACACACTGAGCGGCCTGGACATGCAGCTGGTTCTGGGCAAACCCGACGCCTTTGCGGCCGACAACGCTTCCGGTCACCTGACCAATGCGGCCAACTACCTGGCCATGGTCGGCCCCAAGGATGATCAGGAGAGCATGGAAAAAGCCGGCTTCTATGGCGAGCGCATGGTTCTGGCCGCCACCCTGTACGGACTGGGGACAGGATGGGTGTCGGGCAGCTGGGATCGTCAGGCGGCCGAGCGCCACTGTCGGATAACCCCCAGCCAGTCGCTCTATCTGGTGGTCACCATCGGCTATCCGGCTGACCAGATCGGCTACGGCAACCAGGACTTCGACAAGCTTTGCCAACGACAGAGCGAGCATCGACCCTCCAAGAGTTATGAGGAGTTGACCTCAGCCATGAGCGCGCAGGACCGCCAGGATGCACCGGAATGGTTCAAGGCCGGCGTGGCTGCCGCCGCCAAGGCTCCTTCGGCCATGAACGGACAGCCGGTGGTTTTCGCCTGGGACAAGGATTCAGGCGATGCGATCGCCACCCTGGACCCCTCGGTTTCCTACGGGTCCGCAGTCGACCTGGGCATAGCCAAAATGAACTTCCAGATCGGAGCCGGCGGCGGCACATGGACCTGGGGCGACGGGGGCCGTTTCATCAGGTCCTGACCATAGCTGTACCCCGGTGACCCGGCAAGGGGGCCGTGTAGGGTGATGAACTATGAACAATGGAGCATCTTCATCACAATCCGTCGCCGAGCCGGGCGCTGAAGCAGGTTCGACAACCCTTTACCTGACCCGGCACGGCAGGACGACGGCCAACGTCATGCATCTGATGCAGGGCTGGTCCGATTTCCCCCTGACCAAGCAAGGTCGTGAGGATGTATGCCAGTTCGGCCGGGGACTGCGCCCCATTCGTTTCCGTGCAGCCTGGAGCGGCAATCTGAGCCGACAGTATGAAACGGCCCGCCTGGCCCTTGACATGTCCGGCAATGGAGATCTGCGTGTGGGCGTGGACCCTGACCTGCGCGAGGACAACTTCGGTAGTTTCGAGGGCCGGGACGAGCGCACCACTCTGGACCAGGTCTGCGCCGCCATGGGGTTCAAGGACTTCGCCGCAGCCAAGGCAACCTACGGCAGGGACATTCCCGTCCATATGCAGGATACCTTCCATCGGCTGGATGCCCAGGACGTCCTGTCCGCAGGACTGGAGAAAGAGGATCGGGCTGAGACCACGGCCCAGGTCCGTAGCAGAATGATCGGCGCACTGACGCGCATCGCCCAGTCTGCCATCGAAGAGGGCGGCGGGCCCGTCCTGGTGGTCTCCTCGGGCATGTGTCTGCAACAGTTCCTGGTGGCCATCGACGACCACTGCCCCATCCCTGACATGGACAACACCGCAGTCACCAAGGTGATTTATGGGGATGACGGCTTCCGCTTGGCGGGCCCGGTCAGCTCCATGGAGTATTTCCAGGCAGGGAGTCAGGACAAGTAGCGGGCAGAACTTTCAAGCGGCTGTACTTCTTCGGCCATTAGATTTTTAGTGGTTTTATTTCCTTCCTGGCCTGTCTGGAAATGCACCAGCAGCAAGAGGGAATTGACCATTCTTAGGAGCGCAGCTATATTGAAAGCGTCAGTTTCAGGGAAGGTGAAAGTCCTTACTGGCGGTATCCGGCTGAGTGCCGGGAGCCCGCGACCCGCGCAAGCGGTGGATATCGGTCAAAATCCGAAGCCAACGGTTACAGTCCGGATGGAAGAAACGAGGCCCTCTATGAGCATGCCCAATTCTCATTCGCACACCACTACAAACAAGGACACGCGCTTCAACGATGTCCATTCCACGGGTGCAGGTGGTTCAGGACGCTGGTCGACCAAGCGGATTGCAGTCTACGCCCTCTTCGTAGCCCTGGCCATGGTTCTGAGCTTCTTCTCCTTCCCGATCTTTCCTGCCGCACCCTGGCTCAAATATGACCCCTCGGGCATCGTCGTCCTGGTATGCGGCTTCGCCTTCGGCCCAGCGGCTGCCGCCATCATCTCCATCCTGGGATTCGTCCCGCACCTGTTTACCAACCCCTTCGGTGCTCTGATCTCGATGATTGTGGCCCTGGCCCTGAGTGTGCCGGCAGCCTTGGTCTACCGCAGGATGCACAGCCGTAAGGGAGCGGTCATCGGAATCGTTTCCGGTGCCATCCTGGGTGTGATCGCAGCCATCCTGTGCAACGTGGTGATCACCCCCTTCTATGCGCACATGTCCATGGCCAAGGTGGTCGCCATGATCGTGCCGATCCTTCTGCCCTTCAACCTGATGAAGTTCGCCATCCACGGCGTGGTCACTTTCCTGATCTACAAGCCCATCTCCACGCTGATCAACAAGTAGGCCACGGCGGTTCGGAACGTCATGGCAGCATCCATGACCCAATCCACAGGCTCCGATTCAGCGGATTCGAAGGCAACCGTCGCCCGACTCAACCAGGTCTCTTTCTCCTATGACGAAGGCCAGACCTGGGCCCTGGACCATCTTTCCATGGAGGTGCATGCAGGCGAGCATCTATGCATCCTGGGAGCAAATGGTTCCGGCAAATCCACGCTGGGAAGCATCCTCTCGGGTGCGACGGCACCTGACCACGGCCAGGTCGAGCTTATGGGCCGAGCGGTCTGCTCCGACACCCCAGATCAGGGCCGACAGATCGACACTGAGGCCTACCGACAGGCACGGCGGAACATCGGCATGGTCTTTCAGAGCCCTGAGGACCAGATCGTGACCACCGTCGTCCAGGACGACGTGGCTTTCGGACCCGAGAATCTGGGCATGCCCCGCCAGAAGATGCTCTCCTGCGTGCCAGCGGCCCTGAAACAGGTCGACTTGCAGACACGCATGAATGATGATCCCACCCGCATGTCGGGCGGACAGCAGCAACGACTGGCCCTGGCCGGCGGCCTGGCCATGAATCCTGGCATGATGGTGCTGGACGAACCTGGTGCCATGCTCGACGCGGCCGGTCGACAGGAGATTCAATCAATCCTCTGCCGGCTGACGACCCAGGGCACGGCTGTCGTCCACATCACCCACCTGCTCGAACAGGCCAGACAGGCCGATCGGGTCCTCGTGCTTGACCATGGGCGCATCGTGGCCTCCGGAAGTCCGAACCAGATCCTGAACAGGCAGGATCTGCCAGCCCTTGTCGACGAACCTGACCCAAATCCGCTGACCCAAAGCAAGGTATCAGACACGAATGCGAAGACCCCGGTCGATGACCACGCTCTCCCCATGGTCAAGTTGTCGGATGTCTCTTACAGTTTTGCGGATTCCGGGAGCAAAGCCCTCAGCCAAGTGAATCTGGAGCTGGCGGCAGGACAGACCCTAGCCATCATCGGGCGCAATGGATCCGGCAAGTCCACCCTGGCCAGGCTCATCTGTGCTCTGGCCGCTCCCGACAGCGGATCCATCCAGGTGGCCGGCCTCCCACTGGCCGGGCCCGACCGGCCCAAGGCCAAGCATCTGCGGCGCCAGAACCTGAGGCTTCTGCGCCAAAGGGTCGGCTATGTCATGCAATACCCCGAACATCAGCTTTTTGCGGACACCGTTGCCCAGGACATCGCCTATGGTCCACACAACCTGGGCTATAGGCCCGAACAGGTGCAGCAGCGGGTGGATGAGGCCATGAAGCTTCTGGGCATCAGTAACCTGGCCGACCGCTCCCCCTTCGACCTCTCGGGGGGTCAGCGGCGGCTGGTGGCCATCGCCGGAGTCGTGGCCTGCAGCCCGCAACTGCTCGTTTTGGACGAGGCCACCGCCAGCCTCGACCCCCAGGCCTGCGCACGCATCATGAGGCTGCTTCGTGTGCTCCATCAGCGCGGCGTCACCATCGTCATGAGCACCCACGCCGATCGCGAGGCCCTGGATCTGGCCGACCAGACGCTACTCCTGGAGCATGGGGAAACGCTGGACTATGGGCCGACTGCCGAAGTCGTGGAACGTTACCACCAGCTGCTCGCTACAGATACAGCGAAGAAGGATGCCGCTGGGAAGGAAACTGCCGAGCAAGAAACCAATCAAGCTCAGACCGACCAGAAACCCTTATCCTTGCTGGCAAGGCTGGACCCGCGAGCCAAGCTGGTGACCTTCCTCCTAGCCATGTTCACCGCCTTCGCCATTTCCACGCCTGCGCAGCTTGTTCTGGCGCTGGTGGTTACTATCGGCCTCTTTACCGCCGCCCGGGCCCCACTTCGTTCCATTATGAAATCAGTCAAGGGCTTTCTGATCCTCATGCTTCTACTGGCCGTATTCAATCTTCTGGTCACCCAGACCGGCCGTAGACTGGCTGCCTGGGGTCCATTCGTGCTGACCACCGGCGGCATCTGGGTGGCTGTGCTCTATGCCTGCCGCTTCATGCTGATCATCTTTCTGGGCGCGCTCCTGGTGGAGACCACCACCCCAACGCAGATGACCGATGCCTGTGAATCGCTGCTGAGTCCACTGTCCAGGCTGGGCATCCACACCAATGAGATAGCCCTGGTCCTCTCACTGGCTCTGCGCTTCATCCCCACACTGGGACGTGAGGTTCAGGCCATCGTGGAAGCCCAGTCAGCCCGTGGCGGATCCATCGAGTCCGGCTCGCTCTCGCAACGCCTGCATGCGGCCATAGCCATCACGGTTCCCGTCTTCGCCGGAGCTCTGCGCCACGCTGACAATCTGAGCCGGGCCTTGGACGCCCGATGCTATGAGGGCAGCCGTCAACAGCGCACCCACTACCGATTGCTGCAACTGGGCAGGATGGACATCCTGTTCATCGCTCTCATGGCCCTTTATCTGTTGGCCCTGCTGCTGCATCCCCTGTTCTGAGGGGTCCGGCTACGTCAAGCATTTAGGTTCCTTGTTCCTTCAAGGTCAACAAGGCCTTCTTCCACGCCTGGCCTGAGTTCTTCATCACGCAACTGCCTGATTCGCCGGCCGTTTGGGGTAAACAAACCGTTATGCATGGAATGCTGACCTGGCAAACACTGATGTCAATTACCTGCCAATTCCATCGCTGCCTTAAGCCTGATATAAGAGAATGATCGAACCATTCGATGGACTCGTAAGCAAAAGCAAATGCCGAGCTCACACTGCCAATAGAAGCCATGGATTCCAAGTGACGTTACAAAAACTGCATTACAGAGATCGACGCAAATCCCCGGCAGTACAGAATAAGAGGGGTTGGAGCACTGTAATGTGCTCCAACCCCCTCTTCAGTCAGCTGCGTCGGGCCTCAACCCTTATCTCAGTCACTGGCAGGCGAACTCTGAGCGGACTGCTCAGAACCTTGACCATCCTGGCTCTGGCTGTCGGCCTCGCCTGCTGGCGGAACATCAGCGTCGGAAGAGCTCACCGAAGCTCCGACCAGTTCAGGCTTCTGGTCCTGCCCATCAGCAGAGCTGGCCGCATGCCGGGGTCCCTCAAAAGGCTTGCCGGTGAAGGTGAACTCGCCCAGGATGCCCTCGCCTTCGGCGTCGACCTGGACGGACTCATTGTCCGTAAGGTCACCCATGAGGATCTTCTCGGAGACCGCGTCCTCGATGTCGCGCTGGATGACTCGACGCAGAGGCCGGGCGCCCAGAAGCGGATCGAAGCCCTTCTCAGCCAGCAGATCCTTGGCCTTGTCGGTCAGATCCAGAGACATGTGGCGCTCGAAGAGACGATCGTTGAGCTGAGCGATGTCCAGATCGACGATCTGACGAACCTGGGGCTCGGTCAGCTGCTGGAAGACGATGATGTCGTCCAAGCGGTTCAGGAACTCAGGTCTGAACTGCTGCTTGAGCTCGCTGGTCACCTGGTCCTTCATCCGCTGATAAGAGGTCTCGGTGTTGCCACTCACGTTGAAGCCGGTGTTGGCAGCCTTGGCGATGTCGCGGGTTCCCAGGTTGGTGGTCAGGATGATGATGGTGTTCTTGAAGTCCACCATGCGGCCCTGTCCATCGGTCAGATGACCGTCATCCAGCACCTGCAGAAGGGTGTTGAAGATGTCCGGATGAGCCTTCTCAATCTCGTCGAAGAGGACCACGGAGAACGGCTTGCGCCTGACCTTCTCGGTCAGCTCGCCGCCCTCTTCGTATCCCACGTAACCTGGAGGGGCACCGAAGAGACGAGAGGTGGAATACTTCTCCGAGAACTCGGACATATCCACCCTGATCAGGGCATCCTCATCATCAAAGAGGAACTGGGCCAGAGCCTTGGCCAGCTCGGTCTTGCCCACGCCGGTAGGACCGGCGAAGATGAATGAACCTGCAGGACGCTTGGGATCCTTGAGGCCCACACGGGTACGGCGGATGGAGCGGGACAGGGCGGAGACGGCCTCATCCTGACCGATGATCCGCTTGTGAAGCTCCTTCTCCATGCCCAGGAGCTTCTTGGACTCGGCCTGGGTCAGCTTGAAGACCGGGATTCCGGTGGTCGAAGAGACCACCTCGGCGATCACATCCTCGTCGACAACCATCTTGACGTCGGATTCGCCCTCGTGCCAGGCCTGTTCCTTCTCCTTGCGCTCGGCCTCCAGCTTCTCCTGGCTGTCGCGCAGCTGAGCGGCCTTCTCGAAGTCCTGGTCCTTGATGGCCTGGTCCTTCTGGGCGGAGATGCGATCCACCTTGGCATCCAGCTCCTTGAGCTCTGGCGGGGCGGTCAGCCGCTTGATGCGCAGACGTGCGCCGGCCTCATCAATCAGGTCGATAGCCTTGTCAGGCAGGTTCCTGTCCTGAATGTAACGCGCAGAGAGCTCGGCCGCCGACTGCAGGGCCTTGTCAGTGATCGTGACGTGGTGGTGATGCTCGTAGCGGCCGCGCAGACCCTTGAGGATCTCGATGGTCTGGGCGATGGTGGGCTCGGAGACCTGGATGGGCTGGAAGCGCCGCTCCAGGGCCGCATCCTTCTCGATGTACTTACGGTACTCGTCGGTAGTGGTCGCTCCGATGGTCTGCAGCTCGCCGCGGGCCAGCAGGGGCTTGAGCATGTCAGAGGCACCGAGGGCCCCATCTGCCGAACCTGCGCCGACGATGGTGTGAATCTCATCGATGAAGAGAATGATGTCGCCGCGGGTCTTGATCTCCTTGAGCACCTTCTTCAGACGCTCCTCGAAGTCGCCCCGGTAACGTGAACCAGCCACCATGGAGCCCAGATCCAGCGAGTAGACCTGCTTGCCCTTGAGGGTCTCGGGGACATCGCCGTTATGGATCTTCTGGGCCAGGCCCTCGACCACGGCGGTCTTGCCCACGCCGGGCTCACCAATCAGCACAGGGTTGTTCTTGGTCCTCCTGGAAAGGACGACCATGACCCGCTCGATCTCGTTGGCCCGGCCGATGACCGGGTCCAGCTTGCCCTCAGCGGCTTCCTGGGTCAGGTTCCTGCCGAACTGGTCCAGAATGGCCGAACCGGTCTGTCCGCCCTTGTTGGAAACGCCGCCGGCATTGGCCAGATCGCCCTTGCCGGCATCGCCACCCTCATGGTTGCCACGAATCATGTCAATCGTGGCGGTCCGCAGATCGCCCAGGTCCACACCCATCTTGATCAGCACCTGGGTGCCGACACCCTCACCCTCGCGGATGAGTCCCAGCAGAATGTGCTCAGTGCCAATGTAAGAGTGGCCCAGCTGAAGCGCCTCGCGCAGCGACAGCTCGAGGACCTGACGGGCGTGCGGCGTAAATGGGATGTGCCCATTGGGAACCGCATTGCCCTTACCGATCATCTCCTCAACCTGCTTGCGGGTGGCATCCAGTTCCACGCCCTTGGAGGCCAGGGCCTTGGCGGCGACACCGTCACCCTCCCTGATCAGGCCCAGGAGGAGGTGCTCGGTGCCGATGTAATTGTGCTGCAGGGTGCGGGCCTCTTCCTGCGCCAGCACAATCACCCGCCGCGCACGGTCGGTAAACCGTTCGAACATACTTGTCCTTCCCTTTGATCCGTAATTCACTCTACAGATTTACGGTGACGTTTATTCTCGGCCCGCCGGTGATTGCGCTCTGAACGCAACGAGGCCTGGAATCAGTCCTCTGAGCCGTCTTCCGACTGCATCTGCTCCATGAGTTCCACCTCAGGACGCTCCTCCCGTGGCTTCTGCCTGACCACATCGATATGAAGATCGTCATAGGCCGGCTGGGACTGTACCCAGAGATGGGACTCCTCCTGGGGCTCGATCTCGGAATGCTCGCCGCAGCCGTGATCCAGGGAGACCACGCGCCCGTCGTCCGGGCTCCAACGGTTGGCACAGACGCCGAACATGGTACCAAGATCACCTGCCAGGGGAATCATGAAGCCGCAGGTCTCGCAGGCCTTGCCCTTGGCCGTCCGGGTCGACAGGGACTTGGGACCGTGCTGCCCCTCGTACCAGCGCTTGGCAGTGGCGGACCTGGCCTCAGGGGTCATCAGGTGCCGACGGGTCAGAGCGAAGCGATCGACGGCCTCGTCCAGGTCGTCGGAGGAGGTCTGTGCGCCGAAGGAAACCTGATCATCCACTTCCTGCTCATGAACGTCTTTTTCGTCACCTGAGCGGTCCACCAGCCGGAAGACCGCACCGTCGGTCTGCTGATCAGAGTCGTCAGTCTCCGCCGCTAATGCTTTCTGGCCTTCTTCATTGTCCCCTGGGGTCTGCTGTACTTCAGAATTCTGAGGCCGAGCCTGCACAGGCTTGTATCCGGCCGTCAGCCTGGGGTCGTCGGGGTCGGTTCCCATGGCATCGGTCACGCTCAGATCCGAGGGCAGCAGACGATCCTTCCAAGGAACCCATGCCGGGGGCTGCAGGGCCGCATCGGTAGGCACCAGAGAGGATTCATCCACAGTCCAGGTATCGGCATCCTCATCACGGTAAAGAGTGACCGACCACTGCCAGCCCTCATAGCCCTTGATGGCCGAGGCGAACCGGTAGTCCCAGACTCCATCCCCGATCAGGGTACGGCCGACCAGCGCACCGACCTCATCGCTGTCGGCAGCAACGCTCAGAGCCACCCGCCTGGCCAGTTCCTCAGGATCCAGGTCCTCTTGAACCATCTATCACACCTTCATCATCAGTGGGATCGGACAAGACCGATCCACGTCGGATTCTTCTCGCCGTCCACTCAGTCCGGCACGTCAAAGTCATCTGCCACAGCCCTCAGGAGGGTGGCCAACTTGGCGGATTCGGCCCGACCCGGGTAGTGGTGCCGACGCAGGACGTTGCCAGCCGAATCCAGCAGCTTGATCAAATCCTCCACGATGGCGGCCATATCGTCCGGATCGGGTCGCTTGGCGCGCAGAATGGAGGGGGTCGGCCCCACCAGCTTCAGATCCAGGGCCTGGGGGCCCTTGCGGCCCTCAGCCACCGAGAACTCCACCCGGGATCCCTTGCGTATGGTGGATACACCAGCGGGCAGGGCTGATGAGGGCAGGAAGACATCCCCACCTTGTTCATCCGTGATGAACCCGAACCCCCGCTTGGCGTCGTACCACCGTACTCTCCCGCTGGGCATGCTCTGCCACTTCCTTACGTTGCTTCTTGAACAGGTATATCCGAAATCAGTTTACCTGAACAGGACGGGCAGGACGACCCATCTTGTCATAGGCGTACGGGGCGGTTGGTGGCAGGATTGGCCTAACCCTCAGCTCCCCCCTGATCCCGCCTGACGCCCTGGGGTATGACGATGGTGAAGGTCAAACCGCCTCCCGGGGTCTGCGAGGCGCAGATGAACCCCTGATGAGCCTTGACAATGGACTGGACGATAGCTAGGCCCAGCCCCGTGCCGCCCTTCTCCCGAGCCCTTGACGGATCGGCTGTGTAGAAGCGCTCGAAGAGCCTTGACCTGGATTCCTCCGGGACTCCGGGCCCGTGATCGACCACGCGAATGATGGCGTAGTCGGTGCCCACATGGCTGTTCTCTGCCACCTGGATCGCCTCGGTCAGGTGTCCCAGAGAGGATTCGGTGGCCTCCAGCCTGGTCAGGTCCGCTGGGGCGATGGTCGCCTTGACCAGGCCCAATCCCACCTGCACCGGCGAATCAGCCGGAGTGTAGCGGTGGATATTGCCCACGATATTGGTAATCACCTGTCGCAGGCGGCTGGGGTCGCCAGTCACCTGCACCGATGGCAGAGGGCCCTTCTGAATGTCCAGGCTGACCGATGGTCCCAGGTGCCCGCCCACACTGATTTTCTCCTTGTTGCGTCCCTTGAGGCCTGACAGTCCCTTGTTGGCGGCGGCCGGCACCTCCTGGGGGGCAGGCTGATCCTCGGTACGCAGGAGAACCTTTCCCGTACCCACTTCTCTTCCCAGATCCAGGGCATGCAGGTCGTCCACCCCGTCTCGAACCAGTCCAGTCAGATCGACCGGCAAGGTCGGGTCGATTCCCCTGCCCTCATCCAGGCGTGCAAGCGAGAGCAGATCGGTGACCAGGACCGTCATCCTGGTGGAAGAGTCCTCGATGTGCTGGATGGACTTGTCGGCCCGCTCCAGAGCCCCCGGATAGTCGCGCTGCATCCTATAGAGCTCAGCGTAGCCGTGGATGGCGGCCAGTGGGGTGCGCAGCTCATGGCTGGCATCCGAAACGAACTGTTTCATCTTCTCGGTGGTCTGACGCTGCTCGTCGAAGGAATGCTCGATTCGCGCCAGCATGGCATTGAGGGATGCCGCCAGGGAGCCCACCTCGGTATTCTCCGGGAAGCTGGGAATGCGTTGGGAAAGGTCGCCGGCCGCTATCTTTGCAGCGGTCTTCTCGATGCGTTTGAGGGGAACCAGGGTGGACTGGATCAGCAGGACCGAGATGACTCCGCCCAAAAGAACCACCACGACGGAAATGATCATGCAGAAAGCCGTCAGATCATGCACAGCTTCGTCCTGGTCGCTCATGGACAGGCCGATGAAAAGCACGCCGCTGATTTCGGAATCGTCCAGTTCGTTGCGCAGCTTCCACTGCATGGCCACCACACGCCAGGATGCCCGGGCCCGCTTCATGGTGTCCCGGTCGGACGAAGCCTGCTTGGAGACGCGCACGTAGGCCGGTACCGTGGTCGGCTGGCCCAGGGGTATCGAGCCCAGGCTGCCGTCGGTTGGAAGGCGCGGGCGGGAGATGACCCCGTTGACCTGCATGGGGTTCAGATCGTCCGAAATGATGTGCAGGTCGTTGTCGCGGATCTGCAGGAAGTAGTCGGTTGGGCCCAGGCCGTTCTTGCTCAGATCCTCCTGGCGAAGAAGGGTGGCGTTGCGAATTCCCAGGTTGGCCTGGCGGATCAATTGCGTGTCCGTACGCTTCATCAGATAGTCGTCGGCCATCTGGCAGATGGCTACAGAAACGCCCACCGTGCCCACGATGAGCAGGATGAGCATGCTGGCCACAAGTTTGGTGCTTAGGGGAATGGCAGCCAGAGGCGATCTAGGCATGGAGCGACCCCTCGGCTTGCTGGATCCGGCTGTCTTGCCGGAGTCCGAACCCATGGAGGACCTGGACCTGTCAGCCGCCCTCGGATCGGGAGCAGCCAACGGTTTTGCCTTGGAGGCCTTGGGGGCCGGACCCTGGGGACTAGTCGCCATCGCCGCCATCCGATGCGTTCTGTCTGGGTGCCCGAATCATGTAGCCGATGCCCCGCTTGGTCTCAATCAACGGAGTGACCTTGCGTTCCCCACCGTGTCCGTCGTTGACGGTGATGCCATCCACCTTCTTGCGCAGGTAGGAGATGTAGGATTCCACGATGGCAGCGTCGCCGCCCCAGTCGTACTGCCAGACGTGGTCCAGGATCTGTGCCTTGCTGAGCACGCGACCCTCATTGTCCATCAGGTAGCGCAGCAGCTTGTATTCGGTCGGGCTCAGGTCGATGGGTCTGCCGGCCCTGGTGACGTCGTGGGAATCCTCGTTGATCTCCAAATCGCCCACACGGATGATCGGGTCGTCCTCCTGGTGCTCGCGGGTCCTGCGCAGTATGGCCTTGATCCTGGCCACGACCTCCTCCAGGCTGAAGGGCTTGGTCACATAATCGTCGCCGCCCACAGTCAACCCCATGACCTTGTCCTGGGTGTCGTCCCTGGCGGTCAGGAAGAGCACCGGCGCGTCGATTCCCTCCTGACGGATGCGGGAGGTGACCGTGAACCCATCGATGTCAGGCAGCATGACATCCAAGACAATCAAATCTGGCTGGATGCGCTCGATGACCTGAATGGCCTCGGAGCCGGATGCCGCGGTCTCGACAGCAAAGCCCGCGAAGTGCAGGGAGGCTACCAGCAGGTCCCTGATGGACGGTTCGTCGTCGACTACGACCAGTTGTGCTTGCGTCGGTTTGCTCATGGTTTCAGCTTGCCGCCTCTTTCTGGGTATTGTCTGAAAGTTCGCTGACCGTCTCTGTCGGCTTTGGTTCCTTCTTCTCTGCTCTGGACTTGCGATGATGAGCCCCGGTTCGGCTGCTGCGACGCCACCAGATCACAACGACCACGGCCAGAATGACCAGAACCACAGCCGTCGCCGAAAGAGCGATAAGCATGACCCGGTGATGCCGTTGGTTTTGGTTCAGGGTCTCCACCTGGGTCATCATGGCCTTGGCCGAGCCCACCCAGTCAGGGTTCCGGCCCTTGGTGACCGGCTCCAGAGCAGCCTGTGAGAGCTGATCCACGCTGGTTTGATCTTTGAGCCAGGCCTGCGAGTTGCTGGAGACCGCCACGACCAATTTGCCATCCTGAGAGGCCACGGCCAGCATGACTGTGTCGTGGGCGGGCTTCATCGATTCGAGCACCCGGGATGCCCAGGTCTCCGGCTTGACGCCCTCATAGAAATGCGGCAGGTAGAGCAGCCGGACCGATACTCCGGTTTGCTCTGCAGTCTCCTTGATTGCATCCTTGACGGAGCCCACATCGGAACCCAGCAGATTCTGCGGATCGGTGATTGTATCGGTCATGGTTCCGGCCCCTGTCTGAGATTCATCGGCAAAAGCACTGGTCGGCCCAAGGATGCTGACCGCCAAAACCATCAAGAGCAGGAAAGCCAGAATCCGCTTCACTGCCGAAAGACTGAACGGGTTCGTCTTGTGGAGGGAAACTCGTTCGACCACATGGGTGCGCGGACGGGGCAACTGCGTGAACACTGTCATAGTGTCCACAGTAGCGGTTGACGGCCTTGGACTCCCCCACACCATCACCGCCATTCACGGAAAGGACAACCATGACACGGTTCCAAGTTGATTCGGATCAGATACAGACTGCCTCCGGCGCGGTCAGCGGCTCGATAGGGGCCATCAGAGATGCCGTCGCAGGAATGTACACCAATCTGGACAACCTCCAAAGCGTCTGGCAGGGTTCGGCGGCAAGCCAATTCGCCACGGTGGCCCAGCAGTGGCGCGCCTCGCAGACCCAGATGGAGCAGGCGCTTGAAGGCATCCAGGCGGCCCTGACCCAGGCCTCGGCTCTCTACGCAGACACCGAAGCCCAGGCCACCCGTCTTTTCGCCGGAGCCTGAACGCCTGGGTGCTACATGCATGCAGCCCGGACTACTTGACCATCGCCTATCGGGTTCGGATCTGGCAAACATATGCTGGCGCATATAGAAAGACAGACCATAACAGAGACAGGGGCCTGCGCACCATTGTCTGGTGCGCAGGCCCCTGTCCTTGGCAATCAACAGGTTCAGCCGAATTGCCTTCGTCCGAACCTATAAGGATCAGTAGCCCATGTCGCCCTGAGGCTGAGCGGCAGCAGGTGCCGGAGGCTCAGGCTTGTTGGCCACGACGGCCTCTGTGGTCAGGAAGAGCCCGGCAATGGAGGCAGCGTTCTGCAGGGCGGAACGGGTCACCTTCACGGGGTCGGCCACGCCGGCCTCCAGCAGGTCCTGGTACTCGTTGTTGGCGGCGTTGAAGCCCTGGCCAGCAGGCAGCGAACGGACCTTGTTGATGACCACGTCACCGGAGACGCCGCTGTTCTCGGCGATCTGCTTGATGGGGGCCTCGATGGCGCGGAAGACGATGGATGCGCCGGTGGACTCGTCGCCGTCCAGCTTGACATCCTTCTCGGCCTTGGCAGCGGCCTGAACCAGGGCCACGCCGCCTCCGGGCAGCAGACCCTCTTCGATGGCGGCCTTGGCGTTACGGACAGCATCCTCAATGCGGTGCTTGCGCTCCTTGGCCTCAACCTCGGTGGCTGCGCCCACCTTGATGACGGCCACACCGCCGGCCAGCTTGGCCAGCCGCTCCTGCAGCTTCTCACGGTCGTAGTCGGAGTCGGTGTTCTCGATCTCGGTGCGGATCTGGCCCACGCGGGCGGAGACCTCGTCCTTTGAACCACCACCGGAGACGATTGTGGTCTCGTCCTTGGAGACGATGACCTTCTTGGCGGTGCCCAGCACGCTCATGTCGATGGAGTCCAGCTTCAGGCCGAGCTCATCAGAAACCACCTGTGCGCCGGTCAGAATGGCCATATCCTGCAGCATGGCCTTGCGGCGGTCGCCGAAGCCGGGGGCCTTGACGGCGCAGGAGTTGAAAGTGCCGCGGATCTTGTTGAGGATCAGGGTGGGCAGCGCCTCGCCGTCCACGTCCTCAGCGACGATCAGCAGCGGCTTGCCGGTCTTCATGACCAGCTCGGCGATGTGGACCACGTCCTGCTGGCTGGAGACCTTGCCCGAGGTCAGCAGAATGTAGGGATCATCCAGGACAGCGGTCTGGTCGTCGTTGTTGGTGACGAAGTAGGGAGCGATGTAGCCCTTGTCGAAGCGCATGCCCTCAGTGAACTCCAGGTCCAGTCCGAAGCGGTTGTTGTCCTCGACGGTGACCACGCCGTCCTGGCCGACCTTGTCCAGAGCCTCGGCGATCTCATTGCCGATCTCGGGGTCGCCTGCGGAGATGGTGGCGGTGGCAGCAATCTGGTCCTTGGTCTCGACTTCCTTGGACTGGGCCACGAGCTCCTTGACAATGGCGTCTGCAGCCTTCTCGATGCCGCGGCGCAGAGCGATCGGGTTGGACCCGGCGGCCACGTTCTTCAGACCCTCATGCACCAGGGCCTGGGCCAGTACGGTGGCGGTGGTGGTGCCGTCTCCGGCGACGTCGTCAGTCTTCTTGGCGACTTCCTTGACCAGCTCGGCGCCGATGCGCTCGTAGGGATCCTCCAGGTCGATCTCCTTGGCGATGGAGACGCCATCGTTGGTGATGGTCGGGGCGCCATAGGACTTGTCCAGCACCACATTGCGACCCTTGGGGCCCAGAGTGACCTTGACTGTGTCGGCCAGCTTGTCCAGGCCGGCAAGCATGCCCTGACGAGCTTCCTCGTCATACTCGATGATTTTTGCCATTGTTGCTTCCTCCGTCATGGCTTGAGGTTTCATGACCCACCGTCGGCGTGGAACGGAACCCGACCGTCAGCTGTCGTGTTATCACTCCCGCACCTCGAGTGCTAATTCAGCAGATTAGCACTCGATGGGGCCGAGTGCCAACCCGAAGTGAAAATACGCTGCAGGCTGTATGTCAGGTCGGCTCTGACATATCGGTCACGTCTGCAGAAAATCCGCACCCTGCACAGTCCTGGCTCGGCATCTGGCTACAGGCGACGTGTCATAAAAAAGGACCCCGGAATGACCGGGGTCCCCATGACGAATACAGAAGACGACAATCAGAGCTTGGTGACCTTGGTTGCCTGCAGACCCTTGGGGCCCTGCTCCACCTGATATTCGACCTTATCTCCCTCATCAAGGGTCTTGAAGCCATCGGACTGAATGGCCGAGTAGTGCACGAACACGTCCTCGCCGCCATCGTCGGGATTGATGAATCCGTAACCCTTGCCAGCGCTGAAGAATTTCACAGTGCCTTGTGCCATAACTAACTTCCTTAACATAGGTGCCGCGTCACAACAGATACGAGACTGACCGCATCTGCCTGGTCGGCAAGGTCAGTTTAGGCCTATTTATGGGGCAATTGCAAAACGCCGAGCCGAAATTCTGATTGTTTTGTCGACGTATTTCTTCCGCTGTGCGGTTGGCCGGACCTTACTTCATGAGGATGGCTTCCACCGGAGCGGAGGCTACAGAGGATTGCTCCACCTGGGTGATGCCCAGCATGTTGGCCACCTCTTGGGCAGTGGCCTTGTCGGCCTCGTCACGGTAGCGGACCATGCTTACGCCAGGCAGGGCACCTTGCGGATTAGCTGCCGTGACCGCAGTGTAACCGGCATTGACCAGAACCTGGCGCTTCTTGCCGGCATACCCGGTGACCCTGGTTCCGTTGATGACAGTGACCCGCGTGCCCCTGTCGACCACAGGAGCCGGACTGCTGCTGGAAGCGCTCGCTGAGGGCGACTGGGAGGATGGCTCAGAAGTTTGTTCCTGGGAGGCTTGATCGGTAGCGGTCGCGCTGTTTGAAGCCGAAGAGGAGGCTGAACGCTTGGGCAGATGGCTGCTGATGACCCGGGAGGCTTCAGTGTGCGTCTGCTGCCAGGGCAAAGAGCCACTGACTGCAGCCCATAGGCCCAGACCGCACAGCACCGCCAGGACAACCACCAGCAGGTAGGGCAAAACCCTGACCGACAGGGAACGAGGCCCGCGGTGCACGCCGACCGGCCCCTTGGGAGGATTGTCGAACGCATCATGAACCTGAGGGCGCGCCTGCGTCCCGTTGTCGCGCGTGCTAGCCATGAACTCTCCTCTGCTCCACCGGATCCTGAACCATTATAAGTAATGCGTCGCCGGGTCAATATTCAACTGACCATTCGACGTCCTCCGCCAACCCTGGAATGGCCGAGGCAGTCCTGACCGGCCCATATTGCCAAGCGATATAGTGACCTTATGAACAGCAGCCAGCCAATTGCCGCAACCTCCCCTGAGCCGACGAACCGAACCGGTACCAATCATCCGACCATAGCAGGAGGCCAGGGCCGGACCCAACGCAAACCTTTGAGCGCCCTGGTGGACCCCGGCTGGGCCCGTGCTCTGGCACCAGTCGAACCCAACATTCATCGGATGGGCGACTTCCTCAGGAGCGAGCTCGCTCAGGGTCACCGCTATCTGCCTGCCAGCAAAAACATTCTGCGGGCCTTTACCATCCCCTTCGACTCCATCAAGGTCCTGATCGTGGGCCAGGATCCCTATCCGACGCCGGGCCATCCGGTGGGCCTGAGCTTCTGCGTGGCCCCTTCAGTCAGCCCCATTCCCGGCTCTCTGCGCAATATATATGCCGAGCTGAACTCCGACCTGGGTCTGCCCACACCTTCCAACGGCGATTTGACACCTTGGACCAGGCGAGGGGTCATGCTGCTCAACCGCTGCCTGACTGTCCGGGTGGGCAAGCCTGCCAGCCACCGGAACAAGGGCTGGGAGGAGATCACCGATGCCGCCATCCGAGCCCTGAACGACAGACGCGACCAGGAGGGCAAGGTCCGGCCCCTGGTGGCTATTCTTTGGGGAAGGCAGGCACAGAGCCTTGAGCCCCTGCTGACCAACGCCGCCATCATCAAATCCCCGCATCCCAGCCCCTTGTCGGCCCGGTACGGCTTCTTCGGCTCCCGTCCATTCTCCAAGGCCAACCAGGCGCTGGAGGCCATGGGCGCCGAGCCGGTGGACTGGTCCCTGACCTGAGTCCTGCCGGCTGAGTCGTCAGGAAATGCCGTTACCATGTCTGCTATGGCATTATTCCCACCTCGACCCAGTCAGTCCCCATCTGTTCAGCCCAGTCAGGACCGGCAGGTTCCGCCAATCAGCCAGGACGACCTGCAACGTTGCCGTCAGTTGACCGACCGGATCCGGACCCGCTTCTCAAGGACTCTGGTAGGCCAGGAGAACCTGCGCGAGGCCCTGATCCTGACGCTGGTGGCCTCAGGGCACATCCTGATTGAATCCGTGCCCGGTCTGGCCAAGACCACTGCCGCCCAGACCCTGGCCACCTCGGTCTCCGGCAGCTTCAAGCGGATCCAATGCACGCCCGACCTGATGCCCTCGGATCTGGTAGGCACCCAGGTCTATGACTTCTCCACACAGCGTTTCTCCACACAGCTTGGCCCCATCCACGCCAACTTCGTCCTCTTGGACGAGATCAACCGCTCCAATGCCAAGACGCAGTCAGCCATGCTGGAGGCTATGGCCGAGGGCGCCACCACCATCGGAGGCGAGCGCATAGCCCTGCCCCGGCCCTTCATGGTGATCGCCACCCAGAACCCCATCGAGGAGGAGGGCACATACAACCTGCCCGAGGCCCAGATGGACCGGTTCATGCTCAAGGCCGTCATGACCTATCCTGATGCCGACCAGGAGACCCGAATGCTGCAGATGCTGACCAGTCGCGGCACCGATATGCCAGGCAAGGATGATCGGGACGCACTGACCATCGCCGATGTAGACTTCCTTAGGCAGAAGGCCCGGCAGGTCCACGTGGCACAGCCCATCATGCGATACGCAGTCGATCTGGCAGCCACCAGCAGGGGAGCCGGATCGCGACCCATCCAAGGGCTGGCCGAGCAGGTGAGGCTGGGGGCCAGTCCGCGCGCCTCCATCGCCCTGGTGCGCATCGGCCAGGCCAGAGCCCTGCTGACAGGCAGGGATTACGTCATTCCCGAGGACCTGAAGGACTGGGCCCATTCGGTGCTCCGCCATCGGATCCTGCTGACCTTCGAGGCCCAGGCCGACGGCGTCAGCAGCGACGACATCATCGACCAGATCGTCGACACGGTGCCGGTGCCATGAGCCGTCGACGCTCGGATCGCGACCCGGTCCGTAGACGGATCGAGTCCTTGGACACCAGCCTGCGCCTTCCCACGGTGCGCAGGGCCCTGGGTCTGCTTGAGGGCGAGCACTCCTCCGGCCGTCGCGGCGGTGGGGACGAGCGTGCCGACCTGCGCGCCTATGAGTTCGGAGACGAAACCCGCATGATCGACTGGCACGCCAGCGCGCGGGTGGGTCGGCCTATGGTTGTCGAGCGCGAGCGCCTGGTCACCAGCAGGGTCTGGCTGTTGCTGGACGTCGGCCGTGAGATGTCAGGAACATGCCCTGACGGGGAGCAGGCCATTCAGGTGGCGGCCAACGCCCTGTGCATGTTCGCCTCCCTCTGCCTGCGCCGCAGCGATGAAGTGGACCTGGTCCTGGTCGATTCATCCGCCATCCGCCGCATACCCTGCCAAGGCGGCTTCGCCCGATTCGAGCAGACCCTGGACCGGGCTCTGGAGTCACCGCTGGATCAGCCACGCAACCTTGAAGCCCTGCTGGGCTACGCCGCCGGCATCCAGGACCGGCAGGCCATGCTGGTCATCGCCACCGACCAGTCGGCATTGAAGGTTGACCTGGTGCCGACCATCCGCCGGCTGGCCACCACCCATCCCGTGAATCTCATCGGAGTGGAGACCATGAATCCCCTGCGTCAGCAGCCCGCTGTGGGCACGGTGACGGATGCACCCAGCGGACGGAAGATCCCGGCATTCCTGCGCACTGCGAACGGAACAAAGGCTGTGGACCTGCACAGGCGCTATCAGATCGAAGCCTTTGGCCGGGAACTGTCCCGAATCGGAGCCTCGCTGATTCGGGCCGAATCCAGCACAGCCATGTTCAACCGGTTCATCCACCTGCTTTCAGCCGGCCGACCGGGCATCCCCATGCGACGGACGGTGATGGCGGCATGAGTGCTGTCGTCCTTATCCGTCTTGCGTCCGATCATGACCGAATCAAGGTCATGCCCACCATGACCCAGCCCACCTGGCTGCTGACCCTGACGACGACCGCCATTATTCTGACCCTGGCTCTGGCTGCTGCAGCCATTTTCCTGCCCCGGTTCCGTCGTCAGCAAGAGGGACGTCCGGCCCAGGTGAGCTCCGACTCCCGCGATGCATGGCGCCAGCAGATCGATCATGTGGTGGCCCGGTACGACAACGGCCATCTGGACCGCGACCAGGCCATGACGGCACTGGCCACTATCGCTCGTGGATTTGCCTCCCACTCCTGGAACAGCGACATGAAGACCAAGACCCTGGCTGAAATCCAGGCCCAGCCCCGTACACCGAGTACGCGAAAGGGCCTGGACCTGCTTCGACAGACCATAGACGCCCTCTACCCGCCTGAATTCGCCCTTCCCCGGGACAGCGCGGGAACCGACGCCACAGTGGATCAGGCAGCCGGCTGGGTATGGGATTTGATTGAACGGTGGCCGCGATGAGCATAGGCAACCTGTCCTGGCGGTGGCCCTGGCTGCCAGTTCTGGCCCTGGTCCTGGCCATGGCGTTCGGCCTGCTGGCCTACCGTAAGGCGCGTCGCGGCAAGCCGGATCAGGAGCCGGAAGCCCGGGTCTGGACCTTGAGCAGCGATCTGGACACCGAGGAGGGCCATGAGGCCCTGCGGCGCTGGCGGCGACTGAACCGTTGCGCCGCAATCCTGCTTTCTCTGGCCCTGCTGATGGTTCTGAGCCTGGCTGCAAGGCCTGCCCGGGTCGATCGGACCTTGGAGCAGGGCCATAACCGCGATATTGTCCTATGCCTGGATGTCTCAGGCTCCACCCTGCCCTATGACCGGCAGGTGATCGCCTCCTACCTTGATCTGGTCCGCAATTTCCGGGGCGAACGCATGGCCCTCAGCATCTTCAACTCCACCTCGCGCACTGTTTTTCCTCTGACCGACGACTACGACATGATCACCGCCGAATTGAGCAAGGCGCGGCGAATCCTGGACGGGGTGCAGTCCCAGGACCGCATCGATGCCATGAGCGGACGGCAGTATCAGGACATCAGCGACTGGCTTGAGGGCACGCAGAACCGCCGGGACACCACCTCACTGATCGGCGACGGGCTTGTAGGCTGCGCTGCTCTCCTGCCGCAATTTGCTCCCAAGGACCATAGCGGACCGGCAAAGGCCGACCAACGGTCCAGCTCCCTGATCCTGGCCACCGATAACGTGGTCTCCGGCAAACCCACATACACCTTGGAAGAGGCGCTCAAGCTGACCTCGGCTGCAGGAATCACAGTGGACGGGCTCTATTCGGGACCGGACCAGGGTACCGGGGATGAGAGCACCCGGCAGATGCAGCGGCTGATCGAAGCAAGCGGCGGCATCTTCCTACGACGGCAGGACGGGAACTCCATCAACGCACTGGTCCGCCGGATAGAGCACCGACACGGAGCCGATCCGCGCCAGCAGGAGCAGTCCAGCCTGGTGGATGCACCCGGCTGGTGGACCCTGGCCCTGGCCCTGGCGCTGTCGGGATATCTGCTCCTAGCCTGGAGGCTGAAGCGATGAACACACTCAAGTCCCTGACCTTTGAGCCTGCCCTGGGCTGGGTGGCCGGCGGCCTTCTGGCGGGTCTGCTCCTGCTCCTGGCCATTGCGCTGGTCATCCATGGATTGCGCAAGGGCCGGGATACGGATGCCGATCGCTGGGCCCTGACCCGACGCACCGCCATGGTCCTGATTCTGGCCCTCATGGTCCTGACCCCCAGCACGGTCAGTAAGACCACCAATAAAGCCGTCAACGCCACTGATGTCTTCATTGCGGTTGACGTGACCGGTTCCATGGCGGTCAAGGATGCCGGATATGGCGACCAGGAAGGAATCAGTCGACTGGAAGCGGCCCGGGCAGCCGTCCATGACCTGACAAGCACCTACCCGGATGCCTCCTTCTCGGCCCTGAGCTTCGGCGCCTCAGCCAGCGTCGATCTGCCTTTGACTCCCGACGTGCGGGCTGTGGACAATTGGGCCAGGGGGCTGGTTACGGAGCCCACATCCAGATCCGCCGGCTCCAGCCTGGATGCTCCGCTGGATCGCCTGAGTCTGGTCATGAAGCAGACCAGGGATCGGCATCCCGACGACCGAATCCTGCTCTACCTGATCAGCGACGGCGAACAGACAGGACCTGATGAACGACGATCCTTCAGTGTCCTCAGGGAGGGGCTGGACGATGCCTTCGTTCTGGGAACGGGCTCAACCAAGGGCGGCATGGTGCCCATGAGCTCTGATGTCGCTGGCAGTGATGCCGACGGCTGGGTGACGGACCCCAAGACCGGCCAGCCTGGCATCTCCTCCATGGACCCGAAAACCCTCAAGGCCATGGCCGACGAGATGAGCGGCCACTATCAGGCCCTGGCCAAGGGGGCCACGGTGCGTGAGGGGGCCACGGCTGCGGTTTCCAAGCGCTACCGGGTGACCAAGGTCGATCAGGTCCGCCAGCATGTCACCCCGCTGGTCTGGCCGCTGGCTCTGGTGGAGCTGGTCCTGATCCTGATTGAGGCGGGGCTGTGGATCCGCACTTCTAGGAGACTGCTATGAGTAGGAAGTCCCAGCAGGATGCAAGAAGCGGACGCCGACTGCGGGTGCGTCTGATTTTGGCTGGCTTGGCCTTGGTCGCAGCCCTGGCAGGAGCCTGGGGCCTGATCAACGTCAAGGCCATCGCCACCTATAACGAGGGCACGCGCACGCTAAGCACCAATGTTCGACAGGCTCAAAACCCCCATGCCGATCCAGCATCCATCAAGGCCCTGCAGGACCAGGCTGAACATCTCTTCGCCCAGGTCGAACGGCCTGGACCCCTGATTCTGCCACAGACCAGGCAAGCTGCCCAGGCCAACCGCGCTGCCAACGCTGCGCTGACCAGACGCACGGAGCGTCTGTTCAAGAAGCAGAATGCCGATAAGGCCCAGGACGGAAAGAACGGATCCGGCAGGGGTTCCTCCTCAGGGCTGACCAAGCAGCAGGAGGCCGAGGTGGAGGATCTGCTCAAGCGCAATCAGCAACAGAGTGAACCGTCGACCTCCCCCACGCCGACAGGGAGGGCCAGCGACAACAAGGGTCAGGGGAAGAACGTCAAGCCTTGGTGACTGGCCCACACAACCTTTCGCGTGAGTCATTCCACCACCCTCTTTCCCAACAAATCGATCCCCATGCAGACGAACGTCCCATGACTATCAGACCGACAGAATTAGCGGTAAATCCGTCCACACCCAGATGAATCGGACCTCATTCGACCACATGGCCCTACGGGGATCATTTCAGGATGATTGCAATGTTGTAGTGGAGACATGCATAGGTCATCCTCGTCACTACCCACCCTGGGTCCCTTCCTTGAGCAGCAACCCTTCCTGGCTGATCCGGAAGCGGCCCAAACCTGCCCCTGTCATGCTAGAGCGGCCCGCTGCCGGGCCATGCTGTCCGATATGGCACGGCAGTCGCGAACCACTCTGGTCCATCTGAGTGAATTAGCCGACCAAGCTCTGAGGGTCGACTGGGAAGGCCGGGCTGCTGAGGCCTATAGGGCCCAGGTGCGGGCCATGGATGCCGTCTGCCAGGATCAGCGCATCCAGGCAGGCCGCACCCTGAGCCTGATCAATCAAGAGATCCGGCCATGAAGCGGACAATCACCGCCGCCCCCGACGCCAACGGCTATACGCGCACCGAGCTGGACCACCTGACCGGCATGGCGGACCGGCTCAACCAAGCAGGTGGTGCCCTGGCCACCATGCAGTCCCAATGGGTTCTGACCAATCAGGCCATCTGCAGAACCATGCCGGGACTGCCTGCCCTCCCCTGCACCCAGGCTGCCGTACCGCCGCCGGGCCATGCCCATCTGCCCATGGATCGGATGGTGTCCTTCTGCAGTGACCAGGCCCAGGCCTGCGAAAATCTGCGCACCCGGCTCCAGTCTGTGGCCGACCGACTGACCAAGGCCTACGGGCTGTACTCGCAAGCTGAATCGTTCATGGACCGGCTGATGGGCTCCCTGACCTCCAAGGCCCTGACCGTCTTTCAGCCTATTGCCCCGTTCATGCTGGGGTCCATCGGTTTGGGCCTGGGGGTGGCCAAACTAACCGGCCACCTGGACGCATCGCAATTCCAGGAATTTCTGGAAACCACAGCCAGCATCCAACAGCCCCTGCTGACCGCTGTCGCATCCGGCCTGTCTTCGGACCATCATGATCCCATCGGCGGATTGGTCACCGGCCCGGGCCTTTTGATGCCCTTGATGCTCGCTCATTTCCAGGGCGACCGAATCGCCATGGATCCGGTTCAGCCGCAGGGCAAAGGATTGGGCGAGATTAATGACATCGCCGGCGCTCTACACAACCTGGAGACCCTGGGATCCTGCCGGGACGGCATTCCCTACGCCACAGTCGCCGTACAGCGCTACCGAAATGCCGACGGCAAGGACCACTGGCTGGTCTACATACCCGGCACCAGCTCCCACCTGGACTCCCCCATCGGCTGGGCCCAGAACATTCAGCTCATGAGCGACAAGGCTTCAGTTCGTGACAGGGCAGCCTCCCTACGTCTAGTGGACCGGGCCATGCGGGATGCGGGGGTGCGTCCGGATGATCCGGTCAGCCTGGTGGGCCATTCCCAGGGTGGCATTGTGGCCGCCACCATGGCCTCGGATCTTTCAGACCGCTACCGCTTTGATCACATCGTGACCGTCGGCTCGCCCATCGCCCATCGCAAAATACAGTCTGACACCTGGGTGACCAGTGTGGAGATGCGCGAAGAGCTGGTCTCCAGCCTTGATGGAGCCGACAACCCCTCTCGACCCAATCAGCTGACAGTCAGGGGAAGAGCGGGTGGACCTCCCCCTCCAGGCGGCAACCAGACTGGCCGAACAGTGACCACCGCTGGACCCGGCAAGGAATCCACCCACGGCATGGCCTACCAACAGGCAGCCTGGGCAGATGCCCGAGATCAGAACTCACCAGCAGTACGACGTCAGGACGACCACTTCGCCCATGCCATCGAGGGCGATTTGCAGGAGACCCGCTACTACCGTGGCAGACTACGACGATGAGCGGGACACGCTGGCCCCCAGGAGCATCCATGCCGGTTCTCGCTGGTTGACCCGGTCGTCTAGGCTGGAGGCATGAACCTGAGCCGAATCACTCCAGTCATCCCCCTCAATCCTCTGGACGGACGTTACCGCAGACAGACCGCCGATCTGGTGGACTATCTGAGCGAACCTGCCTTGAACCGCGAGCGCATGCGGGTCGAGGTCGAATGGATGATCATGTTGGCCAACGGCTACCAGGGCAACGGCCAGCACCCGGTCCTGCCGGGCGTGGAGCCTCTGACTGATGCTGAACAGGCCTACCTGCGAACCATACCCGAGGATTTCGACGCCGACGGCATCACCGAACTGGCAGGCATCGAAGCCCAGACCCACCACGATGTCAAAGCTGTGGAATACTACATCGACCGCCGTCTGTATGCTGCAGCCACAGCACTTGGCCCCGAGTCCCAACTTCCGAGGCTGACACCCCTGGTCCACTTCGCCTGCACCAGCGAGGACATCAACAACCTGGCCTATGCCCGCTGCATTCGGGGTGCGGTCGAGCAGGTCTGGCTCCCCAAGGCCACCCGGATCGAGGAGCATCTGGCAACCATGGCGGAGCAGTACCGGGATCTGCCCATGCTCGCCCTGACCCACGGCCAGCCAGCCACACCCACCACCCTGGGCAAGGAGATGGCGGTCTACGTCCACCGGCTGCACCGGCAGCTGGACCGGATCCACAATCAGGACTACATGGGCAAGATGAATGGCGCCACCGGAACCTTTGGCGCCCATCTTGCCGCCCTTCCGCAGGTGGATTGGATTGATCTGACCCGGACCTTCATCGTGGAGCGGATGGGTCTGGTCTGGAATCCACTGACCACCCAGATCGAGTCACACGACTGGCAGGCCGAGCTCTTCAGCAACATCGCCCACCTGGGGCGGATCCTGCACAATCTTGCCGTGGATATTTGGATGTACATCTCCCGCGGCGTCTTCGCCCAGGAGCCCGTCAAAGGCGCGACAGGGTCCAGTACCATGCCCCACAAGGTCAACCCCATACGATTCGAGAACGCCGAGGCCAATCTGGAGATCTCAGGAGCACTGCTGGACACCCTGGCCACCACCCTGACCGAAACCCGCTGGCAGCGGGACCTGACTGACTCCACCACCCAGCGCAACATCGGTTCGGCCCTGGGCTACAGCCTGCTGGCTCTGGACAACCTGGACGGCGGCCTGCAGACCATCCACCCGGACAAGGCACTGATGGCCCACGAGCTGGACAGCAACTGGGAGGTCCTGGGCGAGCCCATACAGACGGCCATGCGGGCCGCTGGATTGGCTGGACGCTCAGGCATGGATCATCCCTATGAGCAGGTCAAGGAGTTGATGCGGGGCAAGAGAATCGGCCGGGAGGATGTCGAGCGCTTCATCGAAGATCTGGATCTGGACCAGGACACGGCCAGTCGGCTCAAGGCCTTGACGCCGGCAACCTACACCGGCGCAGCCGGAACCTTGGTGGACTTCGATCGCGACTGACCATGACCCCGTCCCAGTCGACCATTCCCCCCGAGGACACTGATTCCGCCGAGCCTGTCAAGGCAGATCAGGTCGTCATCCGGGATACCCCTCCACAACGAGTCCATGACGCCGAGGACCTGCTTCGAGCCCTAGCAGCCCTGGTCCTGGGAATCCTGGTCACCCTGGCGGCAGTCTATCTGAAAGGCATAGCCGCCGGGGTCGAGTCAGACATGCGCCAGGCCGGCAATGCCATGGACTGGCTCATGGACGTACCCACCGCATTCCTCCAGCAGGCGGTGACCGTGACCGTGGTCCTGGCCGTGATTGTCCACCTGTTGGTCAACAGGGAATGGATTCAGGCCATCACTGCCCCCCTGGCCATGTTCCTAGGGTTCGGGCTGGTGATGCTGATCTCCAACCTGATCCTGAAGGCGGGCAACCCGACCTTGATTGCCTCATTCAGCTCCCAGAACACCATAGGGTCGCCCGTCCTGCTGCCTGACTTCTATGCAGGTCTGGCAGCCTTCCTGAGCGCAGCAGGACCCCGTCGCCTGCGCAGCTCGGTCAAGTGGGGGTGGAACGCTCTCTATATTGTGGCCATCATCATGGTCGCCATATCCTCCAATTCGGCCAGCGGGGTTCTGGTCTCACTGATTCTGGGACGGATCATGGGCATGGTCGTCCGATACCTGGCGGGCACGCAGAACAAGGGCGCCTGGGGGCAGGTAGTGGTACAGGCCATAGCCTCCATCGGTATCCACGCCGCCAGCCTGGAACGTCAGGATCCCAGTCTGGATGCCGATGGCCAACCCCTGCCCGCCCTTGACGACGACCTCATCGAGGCCTCCCGCATCTATAGGGCCCAGGATAGGGATGGCCGCAACTATACGGTGTCGGTCATGGACGGCCAGCTGCACACCATGGGCTATCTGATGCAGCTTTGGCAGTGGATCAAGCTGTCCGGAGTCTCCATGCGCCGGGACCGGTCGGTCAGAAACTCCATGCAACACCACATGGCCATGCTGGCTGAACTGCGGGACCTGGGGCTGACCGCCCTGCACCCCTATGGTCTGGCGGAGAGCGCGGAATCCTCAATTCTGGTCCTGGAGGATGACGTCCACCTTCGGCCCCTGGAACCGGGAAGCCTGGACACGGACAGGGCCAAGCAGCTGATGGACTACCTCCGCCGGGCCAACGAGCGCGGCTTCACGCACCGTCGCATCCGTCCGGAGACTCTGGCCATGGACCAGTCGGGCTCCATGGTCATCGCCGGCTGGGAGAACGGCGACAGCGCCAGTTCCCAAGCCAACATCGCCCTGGACCGTATCCAGCTTCTGGCCCTGGTTGCCACGATGATCGGTGTGGACCAAGCCATCGAGGCCGCCCGTGCCTCCTGGGGGGTCAAGACCCTGGCCGGACTGTCGCCCTTCTGCCAGATGGTGGCCATTCCCTCACAGACCCAGTCCCTGCCCGGCTGGGATCGGCAGATTCTGGCAGACCTTCGCAAACAGCTGCGGGCCCTGGCTCCACCTGAGTCGGTGGCGGAGACCGGCCAGGTGACCCTTTCCCGCTTCAGCCTGCGAAGCTTCGTGGCCCTGGCCCTCTTGGTGGTGGCAGTGGCGGTCATCATCACCCAGTTCAACCTGCCCCAGGTCATCAGCGCCGTCCGCAACGCCAACCCTTGGATGGCCGGACTCTCCTTCCTGCTGGGGTCACTGTCCTGGGTGGGCTGCGCCATCACCCTGGGAGTCTTCATCGACCCGGCCAAACGCGACTTCAAGGGCATCTTCCTGTCCCAGGTCGCCTCCTCGTTCACCTCGGTCTCCATGCCCGCCGGGGTGGGGCCGGCCTTCGTCAACCTGCAGTTCCTGCGGCGGGACGGTTACGACAACACCATGGCCACGGCCATCATGAGCGCTGTGGTGGCAGTTCAGTTCGCGACCACCTTCTGTCTGCTTATCGTCATCGGGCTGTTCACAGGGCGCAACACCCTATCCGGGATGATCCCCACCAACACCCTGGTCATCGTCATCGGGACGGTGGCCATCATCGCGGCCCTGATCATGGCCATCCCATACACACGGCGGCTGGTCATGGAACGACTGATGCCCATTGTGGCCTCCTACGCCCGCCACCTTGTGGAGATTCTGACCCAGCCCAGGCAGCTGGTGGTGGCCGTGCTTGGGGCCGTGCTGCAGTCAGCCGCCCTGGGCATGAGTTTCTGGGCCGCCCTGATGGCCTTCGGATGCAGGACCAACGTGTTCGAGACCACCTTCGTCTTCCTCCTGGCCAACACGCTGGGCTCGGCCGTCCCCACCCCCGGCGGCCTGGGGGCCATAGAGGCAGTGCTCTTCTCCGCCTTCCGCCTGGCAGGTGTCCCCTCGGGTGTGGCCATATCGGCCACTCTGGTCTTCCGGGTGGCCACCTACTGGCTACGCATCCCCCTGGGAGCCCTGGCCATGCGCTGGTTGAGCAGCCATAATCGCATCTGAGGAACCTTCGGGCAGTCCCAATCCCGACGGCCCCAAAAATCGCGTGGTGAAATGTCGAAAACCCCCGGAAAATGCGGTGTTTGGGCCTAATCTGCGCTAATATCAGTCATTGACCGTTGGGCTTTCCCCAAATCAAGCAGTGGGAGGCCCCCGAAAGAAGGATGTTCTATGGCATACAACAAGTCTGATCTCGTTTCGAAGATTGCACAGAAGTCCAACCTGACCAAGGCTCAGGCGGAAGCTGCTGTCAACGCCTTCCAGGATGTCTTCGTCGAGGCCATGAAGTCCGGTGAGGGTCTGAAGCTGACCGGTCTGTTCTCGGCCGAGCGTGTCAAGCGTGCCGCCCGTACCGGACGCAACCCCCGCACCGGTGAGACCATCAAGATTCCGGCCAGCTATGGCGTGCGCATCTCTGCCGGCTCGCTGCTGAAGAAGGCCGTCACCAACAAGAAGTGAAACCAGCCTTTCTGCAAGGGTCCCTGCATCCATCCACGGGATGCGGGGGCCCTTCTTGTTTGGGCAGACCTGATGGATGCCCCGCAGTGCAAACCGGGCTTCTAGGAACGAGACTCTGCGGCACTCTTTAGAAAGTCCATCAGGGAGTGGTATCGGGGCGGGCCCAGATGGTCGAAGGGGTCGGGCAGATCCACATCGACCCGACGAGAACCGCCCAGGACCAGGTGGCTCCAGTCGCATGACCATGTGCGCGTTCCCCGGTCTGCGGCACGGACGAAGTCACCGCGCAGACGGGCCCGGGTATCCTCTGGAGGTTGGTTCATGGCGTGCTGCACCTTGGAGTCGTCGACCGGCGAGCGCATGAGCCCATGCCTGACCAGGCCAGGGAAGGACCTTCCCGCGTTCAGATCGTGATAGTCCAGGTCCATCGCCTCCTCCAGATCCCGTCCGACGCCTCGTCGACTCAGACCCTGGAGCAGCCGCAGCTTGGCAGCCCAGTCCACCCAGTCAGCCAGATCCTGCCAACGTCCTGCGTCCAACGCATCCAAGGCGGACCTCCAAAGTTGCAGGGCACGCAGAGCCTGGGACCGGTCGATGCCTATATCCTCCTGCTGGTCCACCAAGGCCTTGCAGGCCGACCAATAGGCCTCTTGCAGACCCAGAGCGCTGATGCCGCCGGTCTTCGTGGAATCCTGCAGCTTCAGGGTGACCCGGCCGGTCCGATCCCGGCTGACGGCTCGGACTGCTGTACCGGGATCAGCCAGGGCCCAGTCGGCCAGGTCTGGCCGTCGATCCCGACGGCAGGCCTGCTCGATCAGGTTGAGGACCAGGTGGGTACTGGCCATCTTGAACCAAGTGGCCAACGGCGACCGGTTGGTATCCCCTACGATCACATGCAGACGCCGCCATCGTTCAGGATCGGCCAGAGGCTCGTCACGGGTGTTGACCATGGGACGGGCACGGGTGGTGGCCGAGGAGACCGCCTCGTCCAGAAAGTCTGCCCGCTGGCTGAGCTGGAACCCATCCGAACTCAGACGACCCGCCCCCGTTATCAGCTGTCGGGTGACAAGAAAGGGAACCAGGCAGGCTCCGATCATGTCCAGGGGGACTCGCCGGTCCAACAGGTAGTTCTCATGGCAACCGAAGGCATGGCCTTGGGCATCCACATTGTTGGCGAAGACGTGAACCTTCACGGGCCTGCCCAGGTCATCCGCCAAGCGTTTCCCGGCGCGCTCCGCGAGGTCGGTCATGATCCGCTCCCCGGCCAGCACCTGGGTCAGTGCCGTCAGCGGATCGCGCGCCTCCGCCGTGGCATACTCCGGGTGGGAGCCCACATCCAGGTAGAGTCTGGCGCCATTGGGCAGATAGATGTTGGTTGAACCGTGCTTAACAATGAGCGGGCGGAACATGGCCATGGCCACCCTGCCGGCGGCATATGGGGCACTGGCACCGGTCAGGCTCAGTCCATACTCGGTCTCGATGCCGAATATCCTGCGAAAGTCCGAGTCACTGCCCTGCCCGTCCGCCATGGATCACTGGCCGCCCTTCTGGACGAAGCCCTGCACATACTCCTTGGCATTGGTCTCCAGGGTGGTCTCGATGTCATCCAGGACGGCATCCAGGTCGGACCCAGCCGCCTGGTCCTGTTCCTGTGCACCGGTCTGCGGCAGATCCTCTTCCTGCTCCTGCTGCTGCCCGGCTGCCATGCGCCGTCCCTGCTGTGATGCCTCAGCCATGGTCACTCTCCTTCCCGGAGCGGATCAGCGCCCGCTCAGATACGTGTTCAAATCCTCGGCGATGAGCCCGTTGGTGGCCACCACGTCGTTGCTGCCCTCCCAGCGCACATGCCCACCATCCCAGCGCCAGAGGGTGCCCTTGGCTTCCCGGACCACGACAGCCGCCGCAGAGACGGCAGGGATGTCCCAGGAGTGCAGGGCCGGTTCGAAGTAGGCGTCGTAACTGCCGTCCGCCACCCGGCACAGGTCCAGCGAGACCGGGCCGACGCGCTTGATGTCGGCAGGCTTGCCGGCCATGCGCGAGACGATCTGCAGGACCTTTTCGGACTCGTTGGGGAAGTAGGACATGCCGAAGCTGATCACTGATCCGGTCAGGGTGGTCATCGTGGAGGGGATGATCTTCTCCCGCTTGTCGCCCACGATGGTCCGTCGGATCCTGATGGCGCCCTGGCCCTTGGCGGCCAGATAGGTCAGGCCCAGGACCGGCGCATGCACAATGCCCAGGACCGGTGAAGCGTGACCCTTCTCGTCCACGGCGAAGAGGGAGATGGTCAGCGTCCATTCGGCCATGTTGCGTACGTAGTTGACCGGTCCGTCGATGTGGCCCAGGCACCAGTAGCGTCCGCCTGGACGACGGTTGCCGGCCTCCTCCTCCCAGAAGCCGTCCATGGGGTCCAGGGCAGCGATCTTGGTCCGGCAGTAGCGGATCAGACGCGTGTCAATGCTCGGCGAGAATTGGGTGCCTTGGCCGATGGCTGAGGTGGATCGGGGATCGTGGGGGTTGATCTGGTCCTGAAGGGCATGACGGCCGGCCTCCACGGCAATGGTGGCGGCCTGCATGGCCAAATCGCGCAATTCCATACTTCTCTTCTCTTTCAAACGGGTGGTCGAGGCATTGCCGACCGTGGTCCACCGGTGGTCGTCCGGTCGGATATCGGACTATTTTCTGCGCTATCAGCAGTATATGCCGCGGCCATCCCCGCAGGAAGACCGTGTGTGACCCAGCGGATCAGACAAGTCCACGACCTTGGTCCTGGGCTCTCCCTCCGGTCCCTGCTCCTCAAGGATGACACGACTCCAGGAAATGGCCCTGACTGCATCAGGACAACGGTGAAGCAGCTGGGAACGGCACCAGGCACGAGTCTGCTCAGGACCCTTGTCCATGGCTCTGGTGATCTGTTCGGGATCGGCCAGTCGAAGGACGGATCCTCTGAGTCGCCAAGGCAGGTCACGGCCGGGATCCACCCTTGCCCAGGCCAGATCCAGGGCCGCCAGACGGGGATCCGACCAGTCGGATATGGACCGACGACGGCGCAGACGCTCCAAGAGCTGCCACTTGAGCAGCCATTCCAACCTGCCTGCCTGGTCGTGCATGGCCAGACGGGCCTCGTCATCACCCGAACGCACCAGAGCCAGATCATCGAGCGCCTGGTCCCAGAGTTTAAGAACCCGGTCCTCGGCACAACCTGTCCGGTCGGCATCCCGTGTAGTCTGACGGAGCGCATCCAGCAACGCCCTTTGGATGGTCAGCGCATCAGCGCATCCTCCGTTTGCCAAGGCCAGCGGTTTGGTCAGAGTTACATCTCGCGAAACCGTGTGCAGGGCCGACACCGGATCATCAAGCGTCCAGTGATCCAGCAGCTCATCGACCTGACTGGTCGAATCATCCTCGGACTCCAAGAGCCCAAGCAGCAAATCGGTGGTCCCCAGCTTGAGGACCAGGGGTGCATCCAACCGGTTGGCATCGCCTACAATCACGTGGAGACGGCGGCTGCCCGGCCCGGCGTGTGACTCGTCCCGGGTATTGATGATCGGTCGTCCGAAGGTGGTCTGCAGTCCAATCCGGCTGGTCAGATAGTCGGCGCGCTGGCTGAGCTGGAAGCCAGCCTCCTCGCTCCTGGGCCCCAGGCCCACTCTGCCCGAACCGGTATAAATCTGGCGGGTGACGAAATGAATGGTCATCAGGGCCGCTACCCTGGCGAAGGGCACCGCCCTATCCATCAGATAGTTCTCATGGGATCCCCAGGCGGCACCCTTGCCATCCACGTTGTTCTTGTAGAGGGCCAAACCTCCGGCCCTTTCTGCGGCCTGGGCCATCATCCGGTCACCCGCGCGGTCCTGGACCAGAGCATCGAAGGCATTCACCGTTTCCGCCGAGGCATACTCGGGATGGGCGTGATCCACATAAATCCTTGCCCCATTGGCAGCTGCCACATCGATCAGCCGGGCGCCGAGTGCATCAGTGAGCATGCTCGGTGCGGCAGCGGAACGCGGCAGCCGACCTCCCCTGGCGTCATTGACCGGATCCTCGCCCCCGTAGTCCCAGCGGATGTGCGCCAGGTCCGGCTGGGCAGCTGCCCTTACCAGACGCAGGGCCAAAGTACGGGGATCAGCGCCGGGATCCTGGGGGTCGGCAATGCCATACTCCGTCTCGGTACCCATGACCCGTCCGGAACTCATGACCGCTCTCCTGGCCCGTCGACTGGGCGAACCTCCTGGACCTGCCCAGGGCGCAGTCCGGCCAGATCAGCCCAACGGTCCGGGTCCTGGCCGCGGAGCTCCTCCAGAGTGTCCTCATACTGCCCACGGACCGCCCTCATGCAGAGCCCACGGTCAAGACCCACCTGCTGTCCCTGCTCGATGGAGGCTTTGACCGCCATGGTCTTGACCCGATCAACCAGATTATGCAGCATGGCACCGGAGACCACGGACTCCAGGTAGAGGGGCTGCCAGCGGCCCGTGGCATCCATGATCCTGCCCAGCAGATGGTCATCATCCTGAGCGAAGAGTCCGTCGACCAGTATCTGAATCAGCTCCTCGGGCCTGGCATCATCCTCCATGGGCATATCGGAGCTCAGATACTTGCCCAGGATGGCGGCTGACCTGGTTCTGTCGGGCCGGTCGATGCGGATCTTGACATCGAGTCTCCCCGGGCGCAGAACCGCCGGGTCGATCATGTCAATCCGGTTGGAGGCGCCGATGACCATGACCTGGTCCAGGGACTCGACACCATCCAGCTCGGTCAGGAACTGGGGGACGATGGTGGTCTCCACATCCGATGAGATACCCGACCCACGGGTGCGCAGCAGGGCATCCATCTCGTCGATGAAGACCACCACGGGTCCACCCTGGCCTGCCAGGCTGCGGGCCCTGGCGAACAGGCGGCGGATCAGACGTTCGGACTCGCCCACGAACTTGTTGAGCACCTCGGGGCCCTTGACCGATAGGAAGACCCCGTGGCCGTCGCTCTCCTGGGCCAGTGCACGGGCCAGAGCCTTGGCGATCATGGTCTTGCCATTACCTGGCGGCCCATAAAGCAGGACACCCTTGGGGGCCTGGAGCCCATAACGACGCATCAGATCGGCATGCTGGAAGGGCAGCTGGACCGCATCTCGAATCCGCTCGATCTGCCTGTCCAATCCGCCAATATCCGAGAAGTCCACGTCGGGAGTCTCTTCCAGCAGCATGTCTGACTGGTCCGACTCAGGCAGAACAGCCAGGGCCATTGAACAGCTTTCGTCCATGAGCAAGGCGCTGCCCGCCTCGATGGGCTGGTCCTGCAGAGACCCTGCGCGTGCAACAACGCGAGTCTGTCCGGAGGGATCTTCAACCAGCAAGGCTCCGGATTCCAAGGTCTCCCGCAGCGTGCGAACCTGCCCGGTCACCGGTTGATCGCCCACACGCACCACCACCATATCGGCATTGAGCAGAACCTCCTGTCCGGCTCTGATCCGTTCGGCGCGGATATTGGGCGCCAGAGGAACCACCATCCGCCTGGAACCGTTCAGAATCAGCAGGTGGGCCTGCTGCACCCCCTGGCTGTCATATGCGACGGAATCCACACCCAAGGCCAGGGCGACCGTCAAGGGCGGCTGACCCAGCTGGGCCAACTGGCTCTTGGCCTTGGCCAGTTCCTTGGCAGCCCTGGTCAGCGCCGCAGCCAGGGCCCGGTTGCGCCGATCAGCGGCCTGGTCCCGGTCATTGGCAGGTTCAGCCTGCTCGACATCATCGGACCGCATGGCTTCTCTCCTTCGTCCGTCCCTGGAATCCCCTCTCAGCTTGGACCGCCAGCCGAGCGGAAGAGCTCAGCTGCAACGGGCCCCATCTTCCAAGCGAGCGCCACGGGCCCAGTCCATGGCCTTCATGGCACGCTTGCCGGCAGCCTTGACCATCTGCAGCTCCAGAGGCAGGGTCTTGGTGCCCACCCAGAGGTGGCGACGGTCCATGGCCAGCCGACCCGGCTCCAGATGCGAGGGAAGACCGGGCTCATCCCCCCGGGCCGGTGCCGCCCTGAGCACGGTCAGCCCTGTCTGCTTGTCCTGCAGGTCATCGCCTTGCTGATACAAGCACCAGGCTCCCGGTTCCGGGCTGCAGGCCCGAACCTGTCGATCCAGGGCAAAGACGGGCACATCGAAACGCATGTGAGCATCCTGGTGGGTGATTTTAGCGGCCACCTGGTAGGCGCCCTGCGTCTGCTCCTTGGGTTGAATCCGACCTTCGGCAAGGGCCTCCAGACTGGCAGCCAGCAGATGGGACCCATCCTCAGCCAGCCGATCCAGCAGCTCGCCCGAGGTCTCGTGCGGCCCAATCTCCACGGTGGACTGAGCCAGGATGGGCCCCTCATCCATGCCGGCCGTCAGCCTAAAGACCGTGGCGCCAGTAATGGTATCCCCGGCCCAGATGGCCCGCTGGACCGGAGCTGCCCCCCGCCACTGTGGCAGCAGTGAAAAGTGCAGGTTATACCAGCCGTCCTCAAAGGCGTCCAGAACCGGCTGACGCAGGATCCGCCCGTAGGCCACGACGGCCGCACAGCTGGCACCCGTATCCTGCAACCGCGCCGGGAAATCCGGATCGGATGGGTCGTCCTCAAGAACAGGGATCCCCAGCTTCAGTGCCTCAGCCTTGACCGGACTGGGATGCAGATGCCTTCCACGCCCCTGGGGGGCGTCGGGTCTGGTGAGCACGGCAGCAACCCGAAAATGCTCCTGATCGGCCGCCAGCAATCTCAGAGATGGCAAGGCGACCTGAGGTGTGCCCGCAAACAGCAATGTCATGACCATATCGGCAATCTCCTTTTCATCCGACGGCTGTGGACCTCCGCGCTTTCACTGCACCTGAGGAATGTTCACCCCGGCCTCGATCAGGGCGGTGCGCAGTCCGTAGGGGTCGCTGAATCGCAGGCTGCGGATGCCGGCCTTGTTGGCGCCGACTACATTCATACCCTTGTCATCCACGAAGAGGGTCCTGTCAGCCTGGATTCCGAACTGATCCAGGGCATAGCGGTAGATGGCCGGGTCGGGTTTGCGCATGTGGATGGGCCCGGAGACCACCACCCCGTCCAGCCTATGCAGGAAGGAGTCGCCGTCCCAGGCGTGATGGAAGAGCTCGGCACCCCAGTTGGTCAACCCCCAAACGCCCAGACCTGCCGCCTTCAGATCATCCACCAGCATGCGGGCACCGGGCACCGGGCCGGTCAGCGAATCGACAAAGTGGTCACAATAGTAGGCGAACATGTCATCCCAGGGGGCTCCGCAGTTGGCGGCCACCCAGTCACGGGCCTGGGCACAGGTAGCTCCGCCGTCCATCATGTTGTTGGCCCGGTAGAAGCCGGAACGGCTGTCATCCAGCATGGCCTCGATGCTCCTGTGCCCGTATCGGGCCACCATAGCCATTTCGGGCTGCCAACGAATCAGGACGTTGCCGAAGTCGAAGATGACCTGTTCAATGGGCTGTCCCTGGGACTGAGCCGCTTCCTGCTCGGCCTGGATCACATCTGCCTCAACCTGGATCTCGCCCGGCCATCCCTTCATGACTCTCCGCCTTTCCTGAATTCGTTCGTATGCGCCTCTGCCTGCGCCCCCTCATGAAACCACTCCGCATAGACCCCCTGCATATCCGCTTGAAGCACCAATCAGGTCAGATCCTTGGGATCCATCCGGAAGCGCAGCTCTCCTCGCCCGCGCCCGGCCACATACTTGGCCTGAGCCTGCTTGAGATCGTCAGCCAGCTTGTCCCGGCGGCTGGTGGGCACCCGAACCAGGGCTCGGACCCTGTCCTGGGTTCCCTCCAGATAGCCGGCTTTCAGCGTGGACGGTGCCGGTATGGGCACAGGCCCAAGCAAGGCAGGTACTGGCTCAGGGCCAGCATCCGTCACAGCCTCCTGACCCGGCGCAATCCCGACGGCGTCCAACATCCAGACAACGGCCTCCCTTTCGCCCCAGATTGCAGCCATGCCGACAGCAGGGGGCATGGCAGTCAACCGGCGGTCCTCCAGATCGGCGGCGGCCAACACCGGCCCCTGCCAGGTCATCAGCGCCTGGGCCAGCTGGGGATCGCACTCCCCCAGCAGGAGCACCTGACCTCCTTGGGCCCGGGGGCGACAGAAGGAGGCCACGCGCATCCAGGCTCCCAGAGTGTCCATACGTGCATCGACGCCAGGGGCATACAGGCTGGTCCAGGCATCCAGAATTGCCACCGCACGGTATCCTCGCGACAGCCTGGGCAGATTCGGATCGCCAATGTCTGTATTGTTGCCATCAACGCCCGAACCAACCACCCTGGGCTCGGCGCCCGGGGTGGCGATGACCAGACTGGGACGATCCTGTACACGCTCGACCACCCCACGGGGCTGGCTGGGCGAAGAGATGACGATGGGCACATTTCTGAAGAGCATGCGCAGCTCCTGGGCCGTCCCAGCGGCGCCTACCCTGACCACCCGAAGCCGTGAACCCCCACAATCCGGGCAGGACCAGTCCGTAGCCGCAGCACCGCACCAGGCGCAGCGGGGTGCGCCAGACCGCCTGGCCCGCAGGGGTCCGGTGCAACGCGGGCAACGAGCCTGATGATGGCAGCGAGCGCAGCTCAGGCTCTCGAAGATGCCGTCCTGCGGGATGGACAGCAGAACCGGGCCACGCTCCAGGGCTTTGTTGATAACGGCGACAGCGGTATGAGGAACCCGGGCGCCAATGGTCGGGTCGGCCAGATGACTCAGTTCCTCCCGGTTCAGCCAGCGGATCCAGGGCAGCAGTGTCGTCACCGCAGACCGGTCGAGGGTCAAGGCGGTGCATGGACCGGTCACTCCCGAGTCCGCTTCGGTGGCCTCGGGCAGGCTCTCCCACTGGGAACGCACGCTTCTGGCACGGGCCATGGCCAGAAAGACTCCACCATGGGCACGCGCCCGTAGTCTGAGCACTCCGCGGGCATTGGCGTAGGGCATCATTCCGTCGGCATACTGGTAGCTGGCATCGTCCATCAGGGCGAAGAGGGCTGGACCCTCCACCGGGGCGTACATGGCGGCCCGCAGCCCGATGGCGCAACGAACCTGACCGGAGGCCAGCGCGAGGTAGGCCCTGTAACGCTCGGCAGGAGCCATTCCGCTGTCCAGAATGGCGAAATCGCCGGACCAACCAGGAGCATCCTGTTGGCCAGGACCGGCGGCAACAGAGGGACCAAAGGGACGCAACCCCAGCTGCTGGAGGACTGCGGACAGGTGGACCACCTGACGGGTGCCCGGCAGCACCATAACCGCCGATCTGCCGGCCAGCAGGGCGGCTATCAGCACCCTGGCAGCCAGCAGGGCGGCCTGGTCCATGCCAGGCAGAATGTCAGCCAAAAAGGAGGCGAAGGCATCGTCTTCCAGCGATCGGTCCAGATTCTCCAACCCCTGATAGCCCGGATCAAGCCTTTGTTTCAGGTCCTTGTGTCGCTGGGCCAGCCCGGCCACCCAGGCGGGGTCGGAAGCCAATCGGGGCTGACCGGGAACCAGCTGCTGCTCCTTGTCAATGCGCGCCACTCGAGGGGGGAGGGCCAGCCGCAGAATATTGGCCTCGGTGCCCCCATAGGCTCCGGCGATGGCAGTGATGTCCGCGCGCAGGGAAGGTGAGATCAGGCTGCGATCCAGCACCACCCGCTCCAGGAAACGCAGGGAGGCACGGGGAACCTGGCTATCTGCCACACGTTCCCAGATGATGCCGTTGACCCTGCGCGCCCCGAACCGGACGCGAACCAGGCATCCCGGCTGCGCATGATCGTCCTGGTCGGCATCCACCAGATAATCGAAAGTCCCGCCCAAGTGAGTGGCCTGCACATCCAGTACCACCCGTGCCACAGGGAGTTCATGGGCCGGTCGGCGCGGAGGTTTCTTTCGACTGCTGCTCGAACGACGGCGTGGGGCAAGACCATCCAGGGCGGGCTGACTGACGGCCTGCGAATCCATGGATGCTCCCCTCGCTTTCACAATTAAGAGAACCACGGCGGATTCCCCCAGTCGATGACCTGGAAACCCGCCGTGGCTCTTGACGAACAGCTACTACCTGGTCATGCCGATGGCGGCCTTGAGCTCGCCCACCTTGTCCACCTGCTCCCAGGTGAAATCCGGGTCCTCCCGGCCGAAGTGCCCATAGGCTGCAGTCTTGGCATAGATGGGTCTCAACAGATCCAGCTCATCGATGATGGCAGCAGGCCGCAGGTCGAAGACCTCGCGCACGGCCTCCTGGATCTGCTCGCGGCTGACCCCCTGCTCGGTGCCATAGGTCTCCACGTTGACGCTGACCGGATCGGCCACGCCAATGGCATAGGCCACCTGGACCTCGACCTTGTGCGCCAGTCCAGCGGCCACTATGTTCTTGGCAACCCAACGCGCAGCGTAGGCAGCGGACCGGTCGACCTTGCTGGGATCCTTGCCGGAGAAGGCGCCGCCTCCATGATGGGCCGCACCGCCATAGGTGTCCACGATGATCTTGCGTCCGGTCAGTCCTGCGTCAGCCGCTGGTCCGCCCAGAATAAAGGAGCCGGTCGGATTGACCAGCACCCGGTAGCCCTGGTGCTCGACGGCCTTGCCGCAGACACGATCCAGAACGGGCGTGATGACATGCTCCATCAACTGCTCCTGCAGCCAGTCATGCCCCACCTCGGGATCATGCTGGGTGGAGATGAGGACCGTGTCCACACGGCGGGGGCGGTCATCCTGATCGTATTCGATGGTGACCTGGGTCTTGCCGTCGGGGCGCAAATGAGGGATGATCCCCTCCTTGCGCACCTGTGCCAGCCGGAAGGCCAGCTGGTGGGCCAGATAGATGGGCAGGGGCATGAGCGTATCGGTTTCATCGCAGGCGTAGCCGAACATGACGCCCTGGTCGCCGGCCCCCTGGGACTGGTAGCGCTCCTCGCGGGTGGCGGCGCTCTCCTGGCTGGCCGACAGCCGTTCCACACCCTGGTTGATCTCCTTGCTCTGCTCGCTCAGAGCCACGGTCACGCCGCAGGAATCCGCGTCCAGTCCAATATCGGACGACGTGTAGCCGATCCTGCGCAGCACCGACCGGACCTGGGACTGAATGTCCGTGTAGCCCTGGGACGATACCTCTCCGAAAACGAAGAAGAGGCCAGTGGCCGCCGAGGTCTCCACAGCCACATGCGAGTGCGGATCCTGGGCGATCAGATCGTCCAGGATGGCATCGGAAATCTGGTCGCAGACCTTGTCTGGATGGCCCTCGGTCACTGATTCAGCCGAAATCAGCCGTCGCTCTGTCATTTCATTCACCTTTGTCTAGAAACCGTCACCGCCCGAGAACCCTGCAATGAGAGTCGAAGGCTCAGTTGCCTTCGCTCAGATCGTCCTCACCCAGGGTCTCCTCAAGCAGGCCCTCGTTGATCTCACGGAAGGCGATGGACAGGGGCTTCTCCTGGTTCTGGTACTCGACCAGCGGGCCGACGTTCTGCAGCAGGCCCTCATTGAGCTGAGTGAAATAGGAATTGATCTGACGGGCCCGCTTGGCCGCGAAGATAGAGAGTGCATACTTCGAATCGGCGTGCTTCATGAGGTCGTCGATGGGAGGATTCGCAAATCCCTGCGGATGGGGCTCGGTACCGAATGCCATAAGATGTTTCTCCAATTCAACTGGATGAACCATTCATTCAATCTGAATGATTTTACCGCCCGGGCTCGATTTTAGCCTCGGATGCTTCTCTGCCGGAAAAAGCAGGGCGAAAAGGCCGAGAATTCCAACATGTGGTCATGACCAACCCGTCGATGCCCGCAATCACTTGAATAAAACTATGCAGATGCGATCAGCCAAGTTGATGAAGGAACGAGAGTTCGCGGGCGCCCGTGCTCTCTATCGTGCCGCTGGCGTCAAGGGTGAGGACTTCGGCAAGCCCATCGTGGCCATCGCCAATTCCTTCTCCGAGTTCGTGCCCGGCCACGTCCACCTGAACAAGGTGGGGCGTCTGGTCTCCAAGGCCGTCAAGGAAGCGGGAGGCATCCCCCGCGAGTTCAACACCATCGCCGTGGACGACGGCATCGCCATGGGTCATACCGGCATGCTCTACTCCCTGCCCAGCCGTGACCTGATAGCGGATGCCGTGGAGTACTCGGTCAACGCCCACTGCGCCGATGCCCTGATCTGCATTTCCAACTGTGACAAGATCACCCCCGGCATGCTCATGGCCGCTCTGCGTCTGAACATCCCCACGGTCTTCGTCTCCGGCGGCCCCATGGAGGCCGGACGTACCGTCATGCCCGACGGAACGGTTCAGGAGAGCACCGATCTGATCGACGTCATGTACGCCTCGGCGGATGACAGCATCGATGATGCGGGTCTGCTGGCCCTGGAGAAGACGGTCTGCCCAACCTGTGGTTCCTGCGCCGGCATGTTCACCGCCAACTCCATGAACTGCCTGACCGAGGCCATGGGTCTGGCCCTGCCCGGCAACGGCACCACCCTGGCCTCTCACACAGCCCGGAAGATGCTCTTCGAACGGGCCGGCAAGCTGGTCGTCGAAATCGCCAACCGGTACTACCAGGATGACGACGACTCGGTCCTGCCGCGTTCCATCGCCACCAAGAAAGCCTTCGAAAACGCCATGACCATGGATGTGGCCATGGGTGGGTCGACCAACACCGTCCTGCACATCCTGGCTGCCGCACAGTCGGCGGATGTGGACTTCACCCTGGACGACATCGAGCGCATCTCCCACACGGTCCCCTGCATCTGCAAGGCCTCTCCCTCCGGAGACTGGGAGATATCCGACGTCCATCGGGCCGGTGGCATCTGCGGCATCCTGGGCGAGCTGGACCGTGGCGGAGTCCTTCACCAGGACACGCATTCCATCGACTACCCGGACCTGGAGTCCAAGCTCAACGACTGGGACATCATGCGCCCCACCTGCCTGGACCAGGCCAAGGAGCTCTACCATGCAGCGCCCGGGCACATCACCTCCCCAGAGCCTTTCAATCAGTCCAAGGAGTGGGAGGACCTGGACACCGACCGGATCAACGGCGCCATTCACGACCTGGATCACCCGGCCGTCTCCGAAGGTGGCCTGGCTATACTGCGGGGCAATCTGGCCCCCGATGGGTGCGTGGTCAAGACCGCAGGCGTGCCCAAGGAGATCTGGAACTTCCGCGGACCGGCCCTGGTAGTCGAATCACAGGAGCAGGCCGTGGAGGTCATCCTCAATGGCACCCTGCACAAGGGGCAGGCCCTGGTCATCCGTTACGAGGGACCCAAGGGTGGCCCAGGCATGCAGGAGATGCTCTACCCCACCTCATTCGTCAAGGGCAAGGGCATCGGCAAGGATGTGGCTCTGCTGACCGACGGCCGCTACTCCGGAGGCTCATCAGGCCTGGCCATCGGTCATATCGCTCCTGAAGCAGCCAACAAGGGCCCAATCGCCCTGATCCGCAACGGCGACATGATCCGCATCGATATCCCCAACCGGCGTGTAGACGTCGAGCTGAGCGATGAGGAACTCGCCCAGCGCCGCGCAGAGCTGGAGGCCGGCGAGGGATACGTAGCCCACAGGGACCGCAAGGTCTCCCTGGCGCTGAAGGCCTACGCCGCCTTCGCCCGCTCGGCAGACAAGGGCGCCACCCGCGACCCGGATCTGATCAACCGGCTGTCCGGTCTGGACTGATAAACCAAAATCCCCCAATCGAGCTCTGACTCGATTGGGGGATTTTTGACTCTTCTGAAGTAAAGGCCAGGTACTCAGAGACCGTATTCCTTGGCGATTACCTCCCAGAGCGCCTGGGCTGCCTCATCCACGCTGTCGTTGACTATGACCTGGTCGAACTGATCCTCTGAGGCCAGTTCCACCTTGGCGGTCTCCAACCTGCGGGCCCGCTGCTCCTCATTTTCGGTTCCCCGCATGTTCAGCCTGGTGACCAGGTCCTGGAATGAGGGCGGCGCCAGGAAGACGTAGAACACTTCCAGGCCCAGCTCCCCCGCCCGTTGGCGGACACGATGCGCCCCCTGCAGATCTATTTCCAGAATCGTGGGCACCCCTGCCGCCAAATGGTCCAGAACCGGCTGCAGCGGGGTGCCATAGTGGGACATGCCATGGACCAGGGCGGTCTCCAGAAAGTCCCCAGCGGCCTCCCTGCGGGCAAACTCCTGTTCATTCATGAACCAGTAGGTGATGCCGTCCTTTTCGCCCGGACGCGGCGCCCGGGTGGTGGCCGAGACGGAGACCCAGACTTCCGGGTGGGCATGGCGTAGGGCCGCCTCCACAGTGCCCTTGCCTACGGCTGTGGGACCCGTCAGCACGATCAGCCGGCCGCCCGCCTTCCTTGGACCTCCGGTCTGTTCTCCCGAAGAATCCTGAATCGACATGTCGGCACCGTTGATCGCTGACACGGCCACTTCCTTTCCTAAGGGTCATCCTCCGGCATATATGGACCGGAACATGGGTCAATCATATAGCCAGTACCTACCTGGCCTTCTCCAACTCCAGCAGCCGGTCCGCATGTTCCTGGATGCTCATGACCTCGTAGTCGTCCTTTTTGACCACGTCAATGGCCATCAGGGCGGCTGAGAACTCGGTGATGGTGGTGAACTGTGGCAGATCGGCGGCTATGGCGGCCACGCGGATCAGATAGCCGTCAGAACGCGAGCCCCTGGAGCTGGGCGTGTTGAGGATCATGTCGATGGACCCATCCTCAATAAGCTGGACAGGATTGCGGCCCATGTGTCTGACCCCGTCGGCATCCGTGAAGGCCCGACCCTGTTCTTCGCCATCGCTGATCTTGTCGACAACGGCCACATCGATGCCATACCGGCGCAGGACGGAAGCCGTGCCACTGGTGGCGCAGATGCTGAAGCCCTGCTCCAGCAGACGGGCGGCCAGCATGGGCAGCTGGCGCTTGTCCGAATCATTGACCGACAGGAAGGCGACCCCACCGGTGGGCAATCCTCCCTGGTAGGCGGCCAGCTGGCTCTTTGCGAAGGCGTGCGGAAAGTCCCGATCGAAGCCCATGACCTCCCCTGTGGAACGCATCTCCGGTCCCAACAGGATGTCCACGGTCCGACCCACCGGAGTGCGGAAGCGTTTGAAGGGCAGAACGGACTCCTTGACCGCCACAGGCTGGCCGACACGGACCATGCCGCCGTCGCCGACGGGCAGGAGCAGACCATTGGCTCGTTGCTGCTCGATAGTCTCCCCCACCATGATCCGCGCCGCAGCCTTGGCCAGTGCCGTACCCGTGGCCTTGGAAGCGAAGGGAACGGTCCGGGAGGCGCGAGGATTGGCCTCAATCACATAGAGGGTGTTGGCCATGAAGGCATACTGAACATTGATCAGCCCCTGGACTCCGCATCCTTGGGCTATTGCCAAAGTAGCCTGCCGCAAACGATCGATCTGGTCGTCAGAGAGAGTCGAGGGCGGCAGGGTGCAGGCAGCATCGCCGGAGTGGACCCCGGCCTCCTCCACATGCTCCATGATTCCGCCAATATAGAGCTCCTGCCCGTCATAGAGGGCATCCACATCGATCTCGATGGCATCCTGAAGGAACTTGTCAATCAGCAGGGGCGAGGGCAGGCGGCCAGAGACCACCGTATCGGCCTTGGCCTCATCCAGGGCGCGATCCACGTAGGTGGCCAGCTGCCGGTCATCGTAGACGATCTCCATGCCTCGTCCGCCCAGCACGTATGAGGGCCTGACCAGAACCGGATAGCCGATGGCATGTGCCGCATCCCTGGCCTCATCCAGGGAAAGAGCGGTGCCGTACCGGGGGGCGTTCAGATGCTCCTTGCTGAGCACCTGGCCGAAGAGCTCACGGTTCTCGGCCAGGTCGATGGACTCGGGGCTGGTTCCCAGAATGGGCACCCCGGCTGCCTTGAGCCTGGCCGCCAGAGACAGGGGCGTCTGACCGCCCAGCTGGACGATGACGCCCTTGACAGGTCCCATGGCCTTCTCAGCCCGGTAGATCTCCAGAACGTCCTCGAAGGTCAACGGCTCGAAATAGAGCCTGTCCGACATGTCATAGTCGGTGGAGACCGTCTCGGGATTGCAATTGACCATGATGGTGTCATAGTCCTTGCCCAACTCCTGGACGGCGTGCACGCATGTGTAGTCGAACTCGACCCCCTGGCCTATCCGGTTGGGGCCCGAGCCCAGGATGATGACTGCCTCACGTTGACGGGGTCGCAACTCGGACTCGTCGGCGTAGCAGGAGTAGTAGTAGGGCGTGACGGCATCGAACTCGGCTGCGCAGGTATCCACAGTCTTGTAGACAGGATGAAGGCCGAAGGCCCAACGCAGCTCCCTGACGACTGCCTCGCCCTGGTCGCCCATACCGCGCAGGTGGGCGATCTGCAGGTCGCTCAGTCCTGATTGCTTGGCCCGGCGCAGCAGGTCATCGTCCAGGACCTCGGATTCGCGCACCTGAAGAGCCAGGTCATTGATCATGCTGATCTGCTCCAGGAACCAGGGATCGATCCTGGTAGCCTGGTGGACCTGCTCCACAGTGGCTCCGCCCCAGAAGGCCCGCTGAATCTGCAGGTAGCGGTGCTCGGTGGGGGTGTGCATGGCCTCCAGCAGCCGATCCGTTTCGGCCTGGTCGGGCCGGGGGCCATCCCAGGAGAAGGTCATGTGCCGCTTGTCGATGGAGCGCATGGCCTTGCCCAGGGATTCACGGAAGTTTCCGCCCAGCGCCATGGCCTCGCCTACGGACTTCATCGAGGTGGTCAGAGTCGTGTCCGCCCCGGGGAACTTCTCGAAGGTGAAACGTGGGATCTTGGTGACTACATAGTCGATGGTCGGTTCGAAGGAGGCAGGCGTTGAGCGGGTGATGTCGTTCTCGATCTCATCCAGGGTGTATCCCAGGGCAAGCTTGACCGCGATCTTGGCGATGGGGAAGCCAGTGGCCTTGGATGCCAGAGCCGAGGATCGCGAAACACGGGGATTCATTTCGATGACGATGATCCGGCCATTCTTTGGGTTGACGGCGAACTGGATGTTGCAGCCACCCGTATCCACCCCAACGCCGCGGATGATGGCGATGCCGATGTCGCGCATGCGCTGATACTCCCGGTCGGTCAGGGTGAAAACCGGGGCCACGGTGATGGAGTCACCGGTGTGCACGCCGACCGGGTCCACATTCTCGATGGGGCAGACCACAACCACATTGTCCAGGCGGTCCCGCATGAGCTCCAGCTCATACTCCTTCCAGCCCTCTATGCCTTCCTCCAGGAGGATCTCATCCGTGGGTGAATAGTGGATGCCTGCACCGGCAATCCTTCGCAGCTCTTCGCGATCATGGGCGATTCCCGAGCCCAAGCCGCCCATGGTGAAGGAGGGGCGAACCACCAGCGGGTAGCCCAGTTCGGCTGCTACAGCCTCGGCCTCATCCAGGCTGTGGGCGATGCGGGATTTGGCCGACTCAGCGCCAGCCTGGTCCACAACCTGCTTGAAGAGCTCGCGGTCTTCTCCCCTGTCGATGGCCTCCAGCGAAGCGCCGATCAGCTCAACCCCATAGCGCTCCAGCACGCCAGCCTTGCCCAGCTCCACGGCAGCGTTCAGAGCGGTCTGGCCGCCCAGGGTGGGCAGCAACGCATCAGGCCGCTCCTTGGCGATGATCCGCTCCAGGAAGGGCAGGGCGATGGGCTCAATGTAGGTGGCATCGGCCATCTCGGGGTCCGTCATGATGGTGGCGGGATTGGAATTGACCAGGATGACGCGAATCCCCTCTTCGCGCAGCACCCGGCAGGCCTGGGTCCCCGAATAGTCGAACTCGGCCGCTTGCCCGATGACGATGGGCCCCGAGCCGATAACCATGACCGAATGGATGTCCTGCCGCTTAGGCATGTGCCTTCCCTTCCCTGGCGTCCCGCATCAAAGTGACGAACCTGTCAAACAGATAGGAGGCATCGTGCGGACCAGCCGCCGCCTCCGGATGGTACTGAACGGAGAAGGCCGGAATGTCCAGACACTCCAGACCCTCGACCACGCCGTCGTTGAGATCGACATGAGACACCCGGACACGGCCATATCGGCCTTCACCATAGGGTGAGGGCACTGGGTCCCCCTTGGGTGCCTTGACTGCGAATCCGTGATTATGGGCGGTGATCTCAACCTTGCCGGTGCTGAGATCCATGACCGGCTGATTGATGCCGCGATGACCGAATTTCAGCTTGTAGGTCTCGAAGCCCAGGGCACGGCCCAGAAGCTGGTTGCCCAGGCAGATGCCGAAGAATGGCAGTCCGGCATCCAAAACTTGCCTGAGGAGCGACACCTCCTCGTCTGCGGTCGATGGGTCGCCTGGACCGTTGGAGAAGAAAACCCCGTCAGGCCGTAGGGCCTTTATCTGCTCGATGGTGGTGTCGACGGGGAGTACGTGGACCCTGCACCCGCGCTCAGCCAGCCTGTGAGGGGTCATGGACTTGATTCCCAAATCCACCGCTGCCACCGTGCAGACAGGTTCTTTCGTCTGACGGTCTCCGACTGGTTCGACGATATAAGACCTGTGCGTGCTGACCTCGCCGGTCAGATGGGACCCGCTCATCTTGGGGGCCGAACGGACCTGGTCAAGGAGTTCCTGCATGGTCCTGGGCCCGCCGCCGTCGTTGAGCATTGGGTCCGGGCCTGAAAAAATACCGGCCCGCATGACACCTGCAGAACGCAAGTGTCGCACGAGCCGGCGGGTGTCTATGTGACTGATACCGACGATGCCCTGATCGACCAGCTGGTCATGGAGACTGCCCCGGGCCCGCCAGTTGCTGACGTTGGGGCTGGGTTCCCGGACTACATACCCTGCCACCCAGATCCTGTCCGACTCCCCGTCCTGGTCATTGACGCCGGTATTACCGATGTGGGGGAAGGTCTGCACAACAATCTGCCGAGCATAGCTGGGATCCGTCAGGGTTTCCTGATACCCCGTCATTCCGGTCGAGAAAACAATTTCACCTATGGTAGTGCCCACCGCTCCGAAGGCTCTTCCCACATACACTTCCCCATCCTCAAGGATGAGCAAGGCACGATTGGAGAAACGGCTATCGGAGGTGATGGTGTTGGTGTCTTTCAGGTTCACCGAACCCCCTTGATTACCGCGGATATTCGCACCCATATTAATGACCCCCATGGATTATGCCGACAGACCCTGCCAAAAAAATGGTTGGTCAAATCTTCCAGGATAGACCGCCGGTCAACCAGTCCGAATAGGGCAAAAGGCCGACCTGATGCCCAGATAGTTAGCGGGCATCTGTCGGCCTTTATCCGAATCATTGTCAGTTGCCTGAAGGACGATCCGCATCGGGGGTCAGTTCCTCCGGCAAGGTCAGTTTCAGCTGGTCCAAGCTGGGTGCCGACTGGTCGACAGTATGGTCAAGAACCTGGTCGGAGTCCCCTCCTTCGGATCCACTCGCTGCCGAATCCGACTCGCTGTCAGCATGGGCATCCTCGAAGGGAACAGGCTCGGAGGCTGCAACCCCTGGCTTTGCCTTGTCGGATTCATCATCTGAAACGTCCGCATCGGCCTCGGCATCAGCCAGGGCGGCGATTCGATCGGCTTGCTCACGACGAGCCTGATGCTCATCCTTCTCCTGCTCCAGGGCGCTGAGAACGCCGTGGATGAAGGAGGGAGCATCGGCATCCGAAAGTGTCTTGGCCAAAGAAAGGGCCTCATCGATGGCCACCTTGTCAGGAACCTCGGGGTTGTAGAGCATCTCCCAGGCGGCGATACGCAGAATGTTGCGGTCAATGGCATGCATCCGGCTCAGCGGCCATCGGGTGGAATGGGTTTGCAGAGCCTCATCGATATCTCGACGATGCTCTGCCACACCCTCGACAATGGTCACTGCATAAGCAGGCAGAGGTGTCTGAGCCCCCGGCCGAACCTTGCGCTCTTCCAGCAGGGAAAGGAAATCCTGGCTCTTCTCATCGGCCTCATAGAGGGTATTCAAGGCCCGCTTGCGGGCTGTGGAACGTGCCATGGATGTGTGGTTTCTGCCTGACTCAGTTCTCGCGGCCCAGGTAGGAGCCGTCGCGGGTGTCCACCTTGACCTTCTCGCCCTCGCCTACGAAGAGGGGCACCTGAATCTCGGCCCCGGTCTCCACAGTAGCGGGCTTGGTGCCGGCATTGGAGCGGTTGCCCTGCACGCCGGGCTCGGTTGCCGTCACGGTCAGCACCACGGATGCAGGCAGTTCCACGGACAGAGGGTTGCCGTCATGGAAGCTGATGATACAGTCGGTGCCCTCAAGCAGGAAGCGCTCCTGATCGCCGACCAGGGCCTCGGGGATGTTGACCTGCTCATAGGTGTTCATGTCCATGAAGACGAAGGAGTCACCGTCCCGGTAGGAGTACTGCATGGTCCGGTTGTCGACGGTCTCGAAGTCCATCTTCATGCCCGCGTTGAATGTACGGTCCACAATCTTGCCCGAGAGGACGTCCTTGATGGTCGTGCGCACAAAGGCCGGCCCCTTGCCCGGTTTGACGTGCTGGAACTTGATGACGGTCCAAAGCTTGCCGTCCAGGTTGATGACCGATCCGTTCTTGATGTCGTTGGAAGTCTGTGCCACCTTGATACCACCTCATTCTGATGAACGTTCCTTCGGAGGGCTCCTGGCCATCTGCCGAAAGCACCGGGCCACACAGGATCCGGCCCGCTCGCGATAAATCCTCGCCTATTATGCCACGGCGCATGAACACCGGGGCTGGTCCGGCGGCGAAGCCTGCCGGATATGGGCGGGGCCCGGAATCACAGAAAGGATTCCGGGCCCCGTCATTGGATCGTGTCGACAAGCGACAGACAATCCTACTCGATGATCTTGGTGACTCGACCTGAGCCGACCGTGTGGCCGCCTTCACGAACAGCGAAGGTCAGGCCCTCCTCCATGGCGACGGGCTGGATCAGCTCGACGGAGAAAGTGGCGTGATCGCCAGGCTGAACCATCTCCACGCCCTCGGGCAGGGTGATGACGCCGGTGACGTCGGTGGTCCGGAAGTAGAACTGCGGACGGTAGTTGGAGAAGAACGGCGAGTGGCGTCCACCCTCGTCCTTGGTCAGCACATAGACCTCGCCCTCGAACTTGTGGTGAGGGGTCACGGTGCCGGGAGCAGCCACGACCTGGCCGCGCTCGACGTCCTCACGGCCGATGCCGCGCAGCAGCAGACCGGTGTTGTCGCCAGCCTCAGCCTCGTCCATCTGCTTGTGGAAGGTCTCGATGGAGGTGACGGTGGTGGACTGGGTATCCCGCAGGCCGACAATCTCCACGTTGGTGTTCACAGGCAGCTTGCCACGCTCGACACGGCCGGTCACCACGGTGCCGCGGCCGGAGATGGTAAAGACATCCTCGATGGGCATCAGGAAGGGCTTGTCCAGGTCGTGGACCGGGGTGGGGATGTAGTCGTCGACGGCATCCATGAGGTCCTTGATGGTTTGAACCCACTTGTCGTGGTCAGGGGCATCGTCATGCAGGGCGCCGTAGGCGGAGGTGCGGATGACGGGGCAGTCGCGGTCGAAGCCGTTCTCGTCCAGCAGATCGCGGACTTCCTCCTCGACCAGCTCAATCAGCTCTTCATCGTCGACCATGTCGCACTTGTTCAGGGCGACCAGGATCTTCGGCACGCCGACCTGGCGGGCCAGCAGCACGTGCTCACGAGTCTGGGCCATGGGGCCGTCAGTGGCGGCGACCACCAGGATGGCGCCATCCATCTGAGCAGCGCCGGTGATCATGTTCTTGACGAAGTCGGCGTGCCCGGGGCAGTCCACGTGGGCGTAATGGCGCTTGGCGGTCTGGTACTCGATGTGCGCGATGTTGATGGTGATGCCGCGCTCCTTCTCCTCAGGAGCAGCATCGATCTGAGCGAAATCGTACTCGGGGTTGACGTCCGGGTACTCCTCATGCAGCACCTTGGAGATGGCCGCGGTCAGGGTGGTCTTGCCGTGATCGACGTGGCCGATGGTGCCAATGTTAACGTGCGGCTTGGTCCGCTCGTACTTTTCCTTTGCCATTGTGTTTTGTCCTCCTGGACGTCTCGTAGGTTGCCTGCGCGAACCACGCACAGAGCACTCGCTACATATTACTGGGTTATCGGGTTCTTTGCCACTTTTGCCCTCCGCCCAGTCAGCGCTACAAGAGTGTAACGCCGACTTGTGACAGAAGAGCCTTTTTGCGCAGGCCCGCCGTGGCGGCGGACCGAACCGGCATTACTCGCCTCGCTGGGCCTTGATGATCTCGTCGCTGACGGTCTTGGGAACCTCAGCGTAGGAGTCCATCTGCATGGTGAACATGGCGCGTCCCTGGGTCTTGGACCTGAGGTCGCCAATGTAGCCGAACATCTCCGACAGGGGCACCTTGGCGTCGATGACCTTGACGCCGGTGGCGTCTGTCATTGACTGGATGGAGCCACGACGGGAGTTGATGTCACCCATGACGTCGCCCATGTACTCCTCGGGAGTACGGACCTCAACAGCCATGATGGGCTCGAGGATGACGGGCTTGGCCTTGGGAGCAGCCTCCTTGAAGCACATGGAGCCAGCGATCTTGAAGGCCATCTCCGAAGAGTCGACCTCGTGGATCTGGCCATCGGTCAGGGTCGCCTTGACACCCACGACCGGGAAGCCTGCCAGCACGCCGGACTCCATGGCCTCCTGCACGCCCGCGTCGACCGAGGGGATGAACTCCTTGGTGATGTGGCCGCCGGTGACCTTGTTCTCGAAGATGTAGGATTCGCCCTCAGAAGTGTCCAGGGGCTCGAAGTTCATGAGCACCTTGGCGAACTGGCCGGAACCACCGGTCTGCTTCTTGTGGGTGTACTCCTGGTTCATGACGGGCTTGCGGATGGTCTCGCGGTAAGCCACCTGGGGCTTGCCCACGTTGCACTCCACATGGAACTCGCGGCGCATGCGGTCCACCAGGATGTCCAGCTGGAGCTCGCCCATGCCGGAAATCAGGGTCTGGCCGGACTCCTCGTCCGTCTTGACCTGGAAGGTGGGATCCTCCTCGGAGAGTTTCTGCAGGGCGATGCCCATCTTCTCCTGGTCGGCCTTGGTCTTGGGCTCCACGGCCACCTCGATCACAGGATCGGGGAAGGTCATGGATTCCAGCACCAGCGGCGCCTTCTCGTCGCACAGGGTGTCACCAGTGGTGACGTTCTTGAGCCCGACGAAGGCGTAGATGTTGCCGGCGATGGCCTCGTCGACCGGATTCTCCTTGTTGGAGTGCATCTGGAAGAGCTTGCCGACGCGCTCCTTCTTGTCCTTGGTGGAGTCCAGGACCGTTTCGCCCTGGGCCACCTTGCCGGAGTAGACGCGCACGTAGATCAGCTTGCCGTAGAAGGGGTGGGTGGCCACCTTGAAGGCCAGGGCCGAGAAGGGCTCGTCCACTGTAGGCTTGCGATCGATCTCGACGGACTCGTCGCCAATCTTGTAACCCTTGATGGCCGGCACGTCCTCGGGGCTGGGCAGGTAATCCACGACTGCATCCAGCATGGGCTGCACGCCCTTGTCCTTGAAGGCGGATCCGCAGAAGACCGGGAAGGCCGACTGCTCGATGGTCATCTTGCGCACAGCGGTGCGAATCTCCTGCTGGGAGATCTCCTCGCCGCCCAAATACTTCTCCAGCAGGTCCTCGTCCGACTCGGCCACGGCCTCGAGCAGCTCGGTGTGGTACTGCTCGGCCTTGTCCTTGAGGTCGTCGGGGATGTCGATGGTGTCGTACTTGGCGCCCAGGTCGGCCTCGTCCTTCCAGTAGTAGGCCACCATGCGCACCAGGTCTACCACGCCGTGGAAGTCGCTCTCAGCGCCGATGGGCAGCTGCATGACCAGCGGCTTGACGCCCAGCTTGTCCTTGATGGTGTCCACCGAGTAGTAGAAGTCGGCGCCCAGCTTGTCCATCTTGTTGATGAAGCAGATGCGGGGCACGCCATACTTGTCGGCCTGACGCCAGACGGTCTCGGACTGGGGCTCCACGCCCTCCTTGCCGTCGAACACCGCCACGGCACCATCGAGCACACGCAAGGAGCGCTCCACCTCGGCGGTGAAGTCCACGTGGCCGGGGGTGTCGATGATGTTGATCTGGTAGCGGTCCTCAGGGTCGTGGGACTGGCGGTTCCAGAAGGCCGTGATGGCGGCGGAGGTGATCGTGATGCCACGTTCCTTCTCCTGGTCCATCCAGTCCATGGTGGAGGCGCCGTCGTGGGTCTCGCCGATCTTGTAGTTGACGCCGGTGTAGTAGAGAATACGCTCGGTCGTCGTTGTCTTGCCGGCATCGATGTGGGCCATGATGCCGATGTTGCGGACCTTGGTCAGGTCCGTGAGCACGTCTTGTGCCATAATTCCTTGTTCTCGCTCTCTTGGGATTACCAGCGATAGTGGGCGAACGCCTTGTTGGCCTCGGCCATCTTGTGGGTGTCCTCGCGGCGCTTGACCGCGGCACCCAGGCCGTTGGAGGCATCAAGGATCTCGTTGGCCAGCCGCTCCGACATGGTCTTCTCACGACGGGCGCGGCTGTAATCGGTCAGCCACCGCAATGAGAGCGTATTGGCGCGGTTCGGCTTGACCTCGACGGGGACCTGGTAGGTGGCGCCGCCGACACGACGGCTGCGGACCTCCAGGCTGGGACGAATGTTGTCCAGGGCGCGCTTGAGCACGGCCACAGGCTCCTGGTCGGTCTTCTCCTTGACCTGCTCCAGGGCGGTATAGACGATGTTCTCGGCGATGGACTTCTTGCCGTCCAGCAGGATCTTGTTGATCAGCTGGGCCACCACGGTGGAACCGTAGATGGGATCGGGCAGGAGCTGGTGCTTTTTAGCTGGTCCTTTGCGTGACATGTGTTACTTGGCCTTCTTTGCTCCGTACAGGGAACGGCCCTGCTTGCGATCCTTGACTCCCTGGGTATCCAGCGCACCGCGCACGATGTGGTAGCGCACGCCGGGCAGATCCTTGACACGTCCGCCGCGCACCAGCACGATGGAGTGCTCCTGCAGGTTGTGTCCCTCTCCGGGGATGTAGGCGGAAACCTCGATGCCGGAGCTCAGACGGACACGGGCAACCTTCCGCAGAGCCGAATTCGGCTTCTTGGGGGTGGTGGTGTAGACACGGGTGCACACGCCGCGACGCAGCGGGCTGCCCTTGAGTGCCAAAGTCTTCGACTTGCGAGGCTTGGCCTTGCGCCCTTTGCGGACGAGCTGTTCAATTGTTGGCAACTGACTCTCTCCGATTCCTTTGATGAACTTGTCTTCGTTTGCACTGCGAGACCGCCGCACCGCAGCCGCAGTCGCTCCCAGGAGGAGAGATCAGCCACTGTCCACCGGCCCGATGGCCCCTGATCCTCCTGCCGGGCATTGCTGCCTGCATTCTTCGGATTGGGGATATCCCGACAAGCTCACCTGTGACATAAGGCGTGCTGTCGGCACACACGTTGAAAAGTATATCACCGAACCAGACATCGTTACGCCTGTCACGTGTCTGTATGCTCTAGGCTTTGTTCACTGTGATGCCGTATTGGAAACGTCTTGGGAAAAGCCCTTGCAGCAGAATCCCAATAGGCCTTTGCACATACCATATATATGCAGGTCCAGTAATCGGGTACACGCCTCCAACAGATTCCTAATCCATAAGCGTTACAAGTGACGGAATATGAATACATGGGAATACATGTCTAAACCAGGACAGATAAATGCCAGGAACAATGGTGGGCCTGGCTTTGCGGGAGCCGCCGGTTACGTTCCGGATTCAGCGAACAGCACCGACGAAGATGTGCCATTGCTCCGAATGGTGTCCGAACAGGCGGGCGAACAGTCGCTGGCGTTCCTGTTTCATATTCCGAAAAGATGGCCGCTTTAGGACTTGCGCTGGCAGTGTGCCTAGGTGGAGCAGCTTTGGCTCCATCAAATGCCAGTGTCCCGCAACGCCCTGGAATTTGTAAAAGGCCAGTCGTCTACTTGTCTTTCTTTTCAAGGGCCTGACGAATGTAGTCGCGCAGGATCAGAGCATGGTTGACGGCTGGATCCTTGGCCGCATAGACCAGTGTCGTCCGATCGTGTTCGCGCACAATGCTCAGCAGATCCTCCAAGGCAGGATTGTCATCCAGCTCAGTACGGTAGCGGCGGACGAAGTCCTCGAAGCGGTCAGGATCATGGTGCCACCAGCGCCGCAGGTCCGGACTGGGCGCGACATCCTTGAGCCAGCCGGACAGGGCTGCCCGCTCCTTGCTGACGCCGCGCGGCCAAAGCCTGTCGACCAGGATGCGGACCCCGTCCTCGTCAGCTGTCTGCTCGTATACGCGCTTGATATCCACCTGACCCATCATCTGCCTCCTGAAACCAGGAACCCGTGTGATTCATGACTCCTTCGACCATGATATTGACCGAATCTGCATTACGGAAGAGGCAGTGACACCCATACCGGGGCGTAGGCTGATGAGTATGCTTACAGACGCAGACAGGGGCAAGGCCGCCGGGTCGAACGGCAGCAGACCAAACCCTCAAGCCCGCAAATCGGCAGAATCGACCGGATCAGGATCCAAGGGACGACAGTGGCGGCGGCTATGGATACCCGATCAGATAGGCGGCTGGGCCATGGCCTTGATGCCGGGCCTGGCCGGTCTGCTGATCGGAGGCCCGACCTGGAGGGGTCTGCTGCTCATGGTCGCCTGGGCCTTCTGCTACTGCTTTGAATTCACCGGCTCGCGATGGATGGTATCGCACCGGGCTGCCAGATTCGCACCGCCAGCTCTGGGTTACGCCCTGCTCACGGCCGTGACCGGACTGATCCTATTGGTCGGCACCCCTGGGCTCCTGCGATGGGCCCCGCTCTATCTGGTGCTAGGTGTGCTGAACTTTGCCGCCGCCTGGCTGCGCACGGAACGCTCCTGGTGGAACGATACCGTAGCCGTGATTGCGGCCTGCATGCTCTGTCTGATCGCCGTCTCCCTGGGGTCACGATTCCAGACGCCGGGACCGAGTCCGGAAAGCGCCAAGGCCAGCTACTTCGGATGCCAACCGAATCCTGCTGTGGACTGCTTCGCCAGCGGATTTTTCCCAAGCGCTGCCCTGCCATCGATTGGAGTGGTCAGTGCAGCTGTCTTCGCTGTAACCCAGTTCGGTTCGGTCATCTTCGTCAAGACCATGATCCGCGAGCGCGGCAAGACCTGGTGCTACCTGCTTTCGCTGGCTTGGAACCTGGCCCTCTGCCTGATCGGGGTCGCCATGGTACGCACCGCAGGATGGTGGCCTCTGTTGACCGCCCTGGTTCTGCTGGTTCGCGCGGCCTCACTGCCTGCCATCTCCAGGCGGCGCCGCATTCCCATTCTGTATGTGGGCCTGGTCGAATGCGCAACCAGCCTGCTGGTCTTCATTCTGGTGATTGCACAGGCTAACGTGATGACCGCGTCTCTGACTGGACTGCTTGGCGCATGACTGCAGGTTCTACCACACACGTCACCCACGAGTTCGGACCCATTTGGGATGCCCGATCTCGTGTGCTGATCCTGGGATCCATTCCCAGCCCGAGTTCGCGCGAAGCCGGCTTCTACTACATGTTTCCGCACAACCGCTTCTGGCCCGTGCTGGCCGCACTCTTCGACCAGCCTGTTCCAGGGCCTGATCCGGCTGTCCGTGCTAGGTTTGCCCTCAATCATTGCATAGCACTCTGGGATGTCATCCAGGAATGCGACATCCACGGCGCCTCCGACGCTTCAATAACCAATGTCGTGCCGACCGACATCGCTGGCTTGCTGGACCGTGTGCCCATCGGCACCATATTCACCACAGGACGCAAGGCCGGCCAGCTTTACCGTCGCTACTGCCTGCCTATCCTGCAGGAGAAGGGATATCGATCGACGATGATCAATCTGCCATCCACCAGTCCCGCCAATGCCGCTATGAGCCTGGCTGATCTGATCAAGGCATACCAACCCATAAGAAAAGCGCTCGACGACAAAGAGCCTAAGTCTGATAGGCAAGACAATCACAACGACTATGACAAATAAGCAAATACCAGCGGTCAAAGCCCAAGATGTTGCGAATCTTCCCAGGGATGAATTTGCCTTCCCCGGTCCAGGACGTGATTGTCTGGTGGAAGCGATCCTGGAGGGGCGCAAAACCGCTACGACCAGCCTGATGGCAGAATTCATCCATGATCATGAGCCACTCCCCTCCTCCGGCCGACGAACGCTTCTGTTGAACTCAGATGACCAACCAGTTGCCGTCCTCAGATATGCCTCGGTGAGTGTGACCCGACTCGGCCTGGTCACACTGCAGCATGTTCTGAATGAAGGAGAAGACTATCAAAGCCTTCCTGAGTGGCGCGAGGCTCATGAGTCTTTCTGGACCTCAGAAAACATGCGACAAGCATTGGATGATCCGGACTTCACCGTCGATGATCAGACCCTGGTGGTGCTGGAGACTTTTTATGTAGAGGCCATGGTCGTGAACTGAAAGTCCAAGGACAAAGCACGGTCTTTGGGCATGGGTCACACTTCACCGGCGTGCCATGTCATGTCATCGTGTATAGTTTCATCTGTTGCATTGATCCGCGATGCGGGTTGATTCACCATGGTGGCTATAGCTCAGTCGGTAGAGCACCTGATTGTGGTTCAGGAGGTCGCGCGTTCGAGCCGCGTTAGCCACCCCAGATCAGGCCCCTACTCCCGACTGGGAAACAGGGGTTTTATCATATATGTGATTCCTGCTTATGGTCGAATCTTGTGCGCCATTTGTGTGCCAAAATCAGGAAAAATATAGCGACCCGCCCTATGCCTACGCTCGATCTCCCTGACGGTCCTTTCGATGGCCCCGTACCAGATAGCGGCCAAATCTGCTCTAATCTGCTGATGGATACTTGCGGGGTGCTCATGGTCCTGCCGGCTGAGGCCGGCCTGCTGCTACTGGTCGATGACCTGGTCGAGAAGCTTGTGAAAGAGGATAATCAGCCTCTTCGCGAATCTTCTGACGCGGGCACATAGCCGGGATGGTTGTCGCGCATCTGGGAGATGTCATCAAGGATATAGGCCATACATGGATGACAGGCCGGACTCATATGACGATATGAGTAGGGCCGGGAGGTCGCCGCCCCAGTGCGACGCGGCCTAGTATCCCCATCATGCGTCACATCGCTAGAGATGTAATATAGACATCAGCAAGGGGTACACACAATCAAAGAGGATAAGATGGCACTCTGCGGCATCACCTACAGATGCGGGCACACGGACACAGTGGAGATCAAGGGCATCAACTGGTTCGGGAGGCGCAAGAAGAAGGCCGCCTGGTACGGGACTATCGACTGCCCAGCCTGCCGGGCGGCGAAGGTCCGCCGAGAGCTCAATAGCCTGCCCGCACTTGAAGGCAGCGACGAGCAGGTGGCTCGCGCCGCCGACATACGTGAGAAGATGATGGAACTGCTGGAGATGCTGGACGAGACACAGGAGGACCACGACGGCCGGGCCGAGAGCGGGGCCACCGAAGAGGGGACAGAATTGGCCGACCGCACCTCCGCCTGGCTCAAGGCCCAGGCGTCCGCATCATGGTGGGTCGATCATCAGGAGCCCGTCCATGCCATCCTGGACGCTCAGGAGGCACTGCGCGGGCAGGGGGACTGACATGGCCATGATCCCCATTACGCAGTATGCGGACATGCACGGGCCATACCGTGCTACAGCATCAAATCCGTCTGTTCTTTTCCTTACTGACTTTGAAGTTTGACCGCTTTTCTCACCATTCTGGGAGAAACCACTGTCGGTAGACACTCGACACGGAAGGCTATGACTAATCACAAAGCTATTAGAGCTGAATGAAGTCGAAACCGAGTTCCGACACCAAACTCCCGACTCCATAACGTGCTCGTATCCATTGACGGGTAGGTTTTCTCAATTTCTTTTCAGCCTCTTTAGAAGCCGTCTTCAAAATATGCAAGGCAGGATAGTTTATGTATTGCACTAACGAGCTCCTCTCGTATTGTTCCCGACAATAATTGGACAAGGAACCAACCCTCTGTCGCGAACCTGCACAACGCTTTTCTACCCAAGGGTGAGGCGAATATTCAGACGAAATACATCGACAACAACATGCGATGTGTTGGTTTGATACATCAGAAATACCCTCTTATCTAAAGAGCAGCACAGCTCACAAGTTGAAGATGAAGACCGAGATTCCGAATATGATAAGGAGCAGGTTGCTAGCCAAATCGAACCAAATTACGATGCGTGGCTGTGTCTTCTTTTGTAATACCTCCACCATGGCAGTCAAGAGGAACCACCAAGTCATCATCCCTGTAAATATGACAATTATGATCCATATACCCGAACAAGAGTTCTGATTCCAGTCAGCATTGAGAACAGAGCGAGAGAGCGACAGTCCAAGCATTGAAACTGGATTGGTAACACCTGCAGCCAGACCCAAAGCGAAAGAAATTAGATTATATCTGTTACCGATATTAGGTGTCATGAACAGCTGCGATTGCGAATGTATAAGCTGCTCACAACTACCAGATGCTATTTCGTCCCCCGCAGGGCGAACATCGCTTTTTTTGCAATCAGTTCATTCGGCAGGCCTTTCCGGCTTAAGGAAGTCGTAAAGTCTGAGGACCCCGATCGCCGCAGCCAGTATGGCTCCCGCAAATACAATCGGCTTTTGATAACTGAGGAAAGTCTGAGAAAGCAGGCTGGGGCCAAAAAATCCGAGAGCACGATACAAGCACACTGCCACGGCTGCCCCATGCCGGTGATGAAACCAGTTGCCGGCCCTGCAGACAGGGTTCTCTGCATGCTCATAATTCCCGCAGCTCCAACAGGCATTCCAAAAACCAGTCCAATCACGAGACCTGTCAGCAAGCTGATCATTATTACTCCTGATAGGGCAGCGGCTTCCGGCGCAATTACCGCGTACGCGAAGTCGGAGAATTGTCTTCAATGATGGTTTTCTCAGGATCGACTCGCGCAGACTCCAAAACAATCTTGCCGAATCCATCCGCCTGAATGGTTCCAGACTGCGGATTGAGTATGCTGTCTACATAACCCTTGGCTTCCACATCCACATTTGAATACTCGAAAGCCAGGGTTGTGTTGATCAGACGGCAGTTGCGCAGAACAAGGTTATCTATGTAGCACATGCCCTGCAGACTTTCAATCTGACAATTCTCGAAGGTCAGATTTTCAGAGTTCCAACCCAGGTATTCCCCTGAGATGGTCGAATTCCGGACCGTTACATTCTCCGAGTTCCAGAATGCGTCCTTGGACAGTATTCGAGCATGGTCAATATTAACGTCACTGGCACCATCAAAGGAATAATCGCCATCCAAGCTGAAATCGCGTGCTTTGATGCCGTGGCTGTTCATGGCAAAATAATCGCCTTGCGCGCTGACGTGCTCCATATCGATGTCGCGACAATTCCAGAGCGTCTCATCCGCATTAGGCATGGTTACATCCCTCATTACTATGCCGCTGGAGCGCCTGAAAGTTTTGGGGGCCTGAATAGTGTGTCCTCAAGGCCTATGCTTTGTGTATACCAGATTCCAGCGTCATTATCTGGAAATATTACGAAGCCAGATTGGAGCAGAATACGCCTGCAAATCGGCAGAAGCCAGGAAAACCCTATGATTCGACTCAAAATATATCAGAAACACGAAACCCAGCCTGCACTTATCGAACCACCGGCTCAAAGAATCTAGCCGCAAGGATGCATGCGCCGACGCATCCGGTTCTTCTCCAGTATCAGTCCTGGTCGTATCTGGAAAGCTCGATCAGGTTCCTATCGGGGTCCCTGACATACACCGAGGTGATGGCCCCATCCGCGCCGGTCCGGCTGACCGGACCCAGATAGTCGACACGATGCTCACGGAGCGCGGCAACCACATCATCCAGCGAATCCTCCACCAGCAAACACAAATCAGCAGAGCCGGGTGTAGGCTTGTCCGCCTTGGGGTCAATCTCGTAGCCGGCCTCATGAATGTTGATCTTCTGCCGGCCGAATTTCAATGCCAACCGCCCATTACCGAAAGTCTGCACCTGCATGCCCAGCACCTCACGGTAAAAGGCACAGGTCGCATCGACATCCCGCACCGTGATGACCAGATGATCCAAACCAGTGATCCTCATTCACCCAACTCCAATCGCAGAACAACCCAAAAGACAGCCTAGACTCCCGCAAGCCAAAAAACGGCATTACGACCAGCAAAGAAGGCGACCCATTGCCACAACAGACAAGTCCTCTACCCGAGCCGAGAAGAAACCGATCGGGCAGAAGCACGACAATAAATCCATGCAAAAAACGAATACCTACATATAAGCAATCGGCATTATAAATACCGTTTCGAGAGCCCTAGACTGTTGCCATTCACATCCATGACAGCAGTGAACCTGCATCTTGGACCACCATACAGTCAGCAAGGAAGGGAGTATCATGGCCACAAAACAAACAGCAGGAAGAGAGCAGTTGGGTGAATTCGCACCTCAGTTCGCAGCTCTGAATGACGATGTTCTATTCGGCGAAGTCTGGGCTGATGAACAAGCACTGTCCGCACACGACAGAAGCATGATCACCATAGCTGCATTGATTGCCATGGGCAGCGCAGAACAGCTCGACGCCCATCTGAACATCGGGAAAAAGAACGGAATCACCAAGGACGAGATAGTAGCGGAAATCACCCATCTGGCCTTCTACGCAGGCTGACCGAAGGCCTGGTCGGCCTTCAACCGCGCCAAGCAAATCTGGCAAAATGATGACTGAAAGAGAGCAAGGAATGGCACAAAACACCAAGACGGCGGTCCTGGTCTTCCACCCCCATATGGAAGCCTCACGGATCAACGCCCGCCTCATGCGGGAAGCCATGGGGCATGATGATGAGGGCATCCTGGTCCGGGACGAATACGCTGCCTTGCGCTCAGGTCAAATCGACATTCCCGACGAACAAGCATTCGTCAAAGGCTGTGACCGTCTGGTATGGCAGTTTCCCATGTATTGGTACAGCTGCCCTCCCCTGCTCAAAGAGTGGGAAGACCTGGTGCTTACCTACGGATGGGCCTACGGTACCCACGGCGATGCCCTGAAAGGCAAGGAACTCATGCTCGCCGTCTCGGTTGGCTCTGCTGGAGAGAACTATCACCATGAGGGTGAATTCGGCTATACGGTGGACGAGCTCCTGGCTCCGTTCAAAGCTACCAGCAATCTCATCGGAACCGTTTATCGGAAGCCCTTTATTCTCACAGGAGTGAGCTCAGGCATGAGCGATCAGAACCTGGAAAAGGCGGCCAAGGATTATTTGAGCCGTCTGCAAGACGACTGGCCAACACAATAAGCCTCAGCGACGATCCCTAACATCAAGACGAGGGCTTCCACACTGGAATCTTCAAGTGCGGGCGCCCTCGTCTTATCGACTCAGCGGACCTCAGTCACTGTGTATAGGATATCCCATGCAAACGTGTAGCCTCCTCGGGCGTATCCACATCAAGAATGAGCGGCCCACCCGTATCCATAGCACTTATGTCATGCATATCGTCATCATCAAGACTGAAATCTGCAATATTGTGGTTCTCACGAATCCGTTCCTCATGCACGGATTTCGGGATGGCGCATATCCCCTGCTGGATCAGCCAGCGCAATACCACCTGGGCCGGGGTCTTGCCATAGCGCTGACCAATACGCTTGAGGACAGGATTGTCGAAAATGCCCCGACGACCCTCAGCCAGGGGCGCCCAGGCCATGGGTGCAACCCCCTGCTCGGCCATGCTCGTACAGGTCTTCCATGCGCTATCGTCTCCTTGGTGATGCCCTCCTGCAATCTAACAAAGCGCGGGAAAACAGTACAATGCCTGCAGTATACGGCTGCCCATTCATCTTCTGCATATGCGGCGCACCAGACCTTCGGCCTCCTGCCAGTGGTGCTACAGTGTCTTTCCGGAAGCATCCCTTCCCCGGACGAGACGCGCCGTATCCGGATTGACGACGCTCATTAGGTCACTCGTGGAAGGATGTGGTTGGTTTATTCATGCTGGTTCAACTTTTTGGATTTTTGCTGCTGCTCATGGCCTTTGTCGCGAAGCAGCTGCTAGACCTGCCCAGTGGCAGCCGAGTCAACCTTGTCCTAAACCTTGTCGGTGCAAGCTTGCTGGCCGTCGATGCCCTGGCTAACCGGCAGTGGGCCCTTTTGCCCTCGAGTGCGGATGGGCCTTGGTTGCGCTATACGCCTTCACCCGTTCCCACTCAAAAAGCAAGTCACTTACGACCAAGAATTGCAGCTCCGCGACCAGGCAGGGGCAAGGCATCTGCATTCAGCCTACAGAAGCGGAAGCTGACTGTCTGCAAAGTTGCTAATTGCACAGGGGTTGACCTGAACTCACCCTATGTTTTTACAGTGCGAACCGATCAAGAGGCTTCATTGGTCTGTCCGGCCAACATGGTTCCCGCCAGGCCCTGGAACGCAGCGACGGCTGGCGGGCCTTCCGCATCCAAGGCATTCTCGATTTTTCGCTCATTGGCATCCTGGCGCCGATTGCCACAATTTTGGCAGACAAGGGCATAGGTATTTTCGCCGTCTCCACCTACAACACAGACTATGTCCTTACCAAGGCCGATGACTTCCCTGCCGCACTGGATGCCCTCGACAAGTCAGGATATACAATCATCTGATTGACACACAGCAACATAGCGGCGCAGGATACATCTTCTGCATAAAAATGAGCAGAGGAATAAAAGTACGTGAGAGTGCACAAGCAGCCTAGTCAAGAGTCGAAGTCTAGAATATGACCGCTGATTCTGCACGTCCATAAACAAACGTCTTTCGTCTTTGAATACACTGCAACGAATCCAGCACTTCACCCGCAAAAGTCGATATCAAAATGATGCTGGCCTAGTGCCGGTCAATGCCGCTTTTACAAGAAAACGGCACATACACTGGCCTCAACGGAGGTTGCTTCCTAAAAATGGGCAGGCCGCCAGATGACCTGCCACAAGCAATGGGGAAGAACAAGCCTGGAGGGTCAGATGAGTAACAATCGAAACGAACGTACAAATAAGAACCAAGGCAGGCATGAGGAATCGCGGGTGCCCGATAACCAGAAAAAGAGGTACGAGGGCAACTCCTCACAGAGCAACAACACCCGGGAAAGTTCCCAACACTCAACAATGGATGACAAGAATCGCATGCCGAAACCAGTGGAGAATGCGAACATCGGAAAAGAAAGCAAAGCAGAAAATGCTTCCAAGGCCAAGCCTGCATCAGGACAAACTGGCGAGAAGGAAGGCAGGGATTCATCCAGCAAGAACGCTGACCATGGCGGACCTGAAACGCAGAATAAGCAGGAACAGGCTCTACCCGCCAGCCATGCGCAAGCCGGCCATCCAGACAAAGAGCATGGCCCCTCCCCTGACGACAAGCCGAACCAACCCAGTAAGCCTGTCGATAAGCCATCTCAGCCGACGAGCGTTGCCAGCTTACCTAAACCGCGCAAGGCGAAAAACCATGATTCCTTCTATCTGGGCCTGGCCTCGGCAGTCCTGGTCGCAGCTCTGGGTCTCAGTCTGAGCACCATGCCGATCTTCTTCTCCCTGCCTCTTGCCGCTGTCCTCTTTGGAATCGGCATCTGGCTCCTCTCCTATGCCAGCTTCAAGTCTCCAGGTAAACCAGAAGGAGAGGGAACGGAGACGGACAGGCACACCAGGACGGTAGTTGTGGCGACGGTCCTTCTGGTTCTGCAGACCTTCATCATGGATGTGTTCATCTTCACGCGAATGGGAACAGTGGGCAAACACCAGAATGCCATCGTCATCACCTGGATCATTGCCAGCATGATCGAGACCCTGGCTGCCTTCGCTCTTATTTATCATCACAATCCCCTGCAGTCCAAGCCCAAGGACCCTGCGGCAAACGATAAACGCGAAGGGAAGCAATAAGGCGCAGCAAGCATTAGTCTGAAACAGAAAAGAAGGTTGGGAAGGCCTAATAGACGGCCGTGCATGTGAAATTGCCACAGCTTTCTTCCCGCCAAGGCCTTCCGCCTCAGGGTGCCGCTCATCGTTCTTGAAGATGCGCGGCACCCTTTAATTTGATCATGTCACCTGCTGCAACTTGACTCGGGCTGCAATGCCCTGCACTATGCCGCCAATCCGGCATCAAAACCGCAAAACCACTCTTCAGACAATTTATGAGCTGTGTAGACACAACTGGGCGAGCATAGCTTTTGCTCTTTCTGTTTCTCATCCCCCAAGCCAAGATACTCTACAAGATATCTTGAACTTAGTTTATCCTCGACTGATACTTATAAAACGCAGATGCATAATAAGTTGCCGTGGCCCCCCAACAAGAACATTCAGCAACTAGAATCATTGATGAAATTGTTCACACGCAGTTGTGCTTGAAGAAGGAAAGACATGAGTGGACCAGAACAATCTCCTGTAACCTTCGGGGTCCTCAAAGAGACAGACGATGAGGAGGCCCGTGTGGCTCTGACGCCTGACATCGTGACCCGGCTGACCAGGCAAGACGTTACCTGCCTCCTGGAGTCCGGAGCCGGGGTCCGAGCCGGCTTCCGAGATGAGGACTACCAACGGACAGGAGCCACCGTCACCGACAGGGATACTGTCCTATCCAAGTCGACAGTCCTGGGTTTCGTCGGCAGACCGGATAGCCCCTTGCTAAAGCGAATTCCAGCCGGAACATGGATCATCGGCATGCTGGGGTCATTGAGCGACAAGGACTACGCCGAATCCCTGGAGGCGTCCGGACTTACCGGAATCGCTATGGAGCGACTCCCCCGACAACTCAGCTCGGCCCAGTCCATGGATGAGATGACCTCGCAGAACTCGGTCATGGGATACAAGGCGGCTCTGGTGGCTGCCGATGCCTATGGATCCTTCTTCCCCATGATGACCACTGCAGCTGGAACCATCCGACCGGCCAAGGTCCTGGTTCTGGGCGCTGGGATCGCAGGCTTGCAGGCCATCGGGACCGCAAAACGTCTGGGAGCCGTGGTCACCGCCTATGACGTCAGACCCGCTTCCAGACAGGAGGTGGAATCCTTGGGAGCCAAGTTCCTCGACCTGGGACTGGATTTCTCCAAGGGACAGGGGCAGGGCGGCTATGCACGCCAGCTGACCGATCAGGAACAGGCCCAGCAGCAGGCTGCGGTGGATACCAAAGCGGCAGGCTTCGACGTGGTCATCACCACAGCCAAGGTTCCTGGTGGAAAGCCTCCCCGCCTCCTGAGCGCCGAGGGTGTGGCCAACCTGCATCCCGGAGCCGTGATCATGGACTGCGCTGCCAGCGAGCTGGGCGGCAACGTCGAGGGGTCACAGGTGGGAACAAAAACCACCGATAACGGAGTCACCATGATCGGAGCCCCGTACCTGGCCAGCGGCGTAGCCACGACGGCATCCAACCTGCTGTCCAGAAATGTGGCGGACGTGCTGGTGCATTTCCTTCGCAATGGCGCGCTCAGCATCAAAGCAGACGACGAGATTGATCAAGCACTTGTTGTAACAAAGGCAGCCGAATCCGGCACGAGCGAAAGCGCGGATGCTCCAGGTGTCGAAGAGACCGAAGAGAAAGGTCAAGAGCAATGAATTCTTTGGTCATAGCAATTACGCTCTTCATTCTGGCCCTGCTGATCGGCGTGGAGGTGATTGGCAAGGTTCCGGCCACGCTTCACACACCGCTCATGTCAGGCGCCAACTCCATTCATGGCATTGTGATCGTCGGGGTAGTCATCATCGCGGCGGAGGCTCACTCCCCGCTTTCCTACGTACTCATATTCCTGGCTGCCGTCCTTGGCGCCATGAATGTGGTGGGCGGCTACGTGGTAACCGACCGGATGCTGGAGATGTTCAAGTCCTCCAAACCCGACAAGAAGAAGGGTAAGGCCAGCCAGGACGAACAGGCTTCGGCCGTCACGACCGAGACCGCTAAGGATCAGGGAGCCGACAAGTGAACACCCTCGACATCATCACCTGGTTCGTCTACCTCCTTTCCTCAGTCATGTTCGTCATGGGCCTGCACTACATGAATTCCCCCAAGACGGCCCGTACAGGCAATAGGATTTCTGCAGCGGGCATGGTCATCGCCGTAGCCATGGCCTTCATCCATCTGTTCGCCACCGGTTTCAACTCCTCCCTAGCTATCATTCTGCTCGTGCTCGGCATCCTGATCGGATCGGCAGCAGGTGTCTATTCAGCCAGAAAGGTCAAAATGACGGACATGCCTCAGCTGGTTTCCGTCTTCAACACGGTCGGCGGCGGCGCTGCAGCCCTGGTCGCCCTGAACGACATACTGACTTCCGAGGGTACCCCGACTCTGGTGGTGTTGATCACCGCCGGCCTGGGCGTGGTCATCGGTTCCATCACCTTCACCGGCTCCCTGATAGCTGCCGGCAAGCTCCAAGGCATCAGCATGATCAAAAACCTGAAGCTGCCGGCCAAGGCTGTCTGGAATATGCTATTCGCCCTACTGACGATCCTCAGCCTGGTCATGCTCTGCCTGAATCCTGGCAATCGGACCCTATGGGCCATCCTCACAGCCATCTTCGCTCTAGGCTACGGACTGGTCTTCGTCATCCCCATCGGAGGCGCCGACATGCCCGTGGTCATCTCCGTCTTGAATGCCTGCACCGGCACAGCTGTGGCCATGAACGGACTGGCTATCGACAACGTCGCCTTGATCGTGGCAGGCGCCTTGGTCGGCGCAGCAGGTGCTACCCTGTCCGTCCTGATGGCCCAGGCCATGAACCGGCCGCTTCTGAGCGTCCTGGCCGGTGGGTTCGGCAGCTCCTCTGCGAGCGCCAGCAAGGATCAGGGTGCCCAGGGGACCATGAAGGAGACCACACCCGACGATGTGGCCGTTCAGCTGGTCTATGCCGACAAGGTCATCTTCGTCCCCGGCTTTGGTCTGGCTCAGGCCCAGGCCCAGCGCGAACTGGCCGATCTGGGTGAACTGCTCAAGGGCCGTGGCGTGGAGGTATCCTATGCCATCCATCCGGTGGCTGGCCGTATGCCCGGACACATGAACGTCCTCCTGGCCGAGGCCAACGTCCCCTACGAGGAATTGATCGACCTAGACGATATCAATCCCCAGTTCCCATCAGCCAACGTTGCCCTGGTTGTCGGCGCCAATGACGTGACCAACCCGGCAGCCCGCCGACCGGGGACCGCGGTATCCGGCATGCCCATTCTGGACGTTGACAAGGCCCAGCATGTTGTCGTCCTCAAACGAGGCAGAGGTAAGGGGTATGCCGGCATCGAGAACGAGCTTTACTTCAATCCAAACACGCAGATGCTCTTCAACGATGCCAAGGTCAGCCTGCAAGCGATCATTGCATCCGTCAAGGAACTCATCGCCTGAGCATATGCTGTAGTCAGAGCCATGGCTCCGGATCGGCTTTGCTGGTCCGGAGGCAATCATCATCGAACAGGAAGGACCTAGATGCTGTCATTCGTCAACGACTATTCCGAGGGCGCCCACCCCGAAGTCCTGCAGCGGCTGATCGACACCAACATGGAGCACCTTCCCGGCTATGGCAAGGATCGGTACTGTTCCTCCGCCTCTCAGAAGATCGCCCAGGCCTGTGGCTGCCCGCAAGCGCAGGTCTATTTCCTGGCAGGTGGGACCCAGACCAACCAGGTCGTCACCTCCTGCCTGCTGAAGTCCTACCAGGGAGTGGTCGCCGCGGACACGGGCCATGTCAACGTCCACGAGGCCGGCGCCATTGAAGCAGTTGGTCATAAGGTCCTGACCATCCCCGGCGAACAGGGCAAGATTCGCGCAGAGGATCTCAAGGCCTTCCTGGAAGGCTTCTACGCCGACGAAAACCATGAACAGATGGTCTACCCCGGCATGGTCTACATTTCCCACCCCACCGAATATGGAACCCTCTACACTCGCCAGGAGCTGGAAGACCTCTCGCAAATCTGTCGGGAACACAAGATTCCGCTCTACCTGGATGGTGCCAGACTCGGGTACGGACTGGTGGCCCCCGGAACCGACGTCGGCCTGACGGACATAGCCCGTCTTTGCGACGTCTTCTACATCGGCGGGACCAAGGTCGGCGCACTCTGTGGGGAAGCGGTGGTCTTCCCCAGGGGGAACGCTCCCGAGCATTTCAGCACCATGATCAAAAGAAGGGGAGCACTTCTGGCCAAGGGAAGGCTTCTGGGGGTGCAGTTCGATGCCCTCTTCACCGACGACCTCTATTCACGAATCAGCCGCAACGCCATACAGTCGGCAGCGATGATCAAAAAGGCCCTGCGCGAGAAGGGGTATCAGATCGTCATGGACTCCCCCACTAATCAGACCTTCGTCCGCTTGGACAATGAGCGCATGGAGGAGCTGTCCAAACAGGTCGCCTTCGATTTCTGGGAACGCAGCGATGCCACCCACACGGTGATCCGGCTGGCCACCTCCTGGGCGACGACAGTCGAAGACACCCAGGCTCTGATCAATCTGCTGTAAAAGCCGCTCAAGCTAAACCAAAGCAAACCAAAGTCATCCTCTCCCCCGCCGGCAATCTTTAGGGGGAGGGGTATTCGTATATATACGAGAACTTTTCATCCGCCCTGCAAATACGAGCAATCCCAACATTGTTGGACATATCACACTCGTTCGGGTGAGTGCGAAGCTGGTCTTCAGTAAGATTTTTATTGCAACGATGCTGATGCACACATCCCCGCCCTGAGCTTAGGGGGCGGAATGCTTCAACGATGAAAGGAAACTTATGAAAGCCGTTGTTTTTGAACAATTCAACACCTTCCCCACCCTCAAGGAAGTGCCGGAACCGACTCCCGGGAGCGGCGAGGTTCTGCTGAAGGTGGCTGGGGCAGGTTGCTGCCATTCAGACGTCTCAGTCTTCCAGGACTACACTCCCGAAACCGGCAGCCACACCAAGCCGCCGTTCATTCTGGGGCATGAGACCACCGGCTGGGTCGAAGAAGTAGGACCCGATGTCACAGGCTTCAAGAAGGGCGATGCCTACATCGTCTATGGGCCCACCGGATGCGGCCACTGCCCTCACTGCGTGGCAGGCCAGGAGAACTACTGCTCCAGCGCCGCAACCAATAAGTCACTGGCTCTGGGCCTGGGACGCGACGGCGGCATGGCCGAATACATGACCGTCCCGGCCCGCAACCTGGTGCCGCTGGGAGATGCGGATCCAATCGGCGCAGCACCCCTGGCTGATGCGGCCCTGACTCCATACCACGCCATCCGGGCTGCCATGCCTCACCTCAATGGTGGCGGAAAGTACGCTCTGGTCATTGGCCTGGGCGGACTGGGCCAGATTGCCATTCAGATTCTGCACGCACTGACCGGCGCCACTGTGATCGCCACAGACACCAAGCCTGAGGCCCTGGCCAAGGCTGAGGCCAAGGGTGCCATCCCCGTTATGAGCGACGAGCACCAGGTGGAAAACATCAGGAAGATCACCCACGGGGAGGGCGTGGATGCCGCCTTCGATTTCGTGGGTGTGGCTCCGACCATTGCTGCGGCACAGGCTTCAGGCGGCCCGGGATCCCGGGTGACCGTGGTCGGCATCGCCGGCGGCAAGGCGGAGTACGACTGGTACTCCAAGCCCTGGGAGCAGGAGCTGCTTGGCGTTTACTGGGGCTCCATCCCTGAGCTCTACGATGTGGCCAACATGTATCGCAACGGCCAGATCGAGACGGAGATCGAAACCTATTCGCTGGACAATGCCCTGGATGCCTATCACAAGCTGGTCGACAACAAGCTCTCGGCCAGGGCTGTTATAGTGCCCCACACCAAGGCCTGATTTCCCTTTTGATTGTAGACGGAGAAGCGGCTTACCTGTCAGCCGGATTTAAACAATCAGTTTTAGGTACTGTTAGATTCATGTGCTGACACTATTCTCCGCCTACATGCACTGCGGCCTGTCAAGGTCTTGCCATAAAGGCCATGGCAGGCCGCTGCATTTTACCAAACGGTCGCAAAACCACGTTGTTCATAGTTCCTTCGGTTGAGGAGCATCACTCAGCAGCAAGTGGACCAGGAAAATACCCTTGCTGGATTCCAGCCTCATGGAGCCTCCGAGCGAATCCACCAAAGAGTCAACAATGCTCAGACCCAGGCCTGTGCTTCTGATCTTGGTCCGAGATTGGTCGTCGGTCTGGAACCGTTCCATGAGCCTGTTCACCTCGACGGCTCCGCCCTTGGTTTTGTTGCCGAAGTCCAGATGAATCCGCCCGTCTTCACTCTTGTTCAGTTCAACCCAGGCTGATTCGTCAGCATACTTGAGCCAGTTGCCGATCAGGTTCTGAATTATTCGACTCATCATGGTCTGGTCCGTCGTAATTTCCACACCAGTTTGAATCCTGGGCTCCACCGTGACGGACCGCGCAGTCAGCGAATCGAAAGCGTTGAAGAGCTCCTGCTGAACCAGTTCCGATAGGTTCACCCGGGTCAGATCCAGGCTCACACTCTTCTCTTGTATCAGATTGAAATCCATCAGGTAATGCAGATAGTGATCCACCGACTGCAGGTTATTGAGGATCCTGCTCAATTGCTCCTGATCAGCCGATCCTTCCTTGAGCAGTTGGGCGTATCCCCTGGCCACGGTCAGCGGAGTCTTGATGTCATGGGTCAGATTGGTCAGCATCTGCCGGACTTGCTTGTTCTGCTCAGCCTGGGTGATCTGCAGCCGCCTGGTCTTGTTCAGAACGGCATTGATCCTATCCGCCAGAGTGCGGATGAGCCCGATATTGGACCCAGTGGTTACCAAGGCATTGGTGTCGGCATGGTTGATGAAGTCCAGATCATCACTGATCCGTTTGAGGTCGGCAATCAGCATTATCAGGCCAATCGCCAGGGCGAGGGCGACAAGACCCAAAACAAGTGCGGCCACCTTCACGGATTCACCTCCGACGACCCTTATTCATCGTTCTTTCTTCCATCCGAATTCAGACCAGGCGAACGCCGATGCCCCAGACCGACACAATGTAACGCTGACCGCCGGCGTACCTGTTCAGACTGGTCCGCAGGGTGCTCAGGTGCACATTGAGAGTATTCTCGGCATTGATGTATGGCTGGTTCCAAACCTGCCGATAAAGGTCCTCCTTCTCGAAGACCCGATGTGGATGGTCCATCAGAAGCTCAAGGATGGCGAATTCCTTGCGTGCCAGTTCGACCCTGTGCCCATCAACGCTGACCGTGTGCTCCATCCGGTCCAACTCGATCCCCTGAAAACAAATCTTGGCATCCGATTCACCTGCTGCATCCGCATCCGTTTTCAGTGCCCCGGATTGGCGCAGCTGGACCTGGACACGAGCGCGGAGCTCGTCAATGTCGAAAGGCTTGGTCACATAATCATTGGCGCCCTTCTCCAGGAGGCTGACGGTTCTGGTCTTATCCTGAATGGCCGTGAGAATGATGACCGGCACCAACGACAGATGCCGGATGGCCTTGAGGACGCTGTCCCCGGTGACTACAGGGAGCATCAGATCCAGAAGGATCAGGTCGGGTTCCTCCTGCTGGAAGCAAGCCAAGGCCTGGGCACCCGTCGTCGCCTGAATGATCCGGTAGGTCCCACCCAGCACATCCTTGAGCAGGGACTGGATGTCCTCCTGATCCTCCACGACCAGAATCGTCAGCATACTGTCTTCCTTTCGCGAGTCACCCTCATGTTACTGAAGCCGCTTAACGAGGCCGATCTCGCCCAAGCGGATTTATGCAATTCTTAATGATTTCTTAGCCGTGCAATTAAGAAAGGCATTTTAGATTCTTTGATAGCAACACAGAGAAAGGAACTCCATGGACGATACCATTCTGGATATTAGCCATGTCAGCAAACGGTTCGGCCGCTTCCAGGCACTGGACGATCTCAGCCTTTCCATAAACAAGGGCGAGGTCTACGGACTGATTGGCGAGAACGGCGCTGGCAAAACCACTCTGATGCGTCTGATCACCGGGCTCTCCCCCATCCAGGAGGGAACCATAAGGCTGATGGGGCACACAATTGGCAAGGACAGCCGCATACTAAGCAGAATAGGCTCGATCATTGAGGCTCCGGCCGCCTTCAAAAAACTGACCGTCAGCCAGAATATGAAGCTGACAGCCATCCAGCACGGGCTGGCCGACGACAAGGCCATCGATCAGACCATCGACTTCGTTGGTCTGCGCGAGAAGGCCAAGACTCGGGCCGGTCACCTCTCTCTTGGCCAGCGTCAGCGCCTGGGGTTGGCCATGGCCATCCTCACACGGCCTGATTTCCTGATTCTGGACGAGCCCATCAACGGCCTGGACCCGGCAGGAATTATGGAATTCAGAACACTCCTGGACAGGCTCAACAAGGAACGCCAGACGACCATTCTCATCTCCAGTCACATTCTGAGCGAACTCTATTTGGTCTCCTCCCGGTTCGGATTCATCAGCCACGGCCGCCTAATCAAGGAGGTCAACAAGGATGAACTGGACCGGATCAATCAAAATGGACTTTTGATTGACGTGGACCAGAGCTCCAGGGCCGCCATGCTCCTGGATCGCCAGGGAATCGGCCCCTTCCAAGTCCTTGACGACCATCAGATTCTGATCAGGCAAGGGAATCTGGAACCGGGACCCATCAACAGTCTTCTTGTTCAGAAAGGCATCCTGGTCAATCAAATCAGCCAGCAGAAGGGATCGTTGGAGGAATATTTCACAGATCTGCTCAACAAGGATTCTCAAGAGTCGAGGAAACAACAATGATTAACCAGATCAGGGCCGACTTTTACAGGCAGCGGAGATCCATCGGCATGCTGATTCTGCTCATTGCCACTATGGCACTCGGCATAGTGACCACATGGCGCAAGACCACTATAGGAATCACCACCGGAGGCGAAGAATACGCTCATAAACTGTCGGAAATCGAAGGGCAAAGCTGGACCATTAGGACAGGCCTGCAAGCAGGTGTCGCCTCCGCCTCGTCTCTAATCTACTTCTACATCGCGGTCTTCGTCATCGTCATTGGTGCGGAATACAGCCAGCACACTCTGAAGAACACGCTGACATCGGGCATCTCGCGCATACAGTTCATCCTCGGCAAGTATGTGACCATCCTGATCGACATCATCCTCCTAACCCTGTGCTACTTCATCACCATCCTGATCACCGGACTGGCCCTAGGAAGGAAACCGGGGGTAGACTGGGGCATCCTATGCAAAGATGTGGCCGTCATGACCCTATCGGTCAGCTTCTGCATCTCCGTCATCATCAGCCTGGGCATTATCCTCTTGATCCTTACCAAATCCCTGGTCATCCCAGCGGTGGTGATCGTGATATGGCCCATGCTGATCGGCCTGGTGGAGTATGCCTTTAAATTGAACTGGCTGAAATACCTCGACTTCGTCGGGTTCGGCGAACAGATCGTCCTGAACACTCTGAAGGCCGATCAGGCCTGGATCTACGCCGGAGTATCCGCAGGCGTGGTCCTGGTGGCCATCTTCGGGTCGGCTCTGATCATATCCAAGCAGGAAATCTAAGCCAGGTTAGACTGCACCTGGTCCGGCTCTCGATCGCTGACGGCCTGCACGGCCATATGGGCAAAGGCCTTGACGGAGGTATCCAGGGAGTAGTGTTCCTTGGCATGTTCGGCATAGCGTCTTGACCAGACTGCAAGGGGATCGGGATGGTCTACCCACCAGTCGATTTGCGCAGCTAGTGCCTGAGCCTTGCCGACTGGGAAGAGCGAGTGCTGCGTCAAGGCGAAATGACCGGCGGCGCTCAGGCTGGATCGGGCGATGATCGGGACTGCGCCGCAGGCCATCCCCTCCAGGACGCTGACGGATTCCAGATCCGCGATGGATGGGTGGACCAGCAGGTCGGCCTGCCTGAGCAGATCAGGCATGGTCGCGTTCTGATGGAATCCAATCGAAACCTGCATGCCGGCCAGCTGCCGAGCGGATTCCGCTCTCAGCCGGCGCTCCATGGGACCTGTACCTGCTATGGTCAAGCGGATCCTGTATTTGTTCCTGCACAAGGCCAGGGCACGGATCAGGGTCAGATGATCCTTTTCCCGAGCCAGCCTGCCGGAGGCCACGACCTGGATCAACCGACCGGATCGCTGCCGCTCGTATCGGTCACCAGGGTTGAACCTGGGCTGGTACCCGTTGGATATGACGTGCAGGCAGGCCTTGTACCCATGCGAGCGCAGCAGGTCGGCCGTCAGCTGGGTAGGAACGTGGATGTGTCCGACATGATCGTAAAGCCAGAACCGAAAGAGCCGGTAGATAGCCGCGTCCACCCCGGGCCACCAGCGCAATGGACCTGCGGAATAGGTGATGTTCTCAGGCTGGATGTGAAACCCTGCGGTCACCGGTATACCCATGGACCTAGCCTGGGCCAAGGCCGCGCGGCCGAAGGCGAAGGGTTCGTAGATATGGACCAGGTCCACACCGGCAAAGGCCCGTCGGAAGAGTTCCGGATCGGGACGAGCGAAGCTCATCTGCTGCCTGGCCGCCACACGGGAGACCAGAGGGATTCGATGCACCCGTGCCGGATAGTCTGTCGAGCCCGCCCCCACCAGACGGACCCTGTGCCCCAGCACCTCCAGACCCTGGGCGTATTGGATGGCGGAGTTTGAAGTCCCATTGCCCCTGTTGCCGAAGGAGTCCAGGACCAGGGCCAGCGTCAGGCGATCATGATCCCTCATCAACGTTCCCTCCGCTGTTCAACAGTTGCAGACTTGGGCCGGACCAAGACAAGGCGACCACCCGATTGCACCCACTATTAGTAGGAGAAGGCCGGGACGGCCGCACCGCGGTAGTAGCGGTTGATGGCATCAGCCACGTAGCGGCTGTGGTAGGCGGAGACTAGAGCCGTATAGGCGGGGTCGTTTTTGTCGGCCTGCCTGGCCACGATGATGTTGACATAGGGGTGATTGGCTGGCGATTTGAGATCGCCGGGCACCTGGTAGATGGCATCCTGGATCTTCATGCCGGCATCCAGGATGAAATTGGTGTTGGTGATGCCGGCCGCATAGTCGGGCAGGACCTTGACGATTCCCGGCGGATCGACCTGGTCCAGGACCAGCCCGCGCGGATTGTCGACAATGTCTTCGGGAACCGGCGTGGTGGCCTTGGGGTCGCGCAACCCGATCAGTCCGGCGCTGGCAAGCACCTTCAGGGACCGGCCCAGGTCGATGGGATCGCTGGGAATGGCCAGCCGCTCGCCATAGCCTATCTGGTCAACGCTGCGGTACTTCTTGGAGTACAGGTTGAGGGGTGAGATGTAGGTGTCTCCGATCGCTGCGAACCGGTACCCGTGCTGTTTGGACTCCTGCTCCAAAAAGGCATAGTGCTGGAAGGCGTTCAGGTCGATTTCCCCGTTGGACAGCGCCTGATTGGCGTAACGCCCGTATTGGAAGGATCGGAGCTTGATTTTTATGCCTGCCCGGCGCTGGTCCAGTTCATGCTGAACGGCCTTCCAGATCTCCTCATCGGCATCGCCCACCAGGCCGATGCTGATCTCCCGCTGGCCGCGTTCGGGCTGATTGACCTTGACATAGGCCACTCCCATCAGGACGGCTACCACCAGGATGACGACCGAGACAGCCGCCAGCTCTCGTTTGGCCTTGGTTCTTCTGGTGCTCATATCCGTCCTCCTTCATTGCTGGAACCTATCGCATCAGGAAACCTTGAAGGCCGGCAGACAGGCGCCCTTGTAGACACGGACGATGGTGTCGGCCACGGGCTTGGAATGGTAGGCGCGCACCACTGCGGCGTAGGTGGGGTTGTCCCGCTGATCCTTGGTGGTAACGATGATGTTGATGTAAGGCTTGTTGGACGGGTTCTGCAGATCGTAGGGAACCTCGTGGATGGCATCGTGCACGCTGCGACCTGCGTCGACCACGAAGTTGGCATTGGTGACCCCGCCCGCATAATCAGGCAGCAGGTTGAGGATACCGGCCGGATCCACCTGCTCGATGCGCAGATGCTTGGGATTGTCCACCACATCCTCGGGCAGCGGGTTGGTGGCCTTGGGATCGCGCAGACCGATCAGCTTGGCATCGGCAAGGACCTTCAGGGCCCGGCCCATGTTGGTGGCGTTGTTGGGGATGGCCACCCGGTCGCCGTCCTGGAACTGTGAGGGCTTGGCATAGCGCTGCGAGTAGAGGTTCATGGGCGAGATGTATGTATTGCCAAGCACGGCCAGCTGGTAGTGGTTGGTTTTCACATCGTCCTCCAGGTAGGCGTAATGCTGTGCGGCGTTGAAGTCCACCTCGCGGTTGGCTGTGGCCTGGTTGACGTAGATGGCATCCTGGAAGGGCTTGAGCTCGATCCTGATGCGTTCGCCCCGCCGATCCAGCTCTGCCTGGACGGCCTTCCAGATCTGATCGTCCGAGCTGCCGATGACCCCGACCTTGACGACCTTGACATCGGCACCCACCTGGTTCAGACGGACATCGGTGCCAACCACCAGCGCCAGCAGGAGGACGATGACCAGGCTGAGCGCCGCCAGCTGGATCTTGGCTCTGTTCTTTTTGCCGACGCGATTACGACCGACCACGATAATCTGACCTTTCCCGGGTTGCTCAGTGTTCGACGACTTCGGCCAGAAGCCGGCCGAACAGTTCGATCAGGGCGATGAAGATGACCAGAACGATGATGGTGGCGATGGTCACGTCGTTCATGGACCGCTGGTAGCCCAGACGGATGGCAAAGTCACCCAGACCGCCGCCGCCCACGATGCCCACGGTCGCGGTCTCGCCCACCAGGCTGACGATGGTGATGGTGGTCACCCGGATGATTGAGGGGATGCCCTCACGCAGGTAGACATGCCAGATGATCTGCCAGGTGGTCATACCCATGGACTCCGCCGCCTCGACGTACCCAGGGTCCAGACCGGCAAGGGCCGATTCGATCTGTCGGGAGAAGAAGGGCGTGATGCCCACGACCAGCGGGAAGATTGCCCCCTTGGGCCCGATGGCCGTGCCCATGAGCAACCTGGTCACCGGCACCAGGGCCGCCGCCAGAATGATGAAGGGGATGGAGCGGAAGAGGTCGATCAGCTTGTCCAGGACGGTGAAGACCAGGCCGTTGCGACGGATGCCGTCGCGTCGGCTGATGATCAGTCCCACCCCGATGACCAGAGCCAGCAGGAAGGAGATCACCCCGGAGACGCCGACCATAACCAGGGTCTGAACCATGCTGCTGAAGAACTCCGGCAGCCGGCTCATGACGTTGGGGAACCAGGTGGTAAGCAGGGACGTCATGACTTGAGAACCTCGATTCCGATGTTGCGCGAGCGCAGGTATTCCATGGCCTGGCGGATATTTTCAGCGTCGCCGCCCATCCTGACCACCAGTCCACCCAGGGGCGCCCCCTCCACCACATCGATGTCGCCAAAGATGATGTTGACGTCCAGGTTGTAGCGACGGCTGATGGTGGAGACCAGGGCCTCGGAGACCTCCTTGGAGACATAGGACATGCGCATGAGGATCTGCCCGGGGTGCAGGGCCACCAGGGGCGAATCGGCGGCCATCAGATCCCTGACCTTATCCAGGTTGGAGGTTGTGGCCACGAAGGATTTGGTCAGCTGGGCCTTGGGATCTGCAAAGACGTCGAAGACCCTGCCCTGCTCCACAATGACGCCCTGGTCGATGACCGCCACCCGGTTGCAGATCTGTCGGATGACCGACATCTCATGGGTGATCATGACGACGGTGATGCCCAGCTGGTCGTGCAGGTCACGCAGCAGCTGAAGAATGGAGCGTGTGGTGGTCGGATCCAGTGCGCTGGTGGCCTCATCACTGAGCAGGATATCCGGTTCGTTGGCCAGGGCCCGGGCGATGGCCACGCGCTGCTGCTGGCCGCCGGAGAGTTCGGCAGGATAGTGATCGGCCAGCTCGGTCAGCCCTACCAGTTCCAGAAGCTCGGCCACCCGGGCCCGTCGGGATGCACGGTCGCGGCCGCCCCCCCGCAGGGGAAGACCCACATTGTCGGCCACCGTCCTGGAAGGCATCAGGTTGAAGTGTTGGAAGATCATACCGGTACGACGCCTCAGGTCCCTCAACTCAGCCGGTGACAGATCCTTGACCTCACGGCCGCGAACCTTGACGCTGCCCGAGTCGTAATCCTCCAGCCCGTTGATGCAGCGGACCAGAGTGGACTTGCCCGCCCCACTCAGTCCGATGATGCCAAAAATATCCCCGGTCTCGACGGTCAGATCGATGTCGGCCAGTGCCGTCTTGTCTTCGTCGTCGTCGCTGTGATAGGTCTTGGTCAGGTGCTCCATCCGCACCGCCGGTGTCCGCTCGCTCACGTTCCCGCCTTCCCTGGTCGACTGCATGACATGGTAATCGTCCCGGCGGCCAGTGGACAAGAAGGCCTCTATAGATGTCGTTTATAGGCATGTATCGATAATTCACCTGCTTGGTCTACGGGTCGGTGGCAGAATATGGGTATGAGCGCATCCGGTCAGCAGCGGATTATCAATACCATCAATCCCGGGGAGCGACCGTTCGGCTCTCCTCTGGGACCAAGACCCACACGGGTCCTTCTGTTGGGAGCCGGCGAACTCGGACGCGAGATTGCCATCAGTCTGATGCGGCTGGGTGCCTGGGTTGGCGCGGCGGACTCCTACCCTGGCGCACCGGCCACCCAGGTGGCCCATGCGGGCTACCAGGTGAAAATGAGCGATCCCCAGGCTTTGGAGGACCTGATCGACAAGGTCCACCCCGATTTGATCGTGCCTGAAGTGGAGGCCATCGCCACAGACCGCCTGGTCGGTGCCGCGGCCCGGGGCATCCAGGTAGTGCCTGCCGCCCCCCTGGCGGCCATGTGCATGGACCGCCGGGCCCTGCGCGTCTTCGCCCACGAGCAGGTGGGCCTGCCCACCACCCCCTATCGATTCGCCGACTCCCCAGAAGAGCTGGCCAGCGCGGCGGACCAGGTGGGCTACCCCTGCATGGTCAAACCCCTGATGAGCTCCTCCGGCCACGGACAGACCCTGGTGCGGAGCAGGGAGGGTTTGTCGCAAGCATGGAATTCGGCACTGACCCAAGGCCGGGCAGCCACCAGGCATCAGGGCAAGGCCGAGGTCATCGTGGAGGCCCTGGCCCCCCTGGCCCATGAGCTGACTGTTCTGACCGTGGCCTCCTGCGCCGGCGTGGCCACCTGCACGCCCATCGGCCAGCGTCAGGAGGACGGGGACTACCGCCTCTCCTGGCAACCTGCGGATCTGAATCCTGACATCCTGCAGCAGGCCCGGAGTATGGCCACCCGGTTGGTTGAGGCCATGACCTCCCTGGCCCGCCAGAGTGGCGAGACCGGTTGGGGGATCTACGGTGTGGAGATCTTCGTCCTGCGCGACGGCTCCTTGCTCTTCAACGAGGTGGCGCCGCGCCCCCATGACACCGGCATGGTGACCATGATCTCCCAACGGCTGAGCGAGTTCGATCTTCACGCCCGGGCCATCCTGGGCATTCCCGTCCACCAGGAGGATCTGACCCTGAGTCTGCCGGAAGGCACATGCGCGGTCAGCCGGCCCATCCTGGTCAGGGGCCAGGGACCGGTCAGCTTCCAAGGCTTGCCCCAGGCCCTTGACCACCCAGGCACCGATCTGCGCATCTTCTCCAAGCCAGAAGTGCATGGCCAGCGTCGCATGGGCGTGGCCCTGGCCATGGGTCCTGACCTGCAGACCGCCATCGGGCGTGCCGAAGCCGTGGTCAACGATCTGAAACCACGAGTGGGCGCGGGGATGTAACCCGGGCTTGCTATGGTGGTCGTGTCCCAAGCAGTGCAGAAGTTTCCAATTCGCAACAAACTCGAGGAAGGCGAACAGTGGAAAAGTTGGGAATGCGCTATCAAGGCAAGGCCAAGAAACTGTACGAGACTGATGACCCGGACATACTCTGGGTTGAGTACACTGACCAGGCAACCGCGGGGAACGGAGCCAAGAAGGCCAACATCGAAGGCAAGGCCAGACTGAACAACAGGATCACCACGGTGATATTCTCCCTGCTGGCCCGCAGGGGCATCCCCAGCCATTTCGTACGCAGCATCTCGGATACCGAGCAGCTCAATCGCCGGCTGGACATGTTCCCCCTGGAGATCGTCATGCGCAACCGGGCTGCAGGCTCCTTCTCCCAGCGGTACGGGATTGCGGAAGGCACTGCTTTGAAACAGCCGGTGCTGGAATTCTTCTACAAGTCCGATCCCCTGGATGATCCATTTATCAACCGTGATGACATTCTGGCCCTGGGACTGGCCACCGAGCAGGATTTGGACATCATCGCCGCTAAGACCCGGGAGATCAACGGAGCGCTGACCAGCATCTTCCGCGCCATCAACGTAGAGTTGGTGGACTTCAAGATCGAAATGGGAAAGACCGGATCGGGCATCATCCTTCTCGGCGACGAGATCACCCCCGACACCTGCCGACTCTGGGCGATTGGCAACAATAATGACGGCCATGTCACCCACCTGGACAAGGACATCTTCCGCAGGGACCTGGGCAGCATCATTCCGGCTTATCAAACCATTCTGGATGGGCTGACCGAATTGGAGGAACGCGAAAGCCAATCGAACAGCTGAATCGGTGGACCCGGAAGCGAGCATATCGCCTCCGGGTTTTTCATTGGTCCCCAACCAGTCCATCGCGAAAGGATCCATTGTGCTCTTCCGTGTCTATACCGAGAAAAAGCGGGGCTTCGACCAGGCCGCCGAAAGGCTTGCCGAACAACTCCGCACCCTGCCGGGCGTGCAAGGGCTGACCGGCCTGCGCATGTTCAACCGCTACGATCTGGAGGGAATCGACGAAGACCTCTTCAGACGTTGTCTGCCCACGGTCTTCGCCCAGCCCCAGACCGACCTGGTGGCCACGCAGCTGGAGCAGGCCCTGCGCATGAAGGGCGATGAGGAGCTGCCGCCGCTGGACTCCCCCATGCTCTTCGCCGTGGCCCCTCTGCCCGGTCAGTTCGATCAGCGAGCCGACTCAGCAGCCCAGTGTGTCCAGCTGATCGGCCAGGGCGCCCGCCCCTTGGTGGCCACAGCCACCGTCTACCTGCTCCAGGGCGACCTGGGGGCCGGGCAGATCGAGGCCATCCGCAATTACCTGGTCAATCCGGTCGACTCACGGGTGGTCGGGCTGGAGCAGCCCAAGACCCTGGCCATGCCTGATGACGACCCGGATCCAGTACCAGTGTTGGACGGGTTCCGCGATCTGGATGATCCTGAACTCGAAGCGCTGATTGAAAAGCTGGATCTGGCCATGGATCTGCCGGATGTCCGCTTCTGCCGGGACCACTACCGCCAGGAAAAGCGCGACCCCACCCTGACCGAGCTCAAGGTAATCGACACCTACTGGTCCGACCACTGCCGGCACACCACCTTCAATACCAGGCTGGAGCGAATCGAGGCGGACAACCCCCGAGTCCGGGCAACGCTGGAACAGTATCGGGCAATCCGAGGAGAGCTGGGCCGTCAGAACCAACCTGAATGCCTGATGGACATGGCCACCATCGGAGCCAAATACCTACAGAAGCGCGGAATCCTGAACGACGTGGACCAATCCGAAGAGGTCAACGCCTGCACTATCCGGACCAAAGTCGACGTGGACGGCCAGGATCAAGACTGGCTCTTTCTGTTCAAAAATGAAACGCATAACCATCCCACCGAGATCGAGCCATTCGGCGGTGCCGCAACCTGCATCGGCGGGGCCATCCGTGATCCACTGTCCGGAAGGGGCTACGTCTACCAGGCCATGAGGGTCAGCGGGGCAGCAGATCCACGTAAACCCCTGGATCAGACCCTGCCGGGCAAACTACCCCAGAGCCGGATCGTCCGTCAAGCGGCCGATGGCTACTCCTCCTATGGCAACCAAATCGGGCTGGCCACCGGGCAGGTTCGTGAGATCTACCACCCCGGCTATGCGGCCAAGCGGATGGAGGTGGGCGCTGTAGTGGCCGCCACCCCGGCCGACCACGTGATTCGTCGCCGACCCGCCCCCGGTGATCTGATCATCCTGGTGGGCGGAAGGACCGGCCGCGATGGAATCGGCGGCGCGACCGGAGCCTCCAAGTCCCAGAACGAAGAAAGTCTGGAACGCTGCGGAGCCGAGGTGCAGAAGGGCGATGCCCCTGAGGAGCGCAAGCTCCAGCGCCTCTTCCGTCGCCCGGAGGCAGCCAGGCTGATTGAGCGTTGCAACGACTTCGGAGCCGGCGGCGTTGCCGTGGCCGTAGGCGAGCTGGCGGACGGATTGAACGTGAACCTGGATCGGGTGCCGCTCAAGTACCAGGGGCTGGACGGGACTGAAATCGCCATTTCCGAGAGCCAGGAGCGCATGGCCGTGGCCCTGGCTGCCGAAGATGCGCCCGCCTTCATCGACTACGCCCGGCAGGAGGACCTTGAGGCCACCGTCATCGCCGAGGTCACCGAGGAACCTAAGCTCCGGATGACCTGGCGATCAGAGACCATCGTGGATATCCCCCGAGCATTCCTGGCCTCCAACGGCGCCCCTCATAAGGCCGATGCCCAAGTGCCGGTCCCTGCTCCCTACCACGCCCCCTTCGAAGTTCAAGGCAGCCTGGACGCACGCATGAGGGCCCTGCTTGCAGACATCAATGTCTGTTCCCAACAGGGTCTGGCCGAGCAGTTCGACTCCACCATCGGTGCAGGCACCGTCCTCATGCCCTTTGGCGGAGCCCGACAGCTGACGCCGGCACAGGCCATGGTGGCCAAATTGCCAGTGGACGGGCACACCACCACCGCCTCGGCCATGGCCTGGGGATTCAACCCCTGGATCAGCAGCCAGGACACTTACACCGGCGCCTACCTGGCCGTCGTCGAGAGCCTGGCCAAGCTGGTCGCCAGCGGCTTCAGCCGGTCAAGGGCCCACCTGAGCCTGCAGGAGTATTACCCCAAGCCCGGCGACGACCCCCGGCGCTGGGGTCTGCCAGTAGCCGGCGTCCTGGGAGCCCTTCAGGCCCAGCTGGACCTGGCAGTGGGTGCCATAGGCGGCAAGGACTCCATGTCCGGCAGTTTCGAGGACCTGGATGTGCCGCCCACCCTGATCAGCTTTGCAGTAGCCCTGGGGCAGGCCAAGGATGCGGTCTCCCCGGAGTTCAAGGCCCCCAACCGGCAGGTCTACCTCGTGACGCCCGAATACCAGGCGGACGGATTGCTGCCCGATCCGGAGAGCCTGCGGACCGTCATGGACCAGGTGGAGGCGTTGATCAGTCAGGGTCTGGTTGATGCTGCAGCCACTCCGGGCTACGGATGCACGGCCCAGTCCCTGATGGAGATGTGCCTGGGCAACAGGATCGGCTTGGACCTGGCGCCAGACACTGCCATACCTGCCCTCTTCCGTCCCGCCTATGGGAGCTTCATTCTGGAGGCCTCTGGTCCAGAGCCTCTGTCCATTCAGGATTCCGGTCTGCATTTACACCTCTTGGGGCACACTCGCGAGAACTATCGCCTGCGCTGCGGCAGCGAGGATCTGGACCTGGCCGGCCTTGAGGAAATCCGTGCCAGGGGTCTGGAATCGATCTTCCCATACCGGGGCCAAGGCGACCCGGTGCCGACCATCGGCCGCGCCGACCGCCAGTTCGGCAGGCCAGCAGCACACAGAGCCAAGGGGACTTCCATGACCACCCGACCCAGGGTCGTCATGCCCGTCTTCCCCGGCACCAACTGCGAATTCGACTCCGCACGAGCCTTCCGGGATGCTGGAGCCCAGGTGGAGACTGTGGTCATCCGCAACCTGAATGCCGAGGACGTGACCGAGAGCTCCCGCCGCCTGGCCCAGGCCATCCGCAACAGCCAGATACTGATGCTGCCCGGTGGCTTCTCCGGCGGCGATGAACCCGACGGCTCGGCCAAACTGGTGGCCTCCTTCCTGCGCTCGAACCAGGTTGCCGACGCCCTCCAGGAGCTTTTGCAGGACCGGGACGGACTGGTCCTGGGCGTTTGCAACGGCTTTCAGGCGCTGATCAAGCTGGGCCTGGTTCCCTATGGCAAAATCGTCACCGGCTCACCCAAGGATCCCACCCTGGCTGTCAATACCATCGGACGCCATCAGAGCCGCCTGGTCCACACCCGGATCAGCTCCACACGCTCCCCCTGGCTGAGTGCCTGCCGGATGGGCGACATCCACACCATGCCCATCAGCCACGGCGAAGGACGGTTCGTGGCCGAGCCTAGCCTCCTGCGCACCCTGATTGACCGAGGACAGGTGGCTGCCCAGTATGTGGATGAGCAGGGTCATCCCTCCATGGATCCGCTGGTCAACCCCAATGGGTCAGACATGGCCGTCGAGGCAATCACCAGCCCGGACGGCCGGGTGCTGGGCAAGATGGGTCACACGGAACGCAGCGGCCCCGACCTGTATCTGAATGTGCCCGGAAAAAATACGCAACCGCTCTTCCAGTCGGGGGTGGACTACTTTGCCGCCTAAGGAAAGGACATAGACCATGTCGTTGGAGCTTGAAGGCATCCACGAGGAGTGCGGGATCTTCGGGGTCTGGGGCCACCCCGATGCCGCCCGACTGACCTACTTCGGCCTGCATGCCCTGCAGCACCGCGGTCAGGAGGGTGCCGGCATCGTTTCCAACGACCAGGGGCACCTGATCGGACGGCGGGGTCTGGGCCTGCTGACTCAGGTCTTCCCGGACGAGTCCAGCCTGACACCGCTGACCGGGGACCGGGCCGTCGGACATGTGCGCTACGCCACGACAGGTTCAGGGTCCATCGAGAACATCCAGCCCTTCGTCTTCCGCTTCCACGACGGGGATATAGCCCTGGCCCACAACGGCAACCTGACCAACTGCAACAGCCTCAAGGCACAGCTGGAGGATCAGGGGGCCATCTTCCACTCCAACTCCGACACCGAGGTGCTCATGCACCTGATCCGCCGCAGCCCCGAAAAGGACTTCATGGCGGCGCTCAAACAGGCCCTGCGCCAGGTCCATGGCGGCTTCGCCTACCTGCTCATGACCGAGGATGCCATGATTGGAGCCATGGATCCCAACGGCTTCCGTCCCCTCTCCCTGGGCCGGCTGCCAGGTGGGGCCTACGTTCTGGCTTCGGAGACCTGTGCATTAGACCTGGTCGGCGCCACACTGGTGCGTGACATCGGCCCCGGCGAAATCGTCCGGGTGGATGACTCGGGTTACAGCATCGAGCGCTATACCGATCAGACCTGCCTGTCCATCTGCTCCATGGAGTTCATCTACTTCGCCAGGCCTGACTCCAATATCTATGGGGTAAACGTCCACTCGGCCCGCAAGCGGATGGGGGCAAGGCTGGCCCGGGAGGCCCCGGTGGACGCCGACATGGTCATCGGGGTGCCCAACTCCTCCCTGTCGGCAGCTTCAGGCTATGCCGAGGCGGCCGGACTGCCCAATGAAATGGGGCTGATCAAGAACCAGTATGTGGCACGCACCTTCATCCAGCCCAGCCAGGCCATGCGCGAGCAGGGTGTCAGGATGAAACTGGCCGCTGTGCGCGGTGTCGTAGCCGGCAAGCGAGTGGTGGTCATCGACGATTCCATCGTCCGGGGCACCACCTCGCGTAGAATCGTCCGTCTGCTTCGGGAGGCCGGGGCGAGCGAGGTGCACATGCGCATCGCCTCCCCGCCCCTGCGCTACCCCTGCTACTACGGCATCGACATTCAACGGACCTCCGAACTGATCGCCGCCAAAAAGTCCGTGGAGCAGATCAGGGAAGCCATCGAGGCCGATTCCCTGGCCTACCTGAGTCTGGACGGTCTGGTGGAATCCATCGGTCTGGGCCGTGATGCACCCTACCAAGGGCTCTGCGTGGCCTATTTCAACGGAGACTACCCAACGCGGCTTGACGACTACGAGCAGGGTTTCCTGGCCTCGCTGACTCCGGAGGACCGGGCCCGGCTGGAGGCCTCCAAGGGATCCTACGGACTTGACATGCCTGCAGGGTCGGGGCAGAGAACAGATCAATGAGCAGTAACGAAGAGCAGGACAGACAAAGCAGAGAAAGGGGTAACCATGCCGAAGGCATATGAGCAGGCTGGGGTATCGGTGGAGGCCGGATACGAACTGATCGACAGGATCCGCTCCCACACGGCCAGAACCCATAGGCCGGGCGCCGGTGACATCGGCGGCTTCGGCGGCGACTTCGACCTGTCTGCACTCAACTACCGCCACCCGGTCCTGGTCTCGGGCACCGACGGCGTAGGCACCAAGCTGATGGTGGCCCGGGAGGCCGGCCGCCATGACACCATCGGCCAGGACTGCGTGGCCATGTGCGTCAATGACATCATCGCCCAGGGGGCCGAGCCACTGATCTTCCTGGACTACATCGCCTGCGGGCACAACGACCCGGCTCTGCTGGAGCAGGTGGTCAAGGGCGTCGCCGACGGCTGCGTCCAGGCCGGGGCCGCCCTGGTAGGCGGGGAGACCGCCGAGATGCCCGACATGTACCAGCCCGACGAGTACGACCTGGCCGGATTCACCGTGGGTGTGGTCGAACGGGAGTCCCTGGTGGATGGTTCGGCCATCACAGAAGGCGACCAGCTGATCGGCCTGCCCTCCTCGGGAGTCCACTCCAACGGATTCTCCCTGATTCGTCAGGTCCTGCTTGACCAGGGGGGCATGAAGCTGGAGGACCGGCCCTACCAGCTTGGCGGACGGACCCTGGGTGAGGAACTGCTGACGCCCACCCGCATCTACGTCAAGACGCTGCGCCCGCTCTTCGCCTCTGGCCTGCTCAGGGGTGCGGCGCACATCACCGGGGGCGGCTTCGTGGAGAAGGTACCCCGGATTCTGCCCGAGGGTCTGGCTGCCAGCTTCGACCTCGATTCCTGGAAGGTGCCGCCCATCTTCACGATGATCGAGGAGATGGGCAGGGTCGACCATCTGGAGATGTACAACATCTTCAACATGGGCATTGGGATGGTCCTGGTCGTCTCCCCTGACCGGCTGGACCAGGCCCGCGCAGTCCTGGATGAGGAGCAGGAGCCCTACGCTCTGATCGGTCGGGTGACAGGTGCTCAAAACGGCCAGCAGGTCATTCTTAACGAAGACGGTCGTCAGCAATAGCGAGAGGAGCCCATCATGGCGGACAAGGTACTGGTCATCGGATCGGGAGCCAGGGAGCACGTTATCGCCACCACCCTGCTGTCCGGGCCAGGAGTGGATCGGGTCTGGTGCGCCCCGGGCAACCCGGGCATGGAACCGGACGGCATCAGCCTGCTTCGAGAGGATCCCACACAACCCGAAAAACTGATCGCTGCAGTACGCGAGCTGGGCATCGACTGGGTCTTCGTAGGACCCGAGGCTCCTCTGACGGCTGGATTGGTCGACGAACTGCAGGCTGCCGGCATCCCCGCCTTTGGACCCAGCAAGGCTGCGGCCCGCATAGAGGGGTCCAAGGGCTTTGCCAAGGACCTGATGCGCAGGCATGGAATCCCGACCGCTGATTATGCGGTCTTCCATGACCTGGAGACGGCCAAGGTCTATGTGCGCTCGCACGGCGCACCAGTAGTCATCAAGGCTGACGGACTGGCAGCCGGCAAGGGCGTGACGGTGGCCGCCGACCTGGACCAGGCTATGCAGGCCCTGGATGCCATCTTCATTGACCATAAGTTCGGTCAGGCCGGAGCCCAGGTGGTCATCGAGGATCAGCTGGTGGGTCAGGAGTGCTCGCTCATGTGCTTCGTCCGTGGCGAGCAGTTCTGGCCCATGCCCCTGTCCCAGGACCACAAGCCCGCCTATGACGGGGATCGGGGTCCCAATACTGGCGGCATGGGGGCTTACTCCCCTCTGCCACAGTTCGGTCCGGAACTGACCCAAAAGGCCCTGGATACCATCGTCGCGCCCACCGTCCGTGCCCTGGCCCAGGAGGGCAGTCCCTTCACCGGAGTTCTGTACACAGGGCTGATGGTCACTGACAAGGGTCCTGAAGTCATCGAATTCAACGCACGACTGGGAGACCCGGAGACCGAGGTGGTGTTGCCTGCCCTTACCAGCGACTTGGGCACCGCCATTCGCACGCTGATGGAGGGTGGGGAGCCGAAATTCACCTGGGACGACTCCCACAGCCGCCTGGGTGTGGTCCTGGCAGCAGAAGGCTATCCCGGCAATCCCAAGACTGGAGTGCCCGTGCCCTTGATCGCTCCGGAGCAGGACCTCAGAGCCTACTACGCCGGGGTGTCCGGCTCAGCTTCAACTGGTTTGACATCTTCCTCGGGACGGACCGCTCTGGTGGTGGCCCGAGGCGACGACCTGGCCCAGGCAGCCCGCCGAGTCTATGACCGTCTGGACGGATTGTCGATGCCTGGCCTCTTCTATCGGCACGACATCGGCCACCGCGGCCTGGAAGCCTAATTGGCCGAGCTGGTCGAGCCCTCGCTGTCGCTGTCCTTATCCTGGCTTTGCTCCTCCTGGCGGGCTTGTTCCTTGGCCTTCTGACGGGCTGCATCCGAACGGCGGGTGGGAGTGGTGTTGAAGCCGGTCCCCTGCAGGTAGTGCTTACCCGCCATGATGTCGTACTGGATCAGTTTGTAGTCATTCAAGAGCTGCCGGGTGGTCCGGTCGAAGTCACGCGCATTCATGGGCTGGCCCTGGGCATCCAGATAGTTGGTCTGCCCTGCAGGGATCCTGTTCCAGTCCTGGATCTGGTTGGCCACCGGGGGCTCGATGGCACTGATCTTGTCATGCAGCTCGGTCAGGAAGGCCGTGAAGGGAGAGACCTTGGTATCCATGTGTTCGGCCACCTGGGCCTGGAAGAAGTTGGGAGAGGAATAGGCGCTGTTGCTGACCTGTGTCCCCGATGCATCCGAGGCCTTGTTGGACCAGATGAAGTAGTCGGTCAGATGCAGGGCCAGGGAGTTGCGCTGGTCCGAACCGGCCGTGCCATAGATGCCGGGCAGATGATCCCCATAGAAGACCACGGTGACCGGTTTGCTCTGGGAGTCCAGGCTGTTCAGGAAATCGGCAGTGGCCTGATCGGTCAGACTGACCCCCTTGGCGTAGGTGCGGATGGATTGCATCTCATCGTCGCCCAGGGGCATGTTGGGGTCAGAGGAGCTGACCGAGAAGTTGTTGTCGTCATACCAGTCGTTGTAGGGCATGTGGTTCTGCATGGTGATGACCTCGACGAACTGGTTGCCCTTGTCGTCGCCCATCTGCTCCAGGGCGGAATCGTAGGCGGACCGGTCCCCCACATACTGGCTGCGGTCGATGCGGTCCTGGTGGGCTATCTGGTCAGGGCCGGTCAGCGAGTAGAAGTGGGAGAAGCCGAACTTCTTGTAGTTCTCGGCCCTGGAGTACATGGAGGACTCATAGGGGTGGAAGGCCAGGGACCTGGATGGGGACCCCCAGGCCTGATTGACCGTGGGTATCCAGCTCAGGTGAGGGATGACCTGCTGATAGGGAGAGGTCAGCGAAGGATCGAAGTTGGCCATGGACAGGCCGGTCATGGCCTGGAACTCCAGATTGGCCGTACCCCCGCCATAGCCGGAGGAGAGCATGAGCCCGCTGGTGGTGCCCTCCTTGATGGACCTGATATGGGGCATGGGGTCCTGGTTGAGTGCGACGCCCGGCACCCGTGTGGGGTCCGAGAAGGACTCGGAGAGGATATAGACCAGGCTCGACTCGTTCATATAGGACTTGCGGTCACGGTTGATGCGGTCCGCCGAAAGCTGGTAGCGGTGGGCCAGAGACTGCATGGTGGCACGGCTGTATCCTGAGGGCTGGTCCATGACCTTGGGCCGCAGCTGCCGGGAGAAGGACACGAAGACCCCGTTGCGCTGGGCGTCATAGACCGAGTCCCACATGGAGGGTATGTCGCCCATGAACTGCGAGAAGCGATAGGCGGGGCTGCCGTAGGTGCCCACAGTGGACATGAAGAGCGCCACCACCAGGACCGGGACCAGGACTCCTACGGTACGCAGTCCAGCGCCCAGGGGCTTGTTGCCGGTGGCCACCGGACGGCCACGACGGGCATCCATCCGTGTCACCACCCAGCAGAGCAATCCGAGAATAATCAAAGCTACAACTCCCAGCACAATCATGATCAGGGACCGGGCCGGCAGGAAGGAGACCAGGTTGGCCGCATCGGCATGGAGAAAGTCCAAATCGGAGGGCAGGACAGCCTCATACCGTGCACGCACCTTGAAACGCTCGATGATCGCAATGACCGCACAGATGGCCAGAATCAGGCCCGATGCCGCCCAGAAGCGATTGGTCAGGTAGGCCAGGGCCAGGTAAACCAGGCCTATAGCCAGCATGTTGAGCACCAGGACGAACCGACGCTGGGTCCACATGGCCGAGATGAAGCCCCAGAAGCCGATCAGCGGGTTGGACAGCTCTACGCGGGAACTGTTCAGGGAGACCCCCCACTGAAGGATGCCTACCGACAGGAAGTCAATCAGGATGAAGGCGAGCAGGTAGACCCACCCACGCACCCGAAGACGTCCGGTCATGTTCTGCATCCAGGATGTCCACCGGCCGGGCTGACGCTTATGATCCTTCACCGCTTACTCCTGACTTTGGTGACTGGGCCCCATAGGCCTTTTACCGATACCTGTGCCATTGTTCCCATTAAGGACGACAAGCCCCATGAAAACACCCCTTAGCGAACATGAAGAGCGAGCGGACCCATCAGGCCTTGGCGCCCGGCACCCGCTGGACCAGGGCGCTGATCCAATCCTCCAGGTTCCGGTACTTGTTGGGGCGCTGCTCGCTGACCTCGAAGACCGGCACATGGGCCTTGCGCGCCTCAATGGCCAGATCCTTGGAGGTTCGATTGACCTCCTGAACGTTGAGCACCAGCATGTCCAATTGCCCGGATGCCAGCAGATGACGGAAGGCCACCAGGTCCTCGGGCGAAGGTTCGCTCTCGTTGGCGGCCGCCCGCAGGTACCCCTCGGGGGTCAGGTCCTCCATGCCCAGGTCATGACAGAGATAATAGGCAGCCGATTCCGTGGCCGCATAGTGACGTCCCTGGGTCTGCCTGCGCGCATCGGCTATCAGATTGTCCAGCCGGGTCTGTCGAACCTGCCAGTCCTGGTAGGCCTTGTCAAAATCGGCCTCGCGGCCTGGACGCAGCTGCCGATAGGCCTCATGCACGGCCTTGGCAGCCGCGCTCCTGCCCTGGGAGGAGAACCAGAGATGGGGGTTGTCGCCGGCCTTGCGCCCCGATGCCTTGGATATGTCCACCAACTTGGCCTGCCCGGTTTCAGCGGCCTTGGCAGCCCAGTCGTCGATGCCGGCCCCGTTGACTATGACCAGATCGGCACGGCTGATTCGGGCGATGTCGGCCGTCGTCGGCTCATAGTCATGGGCATCAGTCGAAGTGTTGCTCAGAATGGTGTCCACCCGGGCCTGGTTGCCGCCCAAGTCCTCGGCCAGGGATTGCCACTGATTGATGCTGGCCACCACCTGCAAAAGGCCGGACCCGGTGGGCGACGAGGACGCTTCGCTATTACCACAGCCTGTCAGACTGGTCAGCAGGGTCAGTCCGGCCAGAAGGGCGGCGACCAAGGTGCGGGTCCGGCGAAGGCGTGGGCTGCTGGCATGCATGGATATGGGTTCCTTCCTGGCACCAACGTGGGGTCATTTGGCAAACCCTACGAGCGTTACTGAGATTGATTATCAATAAATCTACCATAGAACAACCAATGGCCAGGAAGGTTGCCCAGGCAAATGGCAATCATCCGCCTGAACACTCCCTATACTGAACTGCGGATACGTTTTGCTGGAAGGAACTGCATGGGTACATGGCTGGCAAAGGTCCATCTGACCCAGGGATGGCTTCCCGCAACACTGTTCACCCTGACGGCCCTGGCCCTGGTTCTGCTGGTGTTGACCGGACTGACCCATGGACGCTGGCGGACCCTGTTGAGGCAGATCGCCATCGCCGCAGGCATAGGAGCCCTGGGACTGCTGGCCACCTGGCTGGTCTCCGATGTCTTCATGCTCTTCGGAGTTTCCCTGGGCTGGATGGTCATTATCACCGTGGCCTTGGGCTTCCTAGCTGTGGGGTTCACCATTTGCGTCCTGGTCACTTCCCGGGGATGGCGCCGCCTCCTGGCAGCCCTGAGCATCCTGCTCTGCCTGCTGTCCACCGGACTTAGAGTGGATATCATCTACGGAGAGTTCACCACTCTGGGATCCCTGTTCGACGTCACTCTCTATCCTGACTATGGGAGTCATCAGGCGGCCAGACCGGCCATGAGCGTGGCCCAGTGGCGCGCCAGGGCCTCCAAGGGCATCCTGCCGACCTATCCCCGCACCGGCCGCTCCTACAGCGTGCACATCCCCAATGACAGCTCACGTTTCCTGGCACGTCCAGCCGATATTTACCTACCGCCCGCTGCGTTGAGCAAGAAGCCCCCCGCTCTGCCCGTCTTCGTCCTTCTGGCCGGTCAACCCGGCAGCCCAGACCGGCTCTTCACCGCCGGGTCCATCCCCGCCATGATGGATGCCTATGCGGCCGAACACGATGGACTGGCTCCAGTGGTGGTCTCCCCCGACCAGAACGGATCCTCCTTCCACAACAGCCTGTGCGTAGACTCACCCGTCTACGGAAAGGCCGAAACCTATTTGAGCCATGACGTGCCTGCCTGGATCCGGGCCAACCTGCCGGTCGACAGCAAACCCCAGCTATGGGCCATCGGAGGATTCTCCCAGGGAGGGACCTGCTCCACTCAGCTGGGTGCGCGGCATCCCGACGTCTACGGGAACATGCTCCCGGCCGACGGGGAGCTGGAGCCGACCCAGGGTCGACGGGACCAGATGATCCAAGATTACTTCGGCGGCGACCGGAAACGCTTCCTGGCCCAGGTTCCCGCCAAAGCCATCAAGGATCGGGCGCCATCGAGCCAGCGGCTATTCACTGCCGCCGGTTCCAACGACAAGGAGTCCCAACACAATATGATGGTCATCGCCAAGGCCGCCGACCAGGCTGGTATGAGCGTGGAGGCCGTCATAACCCAAGGGTCGGGCCATGACTGGCATACAGTCAAGACTGCCTGGAAGCCCGGACTGGAATGGCTGGGCGAAGCCATGGGGCTTGGACCAATGTCCCAACCAGTCCAGGACTTTCCGGATATTGTTGAGATGAACATCAGCTGAAGCCGATACAGCAGGTCAATAGAGATCATCAGCAGAAAGAGCCACCGCAATCATGCAGACAACGAATAAGGGATCCAGACTGATGGAACCTTCAGCCAAGAGTGTCTTGCTGACAGACTTGGCACGATGGGCCAGACGTCACGCCCTTGCACTGGCCTTCAGCCTCGGACTGATCCTGCTCAATCTGATCAGCTGGCTACTGATCTGGCTGCTGCGCATTCCTGGCAGAAACCGGCTGGGCATGCCTCTGTCCGATCTGATTATTCGTCAGGCCTCCCGACCCTTGCATGGACAGGGTCGGCCCTCGCTCTTGATCCAGTTTGCACGACTGCTGGTATCCCTGGTCATCACCCCGGGTCCTCTGCCGCTGGCTATCGACGTTGCCCTGGTGTTGGTAATGCTATGCATCGCAGAAACCAGGCTGGGGCGCAGGCGCACCGTGCTGGCAGCGGTCATCAGTGCCGTAGGCGGCGCGGCGGTCGGTCTGATCATCTGCTGGCTGATCAACGCCCTCCAGGATCATTGGGCCTGGTTCATCAAAGTGCCCATGTCGCTCAGCCCCATCATCCTGGTGGTCGGTTCCCTGATGGCATCCATCCCCTTCAGCGACTTCCTCTGGCGACGCAGGATTGCCACCATCGGTTACACAGCGCTGATCCTCATGGTGCTCTACACCGGCAATCCGGGTTCCTATTGCGCCCTGGCGGCAGCGCTGATCGGACACATGACAGGACACCTCTGGCACGGACCGGTCCAGGATGCCAATCCGCACGGCCATAGCGGATCCTACGAGACCCGCCACCTGCTGGGAGCGGTCGCCACGGTTCTGGCACTTGGCCCCTTGGTCACCGTTTCCTCCCGCATCCGCGCCGGCTTCCTCACCCCCCTGGGTACATTCATGGGCTCCAATACAGGCGGAAGCGCTGCACTGTCTCGCTGCCTTGCAGAAAACAACCAGGTCAGCTGCTACGCCCACTACGGCCTGGTCGCCGGCCACGCCCCCACCGGCATCTCCTCCCTGATCATGCCCACCCTGGTGATGCTGGTTGCGGCTTGGGGCATCTACCACGGCCGCCGGGTCGCCGCTGTCACCGGTGTGGTCCTCAACGCCCTGACCGTCGTCATGGCCCTGCTCTATTTCCTGGTATTCCCACTGACCATCGGCGAAGGGCTGCCCCAGGCCATCCGTCACGGCGCCATCCCCTCCCTGCTGATCATCACCCTGCCGCCGCTGATTCTCAGCTGGTTCCTGGTGCGAAACCTGGGAATCTTCCTTGTGCGGACCAAGACTTCACGTCTACAACTGGGCTGGGCAGCCATCGTCCTGGCCTTCCTGGCCACCGCCATGGGTTACATGGCCTTCACTGCCATCAGTCCCGGCTCCTTCAACCCCCGACCCACCACCAGCAGAGCACTCTCCCAGCTGCCTTCGCTCTATCTGCCCAATGGAGTGGCTTCACGCTTCCTTCCAGCCCTGGTGCCGCGTACCCCCACGGGGAGAATGGTCAGCCATGGAATAGGGCTGATCTTCTGGCTGGTGGTTCTGGTGGTTCTGCTCTCCTGGATGCGCAGCTCGGTCATCCAGAATGGCAGCGAACGCCAGGAGGCTGACAAGCTGGTCGAGTACGGTGGCGAAAGCATGTCCTTCATGACCACCTGGGAGGGCAACAGCTACTGGTTCTCCCCCAGCGGCCACTCTGGCATCGCCTACCGGCTTTTGCACGGCATAGCCTTGACCACCACTGGCCCATTCGGCGACCCTGAGGAGTATGCGGACGACTTGGACGAATTCACGCGCTTCTGCAACACCCACTCCTGGTCACCGGTCTTCTACAGCGTCCACAAGCCCCAACGTGATCTGCTGGCCGCACGTGGCTGGTCCACTTTGACAGTCGGCACAGAGATGGTGGTCACCCCCAGTCTTTGGCAGACCAAAGGCAAAAAGTGGCAGGATATTCGCACAGCCATCAACAAGGCCAAGCGAGACAACATCACCGATGTGCTGACCACATTCAACGATGCCTCCTGGGACGTCCAATCGCAGATTGTGGACATCTCCGAGCAATGGGCCGAACTCAAAGCGCTGCCTGAGATGAAATTCACCCTGGGTGGCCTTGATGAACTGAGGGACCCGCGAATGGCCATCCTCTACGCGGTAGATGACCGGGGCAAAGTATTGGCCGTGACCAGCTGGATGCCGACCTACCGCCAGGGTCAGGTGATCGGCTGGACTCTGGACTTCATGAGGCACAGGACCGACAGCCCCAATGGAATCATGGAGTTCCTGATCGCACGGATGGCCGAACGGCTACGCGACCAGGGCACGGCGGAATTCATGAGCCTGTCGGCCGCTCCCCTGGCCGGCATGGACGGCGGCGAAGATCGGACCGCCTTCCTGCAGCATGCCCTGCATATGGTAGCCGACCTGATGGAACCGGCCTATGGCTTCCGATCGCTCTTCTTCTTCAAGAAGAAGTTCCAGCCCAGCGAGCACCCGGTCTATATCTGCTATCCTGACCCTGCCCAGCTGGCCCAAATCGGACTGGCCGTGGTCCAGGCCTACCTGCCTAATCTCAAGGCTTCGCAGGCCTGGGATGCCATCAAGACCATCATGCCCAAGGGCCGGGAGAATCACTGACGCCTGTCTGACTGGAGCGGTCCCGACAGCTGCTGCACAGGCCGTAGACCTCCAAGGTGTGCGAGGAGACCGTAAAGCCATGTTCAGCTGCCACGGCCTTCAGCCAGCCATCGTCGGGCGGGCTGATTTCGACGGTCCTGCCGCAGTGTTCACAGACCAGATGGTGATGGTGCCTCCGCTGGGCCAGGCAGACCCGGTAGAGGCGAATGCCTCCGTGCTCGATGCAGTCCAGGCTGCCGGACATATGCAGGGAGCCCAGCTGACGGTAGACCGTGGCCAAGCCGATTCGCTGGCCCGAGTCGCGAAGAAGCCTGTGCAGCTCCTTGGCTGAGACGAAATCGTTCTGGGCCTGAAGAACCCTCCAGATGGCGTTCTTCTGCCGCGTCCGGCGGCCGACGGATGAGCCAGCGTTCATGATTAGACACACTCCTTGGGCTCCACCAAGCCTACATCCGGATTGCCGGTACAGATGTGAGGATTCGGTTCAGTCCAGGTCGGACCAGCAGCCTGTGGCCTCCAGATCCTTGGCTGTCCGCTCCGGATCGTCGGTCAGCACCGTCAGATGCCCCATCTTGCGGTCAGTGCGCACTTCGGCCTTGCCGTAATCATGCAGGTACCATTCGGGGTGCTCACCAAGCAGCCTTCTGACCGGGGCCACATGCTGGCCCAGAACGTTGACCATGACCGCCGGGCTGAGCAGGCGGGGATTGGGCAGGGGCCACCCGGCGATGCCCCGGACATGGGCATCGAACTGGTCCATGGAACAGGCCTCGATGGTGTAGTGACCGGAGTTATGGGGGCGTGGGGCCAACTCGTTGACCACCAGACCGCCATCGGGCATGACAAAGAGCTCAAGGGCCAAGGTCCCGGCCAGCTTGAAGCCGTCAGCCAGGGTCAGGGCCATGTCACGCGCCCGGTCGGCCATCTCAGGCTCGACCTGGGCCGGCGCCAGAGTCATGTGCAGGATGTTGTGACGGTGCTCGTTGCGCACCATGGGGAAGGTGACATAGTCCTTCCCGTTGCCTGAGACCAGTATGGAGGCCTCGAAGGCGAAGTCCACGAACCCCTCCAGCACGGAGGGTGGGAAGTCCCGGCCCTTCATCCGCGCCTGCAGGGCCTGAAGATCCTCCTTCGTGCGCAGGACCACCTGACCGTGGCCGTCATAGCCGCCGGTTCGCGTCTTGAGCACAGCGGGCATTCCCAGCTCTTTCAGGGCTGAGTCGAGCTGTTCAAGACCGTCAACCTGCTTCCAAGGGGCGGTATTGATGCCATGGCGGTTGATGAAGGTCTTCTCGTGGACACGGTCCTGGGTGACCCTGAGCAGGTCGGTTCCCTGGGGGATGGCCACACGGTCCCTCACCTGATCCAGTGCGTCGGCATCCACATTTTCGAATTCGTAGGTGAGCACATCGCTGCGGTCGGCAAGCCTTTTGATAGCGTCGAGGTCGTCATAGTCGGCCGTCTCCTGGAAGTCGGCCACCTGGGCTGCGGGAGCATCGGGTGTGGGGTCCAGCACACCGATACGGAATCCGTGGTAGCGGGCGCTCAGGGCCATCATCCGTCCCAGCTGGCCGCCACCCACGATACCGATGACGGACCCCGGCTCCAGGTGGTCGATCCTTCCCTTGGTCTCCTCAGACAAGCTTGGCATTGGAAGCCTCCACGGATCGGGCCAGCTCGGCACGGTAGCCATCCAGGGCCTGAGCCAGCCTCGGTTCATTGATGGAGAGAATCGAAGCCGCCAGCAGACCGGCGTTGGTAGCCCCGGATGCTCCTATGGCCGTGGTCGCCACAGGAATACCGGCAGGCATCTGCACAATGGACAGGAGTGAATCAACCCCGCTCAAGGCGTGGGACTTCACGGGCACCCCGATGACCGGTAGCGTGGTCTGGGCCGCCACCATGCCCGGCAGATGGGCTGCCCCACCGGCCCCGGCAATGATGACCCCTATGCCCTGGCTCCGAGCCTGATGCGCGAACTCCGCCATGCGCCCAGGTGTGCGATGGGCGGAGATGACCTCCTTGGTGTAGACGATAGCGAACCGGTCCAGCATCCGACAGGCTTCCTTCATCGTCTCCCAGTCGCTCGATGATCCCATGATCACTGCGACGCGTGCCCCTTCATGTGTATTGTCAGCCATTGGCCCTCCAATGTTCATGCACATTCGATACTACGCAAGACCGGGGAGAAGCAGCCAATCGTGACGGTCCTATGGATGTAAGGGCCGGGCCTGGTGAACATCGGGCCTTCAGCGGCTCCAAACCCCCGCCCCAGACCTATAATCATTGGATTGCATCACGGAAATCGACAGGAGGGTTATGGGCAAGCTTCTGGACAGCATCGACTCCCCACAGGATCTGAAGGTTCTCTCCGTAGAAGAGCTGAATCGACTGGCCGATGAGATCCGTCAGCTGTTGATCCGCTTCTGTCGACGTCATGGCGGCCACCTGGGCTCCAATCTAGCCACCATCGAGCCCATCATCGCCCTGCACTACGTCTTCGATATGCCTCATGATCATCTGATCTTCGACGTCTCCCATCAGGCCTACACTCACAAGATTCTGACCGGTCGGCGCCGGGCCTACACGGATCCCGAGCATCATGAGGATCTGTCCGGATTCACCTCGCCCAGGGAGAGCCCCTACGACGACTTCATGCTGGGGCATACTGGCACCTCCATCGGTCTGGCCTGTGGAATGGCCGCCCAGCGGGATGCGACCGGCGGCAAGGCCAACATCATCGCCTTCATCGGGGATGGTTCCCTGAGCAGCGGACCGGCCTTCGAGGGGCTGGACTGGGCATCAGAGCAGGGTGGCAATCTGATCATCGTGGTTAATGACAACGAAATGTCCATCGCCGAGAACCACGGGGGACTCTACAAGAGTCTGGCGGCCCTGCGTGCCAGTGGAGGACGCAGCCCGGACAATCCCTTCCGCGCCCTTGGACTGGACTACCGCTACGTGGAGAAGGGCAACCGAATCGAGGATCTGATCGAGGCTTTCCGCCAGGTCAAGAACACTGATCATCCAGTGGTGGTCCATATCCACACCCGCAAGGGTTTGGGGCTGGGACAGGGCAGTCAGGGACAAATCGGCCCGACTTCCATAGCTCAGAGCGATGGACAAACAGCTCATATGACTTCCCTGCCGGATTTGCCCGCTGAAGGTCCGGTGGAGGCCAACCACTGGCAGGACGGCTTGGACTCTCTTGGTCGCCTGCCCAACTCACGAAAGACTTACGGAAGAATGGCCATGCAGGCCCTGGAGGCCAGGTTCCCACAAGAGCCGGGCCTGGTAGTCATCTCCCCTGCTACGCCGCTGTCCAACGGTATCGATCCCGACTTCCGCCAGCGGGCCGGGAACCACTACCGGGACGTGGGCATCGCCGAATCCCACGCGATAGCCTACGCTGCGGGCATCGCCAAGGCCGGAGGCACGCCCGTGGTCGCCACATCGGCCACCTTCTTCCAGAGGGCCTACGACCAGATTGAGCAGGAGATGGCCTTGAACGGCTGTGCGGTGACTCTGCTGGTCTTCTCCACCGGCGTTGCCAAAACCGATGCCACACATTCCGGCGCGGCCGACATGGTCATGATGCGAGGCATCCCCGGACTGACCTGCCTGGCTCCGACCAGCGGGGCCGAATTCCTTGACATGCTGGCCTGGGCCACGGGTCCGGCCCGGCAGCCGGTGGTCATCAGGGTGCCCGGCGAGCGCACGCTGGCGACAGAACGCGCAGGCAAGCCAATGGAGCTGGCTGCAAATCCCTCGAAGACCAATGCTGAATGCGGATCGGACGCTGCTCCCTGGGATCACTATCGAATCCTGCAAGAAGGTAAGACCGTAGCCCTACTGGCTCTCGGCGATGCCCTTCCACTTGGCCGCGATCTTGCTGATTCCTTGAAGAGGTCCACGGGGCTGAAGCCCACACTGGTAGATCCCCATCGCTACGACAGCTTGGATGAGCAGACCCTGGAGGCCCTGGCCAGCACCCACTCCCTGGTGGTCACCATCGAGGACGGTCAGCTGGACGGCGGCTGGGGCCAAGCCGTGGCTGCATACTACGGACCTAGTCAGGTTCACACCCTGGCCTTCGGAGCGGCCAAGGAGTTCAACGACCGGGTCCCCAAGACCACCCTGTTGGAAAGGTATGGCATGACCGTTCCGGCAATGACTCGAGCCATATCGGATGCCCTTACCGACCAGGCTTCATGGATCTGACCCGCCGGTGGACCCAGGCGGGTACAATGAAAGGGTTTGGCCCCGTAGCTCAGCTGGATAGAGCAACTGACTTCTAATCTGTAGGTCGAGAGTTCGAATCTCTCCGGGGTCACCAATTGCACTACGAACTCACTGTATGTGCTTATTAATCTCTCGTATCGAGAATGCGGCAATGGTAGGCCCATCAATCAGTCGTCCATCATGGATCATATTGGTAATATCAGCTGACCGCAGCCATTGCAGATCCTCCAATTCCCAATCACCGCCTTGCTTGACGCTATCGAGTACAGGAATGGATGAAACGTCATCAAGCCGTATTTCCATCACCCGCACGTCGTCTTGAAGCACCCCGGCATCGGCATGAAGCCTGTGCAACTGACGGACGGCGTCAGGCTGAGCCCACAGTCCGGTCTCTTCGTGCAATTCACGGATGGCTGTAGTCTGTGGATTCTCGCCTTGCTCCCCCATACCTCGCGGAAATTCCCATAACCGGTCTTCTACAGCGACCCGCCAGTGGCGCGCTATCAGATAGAAGTCCTCCCCCCCTCGTTCTACGACCGTCACGCAGATCACACCCGGTCGACCCTGTTTGACAGATGCCACGTGCAAGGTCATGTTTGCACCTGTGTCCCTCACCTTGACGTCCACAGCAGTCACAGTAAAGTCGGCTCCCCCGGCTTCCTCGAAGACTTTCCTACGCCTTATTTCCTGCAGAGGAACCCTAGGCCTCAACTCGTCAGCGTTTTTCACAGTCACCTTCCTGGTCGATGATTACCGTTGAGCGAATACCATGGTTTGTGTTGCCGTATGCTGATCGTGCATCCACTCCATCATTGTCAGCAACTCGGGAAATACTTCAATGAACCAGGCCCCAGTCAATATCACGATAATGGATATTGAACTTGAAAAAATGATCTTGTCACAAAAAACAGATATGGATGCGATGATCAGGGTCGCAATAAACTGTTTGATAATTTTACAATTGTCCTGTTTTCGGTCTAGCTGCGATGCAAACTTCTGAACGCAATAGGCAATGTTGCGAATATGCCGCTGCTGGTCAGAGTCCGGGGCGTTCGGTCGACAATTACGCCACTGCTGTATCGCATCTCTTGACTGATAACAGAACTGCACGAAACAGCCGGAAGGCATCTGCCCCAACAATTCTGTTACCTTGCCCGACAGCATCAATGAGCGCCCACCTGTCCGGCCAGCATAGCGCTCATACGAATTCGGTTTGCTTTGTACGGCCATAAGGCAGCAGCCCAGGTAATCCGCCATTGCCAAGCGGTAGACGAACTGGTACCAGTCCACCAGCGTTTGCTGATCGCATTCCATGGTCCTATTGCAATCAGTCGTGCCCAAGGGCAAAGCAGAATGCCTGATAAGCGCAAAGGCCTTGGACCGTCTCGGCTCATGACTTATCTTGTCCAAAACATTCCGGAATGCGGTCTTTTCCGCCTCGTTCGCCTTGGATGTGGAACACCAGGAACGCAGGCAATCGGCGTTTTCTCTGACAACAGGAAGAAAGGCATCATTGAAGCTACGGACGATGCCGGAATTCGACCCGCTTTGAGAATCTTGTTGCTCATACCTGATGAGACCCTTCTGTTCAGCATCTATCCATTCCTGCCAGCGCTGAGCCAGCAATTGGCAGGTATCATCAGACGGGTCCTGCTGGCTGTACACAGCGTACAAGCAAGCGATCCTCTGGGCTATCGACCAATGATCGCCTGCATGCCCATCCAAGACAGCTCTGACCTGTGGAATAAATCGTTGACTTTCTTCAGAGGTGATGGTCTTCTGTAGGACCTGATATTCAAGCGGACGCAGCGTACCTATATCCGGCAGGTCAACCGTCTCTTCTCCGGCTGAAAGTTGATGCTGATGGTCAAGCGGCACTGTCGTGAACTGCAACAGGCACTGCTCCAAGGTCGGTTGCCTGCCGGATACGGTGAGGAAAGGCTTTTCATAGCCATTCTGCCCCAGAAGGTCAAGGACGACATCAGGACCAAATGCCAGAAAATAGACGCCATCAAAGAGCTCCGCATCAGTGACAAGGACATGGGGACTATAAAGGAATGCCGTTCTGAGAATGCCGGCAAATCGTTCTAGGAACTCCGGATGCTGCTGAATGGTTCTTTCACAGACGCTCACGCCGTCAGGACCATCTGACCAGAACTTCGAATTCACCTCTGGAATGCGCTCTTGATCGCATTTCTGCTTATGCTTGCTGTTGCATAGAAGCCTGACCTGATTCCAATCGTTCAGCTGTTCCTCCGAATCGAAATTGGTCAGCATGATGGCATATGAACCTACGCTCTGACTCATGTCTATATGCTAGACCTCGTGTTTACCTGCTCGTTCAGCACATCCCCCCTTAAAGCCGGTACAAGCAACTGAGTCATGAAAGAAAACGCCGAAAAGACCGATTGCTGGTCATGGAGACAAGGAATATTCCACACAACGGTTGCCGCTTCCCTTGGGAACCATCTGCAAATAAACACAAACTCGAATATGCCTGTAACTATGAATGAGAAACTTGCTCACTGACCCTCTCTGCCTGTCTGCAAGCCCGCGCTCTGCTCTGGCAAAGCATATTCGATTCAACAACCAAACCCAGGATCAGCCGTTTTCCATAGGATCCACAGAACAGCCGACGCCACCGGCGCAAAGCACATATCCATAGCCAAATAATGACCAAATAATTCTTTGCCCTACTTTTTTAAGTCTTGGCTGAACAGATTTCAGGGCCAAGTCCTCTCTTTAGTCAAACCCTCTTGGAGATATAATGTTGCATTCCCACAATGGTATGGATAAGAAAGGCAACCATGAACGATTGGCATCAACCCACAGATAAGCAAACAGGCGAGAACCAAGACCCGACGGCTCAGGCAAGCCAGAATTATTCAGGCTACAGGGGATACGGGCAAGAGCCTGCCAACCAAAGCTACAAGTCTGCTTCCCAGCAGGGTAATCCCTCAGCAACTGCCAACGGGTACCCGGATGCGAATCAAACTTGGCAGGCTCCGAGCACGAGCACCCAGGGAGGGCCGCAGAATCCCTATGGCCAAACCACATATACGCCTCAATCCAACAGCACCAGCGGACCGGCCCAAATTCAACCTTGGCAGCTTCAGGCCCAATATATCAGCGGACCGGGTATGTCGAACAAGTCGAAGGTCACAGCAGCCATTCTGGCTTTCTTCCTAGGCGGCTTCGGCATACACAACTTTTATCTGGGTAAGACCGGGCGTGGGGTAGCTCAGCTGCTGATCACCATCTTCGTCCTCTTCATCGGCCCTCTCATCTCTTCAGTATGGGCCATCGTAGAAGGTGCGCAGATTCTTGGCTCACATCCAGGCTCGCCTTACCACATGGACGGCAAGGGACTCCAGCTGCAGGATTGAAGACGACAGACGCCGATTAATTGCGTCATGACACCCGCAGGATGCCATGCGCACCCTTCTCGGCCAGGCTCATGACGTGGTTGACTATGGAATAGTCGCCTGGCTGATCGACCTTGAGCTCCACAAAGCCACCTTGGGCCGGCAGCAAGGGTAGGACCTGCGCTCCGGCCGATGAAGCACCGGCAGAATTCGCATCTAGACCTCCGCCTATCAGAAAGCGGCCCTCAGTCCAGACCGTATCGAACTGGGTTCCCACGATATGGAAGGACAGAGGCTGGTTGGGACCCGCATCCAGAACCCAGATGCGGACCCTCTGCCCCCTCTCCAGCTTGAGAGGGTGGGCGTCATATTGAAAGGCCCGTCCGTTGAAGGTCATGATATCCGGGTTCATGGCCGCCACCTTTCCAGCATCGGCAGTCCCTCCATTGGACCCCAGATAAATTTCGGACTGGACCAGAACATACTCCGCGCTTACCGGCGGCAGGGTACCGTCATCGACAACCACAGCCCCATACATGCCGTTGGCAATATGGTTTGACATGGGGTCGCTGCTACAGTGATACATCCAAATGCCAGCCCGATCCGCGGTGAAGGTATACAGGAGCTCCTTGCCTGGCTCTATGTTGCGCATCATGGTTTGAGGGACGGCCGGGCCGGCATGAAAGTCAATGGAATGGCTCATGCTTCCCTTGTTCCTGATGGTTACTTCAAAGGTGTCTCCCACCCGACCTCTGAGCACCGGACCTTGAGCCAGGGGGCGCGACCCTTCATCCCGTGGATCGCCCGCATCATCGAAGCTCCAGACCGTGCGATCAAGCCCTGCTGCCACCTGCTCCTTGCGCTCTTTGACGTCCAGCGTGTATTTTCTGGTTCCAGCCTTCCCCTGATTGTCCAGTGGCGCAAGGGCGGCCTTGGCGGGGTCGCTTTTCTCAGCCTGTGACTTGAGCTTGGCAGCTGATGGGATATGACTTAGGGCCGCCCGCCCAGCAGAGGACTGCACTTGCTCGGTAGTTGTTCCACCCTTTACCTGGACCTTGAGCTCCATGCCCATCTGACGATGCCCTGCCAACGAGCACCAGCCCAGTGTGTCGCCCCCCAGGACCCCTACGTCAACCGAGACGCTCTGGCCTACCGGAACTGACCCCGTGCTCTTGCCATTGGCGAAAACCAAGTCATGCCGTTGATCTCCGGTGTTCTGAAAATTTACAACCAGCCGGTCGCCTGCCTCGATGGTGATGATATCCGGCACAAAGGCCATCCCCTTTACTCTGATTGAAGCTCGGCTGATGTGACCCGTCGGCTGGACGCTCTTCGACGAAGCCTCCTGGACGCCTCCGGTGGGCGCAGCCCCGACCGAGACAGCCAGCGTCGGCCGCAGGGCCATCAAAACAACGGCGGCCGCCAGGACCAGCACTGTAGCCGAGGTGGCGATCAGGTCCATCCGCAGGGCCTGGGTCCCGACATATTCAGCTTGCGAACCCTCGGGCCGGCGCCGACGGTAGCGCTTGGATGCCAGGACCTGCTTGCCACGAGCAGCCAGGTAGACCACGGTCAGCATCATGGAGAGGATTCCCAGGACATTCAGCAGGTTCCCCGCCTTCCACAAGGGCGTATAGAGCCGGATGGCTCCGAGGAGCCTGATCAGCAAACCAACTTGTATAAGCGCCCAAGCGCCCCAAAGGAGCGGATGAAATGGCAGAGGCCTGCGAATGACGGAGGGGACGATCATGCAGACATGGGCAATGACCATGGTCATGATGAATCCCACAGCCAAGGCATGCAGTGCCATGTCGCCCCAGTAGGTGCTGGAATCCAGAGGTGCCGCCATCCAGATGAGGGCAGCCAGGAGTCCCCAGGCATAGGCCGACAGCATGCAGGTGCCCATGAACCCTGGCAGGCCTCCATGACGGAAGGTGCCCTTGGCCACATCATGACTGGCCATGACCAGGAGGAGCAGGCCCAGTGACAGCCCCAGAAGCGGATAGCCGACCGAAGGCGCCATGGCTTGGACCGGCAGCATCAGGACCGCCAGGAGGCTGAGTCCCAGAATCCCCGATTCAAGACGGACATCCGAAAAGACCGCCCTGGCCAGTTCCACCCGCTCACCGACGATGGTCAGAACCAGAAAGAAGAGCCATGTTGGAGCTAGAACCGAGGCGTCCAATCCTGCAACCCATGCAGCAGCCCCGACCAGACCCACCAGGGATCCGAGGACCTGTATGAGCACCTCCGCAGAAGGCTGTCGACGCCAGATGGCCAAGTACATAGCTGTCAGGACCAACATGGACAAAGTCCACGGAATGCCGCCAAAAAGCTCCACTCTGACCCATGCCGGGGCAACAGCGGGGCTCGAAACCATCAGCGACAGCAGGCAGAGCAGAGACCCCAGCAAGCCCAAGGCGGGAGCGAAAAATCCCCATGAGGGCTTGCTGGATCCGCCACTACGATAAGCCACTGCCCTTTCAAGACCAATGGCAGCGCCCAAAAACCCATAGACCATGAGCCCGCCATGCAGATCAGCCAGGGGGACCCTGCCCGAGGGGTGGATCAGATCCGAACGGATCAATGCCGCAACAAGGCCAAGCAATGCAGCCAGACCTGCGCCGATAAGGAGGACCATCCTGGACCTGGGCAAGGCCATTCTGCCGCCGGACTTGCGCATCTTCTGGTCATTGTGCATGAGTCTGTCCGCCTTGTCCTGGGTTGATAATTGATTTGATAGTTATACAATTTAATCGATGAGTCAGGAAATTCAAGCCCACGGCAAGCGTAGAAGCGGGGAGGAGATCCGCTCCGCAATCTTGGACTATCTGCATGTGGCGGCCGAACAGACCGGTACGGGTCTGACCGCACAGCAGGTTGGAGAAGCCTTTGGCATCCATCCGACGACCGCTCGTTTCCATCTTGAACATCTGGTCGAACAGGGCGAAGCAGTCCGCCGGAGAAACGACAGCGACGGTCAATCAGCCGGACGGGGCAGACCCGCTGTCATATACTCCCCCACATTCATGAACCGGGTCAGGGAGGATATGATCTCCTCGCTTTGCATGGCTCTGGAAACCGCCTGCCCCGATACTGACAGCAGGGATAGAGCCGCACTGAAAGCAGGTCAGGTCTGGGGTCGTGCCCTGGCCAGACAAAGCAGAGGGAATGCAGAAAAGGACCTGTCATCAAGCATGACGCAGACACTGTTGAACACTTTGGCCACCCTGGGGTTTGCTCCGGTTACGGCAGAACCGGATTCAGCGAGTCTGTATCTGACCTCATGCCCCTTCTTGGACAGCGTCAACGCCCATCCCATTATCTGCACAATCCATCTGGGTATGGTCCAAGGAATCGTGGAGGGCAGCAGCAAGGCGGCCAGGGACAAAAAGGCCAGCGTGTCGCTGAAACCTCTGTCCTCGCCAAAGGGATGCTTCCTGAAAGTAGCAACAGCAGACAACCAACCAAGAAGGAGCGTAAATTAATGACCTACGTGATTGCCCAGCCCTGCGTGGACGTCAAGGACAAGGCCTGCGTGGACGAGTGCCCGGTGGATTGCATCTACGAGGGCCCAAGGAACCTGTATATCAACCCCAACGAATGCATCGACTGCGGCGCATGCGAGCCGGTCTGCCCCGTGGAAGCGATCTTCTACGAGGAGGATCTGCCGGAGGAATGGACCTGGTTCAAGGATGCCTCCGAAGACTTCTTTGCCCAGGTCGGCGATGCAGGCGGCGCCCAGGCCCAGGGACCCTACGATCACGACCATCCACAGGTCGCAGCTCTGCCCCACCAGGATAATTTCGTCTGCATTCAGCCGGAATCACGTGGCCAGCGCGCGGTCTGGGTCCGCAAGGACCAAACGGAATGAAGGCCGGTTCAGGCCAGGACGATTACCTGGTCTTCCCTAACTTTTTGGACCGTCCTGTGGAGGAGGCCGCCCGGATGCTTCTGGGCTGCCTGATCATCCGGGACTACGAGTCGGAAGGTGAACAGGCCAGGGTTCGGATCGTGGAAACCGAAGCCTACGATCAGAATGATCCGGCCAGCCATGCCTATCACGGGCGATCGGCCCGCAACGATGCCCTTTTCGGCCCCAGCGGACACATGTACGTCTACTTTACCTATGGAATGCACTACTGCATGAACGTCTCCTGTCAGGAGGACGGATTCGGCGCTGGGGTACTGATTCGAGCCTGCCAGCCAGTGCAGGGTCTGGATCTTCTACGTAGCCACAGGCACGGCCGTCACCCGGACCGGGAACTGACCAACGGTCCCGCCAAGCTCTGTCAGGCCTTGGACATCGACAAGCGCAACTACGGCCATGACCTCAGGAAACCGCCCATCCGCCTGGCAGCCGCAGGGCTGGCCCAGGACGAGACCATCACGGCAACCCCCCGAATAGGCATATCCCATGCCAAAGAGACCCTGCGACGGTTCGTCATCACCGGCAACCCCTACCTGTCGCGATGAAAGGACGGAATCCTACACTTCTGACTTCTACGGCCTAAAGGGCGGCTTATTGCTCAACGTAGCGCGATTCCACACAGCTCTGGAATCGGACAAGCGAGAGAATGACAGCAGCCAGCAGAGCGATGATCAGCATGCCTATGAAACTGCCTGTTACCGGATTCAGTCCGAACACTGATGAAAAAGCCTTGAAGGCCCAGGTGGATGCCGTAAAACCGAGGCTGGTGGTGGCCGAAAAGATTCCCATTACCAGTGGATAGCGCTTGCGTGGAGTCAGATTGGACAGGAGGAAGGGGCAGGTAGCCATATTGATGGCGCTGCCCGAACCAACCAAAAAGGCGGATAAGCAGACCAACGGGAAGGAGCGGGTAGTCAGGAAGAGCAGGGCGCCCAGGGCCATCAGAAGGAAGGCGACCGGAATGGTCCATTGTCGACAAATCCGCTTGATGCCGTTGATGCTAAGCCCGATCACGACCGAGGAACCCGTGTTGAACATCAGGGCCACCCCGGCTGCGCTGGTGCCGCCCAGACCGTACTTGGCTATGTAGACCGCAAGCTTGTTGTAGAGGACCGCGACCAGGAAAATGCTCAGAAACCCGATAAGAATACAGGAAATGGTAGCCCACCAGCATTGTCCGCTTTTTCGGGAGGACGATACTTTGGAACCTACGACCTTTCCCGACTCCTCCTCGACGGCACCGACCCCGGGGACCATGAAGATGACCAGGACCAGGGCAGGCAAGGCCAGGAAATAGAGCCAATAGTTGTGCAGCCACCCTCCCTTGGCCAGAACACCGCCCAGGGCAAGAACCAGCATGGAAGAGCCATCCTGAACAGCAAGAACCAGCCCCATCAGCGCCGCCAGCTGCTTCCCGCAGAAGAACCTGGCCGACAGACTAGGGAGAACTGTGGTAGCGATACCCACGCCAAACCCGACTACCAAGGCAAACAGGAGAAGCTGGCTTACGCTGCTGTGCACCACCAAGGGCATCAAGCCGCCCAGGGCGACGCACAGACAGCTGATGCAGGCAGCAATTCTGAAACTCATTCTGGTCAAGAGTTGGCCAAATAAAAGAGCTGAAACTATAGCTGCCGAAGAGCCTATGGAGACCACCGATTCAACGGTGGAGGGATCGGTATGGGGAAAGGATGCCTGGATGGCTGCAACGGAAGGAGAGATGATGGAGTCAAACCGCGACATGATGGCCAAGGCCATGATTCCGACCAGAACCCCAAGATTCCGTCTGGTCAATATCCCTGTGTGCTTTGGCTTAGACTTGCACGGGGCCGGTTCCATCGTTCCTGCCTCCCTCTCAATGTTAGCGGCACCATTTGGTTGATGGAGGGCAGTCTACTCCAGCAGCAGGGCCATGCCAACCAACACGACGAGGAAGAGCAGATTAAAAACGGTATAGATTTTCAGGTAATAGCCTTTCTTGCCCGGATACTGCTTGACTACAGCCTTGTAGGAAATCAGTGAGGCCATTGAAGCGACCAGGGTTCCGAGCCCACCCAGGTTGGTGCCCAGAATAATCGGACGCCAGGCTGTCGAAAAACCTGAGACCAGCAGGGCCGTCGGCACATTGCTGATGACCTGGCTGCACAGGACCGAGGTAATCAGAGGATGAATATTGACCAGGCCACTGACCAGGTTGTAGAACTGGGAGATCCTCCTGGCATTGCCTATAAAGATGAAGAAAGCCACGAAGGTCAGCAGCAATCCCCAATCCACATGTAAAAACACCCGCCTGTCACAGATCAGGAAGGTCAGCGCCACCACCAGAACCATGGCCCACTGGGGAATCAACTTGGCTACACCCAGCAAGCAGACGAGAAAGAGCAGGAGATAGATGGCGATGCGCCATCCGCTGGACTGCTGCATCTCCTTGACCTGAGGCTGTATCCCCTCCTCCCTGGGTGCTAATATGCTGCGTCGAATCTCTTGCGCATCCATGCCTTCAAACTTGTTCAGATGCTGATTCCTGAAGGCAAACCAGCAACACAGGAAGAGCATCAAAGCGGCAACCAAGGCATAAGGCGCCATGAGGAGGAGGAACTCACCAGTAGGCATCTCGGAGCGGGCCTTGAGATATAAGTTATGAGCATTGCCGATGGGCGTCAGCATGCTGCCCACATTGGCACCCAGGGTCATCAGAGTGACGATCAGCAGAGCATGGTTTTCCAGCCCGGCCATGATGAGAACAGCAATAGCGAAGGGCACGAAGGTGACCAAGGCTACATCGTTCGTGATGAACATGCTAGAGAAGAAAGGCAGAGAAACCAGGACCAAGGCCAGGCCCCGCACCGAGCGGACACGACTCAGCAGGCCGGCTCCGATGGCATGGAAGACCCCGATGCGCTGAAATCCGCAAACCACCATCATCAGGGATCCCAGCTGGGTGAGGGTATTGACGTGGATGTAACCCAGATATTGCCGGTCGGGAGGAATGAGGATGCAGGATACGAGAGCGATGACTGCCGCGACGACCAGGACGGTCTCGTTTTTCAGCAGTCCGATCACCCGATGTTGCATGGTCACCTCCGGCGAACGAATTCCTCACTTAGTTTACGCGCCCGCCCATGGCTTACAGGACCTCTCCTGGCGCTATTTTCCGGCCCTGAGCCCATGGTCGGGACACTCGGCGCTACTGGCTGCTAGTCTGTCTGGCCCCGACTTTTGACCCTTGTCGGATAGGCGCAGAGTCGGATGCTCATAAAACGTGAATAGGGGCCCTGCGGATAGGTTGCATTTGCAGGACCCCTATCAGATGGCAATACTACTTGTCGTTCATTCGCTCCGGATCCGGAATCAGATAGGACAGAGCCAGGGCAATCAGCACCAGCACGCCGCCGCCGATCATGGCCGCCACATAGCCGGTACGGGCTCCACCGGAAGCCGCCAAGCCGCTCATGAATGCGTAGAGGACCGCATAGCTCAGGCCTGAGCCCAGGTTGAAGGCTCCGGCGTTGAGTCCCGGCAGATACCCGGTGTTGTCCGAAGGAGACAGGACCACGCCCAGCCCGTTGAGCATGATGTTGGCCGTCCCCGCATAGGAGACGCCCAGGATCAGGGAGAGGAGCACCAGACTCCAGATACTGGGGACCAGGCAGACATAGATGCCAAAGACCAGTCCCAGCACGCTGACCAACTGGCCCACTCTCAGAACCTTGAGGTAGCCGAAGCGCGAGGCCAGCGTCCCGGCCACCGGGCCGAAGACCAGGCCAACCAGGGCATATGGGGTCAGTGTGGCAAAGGAGACGATACTGGCCTTCAAACCAACGCCGACCTCGCCGTCCTGGGCCAGAGCTGGAACTATCCCGTTCATGATGGCGAAGACACCCACCATGGTGGTGAGAGTCGTCAGCAGCAGGCCCCAGGTACGCCGCTGCTTGAGGTAGGTGGTGGTGACCATGGGCGCCGACGTGGAGCTTTCGACTTTCCAGAAGATCATGAAGAAGACCGCAGCCACCAGGATCTCGACGACTACCAGAATCCAGCGCGCCTGGGCCAGCTTCTCGACCTCATTGATAGCCAGGTAGGCCGCCAGGAAGGCGATGCACAGGCAGACCACACCGGCCCAGTCCATGCGGGGGCGATCGTCTGCATAGCTCTCGCGGGCGAAGAGGGCCACCAGAAGGACGGCAATCACCGCAATGGCCACCATGAACCAGAAGACCGAGCGGAAGCCGAAAGTGCCGGCCAGCCATCCACCCAGGATGGCATCCACGCCGCCGATGCCGCCGTTGACCGCCGTCAAAACGGCCATGAGCTTGGCGTAGCGGGCCTCATCAGTCACTTCGGCGTGCAGCATGATCAGGGTCATGGGAACGACCGGACCGGCCACCCCCTGAATGACGCGACCAATCATGAGCACCGTCACATTGGGAGCCAGAGCGGAAACCACGCATCCCAGGGCCGTCAGGCTCAGCATGCCCAGCAGCACCTTCTTGCGGCCAGCCAGATCGCCAAGCCGAGGCAGAAAGAGGGAGAAGACCGCACAGGAGGTGAAGAACACCGTCTGGGTCAGACCGATGCTGGAGCTGCTGGCATTGAGCTCGGTCCCCATGGTCGTCAGGGCCGGCGAGAGCATGGAGGCGTTGAGCTGGAAGGCGAAGACGGCGGCCATCAGGGCCGTCATCAAGGCGACTATAGAAGCGCCGGAGCCACCAGCGGTCGTGGCAACGGGCTTGTCATTCTTGGGCGCGGCTGTGTTCGAAGTCTTCATTGATCTCATCCAATCGCGGTGATGGCCTTGACCACCAGGTCCCAGAATCCCTGGAAGTCCAGCTTGACGGCCACCTGGGTGTGGCAGTCCTCAGCAGAGGGCTCCGGGCCGCGCAGATCGGCCACGGTCATCCCACAGGTCAGGTCCCCGCGCAGTTCCACATCCACCGGGCAGCGACGGGTGCTCACAATAGAGGGATCAATCAGATAGGCCACAGTGCAGGGATCATGCACGGGCGGGTCCACGAAGTCCTGGTTGTCTTGGTAGGACTTGCGGAAGAAGTCCATCAGCCCACTGACGAAGCGGGCCAGATCGGTGCCGATGCCCTCGATGCGCTGCTGAACCTCCGGTGTGCACAGGGCCTGATGAGTCAGATCCAGCCCCACCATGGTGACCGGCCAAGGCTCATTGAAGACGATATGAGCAGCCTCGGGATCCACCTTGATATTGAATTCAGCGACAGCGCTCCAGTTGCCCACATGGTAACCGCCGCCCATGAGCACGACCTCGCGGACGCGATCGACAATGCGGGGTTCCTTGCGGACGGCCATGGCGATGTTGGTCAGGGGTCCAGTGGGAACCAGGGTCACCGTGCCCGGCTCCTCGCGCATGATGGTCTCGATGATCCAGTCGACTGCATGGCCGGAATCCAGGGGCCGGGTAGGCTCAGGCAGCTCGACACCATCAAGACCAGTCTGGCCATGGATGGAAGCGGCCACCTCCTGAGGACGCACCAACGGCCTATCGCATCCGGCATGGACCGGCACCTGGCGCGCATGTGCCTTCTCCAGCACAGCCCTCGCATTATAGGTAACCTTGTCCAGACTCTGGTTGCCGCCAACCGTAGTCACTCCGATCAGGTCGATCCGCGGATCGCCTACTGCCAGAAGGATAGCCACCGCATCGTCATGACCTGGATCGCAGTCCAGGATGATCTTGCGCGTCGTCATATACTCGCCTACGCCTTTCTCATGAATATGTCCTGGGCCATTGACCATGGCCCAGGACATGATACCGCTGATTGGCATTCAATCGATGTAGGCGCGTTAGACTGGTCAGTCCCGGACCTGGGCGAACCCACCCACTGCCCAGGCCAGTCGATCCCGAAGCTCGGGATCGACCGCGAATAGCCCCAATCCGTGCACCCCTCGTTTGAGCAGCACATTGAACTCGTGCCGAAGATTATCCACAGGATTCATCTCCGGCTCCGACCGCTGATTGGTCGCCAATGTGTTAAAACTGAGCTTCGGTTCGAATTCGATCTTTCCGTTCCTGTAAGTGACCGAGGGCCCGATAATGACCCCCGCGTAGTTGAGATCAAAACCTTGGATGGTGAAGATGGAACCCACCTCATCAATGGTGAAAGGCAACTCGGCCCAGGCGATCCGGTGATTTGCAGTGGAGTTTCCCTGCGCCTCATATAGCTCGTAATTCCAGGGCATGGCGAATTCACCATCCCCGTCCTGCCCCTCTTCGGCCCACACCCACTGGCCTGAATCCTCTTGGCGTAGTGCAACCTGCCAATGTCGGGAGGGTTCGCGTGGATCCGGGTGATTCTTGCTGCTATAAGGCCAGTCATAGGTGGCCAGGAGTCGGCAGAGGCCCAAGGAGCCCTCGCCCCTTTGCTCCTGGTCCTTTCGGCGAATGAACTTCCTCAAGTCCGTAGGCGAGTCAAATACCTTGATCTCATAAGGATGTTCCGAAGGATCCGGACGCAAGGGACCAATGACGCCATCCTTGGCTGTCATCCGATCCAGCCAAGCGCAGGTTGCAGGGTCAGCCTGAATGCGCATCTGTTGGTCCAAACGAACATGACTGACCTGGAAGGTATCCTCGCGTGCATGCCGGCCATCCCGTGACTTCTCACGGATGAGCATGGGTCGCGAGAAGGTTGTGCCATGCTCGGAACCCGTCAATCCCAGAAGCCGACTTTCCTGGGCATCCACGAACTGGGATCCACGCAAGACCTGTTCCGGGTCGAAGACCACGATGGCCACTTTTGACCGCCGGAGAATATCGTAGAGCTGGTTGCCTCCGGAGTAGCTCTGCGACCCTTGTGTCAGCAGCAGGTGTGCCTCGTCAATCAGCACCACATCCGCCTTGGCATCGACGCTATTCATAGGATCCGCCGCCCTGCCCGTGGATCGGCCATTTCGATTGGTGTGCTTGCTGAACCGATTGATGAACTGGACAGCGCCAACCACGCACTGGCCGCGTTGCTTTTGCAATCCAAGCTTCAGAGCCATCTGGTTATAGACATTGGCCTGCTCGGCCTGGTTGACAATGATGTAGGAACGCTGCCTGGCCTTTGCCGAACGGTTATCGTCCTTGCCGTTCATGTTCCCATAGATGCCATATCTGGCACATATCTGATAGAAGAGATGGCTGAGCAAAACGGTCTTGCCGGTCCCTGACATGCCCTGAACGACAATGACCTGGGTATGGACTTTATCGTTGATCCGAACCGGTCCTGTCGATTCCGTCAATGAGTGGAAACCCTCGTCACGATTTTGAACAATGACCGACTCCAACACATGCAGCACAGCCTCTTCAGCCCGCCGTTGCTCGTCGGTGAGTTTGCGGAAGGGCGAGGCCTTGAACAGGGCGGAGTCCAGGATCGCCTTCTCTTCCGGAAACAGATCGGGCTCCATTTCGTGCAGGGTCTGCCAGGCCTTGGAAAAAATGCTGTCGAACTCATCGCTGGTGTAATACATGTCCTGAGCGTTGGTTCTCCGGTTCATGACCAGCTTGACCGCATCGACGCTCTGCATATACCCCATCAACCGATTTTCCATATCCAGGGTCAAAGACTTATTGAAGTGGCGATCACCGATGATGTACTGACAAACCCTGTCCTGATGACTACGCATAAATCGCACCAGGCGCTCCCAATCCGTCCGGGTCCGTGGATCCAGCTCTATATGCTGCCTGGTCCGAGAACGAATGTCGTTGGTTTCCCCGACATAAACCACATAAGGAGGTCCACCACCATGCTTTTTGCCACTGTCCCCTAGGTCGGCAGAGACAATATATACAGTGGGATAGCGCAGGAACAACTCCTCAAGCAGCCTCTCCTCGAAATTGCTGTCCCGGCTGCCGACAGCTTCCGACTGCTTGTACTCGGCAATAGCCTTGGAAAAATCCTCATCCCTGAAATTGCCATAGGGCAGAGTCATCACTACAGGCTGCGGCGCACTTGATGAATCCATGATCTTCACTATGCCACGAACCCATACCAAACTGATGCAAGGAGAGCCGACTGATAGGCTCGAAATCATGATCAGCAAGGAAACGGAAACAGCGGTTATGGATTTTGTGCACGAGCGCGACTGGGATCAATTCCATACGCCCGCAAATCTGGCCAAATCAATCTGCATCGAAGCCGCCGAGCTCTTGGAATGCTATCAGTGGGGGGATGATCCCAGGGACGGAGATGAGGGCCACGTGACCGACGAACTGGCTGACGTGCTCACCTATTGCATCCAGCTGGCGGATCGGCTGGATCTGGACATGGACCAAATCATCATGGACAAACTGCAAAGGACGGCCGAGAGGTATCCGGTGGCAACCTCACGCGGCTCCAGCCGGAAATACCGGCCCCTGCAGTAGGCGGATCGATTCAGCAGGTCTGCGCAGCCGACGGCCCCGACCGTCCGAGTCGCTTGGCGATCAGTGCGGATAGATCATCCAAGGAGACTCCCCGATAGCTGTTTATGGAAGCGAACTGAGGGCCTGACGAGGTGTCGACCGGATTGGTGCCGGTATAGGCCACAGTGGTGGCTCCTGATGCCACAGCCGAAGTGATGCCGGTCAAGGTATCCTCGAAAGCCAGGCAGGAGGCCATCAGATCAGGACTGTTGATGCCCACCAGACCGGCCGCATGCAGATAGGGGGCAGGATCAGGCTTCTGCGCCAGCCCATCATCCCCGCAAACATAGTCGGCAAAAGCCCCCTTGGGTGCCTTGGCGACCACAGCCTGAGCCATGCGGCGTGGCGAAGTAGTGACCAGAATCGAAGGGATGCCAGCCTCAACCAGGTCTGTCAGGATGGCACGAACCCCTTCGATCCATGGCATGTGACGCTCCTCCATGGCGATTACCCCATCGATCAACAAATCCGGAATCTGGTCCTCAGGAAGGTCAAGACCACGCTCCCGCATTAACCTTGCCACTTTGGTGAGAGGTTTGCCGGAAGCCTGCCAGCCCATGTCGGCATTCCAGTCCCCCCCATGCTCGCGCACCAGATCGACCTCCGCCTGATGCCAGTAGGGCTCTGAATCGATCAAGGTTCCGTCCATGTCCCAGAAGACCGCAAGCGGTCGGTGACCCATAGCAGACCGGGCTTTGTCAGTCGACCCGGCACGGCTTTCTTCCTTTTGATGCTCCATGTTCATGCATTCACCCTATCGGCAAGGCTTGTCTTGAAAATGGCGTCACCCCACACTACTGTGCATGAAGATCCGGCCATGGATCAGGCAGTAACTCATCCAGACTTACATTAAGCACTTGAGCAATTGCCATGATGTTGATCAAACTAGGATTTGCCGGACTCCCGGGTCGCGACTGACCATGCTCCAGCTGTTGATATGCAAACCGGGAAAGATTGGCATTATAGGCGACGAACTCTTGGCTGTAATGCAAAGCCGTCCTTCGACGTTGTATGTTCAAGCCTAATACCACAGCGTATTCCCCCCACCCACTCGGTACTTGAGAATGTGCCATACGACCAAAGTAGGGACAAAGAGTGAATTATCATGCTTTACCAGTAATACTATATCTGTAAGGCATTACGGGTTTGTAAACAAGGAAGAATTCTCAAACTCTGCCTTGCATCAACAATGGATTTGTCGCTGTTCAAGCTACTGCATTGCTTGTAGTAGCGCCTAGATATGGATATTTCTTCGTCATCGGAGCCAACAGTCTTTTTGGTATCGACACGCAGACACCCGACTGGACGCTGACACCCTTGGTCCAACTAGCCGTCCTGCATCTGGAGGCTCAGGCGATCTACCGTCACACCAGGAATCCCTATCTGGGTGGCATCATGACTGCGATTATGGTCACCGTGATGACCTGAATCAACTCCCAGCTCTACTTCTCCGCCTTACAGGAAACTAAAAACCCAAGTCCTTCCCGCCCCTGTTCGGAAGCAAAGATGTCAACAAGGATAGGGAGGACCAACCTATCTGATCACCAGTTCACTCAGCGTTACCGAAGACCTGATTGCGCAATTCGTTGCGCTGGGTCTCGTACTGGGTGAGCTGGCCAAGAAGGTCGAACTTTTCCTGACCGTCGGGTAACTGATTCATCCGATGCCTGGCCGAGGCAATAAGCCGCATGTAGGTGGCGTCCAACAGTCTTGCCAGCAACTCGGAAGCATACTGACGCTCCTCCGGGCTAGGCTGCTTCAGCTGAACATCCGTGTCATCGGAGTCTGCACCCTGTTCGTCTCCCTTATCGCCTTTCTTGGAGCCCCTCTGCCTATCCTCCTGCTTATCCAAATTCAGCGGCAAGGGCATGACAGCCAGCTCGTTGATGGCCGACTCCAGCATGGGCCCGCCAGCCTTGGTCAGATTATGCATCCACAGTCCCTGGGGCGTTTTCCTGTCGGGCAGTCCCCCGGCGGCCTGCACCGCCCGATAGAGCGAGCGGAAAATCGGAACCTCGAAACTTTCCGGACTCAGCTGGCCGAAGGCATCGGATCCGACCGCCTCGGGAATCTGGATAAGCACGCCCATGAACTGCTGCTCGCAAATGAAGACCGAATCATCGATGTGATGATAGCCCTGTCGGAGGGCATCCTCACGCTGTATCCTCCGGCGTTGCATGGCGTCGTCGCTGCCATGGCCCGCGCGACCCCCCGATTCATTTGCACCGCGGTGAGGAGTGCGGACCGCATAGGCATCCTGGTCCTTTACATGCAGCTTGCGACGGGCCCTGTTGACCTCCTGACGCAGCAGATCCAGATCCACGCCGATTTTTCTGGCGGTCTTGCGGGTGTAGGCCCCCACCAGGGAGCGATCCCTGATCTGCGCCAGGATGGGTGCCACAGCCTTGACAGCCCCCATTTGCCCGGTGGTGTACTGGGTGTCGAACATGGCCACAGCGGTGTCGATGACGAAGTCGTACAGCGGCCGGGCATGCTCGACCAATGATCGCACGGCCTCATCACCGTACCGGATACGCAGATCACAGGGATCCAGATTTTCCCGGGCCACCGCTACGAAGGTCTGCGTCAGGAAGCTCCCGTCAAGGCCGAAAGCATGCAGGGCGGCCTTCTGCCCGGCGGCATCCCCGTCGAAGGTGAAGACCACCCGGGAGCCCTGGACCGGTCCCACCAGTTGGATAGCCCCCAAGGCGTCATCAGAGATGAGTCGACGGACGATCTTGGCGTGGTCCTCGCCGAATGCAGTGCCGCAGGTGGCTACAGCCGTGTCGACGCCGGCAAGGTGGCAGGCCATGACGTCGGTATACCCCTCCACGATGACAACCTGCCGCTTTTTGACGATGGCATCCTTGGCCAGGTCGATGCCGTAGAGCACCTGATTCTTGCGGTAGAGCTGGGTGTCAGGCGTGTTGATGTACTTGGCGTTGATGCCGTCGTCCTCGTAGAGCTTGCGAGCGCCGAAGCCCAGGGTGCGGCCCGTGGAATCCCTGATAGGCCAGGTGACCCTGCCCCTGAAGTAGTCGTAGACTCCCCGCTGCCCCTGCCTGGCCAGTCCGGCATCCAGCATCTCCTGCTGGGTGAAACCCTTGGTGGACAGGTGACGAACCAGGTTGTCCCATCCGCGTGGGGCGTATCCGCAACCGAAATGAGCGCTGTCAGCCTGGGAGAAGGTCCTACCTGCCAAGAGCTTGCGCGCCGCCAACGCCTCCTTGCTCATGATCTGCGAGACAAAGAACCGCTGGGCCTCCTCGTTGGCCTCCAGCAAGCGGGAACGTTTGGACCCGCGACGCTTGTCCTGACGGGAGTTTTCATAATGCAGCTCGATCTGGTACTTGTCTGCCAGGATCTCGACGGCATCGCCGAACTCGACGTTCTCCTCCTGCTCCACGTAGGTGAAGACATCGCCACCCAGGCCGCAGCCGAAGCAGTGCCAGACCCCCATGGACGGACGCACCGAAAAAGAAGGAGACTTCTCGTCGTGGAAGGGGCACAAGCCCATGTAGGTGCCGGAACCGGAAGGCTTCAGGGTCACGCTTTCAGATACGATCTCATACAGATCGGCCTTGGCTCTGACCTTCTCGATGTCTTCCTTCTTGATCATTCCGGACATGACACCCAGCCTACCGGCCCAGGGCGATGTGTTGCGCCCGGCATAAATGCCGCAGGCCTACGGGCAGACCAGGGAATGCAGGGCCAGCGCCGAACCGTCCGTCAGTGAGGCCACCTGGTCGATGGCCACCCTCAAGCGTTCCCCGTCCGAACCCGCCTGGCGCCAATCCTCCAGGAAGACATCCTCCAGAGCATCCGAGGGTGCTGGCGAGTCGGCCATCATCACCTCAACCAGGTCAGTCACAATCTTCAATTGCTCCTCGTGGAAGGGTTCCTTCTCGCGTGGAGCCATTACGAAGTAGACGGCAATCCCCTTCAAGGCCACAATCTCATAGGAAGTCCGGGGAGGGATGACCAGCCCTGCCGAGTACCTGGTCAGCGGACCTTGGCCATGGCGGCTTCGAGTGGCTGCCTCCACGGAGTCGGCAAAGCGGCCTATCAGATAGCTGGTGGTGTTCTTCAACGTAGCCAGGGCGCGGCGTGACCCATCGAAACCCAGCGGCAACATGCCACGGACGGTCTCCAATGCCCGGACCAGCTGGTCAGCATCCCAGCGGTCCCCATACCAGGATCGGGCGGCCCGGACCACGCCATCGATGATTCGAGGCTCAGCCAGTCGTTCGGGCACGAATGAGCCGACCACGATGGCATCCTCCACGTCGTGAACGCTGTAGGCGATGTCATCAGCCAGATCCATGACCTGGCACTCCATAGGCGTGCTGGCCTGCGGTGCTCCCTGCTTAAGCCAATGGAAGACCTCTTGATCATCTGGATAGACGCAGAACTTGGCGGTCCTCTCCCCCTTGGGATGAGCCGAGGCCTCGGCCAGGGTCCAGGGATATTTGACCGCAGCATCCAAGGCTGCCCTGGTCAGGTTGACCCCTGCTGAACGTCCGTCCGGGTGGAAGACCTTGGGCTCCAACCTGGTCAGAAGTCGAAGGGTCTGCGCGTTGCCCTCGAACCCTCCTATGTCGGAGGCCAGCGAGGACAGAGCACGCTCGCCGTTGTGGCCGAAGGGCGGATGACCTAGGTCATGGGCCAGGCAGGCGCAGTCCACCACATCGGGGTCGCAGCCCAGCATGGTGCCGATCTGCCGTCCGATCTGGGCCACCTCCAGGGTATGGGTCAGTCGTGTGCGGGCAAAGTCGTCAGTGCCGGCGACAAGGATCTGCGTCTTGGCCCCCAACCGACGCAGCGCCGAAGAATGAACCAGGCGCGCCCGGTCACGTTCGAAGGCAGTCCTGCTACTGGTCTTTGGAGGCTCTGGCGCCCACCGTTCCTGATCATGGGCGGAGTAGCCCTCAGCCAGCAGGCGGGATCCGCCCTCCTCGTCAGTGCCCATCAGGCGCGTCCGCTCCGTTCAGTCCAGATTGTCCACGACCACCACTTCGGTGGGCACATTGCCCGCCGTGGCCTTGGAATAGGGGCAGAGCTCCTGGGTGCGCTCCACCAGACGGGTGGCCAGATCACGATCGACCCCCGGCAGGCAGACTTCAATCAGAGCCTTGATACCAAAGGACTCGCCCTGGTCACCAAGGGAGATATGGGTACGCACCCTGCTCTGGGCCAGCTTGGTGGCCGGCACGCGCAACTCCTTGCCGGCCAGACCCATGGCTCCCTGGAAGCAGGCACCCCAGCCGATTGCGAAGAGCTGCTCGGGGTTGGTTCCCTGGCCCTTGCCCCCCATGGCCTTGGGTGTATCCAGGTCCAGGGAGAGATCAGGCTCATGGCTGTCCGCATGGCCTTCGCGGCCTCCAGTGATGTCAGCTACGGCTGTGTATGATATATTGCTTGGTTCATTTCCTGTATATGTAGTCATAACCTCATCTCACCACTTATGTTGCCCCTTGACAAGGCCCCGAGCCCAGGTTCTACCTGTGATAGTGGTCTCAAAGGATGGATTCAGGGGCGATCAGGTGCAGGTCGGAGGGGTCGACCACCTCATGCACACCCATGTAGAGCCGTGGAATCCTGCTACGCAGGCAAGTGAAGATCTCATAGCTGATGGTATCGGCGGCCCGGGCCCAGTCATCGGCGGTTGGCTCAGCCTGATCCTCCCCCTGGCCCGGCCCGAAGAGAACCACGGTATCGCCCTCGCTCACTCCCAAGTCGGAAGCCATGCCCTCTAGATCCAGTACGCACTGGTCCATGCAGACCCTTCCAGCGACGCGAACCAACTTGGGCCCTTGGCTAGTCATCAGACGGACGGGACCTCCCAGGTGCTTCCGGCCCATAGCGCCCTCGCGGTCGAAGCCTGAGGCTGACCGATGGATACCATCGGCGTAACCCAGGGGCATGATGGCCGTGCTTGTCGGTTTCTCCGTCAGATAGGTACGCCCGTAAGAGATGCCATGACCGGCCGGCATATCCTTGACGGTGCCCAACTGGGCCTGAAGGGTCATTGCCGGATGCAGACCATAATCGGCCGAAACCCCCATGGAGGGATCGGGCTCGTAACCGTACAGGCCGATGCCAGGACGTGTCAGGTCATAACGTATCCCAGGACGGGTGAGCGTGGCTGCGGTATTGGCCAGATGCCGGATTTCAGGCTTCATGCCTGAGGCGGTCATCCTATCGGAGAACTCCTCGAACAGGGCGATTTGCTCGTCAGTGGACGACACGAACTCGTCAACGCCAGGCATGTCCGCCACTGCCAGGTGGCTGAAGAGCCCCACAGGTTCCAACAGACCCTGGGCAGCCAGGCGGGAGAGCTCACGCAGGGCATCCTCGAAGGTTTCAGGAGTGAAGCCGTTGCGTCCAAAGCCGGTGTCCACCTTGATATGGACTCGGGCAGGCCTGCCGACCTGGTCTGCCGCCTGCGCCGCCATGTCCATGGTCTTCAGGGAGCCGATGCCCAAGTCAATGTCAGACTGAATCAGCTGGTCGAAGGGGGCGCGGTCCCCATTGAACATCCAGGACAGAATCCGGCAACGGTCGGGGCCGATGCCTGCTCGGCGCAGACGAAGGGCCTCTCGGGACTGGGCCGTACCCAGCCAGGTGGCCCCGCCAGCCAGTGCCGCCAGAGCAGCAGGGATGAGCCCATGGCCGTAAGCATCGGCCTTGACCACACCCATGACTGCAGCACCGGGGTTCGTGGAATGAACCAGCTTAACCAGGGTGGCCATATTGGCCTTCAAGGTCCGCAAGTCCACGATGATCTGCCCAGGATAGGCCCGAAGCGCTTGCTCGTAATGCCGCTGGCCCTCGGGCCCGGAGAACTGCCATGCCGGTGCTGCACTCAATGTCATGGCTCCATTGTGCGACGGCGCTGCGACGGTCTGCCCCCGCTCTCAGACTGTGACCAAGCGCCTGGCCTCCCTTTCGCGCTCAGCCAGGTCAAGGGGACGATCGTGCCGCTGGTAGGCCACCCGCACGTTCTCGATCTCCTTGTTCTCAGGCATGATGATGTTGCCGCAGCGGGTGAAGCCATGAGTCTCCAAGATGTGCTGCATAGCATAGTTCTTTAGTCCCGTATCGGCGCGGATGTTCTCGTACCGGCGCATGCTCCAGTCAAGCAGGTCCCCGGCCGCGTGACGCCCCAGCCCCGAGGCGGCCACCCGATGGATGGTGGTATAGGGCCGGTCATCCAGCCAGCTGCCATCGATGACCCGATAATCAGGTTCCGGATCATGGAAGAGGGCGAAGACGCCGATGATGCGCTCGTGACTGCCCTTATGCTCGTCCAACTCGGGTTCAGGATAGGCGGGATCCTCTGGGATTTGATCCATATCAGCTGCATCGTCAACCAAGAGCATGGTGTGGCCCCCGGCGATGTCCTCGCGGATGCGCTCAGGCAGGGGATACTTGTCCCCCCACTGATGGGGGTTGCCGGTCTCGGCCATCCGCTTTCTGGCGTAGGCGTAGACAGGCATGATCGCCTCAAAGTCGTCCATTGTGGCATGACGGATCCAACGTGCAGTTTCCATCGCGTACCTGCTCACTGTGGCTACCTCTTTCTCGACCGGTGCGGCAGGGGCGAGACCCGCCCCCGCGATTGCCGAAGTACGAGTGTATCCATCAGCAGGTAGTCACGAAGTGAGTACGCATTGAGCGAATCAGGGAATAGTTTGGGCTATCGTGTGCCCCACATCAAAAGTCAGAACCTTTTTCTTTATCAGCTTCGCAGCCAGACTTTCATGCTTCCCGTCTCTCGATTGGCCCAAGCATAGTAAGGAACCAACTTCATGTTTACAGACCGCTCGTGCTTATTCGAAAGGGGCATGTAGAGAGGATCATCAGGGCCATCCTCGGAATCAAGCTTGGCTGGTACGGTCAGCACATCAACGCCGCCAAGCAGATCCTGGTGGAATTCAGATGTCACTTTCTGAGGATTGACAAGGACCCGGTACTGCCAAAGCTCCCCCGGGTTATCAGTCGACTCGGCACAATAGACCAGGGGGCCTCGCATAAGCGCAACAGATCCGGCATCCGACGAAACTCGCGAGTTGGCTCTCATGAGCCTAACGGCCATATCCATTTCCAGATGAACATGGCTCTTTTGGCCGGGAGCCAGATCCACATAAAGGAATCCGCGGTCAAGCTTCGTCGATTCTTCGAATCCGTCAAGGGTCAACTTGTACGAATCCGCCGTCCAACTGGGCACTCTGATGCCGAAACGAACTGGTCCGGAAGCATCCGTGGACATCTCCAAGTCGTAGTCAACAAGACCACTCCATGGGAAATTCGTGGACTCCACAACTTCAAGGCCATTGTCAAAGCTGGCCTGATTGGCGATGAACTGATGGCTGAGCACCGTGGAGTCATCGGGCCTTGCATAAATATATCTATCCACAGAGGCAATCAGTCTGGCGATGTTGGCGGGACAGCAGGCGCAGCCAAACCAGTCCACTCTATGTGCCAGAACGTGATGACGATCCGGATTGTCCACCCCCTCGGGATCAACCTGGAGAGGATTGACATAGAAGTACTGACGTCCATCCAGACTGATGCCTGCCAAGGCACCGTTGAAAAGCTCGCGCTCCAGTATGTCGCCATATTCACCATCTGCATCCAGCGCAAGCATTCTCTCGGCCAGCATGGTAGCTCCGACCGACGCACAGGTTTCACCGTACATAGTGTCATTAGGCAGGTCGTAATCGTAGGTAAGGGACTCCCCGACATGGGTGGACCCGATATTCCCGGTGATGTACATACGCTTGTCGACCAAGTTGCGCCATAGTCTGCGTACTGTGCGTTCCAAGTCTGCATCTTGGGTAATGGCAGCCAAATGAGCCATACCCGTGCATAAATACATCAACCTCACTGCATGGCCATGGGCTGTTTGTTGCTGGCGAACCGGGCGGTCAGCCTGAAAGTACTCCAGAGGATAATCGGCCATATCAGGGGCGATTTGTTTACCCGGCGCGCTCTCTTGTTGCTTTGCGTAGAAACATGGATCCTGCCCACGTACATCGATGAGATAGGCAGCCAATTGCTTATACCGCTCTTCACCAGTGGCTTCAAAGAGCTTGCAGAGGGCAAGCTCAATTTCAGGATGACCATCGGCACCGTGGATTTTCCCCTCTTCAGGTCCTATATGCGCATCAATGCAATCAGCCATCCGACAAGCTATATCCAGTGCCTGCCTGTTGCCGGTGACCTGATAATAAGCGAGTCCCGCTTCTATGTAGTGACCCATACTGTAGGTTTCATGGGATCGCTGTAGCTGCGTAAAAGGCCTGCGATCTGCCCAAGGACCCGTCCCAATCTGAAAAGCAGTGACCAGGTAACCATCTGGAGCCTGAGCCCGAGAAATAATGTCCACAGTGCTGTCGCAGACCTCTTGCAGGTGGGGATCCGGATGATACTTCAGCACATAGGCGGCTTCTTCCAGCCACTTATAGACATCGGAATCCTGAAAGACCATGCCCTTGAATTCTCCATCCTGTTCACCAGCGGCAATGCGCAGATTGCTGACGGCATGACTGAGTGGGTCGGAACCCTGATTGCCGGCTGGGTCATCAGGCACATTTACATCGACTTGATCATTGAGAACCTGCCACTGATAGGGCAAAACCACTCGTGCGATCTGCTCCCGCCGTTGTTTCCAAAAAGTTGATGTAATCCTGACTCGGGGTTCACTAGGCAGTGGCTTCCCCCGCAACTGTGATTTTCTCATTCGTTCTCCTTCTGCCGACGATCGTCAACGCGGACCGTCAGCCCTTGACTGCGCCTGCCATGAATCCCTTGACGTAATACTTCTGAAGCGCCAGGAAGAGGATTGCTGCAGGCAAGAGCAACACAACCACACCAGCCTCTGTAGCCCCATAGTCAATGACGCCCATGGTCTGCTGACGCATGTTGACCAAGGCCAATGGCAGGGGGGCGTGCGAGGACCCGACAAGGTAGAGGGGAATCATGAAATTATTCCATGCTTCAAGGAAGGCCAACAGTCCCACGGTCACCATGGAAGGTTTGACCACAGGCATCAGGATCTTGACCAGGGCCTGCATGCTGTTGCATCCGTCCACCATGGCGGCCTCCTCCATATCCTTGGGAATGGCATCAAAAGCTATCCGCATAATGAAGGTGCTCATGGGCAACTGGAAAAGAGTCAGGACAAGACCGACGCCAACCAGGGAATCGTTCAGACCGATGTCCTTGTACCAAACCATGAGCGGTATCAGTAGGGATGCATACGGCACCATGAGAATGGACAGCGTTACCATGAATCCCAGATCATGACCTGGATACTCGAATCTGGAGAAGGAGTACCCAGCCATAGTGCAGACGATTACGGAAAGAACCACCGTAACCAGGGTGATTACCACCGAATTGGCTAAGTAGGTAGGCAACCCGTCCTGGTAATGCAACAAGGTCAGATAATTGCCCGGCCCCCAGCCGTCCGTCTGGGCAGATCCTGTCTGCGGACTGAAGGAGCAGATGACCACCCATATCAGGGGAGCAATGAAGACCAGAGCCAGCAGGGCCTGAAGAATCCTGCTTATACAGCGTTTCCACAAGGGCGTAGTCATGATTCCCCTTACTTGGTATTGTCGCGCAGACCGCGCATTTGAATGGAATTGATGACGACCAGGGCCAACAGCACAATCAAAGAGAGCGCTGCAGCCATGCCCAGGTCTTTCTTGGAGTCGAAGGCAAAGTTGTAAATGAGCTCGACCACGGTCATGGTCGCGTTGTTGGGTCCACCCTTGGTCAGGATGAAGAACTGATCGAAAGCGAGAATGGACCCGGTAACGCAGTAAACCAAGCACATGATGATGGTCGGCCGCATCAAAGGCAGGGTGATTGATCTGAAAATCCGCCAAGTACCCGCCCCATCCATGCGTGCGGCTTCGTAAAGATCACCCGGAATGGATTGCAGACCAATCATCATGAGCAGCATGTAGTAACCCGAGAACCGCCAAACAATGACAATAATGGTGGCCCAAAGTGCACTCTGTCCGGTGGCCAGCACAGAACCATTGGCATCCATGAGACCCAGATGAGCCAGGATTTTTGTGACCGGTCCCACCTGAGGAGAATATAGAGCATAGAAGAGCAAGGAAGCTGAAGCCAATCCGGTGGCGCTAGGCAGCAGGAAGCAGGTCCTAAGTACGTTGTTCCACGCACTGGACTCCTGCACGAGCAAGGCCAATCCCAGCCCGAGTACCAGGAGAATAACGGTTACTATGACCGTGTACTCCAATGTGAACCCGATGGCATGGCCAAGCAGTTCATTGTGCAGAACCTTGGTGAAATTCGTCGGGAAATTCCAACCCCGATTACCACCCATCAAAGTCCAGCGAGAACCCGCCATGACGATCAGCAGGACGATTGGAACGACGAAGAGAACGATAATGAACAGCCAATCCGGGAGGGCATAAATCATCCCTCGGCGCATTCTTCTTCCGCGTACCCTGCTTCGTCTTCGTGTTACTGCTTGCTCACTGCTGCCTGACATATTGCACCCCTTCGTTGGTCATACCAATCCTCGGCTATCGTCAGAAAGGTTCCTCCGCAACCCTTCTGGCGAAACCGATGGATCCGTATTTACGGCCATTCACTCCTTGGACAGCACCTTGCTGACCGCCTGATTGTCGGCTTGCAAATTACCCTTGCCCCAGACGGCATTTTGAATCAGCAGCTGCCAGGGTGACCCGGCGGCATTGAATGCCTCGTTGAAGGCCGGAGACTTGGGAGTCTGACCATGACCATCGATAATGACGGAATTGATGGTCTGCACCCGCGGATCAGCATCGGTATAAGCGGTCTTCAGAGTACGGATGTTCGAAGCGGTATCACCCTTGTCGGCGAACACCTGCTTCTGGCTGTCTGCTTGCATCAGCCAGGAAAGGAAGTTCCAAGCCTGAGCGACATGCTTGCTGTCCTTGGAAATTCCCATGGCATCCCCACCGAGGAAAGTTGCGGTCTTGCCCTCCTCAGTGCCGGGTATAGGAGCCACACCAACCTTGAAACCGCCCTTCTTCTCTGCCTCAATGACTGCGGTCACCGAGGTGTTGGGATAGGGCATCACACCGACCTTTCCGTTGGCGAATGGGGCTGTCCAAGTAGCGCCCGTCTCCTCCTTGGAGCCTGCTCCCAGGCCATTGGTGGTCTCAGCAAGCTGATGGTAGGCGTCCAGGGTGGCCTTCATAGAGGGGTTGTCCAAAGAGGCCTTGCTGCCGTCATCGTTCATCACTTCATGACCATCAGCCCATGAGGACGGGAAAAGATCGAACGCCAGCGCCCCGCCTGATTGGCCAGCCAGATATGATCCTGAGACCCCGTCCTTGTTCAAACCGGCGATCTTCTTGGCCTGACTTGTGAATTCCTCTATGCTGGCCGGACCTTTCTCCGGGTCCAGACCGGCTTGCTGGTATAGGTCCTTGTTCCAGACCATGATCGATACATCGGTGATGAATGGCAGTGTGTATTTCTTGCCATCCACGGTTCCAGCCTTGATGTGTCCCTGTTGAAGATCGGCTTTATTCGACAGGGCATCGATCTGTTTGGTGATGTCCTTGAAGATGCCCTCAGAAGCCCAATAGGGAATACGGACCACATCACCCGCTAGAATATCGGGCAGCGAACCAGTCTGGGATGCTCCGCCAACCTTGCCTTCCATATCGTCGTTGGGGATGATTTCCAACTTGACCTTATTCTTATGGGACTTGTTGTACACCCCAACCACATTTTTTGCCTGCCGCTCCAGTGGTGATCTGGTCCACAGGGTGATTTGCGCCCCGTCGTCCGTCCCCTTGGCCGGTATCTTGTCGGAAACCGCGCCGGACTGCGATCCTCCTCCACATGCGGCCAATGGCAGGAGCATGGCGGCAGCGGCTATGGCCGTCGTCGTACGTACGATGCTCTTCATCGAGATCATATCTGCTTCTTTCTCTACGTTCCCGCTCATCGTTGAGAGCTGGCAGCGGAAACTCCGCTTAGCATTCGACGAGCGTCATTTAAGTCCAACCGAATGATCCACGCCGAAAGCCCTTTCATCATATGCGATATAAGCGAAAATGCAAAATCGCTTTCTCATAATGTTACAAAGCTGTTGAATATTGTTAATTGGTTTATTTTCTTCTACTTTCAATACAGTAATGCGAAAATATCCGTTCTGAGTTTTCGCGACTACCGAAATCCTCGGAAGGCCGCACTAGCATAAGGATTAATACACGATACAATCAACTGCTCGGAAAATTCGCGAACTGGAGTCGGACATGGAGAAGACAACACGGACTGTCAGGCTGTCGGACGTGGCACAAATGGCTCAGGTGTCACTGTCGACGGCTTCTAAAGCTCTTCATGACCAGCCCAGGGTAAGTCCCGCGACCAGAAAAAAGGTTCGGGCAGCGGCAGAACGTCTGCACTACAGCCCAAACAAGATGGCTCAGTCCTTGGCCAGCGGCAAGAGCGGCATCATCGGCCTAGTCACCTCCGACCTGACCGGCCGTTTTTCAACCCCTATCCTGATTGGGGCCGAAAACGAGCTGCGCGCTGGCTCCGTATCTGTTTTGCTGGCGAACGCACGAGGTGACGAAGCACTGGAGCGTAGCCATGTTGAAAAACTGCTCTCGTTGAATGTAGACGGCCTGCTCATCGTGCAAAGGGAAACCAATCCCCGTTCCAGTCTGGGAAACGTAGGTGTTCCTTTGGTCTATGCATATGGACCGTCGACCAATCCCAATGATGCTTCTGTCACCTGCGACAATGTCGATGCCGGACGAATCGCAGTCAATTCGCTCATCTCCTGCGGACGCAACAAAATAGCCATCATTGGAGGCGATGAAACTTTTACAGCAGCCACAGACCGGACCAAGGGATCACTAGAGGCACTGGCAGAATTCGGTCTTGAACCTGCTGGGCCAATCCGATACGGTCGCTGGAATGAAAATTGGGGACGCGCTGCTACCAGGCTATTGCTTGACCAAGGTGTCGATTTTGATGCAGTCGTCTGCCAAAGCGACCAACTGGCAAGGGGCTGCATCGATGCACTGAAGCAACAGGGACTGTCGATTCCCGATGATGTGGCGGTAGTAGGCCATGACAACTGGGACGTGCTGGTCAACGCCTCCAGACCTTCATTGACCAGCATAGACAACAACACCGAGCTGATTGGCCGCATTGCCGCTCGGCAGCTCATGGATGCCATCAAAGGACAGCCGCACCATGGGATTGAATACGTACCCTGCCGTCTGATTCAACGGGAGTCAACGGTACCCATGGATTAAAGCAGGATAGGGACCCAGGCCGAACTCCCATCTTCAGCCTGGGCCCCTCTGCCAGCGTTCAGACCAGCTTGCGCTCGTAAGGATCGGAGCTGATGCCGGCGGCCACGATGTCGCGGCTCCACTGCTTGGCCGAGAAGAGCGAATGGTCGCGGTAGTTGCCGCAGGAGGTGATCTCGGTGCCGGGCACGTCGTCCCAGGTGGCCTTTTCGGCGATAAACTCCAGCGACTCCTTCAGAGCCTTGGCTACATCCTCGGTCGAATGACGGCCCCAGGCGAGCAGGTGGAAGCCCGTCCGGCAGCCGAAGGGCGAGCAATCGATATAACCGGGGATGCGCTCGCGCAGGAGCACAGCGATGGTGTGCTCGATGGTATGCAGCCCGGCAGTTGGGATGGCGTTCTGGTTGGGCTGAACCAGGCGCAGATCATAGTTGGAAATGATGTCTCCCTGAGGGCCCTTCTCCTCGTCGATCAGACGAACGTAGGGCGCCTTGACCTTGGTGTGATCCAGCTGGAAGCTCTCCACAATAGGTTTGTCAGCCATTGTTATTTCCTTTCCTGTCGGGCGCCCGGTATGAAAGGCAACCTTGATGAAGTCATGTATATCTCATGGTAGGCCGACCTACCTATCAGATCCGGCGGCACCCATGACCACATTCACTGCTTTCCTGGCCGAGAACTCTGAGATGACCCCCATGAACCGGGGTCCATACTGCTCCAGCTTGTGCTGCCCCACTCCATTGACAGCCAGGAAGGTCGCATCATCGACGGGCCGAAGGCGGCACATATCGCGCAGCGCCTTGTCGGAGAAGACGATATAGGGAGGCTTGCCGATCTCGCGGGCTATGCTGGTCCGCAGGTCGCGCAGCTTCTGGAAAAGTTCCTCGTCCTCTGGGCTGGCATCGCTTGCACCGGCCTGCTCGAGACCGTCATCGTCGAGTGTCGAAGAAGTCCCGCCACCAAAGACCTTGCCTGAAGTACTCGGGCGTTCCGTCCGTTTGATCTCATAATGAAAGTCCGGACTGACCGTCTGCGCGGCCTTTGGTCCGAAGTGGACCAAAGGCAGCCGTCCTTCGGTGATGTACAGATACCCGTCCGAGGCCATCTGGTTGAGCACGTCGCGGATTCGTGCCTCTGGAACCTGGGTAAGGGCGCCATAGCTGGGGCACCGATCCAGCCCGCGCCGAAGAAGGTCCTGCGAGCGTGAGCCACGGAGGATCTGGGCGATCTTGGCGGAACCGAACCCCTGATGCACGTCATGTACGCATCTGCTGATGGCACGGGCCACATCGCTGACATCGATGGTCGTGAAGGTGCTCAGACAGTTGGAACAGTTCTGGCAACCACCGCTTCCCGTCTCGGGATGCCCTACTGGTACCGATTTGCCCTTATCGGCCTCAGCAGGAGAAAGACCTGCAGCAGCCTGGTCCACCTCCTCGCCGAAGTAACGCAGCATATACTGGTGAAGGCAGCCGGTGGTCCTGCAGTAGCCGATCATGACGTTGAGCAGACGCCGGTGTTCGGCCCTGACGGCTTCAGCCTGCTCACCAGTCAGTCTGTCGTTGCCGTTGTCCATGTCCAGCAGGCGCCTGCGGGTGACGATGTCGCTCTCGTTCCACAGCAGGGAGCAACGAGCCGGCTCGCCGTCGCGTCCTGCCCTGCCGGCCTCCTGGTAGTAGGCCTCGATGCTCTCAGGCATGTTGTGATGAATGACATAGCGCACATTGGACTTGTCGATGCCCATACCGAAGGCATTGGTGGCCACGACCACCTGCACCTTGTCGTTGACGAAGTCCCGTTGCGCCTGTTCCCTGTCCTGGGCACCCATGCCAGCGTGGTAGCTGACAGCGCCGACACCGGCCTTGATTAGATCATCCGCCAGGGCTTCGGTCTCCTTGCGGGTGGCGCAGTAGACGATGCCTGAGTCATCGCCATGCTTCAGGGCATACTGGACCACCCAGCGATTCTTGTATTTGCTCTCCAGCTTGATCACGTCGAAGAAAAGGTTGGGCCTGTCGAATCCCGTCACCGCGACGTAAGGGTCGTCCAAGCCCAGCATGTATACGATATCGCGCCGGACCTTCTCGGTCGCCGTAGCGGTGAAGGCTGCCACCGTGGGCCGGTTAGGCAGGGATCTTATGAAGTCGCCGATGCCCAAGTAGGCAGGGCGGAAGTCCTGACCCCACTGGGATACGCAGTGGGCTTCATCCACAGCCAGCAGGGAGATCCTCGTATGCTGGGCGAATTCTCTGAATCTAGGGGCATCCAGCCGCTCGGGAGCCACATAGAGGATCTTGCTACGTCCCTGGGCGGCCTGAGCCAGGGCCAGGGACTGCTCATCCATATCCTGGGTCGAATTGACGAACCCGGCCTGAATGCCGGCATCCTCCAACCCGTCCACCTGGTCCTTCATCAGGGAGACCAAGGGGGAGATAACGATGGTCAGACCGTCCAGAAGAGTGGCAGGAATCTGATAGCAGATGGACTTGCCGGCACCGGTCGGCATAACACCCAGGCAGTCCCGCCCGTTCAGGATGGCCTTGACCAGATCCTCCTGACCCGGGCGAAAGGACTCATATCCGAAATACTGCTTCAGCGCCTGCCCTGCATCCTGGATGTCCACCATGATTCCCCAGTCTATTGCCCCGGCAGGAGTCAAGCAGTGGGCGAACGACCATGTGGTCAATCGTCGCCGGAATGCAGCTATTCTGCTACTAATTGAGAATGCTGAACCTTTGGATGGCCGGGAGCTGCCGACGACTGGTGAGCCAGTAGCTGAACAGGATGCATATGGCGGAGAAGACCAGGGTGAAAACCACCTGGGGCCAAAGCACATACACGGTGAAGTATCCCCATAGGTCAGTATTCATGAAGGGACTCAAGGTCTTGTACATCCAATGGCCGCGCGCCAGGTTGATCATCTGAACCGCCGTCTGCGGCCATCCCCAGAAATTCCAGCCGGAAATCGAATGCCAGAAACCAACACAGATCAACAGCCCTACCAGCAGCAGGCATCCGCCTTTTAAATCAAGACGGGCAGCGAGGTCACCCAGCACCTGGCCCAGCAGAACGAAGACCACCTGCACCATAAAGATATGCAGCGCCAGAGCCAGCCAACGGGACGGCTGCTGGACATACGACCGGTTAAAGCATGACAGGCTCCAGGGATCAAAAGTCAGCCTCCAAGGCGAACAGCCCTGTACGAGAAATCTTTGGTAACTTTCCGTAAAGGGCATCCATCCGATTTGGCCTAGGCTGCTGATAATCGCGATCACGATCATGAAAGTGGTTGTCGCCAGGGCCATGACCACATTGGAGATGATCTGGGTCCATGCGATTGTAGAACGGGTCACAGCGTTGGAGATCAGGGGCCGAAAAGTCGTCAGGGAGCAGACAAGGGCGGTGGCCATGAGTACCATCTCGGTGAACAGACCGGTGAATCCAGAGCTCAAGGGGATAAACCCCATAACTCCCAGAGCGAGGACGAGAGCCCAAATCAAAAAGACGATCAGCCTCGGCATCACTTGTAAGCGCAGGGCCATCCGGGTCTGCACCGCAGGCGACAGGAAGCTCTTGATTCGAGCCCAGCCTTCAGCAGGTCCAGCACCTAGATCGGGGCTGTCTGACCCCGGCTTGGCCTTCGTCCCTATCGACTCTGCAACTTGCGTGTTACTCATTGTGCCGCACCTTCCGTAATCTGGACGAAGTAGGTCTGCAAGTCCATGGGGGCGACAATAAGCCCCTTGGGCTGCTCGTCGGGCACCGGACCCTCGAAGCTGACGCGCAGCAGGTCGCCGATGCGCTGCCTGCCCAACAACTTCGGATCGCCCTGGGCAAGGTAGCCCTCCACATCACGCGGACGGCCAGTGACAGTGGTCCCCAGGGCTGACAGATCATCCACACTGAAAGATCGCAGGACCCGCCCCTGGTCGATGATCGTGGCGCGGGAGATGAGCTGGCTGACCTCGTTGAGGATATGGGTGGCGATGATCATGGTCGGCCCGCGACGCTGATAGGCCTCCAGAACGCAGGAGTAGATCCTCTCCCTGGCCGCCGCATCCATTCCTGTCGTCGGTTCATCCAGAATGAGATAATCCACAGGCAGGCAGAGTCCGATGACATCCTTGACCACCTGACGCTGCCCCATGGAAAGGGAGGCAAAGGTGTCAGTGGGCCTCAATGCGAAGCTCCTAAGAATACCCTCAGCCAAGTGCCAGTCGAAACCGCCGTAAAACCCCTCAGCCATGGCAAATGCTTGTCTAATGTGCCGTCGGGATGGATAGGGCCAGGTTTCGTTGACCAGGGCCACGCGGCGAGCGATTCTTGAGTCGTTGACCAGATCGCTTCCATCCAGGTGGATCAGCCCCTGGTCAGGAAGTGCCCTGCCCGTCATCAGATTGCACAGGGTGGACTTGCCGGCCCCGTTCCGCCCGAAGAGTCCATATATATTGCCGGGCTCAAAGCAGAGTGATATCTCATCCAGGGCCTTCAGCTTTCCGTACGATTTGTCCACCTTGGAAACTGTCAGACTCATTGGTAGACCCTTTCTATGATGGCGTCCAGGTCCTCACGGGATACGTCCAGAGCCTTGGCTTCTTCGACCAGATCCTGGAACCTTCCGTTCAGGAGTTCCCTCCTGCGACGCTCACGAACACTCCGGCCCGCACCGGCAGCGACAAACATGCCCAGTCCCCGCCGTTTCTCCAGAAGGCCCCTGTCGACCAGTAGGTTCATACCCTTGAGAACGGTGGCCGGGTTGATCTGGTAGGCGGTGGAGATTTCCGTGGTGCTGGGAATCCTTTCACCGTCGGCGACCAGACCCTCGGCTATGGCTTCGGCCAACCGGTCCGCCACCTTCACGAAAACGGGCCGACCATCCGGTATTTCGATCGCCATCGTTTGACCGCCTTGTCTGCCTTGATTCGGAGCGTCGAATTAGAACCTTTACAACTGCTTACTACTTAGTTACTTAAGTAACTAACCAACAGTCTACGATTCGTTCTCCTAACCGTCAAATCAGATATAGTCCTCACCCGCCCGATTGCTCTGCGCATATGCTCCCGCCGCCCACCTTCATCCCGGCTAGGACGGGCATATCCTCATGTAATTCCGCTTGCCGGAATGCCGGATGAATCCGGTACCTACAGGGTCGCAGCTGCCAGTAACTGCCGGGTATAGGACTGCTTGGGATGATTGAGAATGGCGTTCACTGGCCCCTCCTCCACCACCTTACCCCGGACGAGCACCATGACCCTGTCCGCGATGTGCTGGACAACGCCCAGATCATGGGAGATGATGATCATGGACATGCCATTTGACGGCTCGGCCTGCTGCCTGGACCGGGCCATGATGGATTGAAATGTATGGAGAATCCCTACGCGCGCCGAGACGTCGACGGCGCTCATAGGCTCATCAGCCAAGAGTATCCGGGGCTTGACAATCAGAGCCCGGGCTATGGCCGCCCGCTGGGCCTGGCCTCCGGACAGATCCGAGGGATAGGCCGTCATGAGCCTGTCGGGGTCAAGCTGAACCGCTGACAAGACCTTGGCCACCTGATCGGCAAGACCCGTCCCGTCCTGACGACGATGCCATAGGTGTCCGCTCCCCCTGCGCCCGGCAGCCAGAAGGGGTTCGGCGACTGACCGGCCGATGGTCCACCGGGGATCCAAAGAGGCAAAGGGGTTCTGGAAGACCAGGGCGGAATCTCGGGCAAGCGACTTGGCGGCCGCAGAACCACGCAGAACAGGACTGCCCTGATACGCCACCTGCCCGGCATCAGGCCTCAACTGACCCAGGAGCAGACGGGAAAGCGTGGTTTTCCCTGAACCAGACTCCCCTATGATTGCCAGGCACTCCCCCGGCAGGAGTGAGACATCGATTCCGTCAACTGCAGCCTTTAAAGCCGTGCCGCTGCCAGTGGAGGCATAGACCTTGGTCAGGCCCTTCCCGATCAGGATCGGATCGGTATGTGCAACGTCAGTATTCCCCATGCTTGCCTCCATCTGCGCGCAGCGTCAGCTCTCTGGCCGCCCTCACCAGGGTCCTGCCCTGTGGACTGGATGGGCTGTGCAGAATGCTCTGCGTCTGCCCGCTTTCCACCACTCGCCCTGCATCAAGGATGTAGCAGTAATCGGCAACCCTGGCGAGGACCGAGAAATCATGGGTAATGAACAGCAGGGAGGCCCCGCTTTGGTCGACCAGGGAGACCAGCAGATCCACGATCTGCCGCTGGGTGATGGCATCCAGGGCTGTGGTCGGCTCGTCTGCCAGTATCAGTCTGGGCTTGGTGACGAGGGCCGTGGCTATAGCCGCCCGCTGCTGCTGACCCCCGGACAGCTCATGCGGATAGGAGCCAGCCAGATCCGCATCCAACCCGACCTGTTGCAATATCTCCATGACCCGTCTGCGCCTTTCTTGGGCGCTCAGGCGATAGTGGCGGCGAAGAGGGAGCTCCACCTGGTCGTAAATCTTCTTTACCGGGTTCAGAGCTGTAGAAGGATTCTGAAAGACCATGCCCATCCGGGAACCGCGCAGATCCGCCAGGGACCGGTCATCGGAACCGAGAATCTGAAGCCCGTCAACCAGAATGGATCCCGAAAGGGAGGCCGTCAGTGGTGCGGTGCCAAGAACGCTGCGGGCAATCATCGACTTTCCGGAGCCTGAGGAGCCGATCAGGCCGACCCGTTGTCCATCCGCCACCCTGAGGTTCACCCTGTCAAGAATGGTGCGTCCATTGATGGATAGGCTCAGGCCGTCAATATTTAGCGACATCATTGCCTCCCTCGCCTGCGTACATCGCATTCTCGACAAGATGATCGGAATCATCTAATTGCGCAGAAACTGCCTGAGGCGCAGGTTGAAGAGCCGACCGTCCGGCGGCAGCCACGGCGGCCCTGAGCCCGGGGTTGGTGACCGGATCGATGGCATCACGCAGGGCATCACCGAACAGGTTCAGCGCCACCACCACCATGGTGACCACCAGGCCGGGCCAGAGCACGGTCAGCGGAAAGACGTTGATGAACTTGACCGAGGTGGTCAGCGAGTGCCCCCAGGAGGGCAGGCCGGAGGGGACGCCAACCCCCAGGTAGGTCAACCCTGCTTCAGCCAGAACGGAGGTCCCCGCCGACATGGAAAGCTGCACGCACAGGACCGGAATGACATTGGGCACCAGGTGCGTGCAGAAAATTCTGAAGGACCCGACCCCGCTGTGCCGGGCGGATTGCACATAGTCCGATTCCGCCGCCAGGAGCGCCTGGGGCCTTACAATCCGGGCCAGGTTGAGTCCGTAGCCGAATCCGCAGGCCACGACGACCACGGCGATGCTGGGTCCCAGGGGGACAGCCAGGATCAGAGCCAGCAACACTGTAGGCAGAGAGATCAGAGCATCGACCAGGACTACGACCACCTGCGATACTCCAGAGCGGCGCGAGACCATGGCCATGACCAGAAGGAGTCCCAATACGCCCGACAGGAGGACCGCCAGAAGACTGATGGCCAGGTTGGTGGCCGACCCCGCCATCAGCCAGGAGAGGATGTCTGCCCCGGTGCCGTCCGTTCCCAGAAGGTGGTCGCGGCTGGGGGCCTGCCAGATCCGGTATCCGTCGGTGGTCCAGATAGGGACCGGGGTCCAGAACCTGGAGACCAGGGAGAACAGGATCCACATGACCAGAACAATCAGCGAGTATCGCTCCGAAGCCTTGCGCCACATGCTGGCCAGCACCACCCGCATCCGTCCGAGGAATCCCAGTCGGCCGGGGAAGGCGGCCCGCGATCCCCGGCGGGGCCTGTCAGTATGCTCCCAACTCATCAGTCAGCCACCTCCTGCCTGGCCGCACCTCGAAAACGCGGATCGATCAGCTTATGGGTAACGTCCACCAGCAGTCCCAGGAAGAGGAAGAAGGCCGCCAGAAGAAGCAGCTCGGACTGAACAGCCGGAAGATCCCGGTTGCCCACATCGGTGATCAGCATGGAGCCCAGGCCCGGTAGGGCGAACAGGTTCTCGCTGACCATGACCCCGGTGATCATCTCGGCCATGGTCAGCCCGACCACCGAGACCAGCTGGGGGGAAGCCAGCCGCAGACCGATGCGCAGGGCGGCCTGGGTCCGGGTCATCCCGCAGGCCATGCCCATGTCCACATACCCGGAAGAGAGCATGTCGCCCAGGAGGGAACGGGTGTATCGCATGATGCCGGCGCCCACGATGATGCCGGTGGACAGAGCAGGCAGAATCAAAGCCGCCAGGGCCTGGCCCGGCTGAGCCCAGCCGAGAGTAGGAAAGCCCTGGGAGGGCAGCAGACCAATCAGCCCACTGCCCTTGGCGAAGAGCATGATCAGCAGCAGTCCTGACCAGAGGGCCGGTACGGATCCGCCCACGATGGCTGCCATGTGGCTGAAGGACTGCATCCGAGGCGAGCGTGCCAGAGCTGCCGCACAACCCAGGGGTATGCCCAGCAGCAGGGCCACGCCCAGTCCCAAAAGAATCAAAGGGAAGGTGATCTGGGCCCGGATGCCCACCTGAGAGGCGATGGAACGGTTGGTCAGAATGGACCTGCCCAGGTCCCCTTTGAGGAAATCGCTGATCCAATCCAGATACTGCCGGGGATAGGAGCGATCCAGTCCCATCTGCCGACGTAGCCGGTCGACACGCTCAGGCGGGGCATCCAGCCCGGCCATGACGGCGGCCACGTCACCGGGCAGGATGCGCAGTGCCAGGAAGATCAGCAGGGAGATGCCCATCAGTGCCAAGACGAAGAGCACCAGACGGCGCATCAGGAATCTGGCCATGGTCACCCCCGTCTGTAGGTCACGTCGGACAAGGGCATCAGGGACTGGTTCAGATCGACCGGGAAGCCCTCCAACCCTGTCCGCCAGGCCGTGGTCACCCGGTAATTGAAGAGCCAGTCCGCCGCCGCGTCGTTGCTGACGATTCGGGCGGCCTGGGCCAGGAGCCTGTTGGAGTCATCGGCCGAGGTCGTGGCCATGGCCTTCTGGTAGAGCTCCTGGACCTGATGATTGTCATAGTTGTAGTAGTAGTTGGGGTTGGCCCACTGATGGAAGTCGTGGCTCTCGCCATGATCCACCAGTGACAGGTCGTAGTCCTTGTTGGCATGCACGTCCTGCAGCCAGACCGAGAATTCCACCACCCGCACGTCCAGGTCGATGCCCACCTGGCGCAGCTGCGAGCGCAGCTGATCGCCCAACTCGCTGCCGTAGGTGTTGGCGTAGGTCAGCCGCAGCTTCAGCCGGTGGTCGGGACCATATCCGGCCTGGGACAGAAGCCGCCGTGCCTGCTCCGGATCGTGGGGGTAGAGTCCGGTCAGATCCTGATAGCCGGGATCCAGGGACGGTATTGGTCCGCCCAGGGCCCTGTCCGATCCGCCCCGGGAGGCGATCAGCTGCCGATGGTCGATGGCATAGCGGATGGCCTTCCGCACCCGCGGGTCGGATGTGGCGGCGCCCTTGCCGTTCATGGCCAGGACGTACTTGTCGGTGTCATTGCCCTCCTTGACCTGGAAGTCGGGGTTGTTGCGGAAGGAGCTGGCCAGATTCTCAGTGACCGGAGCCAGCACCTGCACATCCCCGCTGCGCAGGGCGTTGACGGCAGCATTGTCGTCATTGAGGTAACGGATGACGATGGTTGGCGTCTTAGGCTTGTCGCTCCCCCAGTAGTGCGGATCGGCCTTGAGCGTGACCGAGTCGTTTGGGCGGAAGCTTTCCAGCAGATATGGGCCGGAACCCACGGCCTGGGTCTTCATGTCGTAATGGGCCCGCCGGTCAAAGACCAGGCCAGCCCGGCCGCTCAGCTGCCAGAGCAGGTCCTGGTAGGGTCTGGACAGCGTCAGACGCACCGTCAGCGGATCCGTGGCCTCAACGTCCTGGAAACCCTCCAGCATCTCGCTACCCTGATAGTGTCCTGCCATAAGCCCGCGTATGGAGTCGACCACGTCCTGGGCCCGAAGAGCATGATTGTTGGAGAAACGGATGCCCTCATGCAGGTTGAAAGTGTAGACCAGCCCGTCCTCGGAGACATTCCAGGTCCTGGCCAGGCCCGGGCGCACCCGGTTCCGGGAATCCCGTGACACCAGGCCCTGATAGACGTTGCCGATCAGAAGCTGATCCAGCGCCGTGCCCGACTGGTTGCGGATGTCCAAGTTGGTGGGAGCAAGCTTGAGCCCCACCGTGACCGAATCCGCTACAGTTCCGCCCTCGGCCTGGCCAGTAGCACCACGATGCCCGGTCCACAGGGAGAATGCCAAGGCCAGGGCCAGCAGGAGACTGAGCAGCTTCCAGGGCAGGGTGTTACCGCCCGACCTCATGGGCCTGATCCTGGCGTTGAGTTCGGGATCGGTGCTGGGGCCTGACTCCTGGGCCGCATCTGTATCTGTTGCGGTCACGCTGTCATGCGCATGCGTGCCGTGTCGATCTGCATTCATTGACGAATCCTTATGCTGCGGTTGACCGCCATTCTGGTCGATCACCGCCCACCAGCATACTCCCTGAAGCCATCACCCAGGCTTATGCGCTTAGGATGGATTCGGAAAGCGCCACGCGCCCGGACGACGGCAGGGAGGAAGAGACATGCTGCTGGCCATCGACATCGGCAACACCAACATCGAGGTCGGATTCATGGAGGGCGACCGGGTCGCCGCCTCCTACAGACTGACCACAAGAATCGACCACACGGCCGATGAGTTCGGGCTTCTGCTGAGGCAGCTCATGGCCCTGGCCGGCTACAAGACTGCGGATGTGCAGGACGCCATCATCTCCTCTGTGGCTCCCGCGGTCATGCACGCCGTCAGGTCCTGCCTGATCCGTTTCTTTTCCATCGACCCTATGGTGGTGGGCCCCGGTGTGAAGACCGGCATGAACATACGGCTGGATGACCCGCGTTCCCTGGGCGCCGACTGTCTCGCTGACTGCGTGGGCGCCTTCCACCGCTACGGAGGGCCGGTCCTAGTCATCGACTTCGGCACGGCCACCACCTTCAACTATGTGGACGCCAAGGGCGCCATACGTTCAGGCCTGATCGTACCGGGCATCCGCTCAGGAGCCCAGGCCCTTGCCGGCCAGACCGCCCAGCTGCCCCAGGTGGAAATCACCCGTCCTCAGACCATCATGGCCACGGGCACCAGGACGGCCATGCAGGCCGGGCTATACTACAACTTCCTCGGCGGCCTGGAGCGGATCATCCGCCAGTACCGCAGCGAGATAGGCCGGGACTTCCATGTGGTGGCCACGGGCGGCATGGGTCGTACCTTCTCACAGGACACCAATCTGATCGAGGTCTACGATCCCGAGCTGATCTTCGCCGGCATGTACAGGATTCACCAGCTCAATGCCGATGGCCGACCACACGCTGCACCAGCGCGCCATTGACCTGCAGAATGGCCTGTTTGCCGTCCTTGTCGATGCCGGTCAGCGAGCCCACCAGGACCTGGCCCTCCACCTGAACCTGCACCGGATGCCTGGTGCGATTGAACAGAAAGACAAAGCGCGTCCGATCATCCTGGCTGACTCGCTCAACTCTCAACAGATCGGGGTCGCCCTGGGCCGACCTCATATCGGCGACATCCATGGCCTCCAAGAGGGCAGGAAGGACCTTGGCCAGACCTTGGGCGTCCAGACGGCAACCCAGATAGGCGGCCTTGCCGTGACCCCAGTCGTGAACGGTCATGGCCGGCATGCCATCCATCCCCGTCCAGGGATCCGCCCGGTAACTTGCCAGGACCTTGGTGCCCTTGTCCAAGTGGCCAATGACATCGGCCCAATCGTGGGCCGTAACCCCGTCGGTCAGGTCCAGATGGTCCAGCAGACCGGGAGTGCCGGGAGCCATGGGCGCGAACTCCTCGACCGACAGCCCCAGCAGGTCCCGAAGCGGCCCCGGATAACCGCCGGTCCAGACACGGTCCTGCTCGTCGGCGATACCGCTGCCCCAGGTGACGATCAGCCGCCCTCCACTATGCACATACTTGTGCAGCCGTTTGGAGAGTTCGGCGTCGATCAGGTAGAGGGCCGGCAGGACCACCAGCGGATACTCCTCCCAGGTGGCCCTGACCGGCAGGACATCAGGCCGGATGGCGTTGTCCAGAAAGGCCCGGTACCAGACCGGCGGCTCCTGGCCATGCTCGACCCGGTCGCTGGGCGAGGACGCGTGGGAGCTGGCCCACTGGCTTGCGTAGTCGAGGACCAGAGCCACCGGGGCCTTGGCCAGCGTAGTGCCGGCCAAACCGGCCTGCGAGAGCCCCTGCAGGTCCCCACCCAGCTGGCAGACGTCGCGGAAGACAGCCGTGTCCTCGCCGGCATGGGGCAGCATGGCCGAGTGGAACTTTTCCGCGCCGGCCCGGGACTGCCTCCACTGAAAGTAGCAGATGGCATCAGCACCCAAGGCCAGGTGAGCCAGGGAGTCGCGCTCCAGTTGTCCAGGCTCCTTGCGGGGATTGACCGGCCGCCAGTTGACGGCCGATGTGGACTGCTCCATGAGCCACCAGGGACGTCGGCGGGCAATGGCGTCCACCAGGCTGGAGGAATAGGCCAGCTCCTCCAGATGATCCCTGCCTGGCGTCGCGTAGTGGTCATTGGCCACAAAGTCCACCTGGTTGCCCCAGTCGTCGTAGTCCAGGGTGAATCCGCCGGCGCTGACCATGAAGTTGGTGGTCAAAGGTATATCCGGAGTGATCTCAGCCAGGGTGTCCCGCTCGGCCATATAGAAATCCTTGAGGGCGTCGGAGCTGAACCGCTCGAAGTCCAGCATGCGGCCCGGATTCTGGAAATTCCCCTGGCCGATGAAACGCGGAGGCAGAATCTGCGAGAAGTCACTCAGCCTCTGCGACCAGAAATCCGTGCCCCAGGCGCGGTTGACGGCGTCGATGTCCTTGTAGCGGCGGCGGCACCAGCGTTGGAAGGCCCTCATGGCATCGTCGGAATAGTCGAAGCGATTGTGACAGCCATACTCATTGCCCACATGCCAGGCCACCAGATAGGGGTTGTCCCGGTAGTGCTCGGCCATGGCCCGACAGAGCTTCAAGGCATAGGAGCGAAAGACCGGCGATGTGGGCCGCCAGTGCTGCCGGGCTCCGGGCCAGACCGTATCGCCTCGCTCGTCCCTGAGCAGAACTTCGGGATGGGCCTGGGTCAGCCAGAGCGGCGGCGTGGCCGTGGCCGAGGCCAGGTTGACCCCGATGCCTGACCGGCCGAGCTTGTCGATGATCCGATCCAGCCAATCGAAGTCGAAAACACCCTCGCTGGGCTCAATACGCGACCAGGAGAAGACCGCCAGGGCCACCACGTTGACCCCTGCCTTGGTCATCAGCCTGATGTCCTCATCCCAGACATCCTCGGGCCACTGGTCGGGGTTGTAGTCGCATCCGTACCAGAGCGACTGCTGACCCTTGAGATGCTTGGGCCATCGATAGGCCCGCCTTGTCGGTTTGCTCATGGGTAGAACCTCCTGGTCCGTCTGGATTCTCGGACGGGGATGCCTACCGCGTCCACGTCGTCCCGCGGCTCCGGGATCCCCCTGACCATTATGTCCCAGCAGGCTGACTGTTCAGGCTTCTCCTTGAGGATCCAAGGGAACAGAGGAGGTGAAGATGCGTTTAACCCTGGTGAAGGGGTCGGTGAACTCCAGACGACGGGCCACCAATTGCAGTGGCCGGGAGAAGTCGTCGTAGGCCCGGGCCTGGATTCTGGGGTAAAGATCGTCGCCCACGATGGGCAGCCCAAGGGCATTCATGTGCACACGAAGCTGATGGGTCTTGCCGGTCTGCGGATAAAGCGTGTAGGTGGCCAGACATCCCCGGCCCGCCGCCAGTTCAATCCTGGTAACGGCATTGACCGGTCCGCGCTCCTCCCAGGCCTGGAGAACCCCTCGACGCTTGATAACCCGGGAGCGGCGCTCTAGCGGGAAGACCCGCGGCGGATCCAGATGTCGCACGGTGCCGGTCCGCGGACGAACCATGGGTCGCACCGGCGCCAGACACTGGTAGACCTTGCGCACGCGATGCTCCTGGAAGAGCATCTGGTATGCCCGCCTGGCGGCCGGATCGCGCACAAGGACAAGCACACCCGCGGTGGCCCTGTCGAGCCTGTGGGCGGGTATGATGTCGGGCTCCCCGTAGAGCCGTCGCATCCGGATCAACACGGTTTCCGCGTGCCACATCCCCCTGGGCATGGTGGCCAGGAAGTGGGGCTTGTCGACCACAATGATGCGACGGTCCTCATAGATGACTTTGGGCTCGAAGGGGATCTGCGGCTCCTCCAGAACGATCCGATGCCCCCGCTGCTCGGACCCGACGACCATGGACAGCCTCTATTCCACAGTGACCGACTTGGCCAGGTTGCGGGGCTTGTCCACGTCCAGGCCCTTGAGCCGGGCCATGTCCAGGGCGAACAACTGCAGGGGGACCACATCCACCAGGGGGCTGAGCAGGGTCGGGCAGGGCGGCCGCCAAAAGACCACGTCAGCATAGCGGTCGGCGTCCGGGTCGCCCTCCTCGGCTACAACGATAGTGAAGGCACCGCGGGCCTTGACCTCCTCGATGGCCGAGATGACCTTATCGTGCAGCACATTGCGGCCCCGGGCGCTGGGGACGATGACCACCACAGGCTCCCCCGGCTCCACCAGGGCGATGGGCCCGTGCTTGAGCTCGCCAGCGGCGAACCCTTCGGTGAAGATGTAGGCGATCTCCTTGAGCTTGAGCGCCCCCTCCAGGGCCACCGGATAGCCCACATGCCGCCCCAGGAAGAGGAAGGAGTGGGCCTTGGACATGCGCTGAGCCGTCTGACTGATGACCTCGGCCTGACTGTCCAGCACCTTCTGAATCTTGGCAGGCATGGCCTTGAGGCTGTCGATGGTCTGGTGGATCTCGTCTCGATACATGGTTCCCTTGACCTGGGCCAGATAGAGCCCCAGCAGGTAGGCCGCCACGATCTGGGCCAGAAAGGCCTTGGTGGAGGCCACAGCCACCTCGGGGCCGGCGTGCGTGTAGAGCACGGCATCGGACTCCCTGGGGATGGTGGACCCCTGGGTGTTGCAGATGGCCAAAACCCGTGAACCCTGCTCGCGCGCATGCCGGAGCGCCATCAGCGTGTCCATGGTCTCCCCGGACTGGGAAATGGCCACGACCAGGGTGCGCGGGGTCAGAATGGGATCACGGTAGCGGAACTCGTGGGCCAGCTCGACCTCCACCGGAATGCGGACCCAGTGCTCGATGGCGTACTTGGCCACCAGGCCCGCGTAGGAGGCCGTGCCACAGGCCACCACGATAATCTTGTCGATCTGACGGAAGACATCCTCATCGATATGGACCTCGTCCAGATCCAGGTCGCCTGACTCGTCGTACCTACCCAGCAGAGTGTTGGAGACCGCCGCAGGATCCTCGTGAATCTCCTTGTCCATGAAGGAGTCCCACCCGCCCTTTTCGGCGGCCGAGGCATCCCAGTCGATGGTGTAGCGGCGCGGATGTTCCACCGGATGCCCTTGGAAGTCGGTGACCACGACCTGGTCCGCGCTGATACAGACCGCCTGGTCCTGACCCAGCTCCATGGCTCGACGGGTATAGGCCACGAAGGCGGCCACATCGGAGCCCAGGTAGTTCTCTCCGTCTCCCAGGCCAACCACCAACGGCGAATCGTGTCGGATACCCACCACCAGATCGGGCTGCCTTGAGTCCACGGCCAAGATGGTGAAAGCCCCTTTGAGCATACGGGCCAGCCGCCTGACGGCCTCGAAGATGTCCGGCTGGCCGGTGGCAACGATAATCTCCTGGGCGATCTTGCCCAGAAGCTTGGCAGCCACCTCGGTGTCCGTGGAGGAGACGAAGGTGTACCCCTCGGTCTCCAGGTCCAGACGAAGCCTGGATGCGTTCTCGATGATCCCGTTGTGGATCAGCGCGACCTTGCCGTCGCGGCTGATGTGGGGATGGGCGTTGATGTCAGTGGGTTCGCCATTGGTGGCCCAACGGGTGTGGCCGATGCCCACAGTTGCCTCGGGCATTGGCTTGGCCTTCAGATCGGCGACCAGATTGCCCAAGCGCCCGGCCTTCTTGCGTACGGCCACCCGTGCCATCCCAGGGGCAGCCAGGGCCACTCCGGCCGAGTCATAGCCCCGGTACTCCAGGCGTTCCAGGCCCTTGAGGCAGACCTCCAGGGGTCTGCCGCAGGCCGTCCGTACTGATCCCGCATAACCGACGATTCCGCACATGGGCCCCAGTCTAGCCACGGGAGTTCCACCTCTGCCCGTCCAGAAGGCTTCTTGCCGGAATTTCTACAACCTGGCAGAGCCTGAGACTAGAGCACGGTATGCAGGAATTCAGTGAACCTCTCGGTGCGAGGATGGTCGATGGTGTCAGGGCCTCCCTGTTCCACTACGACACCCTGGTCCATGAAGACGATCTGCTCAGCCACCTCGCGGGCGAAGCCCATTTCGTGGGTGACCACCACCATGGTCATGCCCTGTTGGGCAACCTGCCGCATGACCCCCAGGACCTCCCCCACCAACTCCGGATCCAGGGCTGAGGTGGGCTCGTCGAAGAGCATGATGTCAGGGTGCATGGCCAGGGCTCGCGCGATGGCCACACGCTGCTGCTGGCCGCCGGAGAGCTGGGCGGGATAGTAGTCCATCCTGTCCTCCAGCCCTACACGTTCCAGCTGTGCCTGTGCCTCCTTGCGGGCATCGGTCTTGGGAACCCGTCCCACATGTACCGGCGCCTCCATGACGTTCTCCAAGGCGGTCATGTGGGGGAAGAGGTTGAAACGCTGGAAGACCATACCGATCTTGGAGCGCTGCCTGGCAATGGCCTTGTCGTCCAGGGTCTGCAGCACAGGGCCCTTGCCGGTATCAATTTTCCGGTATCCGGTCAGCTCGCCGTCTACATAAATCTCGCCGGCTGTACGGGTCTCCAACTGGTTGATCAGCCTCAGTAGCGTTGACTTGCCGGAACCGGAAGGCCCCAGGACGGCCGTTACCGTGCCGGGCATGACCTCCAGGTTGATTCCACGCAGCACATGCTGATTGCCGAATACCTTGTGCACATTTCTGATGACGATGGCCGGATCCTTGCCGCCTTGACCGTCTTTCCTGGTCTGCCTGTCCTCGTCCATGATTCTCCTCCTGCGCTCAGGCGTTCAGCCCGGCCATCATGACCTTGTTGACCTTGTCAGTCTCCTGGCGGGTCTGCGGGTCCTCGCCATCCTTGCCGTCCTTGGCCCCCGACCCGGCCAGGGGCCGCGAGTCGAAGCCCTTGCCGTAGTGCTTCTCCAGCTGGGCCTGGATGACCATCAGAACGGAGGTGATGACCAGGTACCAGATGCAGGCCACAATCAGCAGCGGGATGGTCTTGTAGATGCGGTTGGCGATGGCGTTGGTGGCGAACTGGAGCTCCAGGGTGAAGGGCACGGCAAGAGCCAGGGACGTGGTCTTGAGCATGCCGATGGTCTCATTGCCGGTAGGCGGCACGATGATGCGCATGGCCTGAGGCAGGACGATCCGCCGCATGATCATGGATGGCGGCATGCCCAGGGCCTTGGCTGCCTCCTCCTGGCCGGGATCCACAGCCTCGATGCCGGCACGGACGATTTCGGAAAGATAGGCGGCCTCGTTGAGCCCCAGGCCCAGAACCGTGGCCACAGTGGCGTTCAGCACGGTCTTGGTGTCGATGCTCCAGAATTCGGGACCGAAGGGGATGCCGATGGCCAGTTTGGGTATCAACACGGAAAGCAGGCCCCAGAAGACCAGCTGGGTGTATACAGGAGTGCCGCGGAAGAACCAGATGAAGAACCAGCTGACCCAGCGCAGGACCGGATTGGACGATTTGCGCATGACTGCAAGGATGATGGCCAGGATTGTGGCCAGGACCATGGCATAGACGGTCAGTAGCAGGGTCCACTTGATGCCGTCCAGGACGTGCTCATTGAAGAGGTACTTCCAGACCGTGGGCCAGTCAAAGTTGGGATTGGTCACCATGCCGTGGATCAGCATGGCCACGAAGATGGCCACGATGACGGCAGCCACGATCGGCCCCGGTTTGCGCACCGGCCTGGCATGTATTCTGCCGGGGATCTGAATCTGGTCCGTCCCCTTCTTGGTATGCATCTCCTGCTTCCTTCCGCACCGCTGTACTTGTTCAGGCCTGATCCATTGGCCGAACCACCTGCTGAGGCGCGGGTCGCCCGGTGTGACGACCCGCGCCTGGCCTTGCCTCAGTCAGAGACCGCAGGGTTGATCTCCGCCTTCTCAACAGCACCGCTCTGGACGCCCCAATTCTTGAGGATCTTGGCGTAGACGCCGTCGTCAATCAGCTTCTGAAGAGCCGCCTGGGTGGCCTCGGCCATGCCACTGCCCTTCTTCAGAGCGGCACCTTGCAGGACGATGTCGGTATCCTTGCCCAGCTTTTCCAACTGGCCGTCGGTCTGCTTGATGGCATACCCGGTCACCTGGGAGTCAGCGTAGAAGACATCGATCTTGCCGTTGACCACTGCCGTGGCTGCATCGGTCTGCTGCTTGTAGGACTGCACGTCCACCGGCTTCTTGCCCTTGGCCTTGCACTCGGCCGAGATCTTGTCGGTTGCCTGCTGCTCTTCGATGGTCCCGGTCTGCACGCCGACCTTGACGCCGCAGATGTCGTCAGGGTTGATCTTGGAGGGGTTGCCCTTCTTGACGGCAAAGGCCGTACCTGCCTTGAAGGTGGTGACGAAGTCGACCGACTGCATCCGCTCCTTGGTGATGGTGAAGCTGGCGATGCCCGCGTCATACTTGCTGCCGATGGCCGGGATGATGGTATCGAAGGAGGCGCTGACCATCTCCCCATCGAGCCCCATGACCTTGGCAATGGCGTTCGACAGGTCCACGTCAAAGCCAATCGGGGTCTTTCCATCCTCACTCATGAACTCGCCAGGCGCATATGAGGTCTCCATACCCACGGTCAGCTTGCCGTCCTTGGAAACCGACTCGGGCACCTTGGCCGCGATGGCCGGATCCTTCTTGATACCGCTGACGTCAAAAGCCGCTGGGTGGGAGCTTGTGGTGGCCTTGCCCGATGCACTGCTGGTGTCCGCCTCGTCTGTGGTTCCGCAGGCTCCGATGGAGGCCAGCAGGGTGATACTCAGAGCCGTCGCCAACACCGCCTTGATCTTGCCCATGTCTTCTCCTCTTCCGGACCGCCCCGAAGCGACCCCGATTGCTCTTGATTGACATGCACTATTATGCACACATTTGTATTTTTATGCATACAGAATAAGGTTAACTCAATCCTGCTGACTGACTACCCTGGTATTTTTGGCTCCATAGCAGGCCAAAGACGCTATTCAACACTGTCGATTGCCGCCAGCCCCGGGCGTGTCGAATGTGTATAGAACGGGAAGCCCTCAGTGGGCGATTGTCGGTCGTTATGAAATTCAGGGAATTCGGTAGGTCTATCTGAAGGTATGGCTCGAAGCTTAGCCCCGCCGGTTGCGGTAGCGCATGGCCCTTTGAGCCTCGCGGCGATCCTGCTCCTCCCTCAGAGACTGGCGCTTGTCATACTCACGCTTTCCTCGGGCCACAGCGATCTCGACTTTAACCCTGCCGTCCTTGAAATACAGACTCAAAGGGACGATTGTATAGCCCTTGGCCTGAATCTGCCGCTCCAAACGAACGATCTGCTTGGCATGGAGGAGCAACTTGCGCTTGCGCTTGGGGGCGTGGTTGTTCCAGGTGCCATTGAGGTATTCAGGGATATTGGCGTTCTCCAGCCAGACCTCGTGCCGCCGGTCAATGCTGACGAATGACTCGGCCAGGGATGCACGCCCCTCTCGCAGAGACTTGACCTCGGTCCCGGTCAACGCGATGCCGGCCTCGTACCGATCCTCAATCTGGTAGTCATGACGGGCCCTGCGGTTCTGGGCGATCATCGACGTGCCTGTTTCCTTAGCCATAATATCCTCCTCTCGATCGCGCCAAGGAGGCTACCTGGCACTCCGGACAGTGATAATGCCGTTCCAAGTGGCGGACCTGGCCCGCATCGGCATCAGTAATGAATGTATTGGTAGTTGCCTGCCCCATAGACCGTTTCATAGGTGGGGAAGGCGGCGAAGCCGGTGCCCCCTTCGGAGATGAGCACCGATCCATCCGAATTGACCCGCTCGACCACAGCCACGTGGCCATAGGACCAGTTGGCGTTCCAACGAGTGACCCGCTGGCCACGGGCGAAGACCATGACAGCACCGACATGAGGGGTGTTGTTGACCAGGTAGCCCAGGCCACGTGCCGTATTGGCCCAATCAGCCCCGTTACCCATATAGGAACCTACAGGCAGAGCCAACTGCGAACGGCGTATATAGGCCCAAAGTGTGCACTGCCGTGCGGGGTAGGCGCTGCCACCCACTGTATTGCCGGTGCTATGGCCATAGCAGAATCCGGAACCTGAGGGGCAGCTGCCCGGCACTGCATAATTCATGCCGGAGGCGCCGCCGCCGCCACCGTTGCCTCTACCGCTATTACCACCGCCGCCATTGTTACTGGGCGGGGCAGGCCGTGGATTCCGTGCCGGACGGGATCCGCCGCCATTGCTGATCTGCTGGGCTCCTCCGGCATGCGGGTCAGCGCTGCCGCCCGGATTGCCGGTGTTCAGCGAGTCGATCATGGATTCGGTGGCCACGATATCTGCGGCTTCACGGGCCGACTGTGTGGTCAGGGCAGCCTTTTGACTCTCCAGCTGCTTGCGTGCTGCGGCCCCCTGGTCACGCAGGGCCTGCAGGTGGTCCTGCTTGGCCTGAGCCGCCGCTACAGCCTGCTGGGCCACCGCCTGCTGTTGATCGGCCTTGGCCTTGAGCGTGCTGATCTGCTCCTCGATGGCCTCCAGACGTTGCTTCCTGTTCATGGAGGAGTTGAGGGTATTGGCTGCATCATTGGCCGTATTGGCTTCGGACCTGGTCACAGCCGCATCGGACTGCATCTTGTCCACGAAGTCCTGGGTGCTTGAAGACTTGGTCACCACGTCCATGATCTGAGAAGTCTCGGACCCGTGGAAACTCTTTCTGGCCATCTGAGCCACGCCAGCCTTGGCATCGTCATAATCGAGGCCGGTCTGACGAATCTTGGCCTCCAGATCTGCGCGATCCTTGCGGGCCGCCTCCAGGCGATCGTTGGTGGCCTGGACCAGGCTGTCAGCCTGCTCGGCCTGCTGCTGGGCATCGATGGCACTCTGCTGCGCAGCCGGAATCTGGTTGGAAGTCAGATCATCAAGGCTCAGTATCTGGTTGGCAAGTTGGGCGCTGACGCCAGCCAGCTTGCTCTTCAGGGCCGCGTGGTTCTGGACTTTCTGCTGGTAGCTGCTCCAGTCGGCCCGGGCAGGTTCAGGCGCTACGGACAGTCCGAGGATTCCGCCGCCCAGCATCATGGCCAACGATCCGACGAGGCCGCAGATAGCCTCCCACCGTTTGGTACGATTCATGGTCAAGTCCCTCACTATCGCTATCCATGCTAGTCATCATTATGACAGAGATTGCGCCCCAAATCGATTGGCCGGTCGCCACAAATCAGGTCCGCAAATACCGTCGCAGGGAGATGGAGGAGGCCAGTGCGGACAAGAGCATGGCCCCAAGGATCAAAGCTGGGGCTATGAGCAGGACCGTGGACTGGTCCACGTAGGGCATCCATTGGACCGTGCGAGCCAGCCAGTCGGTAATGAAGAGCTTGACGATGGCGCTCAGAGCTCCGACAGCCAGAAGTGAACCCAGCAGGGAGGCCACCACGCCCTCCAGGATGAAGGGCAGCCGAATGGTCCAGTTGGAGGCTCCCACCAGTCTCATGATCTCCGTCTCGTTCCGACGTGCGGCAGCGCTCATCCTGATGGTGGTGCCGGTCAGCAGAATGGCCACAATCACCATCACCACAGCCAGGACCAGAGTGACCGCCGTGGCCCTGTTGAGGATTTTGAAGACCGGGTCGAATATCTGACGCTGATCGGAGACCTCCTCCACCCCATCGCGACCGGACAGCACCTCGGAGACCACCTGGTACTTGGTCGGGTCCTTGAGCTTGAGTCGCAGGGAACCCTGCATGTCCGCTGCGGTCATGGTCCTTCCCTCGTAGGTACCGTCAGGGTACTGCTTGAGGAAGGTGTTCTTGAAGAAGTCCTCACGGCTCTGATAGGTGATCTTGGCCACGGAGTCGCTCAGCTCGGTATTGATGGTGTTCTCCAGCTTGACGATCTCGTCATTGGTGGGGGCCTTGCCGGTCGCGCATGAGGCCGCCTGGCTGGTGCCGTCCGGGCAGAGCCAGACCACCACCTCCACCTGGTCGTACCAGTCTCCCTTGGCCTTGCTGATCTGAGCCTGCATGAGGCCCGAGGCGCCTATGAACAGAAATGAGATGAAGGTGACCAGCATGACCGAAAGGATCATGGACCCGTTGCGGCGCAGGTTGTCCCAGGTGCTGGAAAGGATGAACCGCAGTCTCATCGTGCTGCCTTCTTCTTGTCATCATGCTCATCCCGAGCCTGTGCTTCGTTCTCTCGACGGGGCTTCCTTGCCGCCTTGGGGGCTTCAGGCGGAGCAGGAGGAGCCGGCGGGGCTCCCATGGGCTCAGCATCGTGATGATTGTCGCTCATTGAGACCTTTTTATCGGTCCTGGCCTTGTTGGAGGACTGTTTTGAGGGTTTGGGGACGTCCTGCTTCTTCCGGCCTGCAGTCTGATCTGATTCGCCGGTCGGCTCTGCCGGGCTGGAGCCATCGGCCCCCGAAGGCTGATCGGGCCTCTTGAACCGTTGCCCACCATCAGAGGTCTTGGCGGAAGAACTTTTCATCGATCGTCGGTCATTGGCCTTGTCGTCCTTCTCGGGCGCTCTTTGACCTTGATCACGATTGCGTTCGTCATGCGCGAGACCCTTGCTGTCATCGCCGCGTTTCCCGTCCCGCTGCCTGCTGCCCGATTCTTCGGTCTGCCGATCCTGGGGCCTGCCTTCAGCGGTCGCCTTGGGCTGAACAGCATCCGAACCACGGGCAGGCTTGGGGGATTTTCTGGAAGCTGTACGTTCTGTATGAGCATGTCCTGCCTTGTCGTGGTCCCTGTCACCGGAACCGTCACTCGACTGACCGGATCGATCCTTGCTGGTCTGGGCCACAGGCCTGCGGAATCGCTCATCCGAGTCAGACCCTGCAGCTGTGTCTTCGTGCTGACCAGGATCTTCCTGCGCGGACTCAAGGCTGCCCAGACCCTTGCCCCAGGTCAGGGTGTCCTCCACCGAGGTGAAGACCTGCCCATAACGCCCGGTTCTCCCCGAATGCATGGATTTGGCCAGCCGTGCGATTCCCTCGTCGCCGTACTGACCCTGGTTGACGGCCTGCGCCACCGCTTGGACCACCTGCTTGGCCCCCTTGGTCCCATCCGCGATGGGCTCGGTGGCCGGGCTGTTCCCGTCCTGCACGACGACCCGCACCGGACGGCGCCCTCCAACTCCTGCCTCGCGTGCACGGTCCAGGGCATCGCCGTCGGCGGGATCCCCGATGGCGTGATGGGAGCGCGCCGCAACCTCGGCATCGGGGAAGAAGCGCGAAGAATCGTAGGAACCGTGGGCCTCGTCGCGCATGATCCGACCCGTATGCAATTCCACCACCCGCTTGCGCATGGAGTTGACAATCTCCTCGTTGTGGGTGGCCATGACCACAGTGGTGCCTGTCCTGTTGATGGCATCCAGGACCTCCATGATGCCCAGGGAGGTGGTGGGATCAAGATTGCCGGTAGGCTCATCCGCGAGCAGAATTTCCGGGTTGTTGACGTAGGCCCGGGCCAGAGCCACACGCTGGGCCTCGCCGCCTGAGAGCTCGTGGGGATAGTTGTGTTCCTTGCCCGTCAGCCCCACGGTCTTGAGCACCTGAGGCACCAGGGTCTTGATGGTGGACCGACGGGCACCGATGACCTCCAGCGTGAAGGCCACGTTCTGCCATACGGTCTTGTTGTTGAGCAGCTTGTAATCCTGGAATACGAAACCGATGGAACGCCGGTAGCCGGGGATCTCGCGGTTGCGCAGACGTCGCAGGTCGTTGCCGGCCACGCGGATCTCCCCCTCGGTGGCCTCCTCCTCGCGCAGGAGCAGACGCAGCAGAGTGGTCTTGCCCGACCCGCTGGCGCCCACCAGAAAAACGAAATCCCCGCGATTGACATCCAGGCTGATGTTATCCAAGGCCGGACGAGACCCCTTGGGGTAAATCTTGGTCACGCCCTTGAGCGAAATCAACGCCATTTACACTCCGTTCCTCGGTATTCCCATACAGAGGCTATCAAGAAGACCGACACTACTCACTCATGAAACACCGACCAGACCTGAGCCGGACGAAGCTCTACTTGCTGGCTTCCTCCTCGCGAGCCTGGACCCGCTGCTGATGCCGCCAGCGAATGCCGGCCTCGATGAAGGCGTCAATGTCACCGTCGAAGACCCCCTGGGTATCTGAGGTCTCGTATCCGGTGCGCAGGTCCTTGACCATCTGGTAGGGATGCAGCACATAGGAGCGCATCTGGTCGCCCCAGCTGGCCTTGATGTCGCCGGCCAGCTCCTTCTTCTTCTTGGCCTCCTCCTCGTGCCGCAGAACCAGCAGCCGGGACTGAAGAACAGCCATGGCAGCCGCGCGGTTCTGGATCTGGCTGCGCTCATCCTGCATGGTGACCACGATGTTGGTCGGCAGGTGGGTGATGCGCACGGCCGAATAGGTGGTGTTGACACCCTGGCCGCCTGGGCCGGAGGAGCAGTAGGTGTCCACTCGGATGTCCGAGTCGGGGATGTCGATGTGGTCGGTGGGCTCCACCAGGGGGATGACCTCGACGGCGGCGAAAGAGGTCTGCCGCCTGCCCTGGTTGTCGAAGGGCGAGATCCGCACCAGACGATGGGTGCCGCCCTCCACCGACAACCGCCCATACGCATAGGGGGCATCCACCTGGAAGGTGGCCGACTTGATGCCGGCCTCCTCCGCGTAAGAGGTGTCCATGACCTTGGTGGAGAAGCCATGCCGCTCAGCCCAACGCATGTACATGCGCAGGAGCATCTGCGCCCAGTCGGCCGCGTCCACCCCGCCGGCGCCCGAGCGGATGGTGACCACGGCAGCGCGCTCGTCGTACTCCCCGTCCAGCAGGGTCTGAATCTCCATGTCATCCAGGTCGGATCTCAAAGAGTCGATCTCCTTGCGGGCCTCCACCAGGGTGTCCTGATCATGCTCCTCCTGGCCCAGCTCCTCCAAGGCCTGCACATCATCCAGCCGGGAGGATGCGGACTCCAGGTGCTTGAGCTGGGATTGCAGGGCCGAGAGCCTGCTGGTCACCTTCTGAGCATTCTCCTGGTCGTCCCAGAGTCCGGGCGCGCTGGCCTGACGCTCCAGATCCGCAATCCGCGAGCGCAGACCATCCGGGTCCAGCGCCTTGGAAATCATCTCGTACTTGGCCTTGGCCTGCTCCAATGCTTGAGCAAAATCCATCTCTGCCATACCGTCTCACCGCTTTCCGGACCGGCTCCGCACGAGCCGACCACCGTCTTCATTCCTGTGTGCCTTTGCCTGTGACGGCCGGATTCCCGCCGACCGGACGGACCGGGTCAAAGGCCGCTGAAGATGGCCGGGATGACAAGACTGGCCAGCAGAGCCACGGCGATGACCAGGCAGACCGCTCTGGCCGTATTGCGGCGCCGACGCTCCCGGCGCTCCCGCTCATGACTGTAGGCACTCATAGTCGGTAATTTTACCTATCGGCTGGGACCTGGCTGGCGCCAATCCAGACCCGACTGCCGGACGGACTGCCTGTATTTGAGCGTCGACCGGTTTATCCTGTAAGACAACTTGATGTCAACACGAGTGCACCGCCTGAAGGAGGAACGATGAGCACAGCACGCACCGCATGGGGTTGGGGCCTGGCCAGCCAGGACGAGCAGGGCCGGACCCTGGACGTCTGGTACCCCAAGGCCGAGATCTCCACACCGCCAACCCCGGAGAACCGCCCCAACCACGACTTCGGCGACCAGGTACACAACCAGCCCGACGCCCGCGGCATCCGAAGGGTGCCGGTCTTCACCGTGGCTGATCTGGATGGCCCGATAGCCGATGCCGCCGACGCCTATCTGCGGCTTCACCTGCTCAGCATGCGCTTGACCCCGCCCAACAGCATGAACCTGGACGGGATCTTCGAACAACTGACCACGGTGGTCTGGACCAACTACGGACCCTTCGCCGTGGAGGACTTCGCCCTGCGTAGGTCAGGGGTCATGGCTGCGGCCAGCCGGTCCATGCCGGGCATCCCGGTGACGCAGGTAACGGTGCTGAGCGTGGACAAGTTCCCCCGCATGGTTGATTACGTGGTTCCCGAGGGAGTCCGCATCGGCAATGCCGACCGGATTCGGCTCGGCGCCCACCTTGCGCCGGGAACGACGGTCATGCATGAAGGCTTCGTAAACTTCAACGCCGGAACCCTGGGCCATTCCATGGTCGAAGGCCGGATCTCACAGGGGGTCGTGGTCGGCGACGGTTCGGACATCGGCGGAGGAGCCTCCATCATGGGCACCCTGTCCGGCGGAGGCCGCCATCGGGTCTCCATCGGTCAGCACTCCCTGCTGGGGGCCAACGCCGGCATCGGTATCTCACTGGGCGACGACTGCGTGGTCGAAGCCGGGCTCTACGTCACCGCCGGCACCAAGATCGGCCTGGGCGATCAGGTGGTCAAGGGGGCGGAGCTCAGCGGACGGGATCATCTGCTCTTCATCCGCGACTCCCGCACTGGCCAGGTCAAAGCCCTGCCCCGCAAGAAGGGCATCGAGCTGAACGAGCGGCTGCACGCCAACTGAGCCCGGCGGTCATGGGGCTCAGCGCTGCTCCATGGGCAGGTAGTCGCGTGGGCCCTGACCGGTATAGACCTGCCTGGGACGCCCGATTTTCGTGTCAGGATCGTCCAGCATCTCCCGGTACTGGGCGATCCATCCGGGGATGCGTCCCAATGCGAAGAGCGTGGTGAACATCTCCGGGTCGAAGCCGATGTCGCGGTAGATGAGCCCGGTGTAGAAGTCCACGTTGGGATAGAGATGGCGTTCGACGAAATAGTCGTCATGCAGTGCCAGGTCCTCCAGCTCCAGAGCCACGTCGAAGAGCTCCGCATCCTCGGCATTCCTATCCTGATCGGGTTCGTCCATGAGCTTGTAGAGCCACTGCTTGGCAATGGCCGCGCGCGGGTCATAGGACTTATAGACCCGGTGGCCCAGACCCGCGATTTTCCGCCCCTCGCTCTTGGCCTGGTCCACATACCCCCGCACGCCCAGTCCGGAATCCCGTATGCTCTTCAACTGACGCAACACGGCCTCGTTGGCGCCGCCGTGCAGGGGACCTGACAGGGTATTGATGCCGGCAGCCACTGCCGAATACAGGTTGGCCCGTGCTGATCCGGCAATCCGGACCACTGAGGTGGAGCAGTTCTGCTCATGGTCGGCATGTATGATCAGAAGCTTGTCCAGGGCCTGCACCTTGAGAGGATCGGCCTGATAGGGCTGGTAGGGCATGGCGAAGCTCATCCGCAGGAAGTCCTCCACATAGCCCCAGGTCCTGTCCGGGTAGAGCAGCGGCTGGTCACGGCGACGACGGTGGATCAGGGAGACGATGGTGCGCACCTTGGCCATGATGATGGCACTGGCCTCATCCAGCTGGTCGGGATCATCAACATTGCAGGTGTCCGGGTGGAAGCCGGCCAGGGCATTGACCGCCGCAGCCAGCACACTCATGGGATGAGCCTGGCGCGGGAAGGACGAGAGCAGATGGCGGAAGTCCTCCCCTACGACCGTGTAACCCAGGACATGGCTGCGGAACCGTTGGTACTGCTCGGCATCAGGCAACTCGCCGTGGGACAGCAGCCAGGCCACTTCAAGAAAATTGGATTGAGCGCACAGGTCCTCTATGGCATAGCCCCTGTAGCGCAGTATGGACCGCTTGCCGTCAATGAAGGTGATTCCCGAAACACACTGGGCCGTGGTCTGGAAGCCCGGATCCAGCGTGACCCAGCCGTCGTTGCGCAGGGAGGAGACCAGAATGCCATCGGGCCCTTCGGTGGCGCGAACCAGGGGAAGATCAACCTGTTCGGAATCGATGGACAACCGTGCTGTAGACACCACGCACCTCCTGTTGATCAACCAGTGAGGTGCCAGTGAGAGTCGGCGGCCAGGCCGGATCAGGCTACCGGCACCTGTACCGGCGTGGAATTGCCGACATGCTAGCAGAAACAACCACGACTTCGATTACCGGCTTGTAACCACAAGCATGAATCCGTCACCTCCACCAACGACGCGCAGGTCCAAGCCAGTGCCGTCTTCGTCCCCGCACCAGCGTGCCGGCACAGGGCAAGGAGGAAAGTGCAGGTATCAAACAGGGCCGGCATCAAAGAGGAACCCAGGAGCATCCACATTGTGGACATTCCTGGGTCCCTTATAGTCCTAATTCGACTTTGGACAGCCTTCGACTCAGTCCCCGGTTGTCAGGATGACAGGCCCCTGCTCGGTGATGGCGATGGTGTGCTCGCTGTGGGCGCCGCGCGATCCGTCTGCAGAGCGCAGGGTCCAACCATCCTTGGGATCCTGGTAAATCTGATCGGTGGTCGCCAGGAACCAAGGTTCAATGGCGATGACCAGACCCGGGCGCAGCTTGTAACCGTGATGAGGCGTGCCGTCGTTGGGCACATGGGGATCACCGTGCATGATTCGTCCTACCCCGTGTCCACCGAACTCCAGGTTGACGCTGTATCCGTTTTCATGGGCAACCTCACCGACTGCAGCGGAAATGTCACCCAGGCGGTTGCCAGGTTGAGCCTGTGCGATACCCGCCTTCAGGGCCTCTTCAGTGGTCCGAATCAGCCGCAGATCCTCTGGATCGGCATGCTCACCCACTACGAAGCTGATAGCCGAGTCGCCCACCCAGCCGTCCACGTTGATGGCCAGATCCAGGGAAAGCAGGTCACCATCCTTGAGGTTGTAGTCATAAGGCACCCCGTGCAGGACGGCATCGTTGACGGACAGGCAGATGTAGTGAGCGAAGGGGCCGGTACCGAAATCAGGTGCGTAGTCCACATAGCAGGAGGTGGCTCCCTTACGGGAGTTGATCCTATCCTTGACGTAGTCGTCCAGCTCCAGCAGGTTGATCCCGGGTTTGCTCATGGCTTTGAGCTCCTTAAGGATGCTGCCGACGAACCTGCCCGCCGGCTTCATCTGTTCGATCTCCTGCTTGGTTTTGAGCTCGATCATCCTCTGCGTCCTTTCATAATTGGTGCCCGCGGGTGCCACCCCTCAGGATCCTGCCCAAGTACTACCTCTCAGTATTATCGGGTCAGTCGGACGAGTCCGGCTCTCAGTTCCGGCCGAAGGTGAAGGCCCTGATGATGGATACGACTCCCAGCACCAGAAGGGCACACCCGCTGAAGATGACCAGGAAGATGACGGAGCTCAGCGGGTAGATCATGACGATGATTCCGGCGATGATTGAAACGATGCCCGAGAAGATGGCCCAGCCTGAATGCGGGAGTCCCCAGGAGGCGGCCAGACTCATCACTCCCTCCATAATCCAGCTGATACCCACAATGATGGTGACCAGTAGGGTCAGCGCAGAAGCGGACAGGGCCGTGTTCCTGACGATGACAATACCGCCGACGGCGATCAGAGCGCCAAAGAGGACGCCCAGCACACGCCAACCGCCAGGAAGCCCCTTGGTCACGATGGAGGTGGCCAGACGGACCACGCCGGAGATGATGAAGTAGATACCCAGCACCACGGTCACGGCGATCAGGGTCTTGTCCGGCCTGAGCAGAAGGGCCAGGCCCAGGATGACACCGATCACGCCCATGACGCCCATAATGATGCGGATGGCCCGCAGGGTTCTGAATCCCAGATCCTCGGCGATCATGGAGAATGGATCCATCCGTGGCGGGCGCCCTTGGTAGCCGGGGTATTGCCCATACTGGCCATAATTATTCTGGCCGTAATTGTTCTGATATTGGCCGTTATTCTGCGAAGAATCCTGGCCACCGTACTGATTGGGCTGACCGCCCTGCATGGGATCCGTCATACCGTCCTCTTTCGCTCACTCAGGGCAGCCGAGCCGCTGTCCTGTTACCGTCTTCCAAGTTTAAATCACCAAGGGGGCAATCGCTGCTTTTCCCTTCGGCGGATGGTTCGCCGGTCCGCTGATTTCCTGCAACCCAGGGCATGGCATGTCACCAAAGATGGCTAGGCTTGTGGCATGGCACAATCTACTGAATCCAAGACCTCCTCCGGACTTGATCCGGCCTCCTTCTCCTCGGTCATTCGGCCGCAGGACGACCTCTTCCGCTTCGTCAACGGCCCCTGGATCGACACCTACAGTCTGCCCGAGGACCGCTCCCGGTTCGGCTCCTTCGACAAGCTTGCCGAGGATGCCGAAGCACAGATCCATGAAATCCTCGAGGACCCGGAGTCCCCAGCTGTCAAGTCAGCCCTGCTCTATCGCAGTTTCCTGGACACCGATGCCATCGAAGCCGCAGGAATGGAACCCATCCGCTCCGACCTGCAGGCCATTGATGCCGTGCCCGACAAGAAGGCACTGACCAACCTGCTGGGCCGGCTCAATCCCACTGGTGGCCCCGATCTGTTCGGCATTGCCATCTACGGTGATCCGGGCAACGCCGGCGTCAACGTGGCGCATATGGAGCAGGCCGGACTCGGGCTTCCCGACGAGGCCTACTACCGGGAGAAGAGCTACGCACCCGTACGCCAGGCCTACACCGACATGGTGGCCTCCCTGCTCAGGCTCTCCGGCTACGCTGACGACCAGGAGGATGCCCACAGGCAGGCGGAGTCCTTCCTTGAGGTCGAGACTCGTATAGCTTCACGCCACTGGGACAACGTGTCCACCCGTGATGAGGATCGTACCTATAACCCCACCACCCTGGCCGACCTGGAATCAACGCTCGCCGATTTCGATCTGCACACCTGGATCGAGTCCTGGCAGAAGGCATATGCAGCCAGCCCTGTCGCCAATCTGCAACCGATCGATCTGAACACAGCCCTGTCAAGGACCATTGTGCACGAACCCTCCTTCCTGCAGGGATTGAACGAGCTCTGGAAGACCAGCGACCTTGAGGATCTCAAGCTCTGGGCCCGAGTGCACACCCTGATCGAGTGGGCAGGCCTGCTCAGCAGCGACTTCGATCAGGCCAGGTTCGACTTCTACGGCAAGGTCCTTTCAGGCACGACCAAGATGCGTGACCGCTGGAAGCGAGCCGTTTCCCTGGTCAACGGCATTTGCGGCGAGGAGGTTGGACGCGAATATGTGCGCCGGCACTTCCCTGCCTCCAGCAAGGCCCGCATGGAGGCCCTGGTTGGGGACTTGATCGATGCCTACCGGGTCTCCATCACCTCAAGCGACTGGCTGGGCGAACAGACCAAGGTCAAGGCTCTGGCCAAGCTTGACAAATTCTCACCCAAGATCGGCTACACCGAGCACTGGCGCGACTATACGGCCCTGGCTGTGGACGAAAAGCTGGGCCTGGTCGACAACGTGCGGCGGGCCAACCTCTATGAGTCCGGCTACCAGTTCGGCAAAGCCGGTCAGGCTGTGGACAAGGAAGAGTGGCTGATGAATCCTCAGACGGTCAACGCCTACTACGAGCCCACGCTGAACGTCATCGTCTTCCCAGCAGCCATTCTGCAACCGCCCTTCTTCGATCCAGAAGCCGACGATGCCGTCAACTACGGAGGCATCGGGTCGGTCATCGGCCACGAAATCGGCCACGGATTCGACGACCAGGGCTCCAAGTACGACGGTGACGGACGTCTGCAAGACTGGTGGACCCCGCAGGACCGTGAGAACTTCGAGCAGCGGACCAAGGCTCTCATCGAGCAGTACAACGGCTTCGTCCCCCAACAGCTTGCCGAGAAGTACGCCGACAAGCCCGAGCAGGCACCCCATGTCAATGGAGCGCTGACCATCGGCGAGAACATCGGGGACCTGGGAGGCGTCAACATCGCCATCAAGGCCTATGCCCTCTCCTTGCAGAAGAAGGAGGGCGGCACGGTCGGGACAGACGATGCGGCTATGGACCAGGCACTGGCCTCGGCTCCGGTCATGGACGGCTACACCGGCCTGCAACGGTTCTTCCTGTCCTATGCCTCCATCTGGAGGACCAAGAACAGGGATCAGCTGGCCGAACAGTATCTGCAGATCGACCCCCACTCCCCTGCTGAATTCCGCACCAACGGCATCGTCAGGAATGTGGATCGTTTCTATCAGGCCTTCGGGGTCACCGCCGACGACGGCATGTGGCTGGAACCCGACGCACGGGTCAAGATCTGGTAAACCTGTTCTGATTGAAATCGTTATTTGACGGCTTCGATTAGCCCGCTGATCAAGGCGGGAGGTCGACGGCAATCAGTCGGCCTCCCGCCTTCGTCTTGCTTGGCCGAAACAACCTTTGCTCATCCGGCATTGGGAGCCTTCACCGATGCCACCTCGGCTGCAGATGACGCAGAGGCAGTTTCGGACGGCGAAGATGACGGCGGCGTGGTCCACGGATCCGGACCGTCGGCCCCTTCATCAATAGGCGCATCACCAGATCTGATCCTGGTGAAGGTGTCCTGTCCACGTGCCAGGTCGTGACCGATGCCATCCGCCACCAAGACCAGACTGCTATGCGGCTGACCGTCACTGGTCCACTCCTCCGTTACCAAGGAGCCGGAAACCATTACCGGATCACCCTTGTGCAGACAGGCCAGGGCATTGACCGCCAGAGTCCTGAAGGCTTTGACCGTCAGCCAGGTGGTGGATTTCCGTTTCCACACCCCAGCTGCAGCATCGTAATAGGCCGGTGTAGAGCCCAATCTAAAGGAGCAGACAGGCGTGGACCCCGGCTGTCCCAAACGCGTTGGCTGGGTCCCCGTGAAGCCGAAGACGGTTGTTTTTATTTCGTTGATGGACATACCGGAACCTCTCTGTTGTTGTTATGAATCCGACGCTGTAAATCTGCCAGTTGATTCCTGATTCTGCAGCGGTGAGGCCATTCGACGGAGGATCCCCGACCGGAGCGCGGATAATCGGAGCGGGGGAAGGGACTGGCCCCAGCCAGGAACCCTCCGTCGAACGGTGAATCCATCCTGCCTCCGCCCACGTCTCCGCACCTGATTTGCAGACCATTGTGGTCGAACAGGCTCGGCTTGTTTCGCGAGGTGGACAACCCTGCCCATGGCTGGTTTGGCAATGTCCCTTTCAGCACCCAGGACAATCGAGCATTGGCCTGGGCTAAACTGTGAGAGCAGATACATCGGCACGGTTTGGAAGGACCCGCAGTCATGGTTCACACGCTGGTCAGTTGGAATATCGATTCGCTCAACGCCGCCCTGCTGGGCAAAAGCAGCCGCAGCGCCCTCTCCTTGAAGGTGGTGGAGTCCATACGGGATTTGGACCCCGATGTCGTAGCCATCCAGGAGACCAAACTCAACGGTGACCAGAAGAAATCCGCGGGCATCCTTAAGGCGCTCATGCGCTACTTCCCCGATTATCAGGAGGTGGACCGCCGCTCCGAGGCCCCGGCCCGCACAGGCTATGCAGGCACGCTCATGCTCTACCGCAAGAGCCTGCCGGAACCTACAGTGACCCGTCCCCGCATCGGCGCTCCGGACACCATGGACGACGAGGGCCGCATGCTCACTCTGGAGTTCCCGGACTGCTTCGTCACCACGGTCTACACCCCCAATTCCGGATCGGGACTGGTCCGGCTCAAGCCGCGCGGCGTCTGGGACGATTGCTACCGTCAGTACCTGCAGGAACTGGATGCCCGCAAGCCGGTCCTGGCCTGTGGCGACTTCAACGTGGCCCATGAGGAGATCGACATCGCCAACCCGGCATCCAACCACCATTCCGCCGGCTTCACTGATCAGGAGCGCGAGAAGTTCGGCCTTCTGCTGGATGCAGGCTTCACCGACACCTTCCGAAAGATCCATGGCGATGCCGCCGGCTTCTACGATGACCACCGCAGCATCTACACTTGGTTCGCCCAGCGGGCTCCAAAAAGCAAGATCAACAACTCCGGTTGGCGCATCGACTACTGGCTGACCTCCAACAGAATCGCTGACCAGGTCAGCACCAGCGAACCCGTGGACACAGGCGAGCGCCAGGACCACCTGCCCATCCTGCTGCGCATCTGACCGGATAGGTTCCCGAACCAAAACCGATGCAACCAAAAGGGTGGGGCCTTGGTCGCATAGATCATGACGCGGCCAAGGCCCCACCCCTCTATATTTATATTGGTTGCGGCAGGCAACTATAAGTGCGGCATATCCTACTGCAGAGCTGCAATCCGATCCACGATTACCTGAGCGGCCTGATCGGCAGGAACTGCTTGCACCTCCGAGCCGTCGCGGTTGCGAATCTCGATGGTGCCGTTGGCAATGGTGTCGCGACCGGCGATGGCGACCAGGGGGACCCCGATCAGCTCGGCATCCTTGAACTTGACCCCTGGAGACACCTTGGGCCGGTCGTCGTAGAGGACCTCCACGCCACGGTCCTCCAGGTCGGCAACCAGCTTCTCGGCGGCATCGAAAGCCTCCTGCTTCTTGCCAGTGGCCACCACATGAACCACAGCAGGGGCGACAGCCTTGGGCCAGGCCAGACCCTTGTCATCATGATGCATCTCGGCGATGCAGGCCAGCACGCGAGAGATGCCGATGCCATAGCAACCCATCCAGACCGGCACCGCCTTGCCATTGCGGTCCAGAACCTTCAGACCCAGTGCGTCAGAGTATTTCAGTCCGAGCTGGAAGACCTGGCCGATCTCCACGCCACGCTCGAAGCTGAGCGGCCCTGATCCGTCAGGGCTCATGTCACCGTGACGGACCTCAGCGGCCTCCACCACTCCGTCGGCCTGGAAGTCACGACCGTAGACCGCATTGGCCAGGTGCACGCCTTCGGCATCAGCACCGGTCACCCAGGCTGAGCCAGACGCCACATGGGCATCGAGGAAGTAGCGGATATGGGCGGCAGACTCGCTGTCCGAGCGCTGAGGACCCAGAACACGGGGACCGATATATCCCTTGACCAGCTCGGGGTGTGCAGCCAGGTCAGCCTCATTGGCCTCCTCGATTTCGGCCGGGGCGAACTGGGCCTCCAGCCGCTTCATGTCCACCTGACGGTCGCCCGGAAGGCCGACGGCCACCAGCTCCCGCCAGCCTTCGGGATGGTCATCATCCGCAGGGTGTTTGACGGCCACAATCAGGTTCTTCAAAGTATCGGCAGCGGTCCAGTCACGACCGTCCTCACGAGGATGCAGCTGGTTGAACCGCTCTACCAGGGTGTCGATGGTGGTCGAGTCGGGGGTATCCAGCTCCTGCATGGCCGGGGTCTCGGCATAGTCGACGGGCTCAGGACGCGGGGTGGTCAGCGCCTCCACGTTCCACGCCTTCCCCGAGGGAGCCAGTGCAAAAGTGTCTTCGCCTATGGGCAGCGGAGCCAGGAATTCCTCGGACTCGGATCCCCCCATGGGCCCGGAGACCGCATGAACGATTACGTAATTGACACCCAGTCGCTTGAAGATCCGCTCATAGGCGCCGCGCTCATCCTGGTAGGCCTTCTTCAGCCCCTCCTCATCCACGGTGAATGAGTAAGCATCCTTCATAATGAATTCGCGACCCCTGATCAGCCCGGCGCGGGGACGGAACTCGTCGCGGTACTTGGTCTGGATCTGATAGAGAACCACCGGCAGGTCCTTGTATGAGGAGTACATGTCCTTGACCAAAAGGGTGAACATCTCCTCATGAGTGGGAGCCAGCAGGTAATCAGCGCCGTGCCTGTCCTGGAGGCGGAAGAGATTCTCGCCGTACTCCTCCCATCGGTGGGTGGCCTCGTAGGGCTCGCGAGGCAGCAGGGCCGGGAAGTGGACCTCCTGGGCGCCAATGCCGTTAATCTCCTCACGGACCACGGCCTGGACCTTGTCAAGGACTTTCAGACCCAGTGGCAGCCAGGTAAAGATGCCCGGGGCCACCTTGCGGACGTATCCGGCACGCTGAAGGAGTTTGGCCGAGTCCACATCGGCGTCGGCCGGATCCTCCCTGAGGGTCCGCAGAAAGAGGGTTGACATGCGCATGGCTTTGGTTCTCATACCTCCCAAAGATATGCGCGCAAAGGGACAAGCAGCCATAAAAGATGACCTGTGACAATTTGCTGCAGGAGAGCCTGAAATCTGGAAATTATTGATCGCGTCCATCATACATAGTTCTGGCGGCCACGCCTCGGATCATCTCTTGAGATCAATCGAGACGCTGCGGAACACAGAGACTGCAACTTCTTAGAACAATGCCGAATACCGTTCATGCGCTTTGTCAAGCACACCGATTTGACTCGAGCAGTTGTGTAATGTACAATTAAATGAATTTTGAAGTAAAACTAGTTCAATCTTTTTATTAGTTTGGTTCAATGGTGACTTATAAAGTAGACGTTTCTCTCTCGCACGTGTCTTTCTCCTACGGCCGTAAACAGGCGCTGTCAGATGTGTCCTTGAACTTCGGCAATGGCGTATTCGGGCTCTTGGGACCCAATGGTGCCGGCAAGACGACGCTGATGAATATTGTGACCACCTTGTCGCGTCCTTCGTCGGGCAGTGTCAGGATAGCCGGCGCGAATGTGCTGACCAACTCCGGACGACATCGGGCCAGGAGTCGGATCGGATATTTGCCGCAATCGTTCGAGCTGATGAATGCTTCCAGCCTGATGCGCAACGTGCGGTACGCCGCCTGGGCGCGCGGTCTGTCCTGGAATGCTTCCTGTGATGCAGCGGTGTGGGCATTGGAACAGGTGGGCTTGTCCGAGGAATCCCGGCATCAGGTGCGCAGCCTGTCCGGTGGCATGCGTCAACGTGCGGGCATCGCGTGTGCAATTGTCGCCCGTCCCGACGTGCTTGTCTTGGATGAGCCGACCGTTGGCCTCGATCCAGTGCAGCGCATTGAGGTGCGTAAATTCCTCGATGCCTATGCCGACAGCCACACAGTGCTGGTGAGCACACATTTGGTCGAGGACCTGGCCGCAATTGCCGACCGTGTACTGGTGCTCGATCACGGGCATCTGCTCCTGAACGGGGGCATGGATGATCTCGCCGCCTTGGCCGCTCCTGAGGACTCTATGGCATCTCCTTGGGAATCCGGTTATCGACGACTGCTGACAGGGACCGAGCCTCTGCCATCCGACCAGGAATGGATTTCATGATGGCCCGGTTGCTTAATCCCTTGTCACCGGTGAGCTCGCTGGTGTTCTTTCTTGCAATGATGTCGTATCCGGCCGTAAGCTCGGTGAGCAACTACGGAATTGGCCGATCAGACGTGTCTTTGTTCGCGTTGACAAATGCCCAATTACAGCTTGATCTGACCTTCATGCATCTGGTAACTGATGTAATCGCCTGCATGTTCGGGGCATGGGGCGCCTGGAAGGCATGCTCCCCTCGATCTATGGTGGCGCCACCCTGGATTGGAGGCTCGGCTGTCCGAAGATACGGCGTTCCTGTCCTCAAGGGTGCTACATTGTGTGCCCTGGCCTATGCGGCAGGATGTCTTCCTGCCATCGTCCAGACACTGCGGTTCACTGGCGGGTCGGTTCCCGTGGGAGCCTTGCTCATGGGAATGGCAGTGCCGGCAGCTATGTTCGCCCTAGGTTACTCATTCGGCACCATCATGGGTAGCCGCTGGTCCCTGGCTCCGGCCACGCTCCTGCCTGCCGCTCTGTGTTGGGTCAGCGTGATGCTGCTGATGCCACGCACCCCCAGGGGAGATGTGTTTCCCCAATCTTGGGGGTCGCCGCTTGCGGTGGCGATGCCCGTGATGAACACGGGCATCGGTGCCGAGCCGGGACTCAGTATTAACCCTTCAGCGGTGACAGCACGCTGGGTCTTGGTCGTAGTAGTGCTGGCCGCGTCCACAGCGGCATGCATTCTGACCGCGCACCGGTGGCGGCCCGGCCTGTCATGGATAGTCGCCCCCTTGGCGGTGCTTCTGCTTGTTCCGACTGCTGCCGGGGGCCTGGTCGCCATGTCCGGTCCGGCAGAATGGCGCCGGTCCGCTCCGTTCACCCCCGTCTGCAAAAGCATAGACGGCGTGCCGCTATCAGTGTGTGCCCACCCGGATGATGATGCCCACCTGAGACGCTATATGCGATATATGCGGTCGGCCGCCTCATGGTTCCCCAAGGACAGTGTGGAGGACAGCTCGGGCCTTGTGCTTTTGCTGGGCAACGCCTTTACGCCCACAACCCATGGCCAGGCATGGAATCTCACCGGGCAAGGCATGACCGAACTGCAACACTTGGGCGGCAAAAAGATACAGGTAATGACCGACACAGTCACCGAACGCACTGGACGATACAGCGGCCTAGAAAACGTTACAGAGGCCATCGTGAAGGAATTCGTCCATGCCGACTGCGCGGCTACGGCACTTGAAAACGTTTATAAACAAGGGACGTTGGATGACGGTGCCAGCGTGTCCGCCTTCGTGCTGGAGCAGTTGCCCGTGCGCATGAGCGAGACCGCCTACGAGTCGATGGGTGGCAGAGGAAGCGGGGCATCCGGGATGGGAAGCGCCCGAGGCCCTGCCGCCGATCTGCTCAACGATGCCACTAATGAAGAGTTCCATGCCTATGTGCGTCGCAACCTCTCTGAGATCGAACGCTGCGCCGTCACGCCGTCCAATGTCATCAATGATCTGGGGAAGAACCACTGATGGGCGGCCGGCATCGACGTGGTACCTTGAAAGGCGGAATCCCGGTCGGATGGCTGGCTGGGCGACGCCCATGGGCGGCTTTGGCATTTGTCGTGCTGGCTGTGACCGTGCCCTTCCTGCTTGCCACCGCCTCCGCTTCCGCTACCGGCGGGGAGATCTATGCCCGGCCAGCCTATTATGGGTACGTCTGCGTTCCTGACCCACATGCAGCGGTATTCAACGGCGCCGTACATACCCAATGCCCACAAGGCAAAAGCGCCGTGCCCAGTATGGTGCCCATGGCCGAGCTGGCCTACGCGGCGTTCAGCGCATGCGCCTTGGTCATGCTTGCCCCGCTTATGCCCACCTGGGAGCGCCTGAACCTGGCACGCGTCCGTTGGCGAGCCCTGGCTGCCGGGACAGGCGTGCTGATGCTGCCGTTTCTTTTCAGCCTCCTCCTTACCATACCTAGCTCCCACGGCGACCCGACCAACGCGCAGTCGCTACTTAGGCTGGCTTCCTGCAACGGCCTGGTCGACGCATCATTGGTCATGCTCGGCATCGCATTACTGGGCCGTTTCTACGGGCTTGGGCTGGGCGTAGGGCTGGCAGTGATCAATATCGCCAGCCAAGGTATGCAGGTAGGCATGGGGCTGACGCTTCGTCTATACCCCGAGGACATCAAACCGCCAGTTCCTGGACAGGGGATCTGGCCGGCGATTGCCACAGTCTTGACGGTCTTCGCCGTCATACTCTGGACGGTCACCGGAGGCCGGGGGAATGATCATGGACAAGAAATAAAAGCCAGCACAGCTGCTTGTGAGAGGTGTTAGACCCTGCCGGCCTTAGCAGCGCAGGAGTTTGTCCGAGTCCACCTGGCCGTCAACCGAACCCAAACCAAACGGCGCATACCGGAAAAGGTCTGTAAATCCTCAACCTAACATCCTGACATCCGGCATCTCTCCAGTATTACCCTCTCCTATAAAGAGGGCCAAGATATGATGGTTGTATATCAAACAGGTTTTCTGATTTACAAGGACAAGGCGGGCACCTATGTCATCAGAGCCGGGTGTTACCATCCAGACCTTCACCGACCTCGATGCAGAGCACATGACGCTTCTCCTGGAGGCAGATCCTTCGGAACGGATAATCCATGACGTTTTCACCAATTCCCGCGCCTATGAAATCCGAGTGGAACAAGCCCTGGCCGGTGTCATGCTGCTTGTCAGACGAAACACGGATACCCTGGAAATCGCCGATATCAGCGTAGACCGTGCTTTTCGCAGACAGGGACTTGGAAGCAGATTAATAGAGCGAGCCAAGATGGAAACTGTCGGGCTGGGTCTGAGAAGATTGGAAGTGGGCACCGGATCCACCAGTTTTGGCGCCCTTTGCTTCTACCAGACATGCGGATTTCGCATGGACCGCATTGTGCGGGATTATTTTGTAGACCGCTACCAGAAGCCCATTGTCGAGAACGGAATCACCCTTAAAGACATGGTCCGCCTGTCATGGTGTCTCTAGCGACCCGAACGACCGCACCGGCCCAAGACAGGTAAGGCCGACCCTTCAGAAAAGCCCGTCCTGGCTGAATTCGTCTTCCGGTTCCTGACCAACGGCGCGCTTGGTGAAGGACTCAGGACCTTCATCCTGCAGACGGGCACAGGCCGCCTTGGACTCAGCCCTCAAACCAGCATCCAGAACGATAGCATCGGGAGAGACCAGGAAGGCGTGCTCATTGATGCCTGTCAAGTAGAGCCCATCCAGACTTTCCACACGGGAGAGGGCCACGTATCCCATCCCTGGCGCAAAGGTCCGTCTCAGGTCCATGACCGCCCTGTCCAAGGTCATCCCCTGGGACTTGTGGATGGTGATCCCCCAGGCACAGCGAAGAGGCACCTGGTTGACGGCGGCCAAGACCGTGTCCCCGTCCATGGTCTCCCAGGCGGCCGGCTTCATGGTGACCACGTTGCCGTTCTGGAAGGAGACGATCGGCCATCCCCCCTTGGCCGAGCTGGTGAATCCGCTGACTGTACCTATAGAGCCGTTGACATATTGATGATCCTGGTCATTGCGCAGGGCCATGACTGCGGCTCCGGTCTTCAGGGCCAGATCCTCGGGGGCCAGCATGTTCTTCTTCAGACGCTCCACAAGTCTGGCCTCGCCCCGGGATGTGGCCTGGTAATGGTGAGCCTCTTCGTCAATGGAGGCCAGGCGTTTGTCGTTGAGCGTGTCGGCCTGCTTGTTGACCGGGAAGAGGTGGACCGCCACCTGGCCAGGAGCGGGCACTGCGCCAACACGGGCGGCCAGGACATCATGGTCCTCCTGGGTGACGCCGCCCTCCCTGATATCGGTCAGGACCGTCAACAACTGCCCATCGTCCTGGCGGTGCTGTTCGGTCAGGTAACAGATGACCGGGTCCAGGTCCTGCCAGACCAGTGATTCGGTTACAAACCCGTCCGGATCCTTACCGGCCTGGGCATAGCGTTCCCGGGCAGCCTGGAATTCAGGGCTGGGTAGTATTCCTGCAGCCCGGTTGGACCGAGTCACCGGTGGCAGCTGGAAGAAGTCCCCGGAAAGGACCACCTGGATTCCTCCGAAGGGTTCGGGGCTATGACGGACGGCCCGGCATGCCTGGTCCACCATGTCGAAGAGCCAGGCATGCATCATGGAGACCTCGTCGATGACCAGGATGTCGGTGCCCTCAATCTGCCTGCGACGGCGGGTCTTGATCCGCTTCAAGAGCGATTCGGTCATGCAGGTGGCGATGCCTACTCCGCTCCAGGAGTGGATGGTCTGGCCGTTGATGTGCGTGGCGGCGATGCCAGTCGAGGCTGTCACTGCGACAACCGCCCCGGCCTGACGAGCCTGAGCGACGAACTCATTGAGCACAAAGGTCTTGCCTGACCCGGGGGCGCCTGTGATGAAGGCATTGGCCCCAGCACTCAATATGGTCAAGGCTTCGGATTGCTGCATGCCTCCATGGTGCCACGTCAGAGGTACATGGCCACGCCTGTCAGTAGTCGGTCTTCTCGGGCTTGTTGGCATCCTCGACAGGGTTGCCGGACTCTTCGTAATGGCGCAGCAGGCTGGTCTGCTCGATCAGTTCCGCACCGGCCTTGGACTGGGCCTGGTCGGGTCCGGGAGCCGGAAGGAAGAACATGGAGCGGTAGTAGCGCAGCTCGTCCATGGACTCGATGATGTCGGCCAGGGCCCTGTGGCCGCCGTGCTTGGCCGGCTTGTTCTTGTAGACGTCCGGGTACCAGCGGCGGGACAGCTCCTTGAGGGTGCTCACGTCGATGACCCGGTAATGCAGAAGAGCCATCAGGTCGGGCATGTACCTATCGAGGAACTTCTTGTCTGAACCTACCGAGTTGCCTGCTAGATGGGCCTTGCCGTTCTTGGGCAGGAAGGGCTTGACGTACTCGATTACCTGGCGCTGGGCCTCCTCCAGGTCCAGGCCGGTTTTCATCTCTTCGATCAGGCCGGAGGAGGTGTGCATCTTCCTGACGAAGTCCCCCATATGATCCAGGGCCGCCTGGGAGGGCTTGATGACCAGATCGATGCCCTTGTCCAGGACCTTCATGTTGAAGTCGGTGGGTACCACAGAGACCTCACACAGCTCGTCATGGAAGATATCCAGACCGGTCATCTCGCAGTCTATCCAAATCATGCGGGATTCCTCCGCCGAGAAAGTCAGATCATTCTTATCGCTCATCTGTACGCCTTTCAGATCCGGGTTGCCTCCCGGATCGCTCCTTCCGCCGCCTTGGACGGAACATTACAAGATACCGCCAGCACGTGACCGGCGGAGGGTTCGCCAGCCCGGCCGACCGGGCCATGACCGATTTGAGATATGCAATCGGCGCAGGTCCTGATGAGATCCTGCGCCGATCACCTGCCTATGTGGGCTCAGTTGTGGAAGCCTGAGTAGTTGGGGGCCTCCTTGGTCATGACGATGTCATGGGGATGCGATTCACGCAGGCCGGCATCGGTGATCCGAATGAACCGGCCCTTGCGCTGCAACTCGGGGATGGTGCGCGCACCGGTGTAGAACATGGTCTGATGCAGGCCGCCGACCAGCTCGTAGAGCACGTAGTTGAGCGGACCGCGGTATGGCACCTCGCCCTCGACCCCCTCGGGCACCACCTTGTCGGAACTGGTGACGTCGGCCTGGAAGTAGCGGTCCTTGGAGTAGCTCTTCTTGCCGCGCGGGGCCATGGCGCCCAGCGAGCCCATGCCCCGATAGACCTTGTACTGCTTGCCGTGCAGGAGGACCTTCTCGCCAGGAGCCTCCTCAGTACCTGCCAGCAGACCGCCCAGCATGACCGAATCAGCTCCTGCCACGATGGCCTTGGCGATGTCGCCCGAGTAATGGATTCCACCGTCGGCCACCAGAGGGATTCCGGCAGGACGGCAGGCCAGCGCGGCGTCATAGACCGCGGTCAGCTGGGGCACACCCACGCCAGCCACCACACGAGTGGTGCAGATGGAGCCAGGGCCCACACCGACCTTGACCGCGTCAACACCGGCATCGATCAGCGCCTGGGCGCCCTCGCGGGTAGCCACGTTGCCGCCGATCACATCCACATGGTCGAAAGCATGATCAGCCTTGATCCGACGGATCATGTCCAGCATGAGCTTGGCGTGACCATGGGCGGTGTCCACGACCAGAATGTCGACCCCGGCATCGGCCAGGGCGGTGATGCGCTGCCAGGCATCACCGAAGAAACCGACTGCAGCAGCCACACGCAGACGGCCGCGCTCATCCTTGGTGGCCTCGGGGTACTGCTCGGTCTTGACGAAATCCTTGACGGTGATCAGCCCGGTCAGCTTGCCCTCGTCATCGACCAGGGGAAGCTTCTCCACCTTGTACTTGGCCAGAAGCTGGTGGGCGTCCTCCTTGGTGATGTTGGACGGACCAGTGATCAGGTGGTCCTTGGTCATGATGTCGCTGACCTTGAGCCGATCGAAGTCGGCTGGGTTGACGAAGCGCATGTCACGGTTGGTGATGATGCCCACCAGCCGTTGCCGACGGTCCACCACGGGCAGACCGGAAACCTTATAGGTGGAGCAGAGCTTGTCCAGGTCGGTCAGCGTGGCATCCGGAGTGACGGTCAGGGGGTCGGAGATCATACCGGACTCGGACCGCTTGACGATATCGACCTGATTGGCCTGATCTTCGATGCTGAGATTGCGGTGGAGGACGCCGATGCCGCCGTTGCGGGCCATGGCCACAGCCATGGTGGCCTCGGTGACGGTGTCCATGGCGGCCGACAATACAGGGGACTTCATGGTGATGTTCCGAGTCAGCCGGGTGGTGGTGTCTACTTCGGAGGGGATGACATCGGATTCATTGGGCAGCAGGAGGACGTCGTCATAGGCCAGACCGATTTTCTGGAAGGCGTCGGGGAGTTGAGTGTAGGAGGAAGGTTCGCTTTGTGGGTTTTCCATAGCCATAGCACCATGCTACAAGTGCTTCTTGACCGTTAACGGTACCGTGTCCGTACCATTTCATCTGGTGAATCAGTCGACCCCATCTTTATCATGGCGGCCCTTGCGATGCCAGGGCGGTCTGGCCGCATGCTGTGAGCCTTGTGCGGCGAGAAGGGCGTTCTCGCGCCTGATTTCGGGAAGTCGACGACGGTAGTAAGGGTAGAGGGTGGCGAAGGTCAGCAGTATGGCGGCCAAGGCCAGACCAATCAGGACATATCGCAGGCGGAAGAAAAGGATAAAGAGCGAACCGAAGGCGATCAAGGCGGCCCAGCCCCAGAGAATAAGGACAGCGGAACGAACCGTGTGGCCGATGCGCAGCATACGGTGGTGCAGGTGCATGCGGTCGGGGTGCATGGGGGATTGCCCGTGGCTGAGCCTTCGGACGATGGCCAGGCACATGTCCAGAACAGGCAGGAAAAGCACCAGGATGGGCAGAAGAATGGGCATGAAGGCCGGCAGATAGATACTGGCATGAATGGTGGCCGGATCCAAGCGGCCGGTGACCACAATGGATGCGCAAGTAATCAGGTATCCCAGCAGCATGGACCCTGAGTCGCCCATGAAGAGCTTGGCCGGATGCCAGTTGTGCAGGAGGAATCCCACGCAAATGCCCACCATGGCCACGTCGATCAGGGTGGCCAGTGAGGCGTAGTCGGGTGAGATGCGGGCAATGATATAGGAATAGATGGCGAAGGCGATGCCCCCGATGGCCACGATCCCTGCAGCCAGGCCGTCCAGTCCGTCCACAAAGTTGACCGCATTGATGGAGGCCACGATCAAAAACGCTGTGATGGCCATGGACAGGCTGGGCGAGGCCGCCACCAAGGATCCCAGTGGGAGGGAGATGATCTGGATACCACCCCAGGAGACGAAGACCGAAATCAACAGCTGGCCGGCCAGTTTGAGCATCCAATCCAGGTCCCAAAGGTCGTCCGCTATGCCCAGCAGACAGATGGCGACTGCCCCGGCCAGGATGACCCAGGCCTGATGGCCGGACTGGAAGAGGCCTGTAATAAAAGGAATGCGGGAGGCGAAGCACATGGCCACGGCAAAGCCGATCAGCATGCCCAGGCCGCCCATCCGAGGGGTGGGCACCTTATGCACGTCGCGAGCGCGGACCACACCTACGGCACCAACCCGGATGGCGAGATGTCGGACCATGGGCATGACCAGCCAGGTGGCCCCGCCAGCGATGGCAGCGATGAACAGGTATACCCTCACTGACCCTCCCCTCCGCTGGAGCGGCCCGACAGCAGGGCACGGACCCGGGCCTCGCCGATTACACCCTGTCGCAGCACGTGTATCCCATCAGGATCGGTCCTGTCGGCTGCCACCACCGTGCTGGCTACTGAACCAGGAGTCGGTCCCCCGTCCAGGTAAAGGTCGACGCTATCACCTAGCTCGGCTCTGGCCTGCTGGACGGTCTCCACGCTGGGATTACCCGATCGGTTGGCACTGGAAGCGGCCAAAGGCCCGGTCACCTGCAGGAGTGCACGACAGATGGGCGAGTCAGGCACTCTGACGGCCTGGGTAGGACCATCGGGCTCCAGCCGAGGGGTACGCAGAGGACAGGACTGCCCTACAAGGGCAATAGGTGAAAAAGGCCCCGGCAACAGGGCGTCGGCCAGGCGATCAAGAGGAGCAGGCAGGCTAAGATACAGCCGCTTCATGGCCTCGGCCCCATCCAGCAGCACCTGGATGGACTTGGTCCTGGGACGGTGCTTGGCCTGGAAGAGCCTATCGATGGCCTCGTCGTTGCATGGATCACAGACGATGCCATAGACCGTGTCGGTAGGAATGACCGCCAGCCCACCGGCGGCCACCACCTGGGCCAGCAACTGCGGCGACCGACTGTCATAGGTCATCACCTGGCTCATACCCTGCATCACGACCTTTCGGCTCAAAATGTTCATGTGACCAGCTACTAATCTATCCCAGGACCATGGCAGGCCGCTAGGACGCGAAGACTGGCCGCCGGGCTGTCAGGTAACGGTCTCGACCAGTCAGGTCCTGATGGGTGCGTGCCTCAAGGTACCCCCGGGCCTGTGCAGCAGCGACCATGGCCGGCCCCTGGGAGGCATCATGTTCCATGACCAGCAGACCGCCGGGAGCCAGCAGCACCATGGCCCTGTCCAGAATGCGGCAGGGCAAGAGACACCCGTCAGGCGAACCGCCATAGAGGGCCAGGTCCGGATCCCAGTCACGCACCTCAGGCTGGCTGGGAATCGCATCCATGGGGACGTAGGGAGGGTTGCTGATGACCAGATCCACCCGGCCATCCAGATCAGACAGGGTGGCGGCATTTGCGGCATCGGCCAGCATCAGCCGATAATCGGATCCAACCTCCCGGATGGCGGCCTCCTGAGCGGCGGCGTTCAACGCGCCCCACCGATATGCCTCCTTGTCGACCTCCACGGCCCGGACCCGCGCTCCTGGAACCTCTGTGGCCAGGGACAGGCCGATGGCCCCACTGCCCGAGCACAGATCCACTGCCAGTGGATGATCCACCCTGGTCAAGGCATCCACTCCCGCCTGGACCACCGTTTCGGTCTCAGGACGGGGAATAAAGACCCCCTGTCCCAGGCGGAGATCCAAATAACGGAAGTAGGCATGGCCAAGAATGTACTGCAGGGGTTCGCGTCCGGCCCGCCGTTGCAGATGGGACCGATAACGGTCCAGGGCCGCCGACTGAAAACCATCAGCCTGTCTGCGACCAGCTTCATTCGTCAGCAGTTCCTCAGCTGTCCGGTCCAAGAGCAGGGCCTGATCCAGCTGATGAAGATCGCATCCAAGGGCATCGGCCAGCAGCAGCCTGGCATCATTGAGCGGCGTAGGCACACCGGCCTGGGCCAGCAGGCGATGGCCCCTATCGACCAGCTCAGCCATACTGGTCCCATGCTCCTGCTGATTCACCCCTGTGATGCCATTCTGCGGGCCTCATCGGCCTGAATATCGGAGTCGATAACGGCCTGCAGGTCGCCGTCCAGCACCTGTTCCAGGTTGTAGGCCTTGTAGCCGGTTCGGTGGTCCACGATCCGGCTCTCCGGGAAGTTGTAGGTCCTGATACGCTCGGACCGATCCAGGGAACGGACCTGGGAATGGCGCATGTCGGCGGCCTGGGCGGCCTCCTCCTCGTGCTTCATGGCCAGCAGACGGGACTTGAGCACCCGCAGGGCAGCCTGGCGATTCTGTATCTGGGATTTCTCATCCTGCATGGAGACCACGATGCCGGTGGGAATGTGGGTCATGCGCACAGCCGAGTAGGTGGTATTGACGGACTGTCCTCCCGGGCCGGAACTCATGAAGATGTCAACCTTGAGGTCCTTGGGGTCGATCTCGATCTCGTCGTCGTCCTCGTCGGCCTCAGGAAAGACGATGACTCCGGCGGCTGAAGTCTGAATGCGGCCCTGGGACTCGGTGACGGGAATACGCTGGACCCGATGGACGCCGCCCTCGTACTTGAGTGAAGCCCAGACGCCGTCGGCAGGAGCCACCTGGCCGCGAGCGCGAATGGCCAGCTGGGCATCCTTGACCCCGCCCAGCTGAGTACGGTTCTCACTCATGATTTCGGTGGTCCAGCCACGCTTTTCGGCATACCGCACGTACATGCGCATCAGATCGCCGGCGAAGAGGGCCGCCTCCTCGCCGCCGCTGCCGGCCTTGATTTCCATGATCGTGTCGCGGCCGTCATCGGGGTCGCGCGGAATAAGAGCGGTGCGCAGGGTCTGCTCCAGGTCCGGTATCCGGTCAGCCATGGCCTTGGCCTCTTGCGCGAAGTCAGGATCCTCCCGTGCCATCTGCTCGGCCGCCTGGCTGTCTTCCAAGGCGCTCTGGTAGGCCTTATAGGCTTCAACAATGGGAGCGAGCTCAGCATGTCTGCGACCCAACTTGCGGATCTGCGCCGGATCTGAAGCCGTTTCGGGTTGACTCATCTGCTTTTCCAGGCGACCGTACTCCTCGACGGCAGCCACCGCCGCCGGAAACTGCTCCTCGCTCATCTGCACCCTTCCCGTCCGCTTATCCGCATGGTTCAAGTCATAAAAAACGCCAGTCCCCACCGGGCATAGCAGAGCGACCCGGAAGGGACTGGCGTTGGAAGTGCTACTTGGTCCTCTTGCCGTAACGGGCTTCGAACCGAGCCACGCGACCACCGGTGTCCAGAATCTTCTGCTTGCCGGTGTAGAAGGGGTGGCAGTGCGAGCAGACATCAACCGTCATATGATCGCCGGGAGCGGTCGAACGGGTGATGAAGGTATTGCCGCACGAGCACGTGACCTCAACGGGATGATAATCGGGATGAATTCCCTGCTTCATGGTTACTCCTAGATCCAAGGGCCCCGGGTCGACCGCCCCTGTGGCGGACGTGAACCGGCAACCGCGTAATAGTCTAGCGCAACCCGGGGAGAATACGACCCCCTTGCGCCACACGCCGAATCAGCCAACCGGTGTGGCGGACCGCTCGCCCTTTAGAATCAAACAGTCGGACCGACCGGCCCGGCGAGGCGACAAAGGAGGGCAGCAATGCAGCAGGAAGTGGCGTTCGTTACAGGGGCGGCTCAGGGAATCGGCGAGGCCATTGCACGCCGTCTGGCCAAGGACGGGTTCGCCGTGGCCGTGGCGGACATGAACACCGACAAGGCCCAGGCAGTGGCCGACTCCATCAATCAATCTGAGGGACGGGCCATGGCTGTCACCCTGGACGTGACCGATCGTGTCCAGGTGCGCTCGGCGGTAGAGAAGACGGCCACCAAACTGGGCGACTTCAATGTAATCGTCAACAACGCTGGCTTGGGACCGACCACCCCCATCGATTCCATCACCCCGGAGCTGTTCGACAAGGTCTACCACGTCAACGTGGCAGGAACCATCTGGGGCATGCAGGCCGCCGTCCAGGCCTTCCGTGATCGAGGCCACGGGGGCAAGATCATCAACGCCGCCAGCCAGGCAGGGGTGGTGGGCAATCCCAATTTGATGCTCTATTCCTCCACCAAGTTCGCCATCCGCGGCCTGACCCAGGTGGCTGCACGCGATCTGGCCAAGGAGGGCATCACCGCCAACGCCTACGCCCCCGGCATCGTCAAGACGCCCATGATGATGGACATCGCACATCAGGTCGGGGCCAACGCCGGCAAGGATGACGAGTGGGGCATGTCCACCTTCTCAGACGGCATCGCCCTGGGGCGGCTTTCCGAGCCCGAGGATGTGGCCAATGCCGTAGCCTTCCTGGCTGGGCACGACTCTGACTACATCACCGGCCAGACCCTGATTGTGGACGGCGGCATGCAGTTCCAGTGAGTTTTTAGCAAGGATTCGCCCGCATATGATGGACCCTCGCCGATCGGCTCTGTCCGACAGCGAGGGTCCACGATCGTTCAGGGATCATTCAGGCGTTGAAGACGTACTTGTCCAGACGGTCCATGGCCTCCTGGACACGGCTCAAAGGCAGAGCCAGGTTCATGCGGATGGCGCAGGGAGCCTTGAACTGCCGCCCGTCCTGGACGGCCACACCCACATCCCAGGCACGCTTGAGCAGCTGGTCCAGGTTGAGATCATGGTTCTTGCACCACTGCGTGCAATCAAGGAAGAGCATGTAGGTGCCCTGAGGCTTGGAAAGCTCGACTCCCTCGAAATGCTGCCGGATGTAATCGTAGGCGTAGTCCACATTCCCGGTCAAAACCTGCCGGAGTTCATCCACCCACTCCTGTCCCTGGGGCTTGTAGGCCCCGATCAGGGCATGCATGGACAGCACGTTCATGTCGTTGTAGTGGGCCTTGGACCCCTTGGCCACAATCCTGTCACGCAGATACTTGTTGTAGATGATGTGGTAGGAGCCGACCAGCCCGGCCAGGTTGAAGGTCTTGCTGGGTGCATAGAAGGCAGCCGTCCTGTTGCGGGCATCCTCACTGACCGACTGGGTGGGGATGTGCTTGTGGCCCGACAGGATCAGATCCGACCAGATCTCGTCGGAGATGACCACGCAGTCGTTCTCCTTATATACCTCCATGGCCTTCTCGATCTCCCACTTCTCCCAGACGCGGCCGCAGGGGTTGTGCGGACTGCAGAAGACCGCCACATGGATGTTGTTCTCCTTGAGCTTGCGGTCCATATCCTCGAAGTCCATCCGCCAGACGCCCTTATCGTCCTTCTTCAAGGGGCTGTGCACGATGTGGTAGCCGTTGTTCTCGATGCAGGACGTGAAGCCGACATAGGTAGGGCTGTGGAGCAATACCGCATCGCCGGGAGCGGCAAAGGCAGTCAAAGTCGAGACAACCCCGCCCAGGACCCCGTTCTCATAGCCGATGTCCCCGGCCGTCAGGCCCTCCACACCATTGCGGGTGCGCTGCCAGTTGATGATGGCATCGTAGTACTCGTCAGTGGGATTGAAATAGCCGAAGGCCGGATGCTTGGCACGCTCGATGATGGCCTCGGGTATGGTCGGCACCGTGGGGAAATTCATATCGGCCACCCACATGGGGATGACATCGAAGCCCTCTTTGGGAGGGTCGGGGGCGAATCCAGGCTCGGCGCCCAGGCCGTCAACCGCGATTGCGTCCTTACCGTGCCTATCCATGATGCTGGTGAAATCGTATGTCATAGTCAACCTCTCATCCCGTGCAGATGCGCTCGCAGCGACCTTCCGCCAGTCTACAGCCGTGGGCTCCGTCCGAGTGTCTGCGTCCAATACGAAAGCAGCGATGGTACTATCTGGCCTTAGTCAGAGGATGGGGTGACAAAATGAGTGCATCAAAGCCCGTTTCATCTTCTCTGCAGCTTTTCGTCCCGCTAGTGGACTTCCTGGGTAAAATCCTCGGACCTAAGACGGAAGTGGTGCTTCAGAACGTCAGGGATTTCTCACATTCGGTGGTTGCCATCGCCAACGGCAATTTGAGCGGGCGAACCATAGGCAGCCCAGCCACCGACCTGGTCCGGCACATCTGGCAGAACCACGAATACGACCAGCACAACTATCTGACCCATTACACGAGCTACACCGTCCATGGACACCCTATGGTCTCCTCTACTTTGTTCGTGCGAAACTCGAGGCTCGGGTGATCGGCTTTCTCTGCATCAATTTTGACAATTCCGCCTTCCGACAGGCCAGCCAAGAGCTCAGGCGGGCCAGTGCTTATCTGGATGCTCTGGGACTGTCCGATCCTATTGCGGAGCTGAACGACGATGCGACCGCCCCGGAAGAATCAGATGTCGAGACCGGGACCGACCAATCGACCCGTGAAGTCCTCTCCGTCAACGCAGACGAAGTGGTTACGCATAATATCGCCAAGTTCGCCACAGAGCTCGGTATTTCTCCGGCAAGGATGAACCGGCAGGAGCGAATGCAGCTTATTTCGCGACTGGACGGGTCAGGGGTCTTTCTGGTCAAGGGCTCAGTGGACACGGTTGCCCGGGCTCTAGGGATCTCCTCCCCCAGCGTCTACCGCTATTTGCATACGATACGCAATGCCGCTGTAGGCCCTGATCAGAGCACCTAGGCTCGCCCTGCTCAGCTTTGACACACCCCCTCCAGGGTGTATGATTGAAAACAGATATACGGGGGACGTATACACGATGGACCTACAGGGGTTGAACTATTTTCAGCTCCAGAGGAGATGTACATGCGTATAGTTTCCCGGCATATGCCGACGGCTCCGACTCGAGCTCGTCCCGTATTCTTTTCCCTGATAAATTCTCATACTTAGCGCTTCTGCGGAAACGCTTCCGGATTATTGCGACATGCGCAGATCTTATGGCTGTCTACGTATGCACGCTTGGGGCACCGAAAAGTGGATATACACCGAAGGTGTCCTGTGATCCGACATAAAAAACGCGCCTAGCTCTTTTCCCCCGGCTTACATGTGAAGCCATACATATTGCATCGGTGAATCATGGATGCTAGAGCTAGGCGGCGAGAGGATGGCCCCGACAATAGCCGGGGCTGTCCTTCTACTAAGACTATCAAGAAAGTTCGGGGCACAAAACCCTCGCTATTGCACTGGCAGTCATTGAAGACGTGAACCAGTGTTCAGGCAAAAACCTTGAGCTCTTAATTCAATCCACTAATAAAGCCCCGGAACTTTCAAGGTTCCGGGGCTTGCTTGTGTGGGACCTCAGGGGCTTGAACCCTGGACCGAACGATTATGAGGCCGTGAGTGGCTTCCCTTTTTTATGTCCTGTAGAGCCCTTCTCTGGGCTTCACTCGAGCATCTGTGCGAACGCTTTAAAGATACGACGGGACACAATAAGTGTCAATTTGGTCCGTATATGCCTGAGTGGCAATTCGCTTTTTGTTGGGTCTGCGGTAGTGCACCGAGATCTGGCTCCTAAGTCATGCCGTCTGCGAGGCGGCTCTTGTCGGTGACATGCCCCACTGCACCCGACCCGCAGGTGATGACAAAACGATACATCAACTGGTATTATTGAGACCTCTAGCCCTCAAACAATCTTTGAGAAGCCTTCTGCTGGCTACCGTCAAACGATTGCCAAATATGGCACGGATCGTCGTATTCGCAGTCTAGTCACACCTTGTGTTCGCTACACCTGAACAATTCAGGAAACATCCAGAGAACTATGCAATTCGGCCGCTCCTGATAATCTGCTGATAATCACTGAAGACGCAAGGAGAGGACGAATGAAATGGGACTATTCGGCGGAAATCAGGATGCGCAGGAGCGTTATTACAATCTCCCGGTCAGCACTGTGTACAACGGGATGAAAGGGATGCTAGAAAAGTCAAGACGCTTCGCCCTTAAGCACGCCGACGACCTGTCCTGCACCTGCACTTTCAACACCGGCATCAGCATGACCACATGGGGCGAGAAGATGACAGCAGTCGTCTCCCCCAGCGGAGACGGAGCGAAAGTCAACGTCACTGTGGCGGCGAAGATTGGTGGCAACACCGTATGGCAGGGTTCCAAGAATGCGAAGAACCTCACGACCTTCTTTGATAGCCTTTCCGAGTACTTGCAGTCCCATATGGGAAAGTAGCCATGAAGATCGGCATGCGCACCCCAAGCCCCAGACGCTCATTCAAGGCGCGAACCACGGGCAAGTGGAAGCGGCAGGCGAGAAAGGCCCTCATCCCCGGATACGGGAGGAAGGGCATGGGGTGGATACGGAACCCCGGGAAAGCCGCCTACAACAAGATCTACCGGAAGACGACGTTCAGCATCTGGGACCTGTTCGTGTAAGGCAAAATATGAACCCCACTCCGGCGGGGCTTTTTCTATGCCCGCCCGACCGTACCGGTTTTCCCGTGCAACATAGTATACATTTAGTATACATTTTGAGCTCGAACCCCATCCCCGTAAGCATGAGAAAACCCCCGCAGGCTTTGTGCCTGTAGGGGTTTCGTTTGGTGGGGCCTCAGGGGCTTGAACCCTGGACCGAACGATTATGAGTCGTTTGCTCTAACCGACTGAGCTAAGGCCCCGCGCCGAACATATCGGCCAGAGTCATGGTATCAAAACGACTCGTCATCAGCCAGGTCCGGGTCGTCGGACCTACTTGGTGACCTGATTGTAGACAGGCAGACCCATGTATCCGAAAGGAGCCTGGCGAACCTGCTTGCCGGCCACTGCCGAGACCTTCCTATACCAGAGCGGCAGCACCGGCAGATCCTTGAAGAGGACGGACTCGGCCTGGCGGTAATCCTGCATGGCTTCGTCCTGGTCGGTCTTGGAGGCGGCCCGGGTAAGGATGGCATCATATTCCGCGCTCTTGTAGTCCCCGTTATTTAGCCCCTTGCCATCGGCCTGGCTGGAGGCATATCCCTGAACCAGGTAGCCTTCGGGGTGGGGATAGTCCGAGGTGATGCCCGAATTGAAGATACTGTTGACCTGACGGTTATGAACCGCCGTATTGAATTCCTTACCCGTCGGGAAGATATTCGGTGCCGTCTTGATGCCCAGAACCTGGGCGTACTCATGCAGAACCGCATCAACCCAGTCCTTGTCGGTCCCGTCGGCGCTGTAAGCGATGCGAAGCGTGCCCTCCCAGGGAGCGATGGCGTCAGCCTTCTTCCAGAGTTTGCGGGCCAGGTCCGGATCGTGGTCCAGCACCTCCCGGCCTTTGATGTCGGAGGCATTCCCCCTGATGGTCGGGGCAAGGAAATCAGTGGCCGGCGTAACTGAGCCAGCGAAGACCTTGTCCGCTATTTTCGCGCGATCCAGGGCATATGACAGGGACGCCCGGCGAAGGGCGCCTTCCTGCCCCTGGAAATGCTGCAGACCCTGCGGGATGGTCAGGGAGCGGAAGGCCGGACCCGGCTTAATCAAAGGCTGCAGGCCCGAATCGGTATGGAAGGTTTTCAGGCGGGAGACCGGAACCGTATCGAGCACGTCCAGGTGGCCGGCTTGGACATCGGCATAGGCGGCATCAAGACTCTGGTAGTCTCTGAACTCCAGGCTTCCGTTCCGAGCCTTGCGTGGTCCCTTGTATGAGGGATCCTTCTCCAGCTTGATTCCCTGATTAGGCACCCATGATTTGAAGCGGTAGGGCCCGTTCCCGATCGGTTTCTTGCCGAAGGCCTTGATGTCCCTGTAGGCGGATGCCGGCAGCGGCAGGAAGGCCACATCTCCCACCTTGTAGGGGAAGGAGGAATCCGGCTTGCTCATGGTCACCTCCAAGGTCAGGTCGTCAACCACCCGAAGACCAGACAGAGGAGCCTTGGGGTCGCCATGCTCATCCTGCACCTGCTCGTACCCAGCGATGGTCGAAAAAGCCGAGGCACCCAGCTGCCCATTGGCTGCATTCGCCGCGAAAGACCAGGAATCCGCATAGGTCTTGGCTGTGATCTTCTCCCCATCACTGAAGGTGAGTCCCGGTTTGAGGACAATCGTGTACCGGCTGGCATCCTCATTGGGAGTAATCGATTTGGCCTCGACCAGGGTCATCCCGCCTTTGGCATCGAAGGTGACCAACCCATCGAAGAGCTGGGTCACCACCTTCCAGCCCGCAGTGTCGTTGGTGCTGGAGGGAATTAGGGGGGCAGTAGGTTCGGCATTGTTGACGCTGATGGCGGCCTGAGGGTCAATCCGGTCTTCTCGGGAAGCCTGTGAGGTGCCACAGGCACCCGCTACCAGGATGAGCGGGAGCACCGCTGCTGCGAGATAGGAACGAAGCTTGGTCATAATAGGACCCTTCCTGCCCGTTACGGGCTGTCACAGCTGTATAAGAAACACTGAGTCAATAAACATATGGTCAATACAGTCGGTTTGTCGAGGATGCCGATATTCAGACCTGCCTGACATCCTGCCCGGATGCAAGCCGATCCAGAGCACCAGTGCTGCCGATGGCCCGGAAGAGGAACCAGCTGGTCAGACCAGCCAGGACCACTCCGCTGATCAGTTCGCAGACGGTGCCGATAATCCCCCTCGGGCTGAGGAGGGAGACCCCCTGATAGTAGAAGGCCAGGAGAAAAGCGTTATAGACCAAGGCTATCAGGACGCCCCCCAGAACGGTCGTTCCCAGGGTCCAGCGGCGATAGCGGAATATTCCGAAAGCCAATTCCGCGCAAAGGGCCTCGACGATAGCCTCCACCAAAATCATCGGCACGTTATAGGCGTTGCCAGGCAGAATCTCGACCAGGACGCTGATGATGCCGACGTAGACGGCCGCGCCGGGCTTGCGCAGTATCAACAGGGACAGGGTACAGGGAAAGTAGAAGACCCCATGCAAAAGGGCCGCCATCCCCGGAAGCAGGGCCGTCATCAGCGGGAATATCCACGAGGCCAGCAGGCTGGCCAACCAGTAGATCAACCCCGACACCGCGCCCAGGCCGGCGCCTACCGCAATGTCAAGTGGCCTCCAGCGCAACCGATGAGATGCGGAAATCCGACCCTGTTGCTGTTTCACCGTCATTGATACTCCCTTACGACCGCCATAGAACAGACGGTCCGTTCCTCATGCGCACAGCGATAGGAAGGAACCCACCCAAGCCGGCAAAGGCCCGTCCGGCGTTCCTTGACCTGCGCATGCCGGGCGGGAACGCCGACTCAAGGCTACCCCGACCAAGGCGGCAGGACCAGGGTCTGGCCATAGGTCTTGTTTATAGGCGGCCATCCGCCTGCCTCGGCTTGCTTATCAGCCCGGCGCATAAGTCAGAAGTTCCCACTACGATGAATGCAGTTTGCACTGTCTTTCTATGGTTCTGTGAGGTAGCTTCTTGGCCGAATTCATTTATCAGATGATCAAGGCGCGCAAGTCCTTCGGCGACCGCGTCATCCTGGACGATGTGACCCTGAGTTTCCTGCCCGGCGCCAAGATCGGCGTGGTGGGCCCCAACGGCATGGGCAAATCCACCCTGCTGCGGATCATGGCCGGCCTGGACACGGTCAGCAACGGCGAGGCACAGCTCACCCCCGGCTATACGGTAGGCATCCTCCAGCAGGAGCCACCGCTGGACGAGGACAAGACCGTTGGTGAGAACATTCGCATGGCCTTCGGCGACATCATGAGCAAGGTGGATCGCTTCAACCAGATCGGCGAGCAGATGGCCGATCCCAACGCTGATTACGACGCTCTCATGACCGAGATGGGCCAGCTTCAGGAGCAGATCGATGCCGCCAACGGCTGGGACCTTGACTCCCAGCTGGACCAGGCCATGGATGCCCTGCAGTGCCCCGACCCGGACACCCCGGTTTCGGTCATCTCGGGAGGTGAGCGCCGCCGGGTGGCTCTATGCCGGCTTTTGCTTGAGGCCCCCGATCTGCTGCTGCTGGACGAGCCCACCAACCACCTGGATGCTGAGTCCATCCTCTGGCTGGAGCAGTACCTGCACACCTACAAGGGCGCCGTCCTGGCCGTGACCCACGACCGGTACTTCCTGGACAATGTGGCCGAGTGGATCTGCGAGGTGGACCGTGGCCACCTCTACCCCTACCAGGGCAACTACTCCACATACTTGGAGACCAAGGCCAAGCGTCTTGAGGTCCAGGGGCAGAAGGATGCCAAACTGGCCAAGCGTCTCAACAACGAACTTGAATGGGTCCGCTCCTCCCCCAAGGCCCGGCAAGCCAAGAACAAGGCTCGTCTGGAACGCTACGAGCAGATGGAGAATGAGGCCCGGAACAACAAGAAGCTGGACTTCTCGGAGATTCAGATTCCGCCGGGGCCCCGCCTGGGCTCCAAGGTGCTGGAGGCCGAGCACATCCACAAGGCCTTTGGCGACCGCGTCCTGATCGACGATCTGAGCTTCACCCTGCCTCGAAACGGCATTGTGGGCGTCATAGGCCCCAATGGCGTGGGCAAGTCCACGCTCTTCAAGACCATCGTGGGCCTGGAGCCACTGACATCCGGCACCTTGGAGGTCGGCGACACGGTCAAGATCTCCTACGTGGATCAGAACCGCGAGGGCATCGACCCCAACAAGAACCTCTGGGAGGTGGTCTCCGGGGGGCTGGACTTCATCGAGGTCGGCGGCGTCGAGGTGCCCACCCGCGCCTACGTAGCCTCCTTCGGCTTCAAGGGCTCGGATCAGCAGAAACCGGCCGGCGTCCTGTCGGGCGGCGAGCGCAACAGGCTGAACCTGGCACTCACCCTCAAGCAGGGCGGCAACCTGCTCCTCCTGGACGAGCCCACCAACGATCTTGACGTGGAGACACTGGAAAGTCTGGAGAATGCTCTGCTGGCCTTCCCCGGCTGCGCTGTGGTCATCTCCCACGACCGCTGGTTCCTGGACCGTATCGCCACCCATATCCTGGCCTGGGAGGGCACGGACGAGAATCCGGCTTCCTGGTATTGGTTCGAAGGCAACTTCCAGGCCTACCAGGAGAACAAGGTCAAGCGTCTGGGCGAGGAGGCCTCCAGGCCCCACCGTATCCACCGCAAGCTGACCCGCTGAGCGGAGCAAATCACAAGGGATCGAGGGCCAAGGAGAAGCATGAGCGTCGAGGATGAATCACTGGCCCAGGCCATCGCCGGGCTGAACCTGCTGGAGCAGCAGTCTGCCGATGGCCGTTCCCGTTTCCTGGGCAAATCGCTGGACTTCCCCACCGGCCGCCTCTACGGGGGCCAGATGTTGGGCCAGGCCATCATGGCCGGCGGGCGGACCGTGCCCGAAGGCCGACTGCCCCACTCGATGCACGCCTATTACCTGCGCACTGGACTGCTTGATCAGGATGTTCAGGCGGATGTGGAGACCATCCGTGACGGGCGTTCCTTCTCCTCCCGACGGGTCGATTTGCACCAGGGGGAACGGACCATCCTGAACGCCCTGCTCTCCTACCAGCAGGTCGGCCAGGAGGGCGTCCGCTATGACGACCCCATGCCGACGGGGCTGCCCGATCCGGAGGACCTGCCTGGCTCCCGGGAGCTGATGGAACCCTATGCCGACAAGTCCTCCTTCGCGGACTACTACGCCCATCAGAGTCCCTTCGATATGCGTCATGTCGGCGGCACGGTCCTGCTGGACGATGCAGATGATGCAGAACATGGGGATTCCAAGGATGACAGCAGGAGTCGCCAGGCCATTTGGAGCCGTACCCAGGGGAGAGCCGAACTGGACCCGCTGATGCGCCGGGCCCTGCTGGCCATGGAATGCGATCAGATCATGATGGAGCCCGCCCTGCGCCGTGCCGGGCTGAGTATGACCACCCCGGGGATCTCCTTCGCCTCCATCGACCATGCCATGTGGTGGTATCAGGATCTGGACCCCTGTGACTGGCACTGCTTCATCCAGGAGTCCCCTGTAGCCGACCACGGCCGCAGCCTGTGCATGGCCAAGGTCTACAACCGCCAGGGTGACCTGGCCGCCTACATGGTTCAGGAGGCCATGATCAGGGTGCCCAAGGACTGAACGTCCACTGGGTCAACGTATTCCCCCGCTCGAAGGGTCCACAGCCTGGTCGACAGCAGGCCGACCATCTTCCGGAATGTTGTGAGCTATGGCCTCGAACCTTGTTCAGCCATGCTTCTGATTGGATTCAGCCTTTATCTCCGCCCTATCAGCGGTATCGGCCGCATCGGCCATGGGTCTTCGTGAGGACTTCTTGCGCCGATCGGGGTTCTCAGGTCCGTCATCCGGTGGCAGTTGACAGAGCCACTCCCCCACGGCTCCGGCCACCACATCGAGCAGACAGACCAGGGAGGCGACCAGGCACTCCTGCATGACCCGTGTGTAATAGGGCGCGCCTGCATGACCCATGCTGATCAGGGCCTGACTGCCGTACCAGCCCAACAGAGCCGCACAAGCGATGCCCAAGGCCTTGCTCATGATCAGCACATTGACCGCGAAGCGCAAATCCATCTCCTTACGGTCTCCCTTGGCGTAGCGATGCACCTGGAAGGCCATGATCAGGATGGCCACCCCCAGCAGGAAGAGCAATACGCTGACCAGCCAGGGAACCCCCATGAGGTCCGTCCTGGTGGACATGCCCAGTTTCGAGATGCCGGCGCCTCCCATCAGCCCAAGGACCAGGGCAACCAGATAGTGCACGAGCGGTGTGCGGCGGGCCCTCATGACAAACCGTCCAGTATCCAGTCTTCCGAGACCAGGCTGATGCGATCGCGGTCAAGAGCACGGTTGGCCAGGCTTGCCAGGCAGGACCCGTCAGCACCAGGCAGGCGGTGTTCCGGCTCCAAATAGGCCCAGGGAATCAAAATGCGCGATGGAGCATCAGCAGTCAGCAGAGGAGGACGGTCTTGTGAAGGCAGAATCGAGCCGTCCGAGGTCTCCACCTCCACCACATCGGCATCCAGCCCGCCCATCTTTCTGATAGGAGCGGCCACCATGTCCAGGGCAGACCGCAGCTCCTCCAGATTCAGAGGCGTCTGTAGGATAACCACAGCCGATAGACGCTGATCCCCCTGATCATCCCGGTAGGCATATAGGGGCGAGATGCCGACCAGCTGACTGCCGGGAATTCCGTCCAGGGCTGCCAGAGCACGGAGCATGGTCAACCGGTCGGTTCCCGATGCTCCTTCCAGCGCAATCACATCACGCATCAGAAAGCCCTGTGGCTTGGCTCCTCCAACAGACGGCTGAGTGGACGCTTCGTTATCACTATCCGGATCCGAGGACAGGCCGCTCTGCGTGGAGGAGGTCAGTGGGTGACGCAGCCGGGCCTGTGCCGCATGGCCAGAATCAGCCTGACCAGACAGCAGGAAGGAGGGATGTCCTAAAGAAGCATTCCCGCCGCCGCTAACCCGCCCGGATTCCATGCTGGCAGGGTTGCCTTCCACCTGATCGTCGGCTGCACGCTCAAGGGTGACGCCCACCTGAAAATCGACCCCAGTTCCCTGGTCAGCACCCAGACGGGTGACTGTGACCCGTGTGCGGCGAATCTGGTGGGAGAGCAGGATGGCATCAGCCACCTTGGCAGTCAGGGATTCCAGAATCTCATCAGCCGGCTCGTTCTGGATCAGGTTGACGATCCGACGGACAATCTGCACATAGTCCACGGTCTGGGTGCCGTCGTTGAGCCTGCCTGCCTCACTCAAATCCAGGTAAAGGACGGCATCGACCTGGTAGCCCAACCCAGGCTTCTGCTGGCCGTGCAGGGGTGCGACCTTGATGGAACTCAAACGGATGGAATCCATGATGTACGCTCCTCCCTCGCCTTGGAACATCCACTGCCACTTGGTCCTGGACCATTTACTTCACCGGGCCAATCCGGAATTCAGTGCTGGTCCTCTGTGGACGACCCGTTCACGCTGCGCCTGAGCTCCTCGGGGATCTCCACCGGGGGCTGCTCGGAATCCGGCCGATCCGGCGCAGACAGCCAGAGCTGACGCTCGGGAGCCTTGCGCAGGCCAGCGAAGACCGCAGCCAACTCGTCCTTGTTCAGGGTCTCTTTGACCAGGAGCTGTCGAACGAGCTCGTCCAGCACGTCACGGTTCTCGGTGATGATCTGCCAGGCCTCTTGGTGGGCCGTCTCGATGAGATTGTGGACTTCCTCATCGATGGCCTCGGCGGTTTTCTCCGAATAGTTGTGGGGCTTCAGGGCATCGAGTCCGGCATCCTGGTCGTTCTCATCAGCCCACTTGATGGCCCCCAGCTTGGATGAGAATCCATACTGCAGGACCATCTGCCGGGCGATGCTGGTGGCCTTCTCGATGTCGTTAGAGGCGCCGGTGGTCGGGTCATGGAAGACCACCTCTTCCGCCACCCGGCCACCCATGGCGTAGGCCATCTGGTCCAGCAGCTCGTTGCGGGACTGCGAGTAGCGGTCTGTGGTAGGCATGACCGCGGTGTAACCCAGGGCCCGTCCACGCGGCAGAATGGTCACCTTGGTGACCGGGTCGGTGTGGTGCAGGGCCGCAGCAACCATGGCGTGGCCGCCCTCGTGGTAGGCGGTGTTGCGCATCTCAGCCAGGGCCATGCCCTTGGTCCGCCGCCGAGGTCCGCTCAGCACACGGTCGATGGCCTCGTCGATAGCCCGGTTGTCGATCAGCTGGGCATCCGAGCGAGCGGTCAACAGAGCCGCCTCGTTAAGCACATTGGCCAGGTCGGCGCCGGTGAAGCCAGGCGTACGCACGGCCACAGTGTGCAGATCCACATCCGGCACGAAGGGCTTGCCCTTGGCGTGGACCTTGAGGATGGCCTCGCGGCCCTCCAGGTCCGGGGCCTCCACGGCCACCTGCCGGTCGAACCGGCCGGGCCTGAGCAGGGCCGGGTCCAGGATGTCCGGGCGGTTGGTGGCTGCAATGATGATCAGGTTGGTGTCGTTGTCGAAGCCGTCCATCTCGACCAGCAGCTGGTTCAGGGTCTGCTCGCGCTCATCGTGGCCGCCACTCATGCCGGAGCCGCGCTTGCCGCCCACTGCATCGATCTCGTCGATGAAGATGATGGCCGGCGCATTCTTCTTGGCCTCGTCGAACAGGTCGCGCACTCGGGAGGCGCCCAGACCGACGAACATCTCGACAAAGTCTGATCCTGCCATGGAGTAGAAGGGCACGCTGGCCTCACCGGCGATGGCCCTGGCCAGCAGTGTCTTGCCGGTTCCGGGGGGACCATAGAGCAGGACGCCACGGGGTATGCGGGCGCCCAGGGCCTTGTACTTGGAGGGATCCTTGAGGAACTCCTTGATCTCCTCCACCTCCTGGACTGCGGCCTCCTCGCCGGCCACGTCCGAGAACTTGGTCTTGGGGGTCTGCCCGTCGCTGAGCTTGGCGGAGTTCTTTTTGCCCCCCATGCCGAACATGCCGCCGCCGGCCGCCGAGGACATGCGCGAGAGCAGGAACCAGAAGACCCCCAGAATGATCAGCATGGGCAGGATGGAGGAGATCAGGTAGCTCATCATGCTGGTCTGCGGCACCACCGAGTTGTACCCCTCGGAGGGCTTGGCCTTTTCGACGGCCTTGACAACCTGCTCCCCCTGGGCCTCCACGTAGTAGAACTGCACGTCCTTGCCGAAGTTCTTGGAGGTGCGGTTGCCGCGGAAGCCGGGTACATCCTTGACAAAGTCGCTGTTGAGCTTGAGCTCGACGACCTGCATCTTCTCGGTGATCTCGGCCTTCTTGACCATGCTGCTGCGGTCGTTCAGCAGCTCCAGGCCATCCTGGGTGTCGATGGTCTGGGCGCCGTTCTGGCTGCTGAAGAAGCCGAAAATGGCCAGGATGATGACCACGGCCAGAATCCCCCAGAGCCAGGGGGAACGCCAGAATGATCGGTTGCCCCCGTTGGGGCCGGAACCGTTGTTGCCCAGGTTGAAGTTGAAGGGGTTGTTGCCCTTGTCCCCATTGTCCCTGCCTCCATTGGGCGGACCCTGCTGCGGTCCCTGCGAGTAGCTCATGACTGCTCCCCCTGATCCTGATGATCCTGTTCCTGGGTCGGGTCCATGTATTCCTCGGACCTGAGTACGGCTATCGAGTCGAGATTACGGTACTGCTCGTCGTAATCCAACCCGAAGCCCACAACGAATTCGTCGGGTATGGCGAACCCTGGATACTTGACATCCACCTCGACCTCGTGTCGCGAGGTCTTGTCCAGCAGGGTGAAGATCTCCACCGATGCGGCTCCTCGCTCCTTGAGATGCTCGACCAGCCAGTGCAAGGTGTAGCCGGAATCGATAATATCCTCAACGATCAGAATATGCCGTCCGCGCACATCGCAGTCCAGATCCATCCTGATGTCCAGGTCCCCCCTGGAAACGCTGGTCTTGCCTGCCGGATAGCTGGAGATGCTCATGAACTCGATCTGCACCGGTATGGTGACGGCCTGTGAGAGGGCGGCGAGCGTGTTGAAAGCCCCCTTGAGCACGGCCAGCATGATCGGGTTCTTACCCTGATAATCCCGGCTGACCTGCTCGGCCGTCCGGTTGATCAGCTCTTCTATCCGTTCCTTGGACACCAGTTCATGGTCGATATGGGATTGAATATCAGCGATGCGCATGGTCTCCATCATTGCATATGAGAATGACTTGACCCTTACGGATTGCTGTATGGGAGCTGGGAAAGCGAGGGCCCTGCTGCCCGTGCCATCGGCAGACCAAATCATCCAGGGCCCGGACCTGCACGGCAGTGAACCGTATGCCCAGCCTGGTCAGCACCTGGGCCAGCAGACGGGTGCGCAGGGCCGGGTGGCAGTCGGCCAATCCGTGGGCATCCAAGCAGGCCAGCACCCCTTCGGCCTTTTGGTCCGTGTCAGGGCAGGCCACCAGTCGCTGGAACAACCCATCCACCTGGGAATCCAGGTAATCCTGATCCAGACGGGCCATATCCGCGCCCAGGGCCAGTCGGCGGACCATGTCCCGGCCTGCGAAGCGATTCAAGGCGGGCAGCAGGTCATGACGGATCCGCGAGCGCAGCGGCAGCGTCTCGGGAAGCGTGGAACCAGCCGGCTGATCATCGCCGTTGGTGGGGTCGTCCCACCAAGCGATGCCCTGTTGGCGGCAAATGGCCGTGGTATCCTTCCGGTCCAGGTCCAGGAATGGACGCAGATAGCACATTCCTCTACGTTCCACACGCCGGGCCATACCGGTGATGGCCTCCAGCCCCTGGGAGCGGATCAGGCCGATCAGCACCGTTTCGGCCTGATCGTCACGGGTGTGCGCCAGAAGAACGGCCCTGGCACCCAACCCGAGGGCCTGCTCGGAGAGGGCCTGGTAGCGGGCCGCACGGGCATCGGCCTCAGGGCCGGCCGAAGTGACGGGTACCTTCACTCTGGTGACGCGGACAGGATCCATTCCCAGCTCCCGGCAGGTTCCAGCCGCACGTTCGGCGATACGATCCGAATCAGGCACCAGACCATGATCGATCAGCAGTGCCCCACACCGCAGCCCGGTCATATCGGCCACCAGGTGGGCCACGCAGGCCAGAGCCAGCGAATCACGGCCTCCAGAGCAGGCCACCAGGATCAATGGGGCATCCGAATCGGGCCGATGAACCCCGTGATGGGTGAACCGCCTATCCTGCAGACCCAGGCCCTCCCGGTCCAGGTTCGAGCGCAGGAGCCCCACCGCCTTTTTCATCTCTGCCGAATAGACCATGATCCAGGCCGCTTCCCGCTCAGAGCCGATCCAGGGATCCGACCAGGGTGTCCACAGCGTGCCGGGCAGCAGCCACATCCTCGGGATCGTTGACGACTACGGCAAAGACCAGAACACCGCCTGAGCGCCGAATCACGTTGCCCGCCAGTGAAGTCACATGGTCCAAGGTGCCGGTCTTGACCCGGATCAGCCCGTCAGCCTGATTGTCTATTTTCCGCCTGGCTGCTGTGCCGGTCAGCCCCACCACCGACAGACCCTTGACCAGGGGGGTGAGCCCCTTCTCGGACAGGGCCAGCTGCTGGACGTCCGCCAAGGTGCCCACCTTGAGGCTGGAGCCAGGGGTCAGCCCCGAGCAGTCGGCCATGTTGAGGCCCGTGGTATCTACGCCCAGCTTGTTCAGCGTGCTGGTCACGGCTTTCACAGCCCCGGCCGGGCTGTTGGGCATGTTCAGGGCCAAGGCGGTCAGACGGCCGAAGAGCTCGGCCAGGCTGTTGTCGGAGTTGCGCAGCATCAGCGACATGATCTCGCTGAGCCGTGCCGAGCGGATACGGGCCACAACCTTGCCCTGGGCATGGTCGGTCCGATCAGGACCCTGGGCATTGTCCACCTGGATCCCGGAATCCTTCAGGCGACTGGCAAAGACTGCTGCAGCAGCCCCTGCGGGGTTTTGGACCCTAGGCAGGTAGACCCCGCCCGCGTCCGGATAGGCAAAAGGCTCGGCCCGTCCCTGCCTGGCCTCATCCACGGCCATAGCGACAGGTTCCTGGAAGTAGATTCCATCAGCATTGTTTGCTTCAATTCCCTTCGGCGACCGATCGTCACCAAAGAGTGTGTCCTGGTAGGCCAGGGTCACTCGGCTGATCCCCTGCTGGTGCAGGGCTTGGGCCGTCTTCTCGGCCAGAGTCCGCAGGCCGGCCCGGCCATTGACGTGCAGAGGATCGTCCTTGCCGACCCCCAGCAGCATATCGCCGTGACCGCGCAGGGTCAGCGTCGCCTGCGAGGAGGAAGAGGAATTCAGAACCGCCTCAGTATCCAGTTGTGAGGACATATCCAGAACGGATGCTGCGGCGGCTGCTGTCAAGGTCTTCATGGTGGAGGCCGGCTGGCGCGCCTGGTCGGCGTTCTTCTGAGCAAGCACGCGCCCATCAGCCTGCCGGACGACCAGCGAGTATGCATTGCCCAGGCCCGGCGTGCCGGCGAAAGTGTTAACCAACTGCTGAACCTGACCGGCATCCACTGCGGACCCAGGCTTGTCTGCGACCAGGGTGGGCGGCTCGCCCATCATGACCGCAGGGGGAGCCGAAGAATGACTGGTCTTGGCCAAGGTCAGCGGTCCGGGAGCCAGGTCGGCCAAGTCCATGCATGCATAGCCGAGGACCAACATGATAGCCACAAGCGCTGCCAGGGCCACCCGCCAGCGTCGCTTGGTTTGACGACGGCGTGTCATGCGCAGCTGATGTCTGTCACCCAATTGCTCACTCCCTGGCTTGTGTTCGCCAACCGAGTTCGGCTCGGTCGGCATCATCCAATCAGCCTAGTACTGGTCCTGTCACCGTCTCAGGACTGCAGAGAGGCATAGCGATCCAGTGTCAGCAGAATGGCCGACTGTCGACGATCGAAGATCCGGGACCCCAAAGCGACGCCTATGGCAAGCACAATCAGGCCGTTGGCCAGTGCGACCGGCATAGGCAGCCAGGACGGAAGAATCCCGCCCGTGATCATGGCCAGCAATGCCACTAGGAAGGTGGGCAGCATGATCACCAGGCTGGCCAGCAACTGCAGCATGGGCAGGAAGCCTTGGGCAACGGCACGTCCCTGCGGCGAGGTGAAGGGCTGATCCATGGAGGGTACCGGGTAAATCAGCAGGGCCGAGAAGACCTGGGCAACTCCCAATCCGGACAGGAGCAATCCTATGGTCGCGGCCAACATATCCAAGGAGATGACCAGATCTCGACCGCCCTTCATCGCCCCGGAGAGTACCAAAGTCACCAGCCCAAGCAGGAGTATGCAGGGCAGAGCTACAATCAGATGGCTGCGGACACGGGACAGCCGGTCCTCACGACCCTTCACCCCCGCCGCTATCTCCATGCGCAGGGCGAGCCCATCGTAGGCCAAGGCGTTGCCCTCGGGAATCTCCAGCATCAGGACGCCCAAAATCGGTCCCAGCCATAACATCATGGGCATCTGACGGAAGATTACCGCGTACAGAATCACCACAACCAGCAGAAGCGGATAGCTGACAAGTCTGCGGGGGTCCTGACGAAGATAGATCAGCAATCGCGCAGCCATGGCGTCCACAACGTCCCGGGACCGACCCAGCATCCCAAGCCCTTTGGGGGCAGTCGACCGTTCAGTCCTCGCCCCGGCATGCAAACGGCTATGGCGCAGACACAGCATGCCGATCATGGAACAGAGAGCCAGGGTGACCAGCTCCATACACAGACGTCCGACCAGAACCCACCACGATCCCGCAAGGAAATCCTCCGGCAGACGGACGGCGGCGCCCAGTGGTGTCCAGGCCAGTATGTCGGCCACGGACTTGAGGGAGTCAGTGTCGACTGCCATGCCATCCGTAATCCCGCTGTCCAGCAGAGAGGGCAGCATGCACAAAAGCATGATCACCATGGTGACCAGCAGGTAGAGCCCGGATCGGGTGCGCCGGGAGACCACCAGGGTACCGACCAGCTCCAAAACAGCCCGGGACAAGGCCAGCATCACCATGACAGCCAGCAGGGCTGCGATCAAAGCCACGATTGCGGCTCCGACACCCATGCGGGCATAGATGGCTGTCAGGGCCAGGAAACAGACAAGGCCGGTCAATCCCGCAGGCCCGGTCAATCCGGCCAGGTAGAGGCCTACCTGCAGCTGGCCGTCAGGAATCCCGTACAGGACGAATCGCGAAGGGCTCAGGTTCGACCCCTGGCCCAGAAAGGCCAGTTGAATCAGGATCACTCCCAGAGTCAGTCCGGCCAGGAACAGAACCAATATGGATCCCATACGCTGCCGGTCACCCGGACCGGCACTGGGCAGCCAGATCCCCAGCGTCAGCGCAGCCTGCCACGAGGCCAGGCAGATGGCTATGGCCATGAGCAGGCTGATGATGGCCCCGACCACCTGCCAGGAGGAGTGCTTGATTGTGCCCCAGGTCATGGACCAACGCATGGCGATGATGGTGGCTGCCGTGCTCATTGCGTCTCCTGGTCTTCCTCGGACCCGGAGCCGTTCAGCCAGGCGATTCGCTTAGCCTGATGACGGCCGCCGACAAGCTCCAGGAAGCGATCCTCCAGATCCTCGCCGGCAGCGACCTGGGCCACCGTGCCATCAGCCCGAACCAGACCATGGTCGATGATGGCCACATGGGTGCACATCCGCTCCACCAGGGCCATGACATGGGAGGAAATGACCACCGTCCCTCCGGTATCGACATACTCGGCCAGAATGTCCTTGAGATTGGCGCTGGAGACCGGGTCGACCGATTCGAAGGGCTCGTCCAGCACGAGAAGCCTGGGGGAATGAATCATGGCCGTAGCCAGGCAGATCTTCTTGGTCATGCCCGATGAATAATCACAGACCCGCTTGCCGCCGGCATCAGTCAGGTCGAAGGCCTCCAGCAGGTCCTTGGCACGGCCCAGGGCCTCATTGCGCGGCATCCGTCGAAGCATGCCCGAGTAGACCAGCAGTTGCAGACCCGTCAGCCTGTCGAAGATCTGATCGCCCTGGGGCATGACACCGATGACCCGCTTGGCCGTATCCACATCCGACCACACGTCCCTGCCCAGAATCATGACGTTGCCGGAGTCGGGCACCAGGAGACCGGTCATCATGTTCAGCGTGGTGGTCTTCCCTGCACCATTGGGGCCGACTATCCCGTAGAAGGATCCCCTGGGAATGTCCACAGAGAGGGCGTTGACAGCAGGCCGGCCCTGGTAGCACTTGACCAGGGCACGGATAGAAACCGCCGCCTGCGGATCTGGCGGAGGAACCACCGCCGTCTGGGCGGTCATGCTGGTTGCTTGCGCTTCATCGGACATGGCCTTAAGTCTATCATTCGAGGAATGACCGGCCTTAATGCCCCGAGTGCTCGATGGGCTTCCATCCCGGATTGGCGAAAATGGCCTGGAAGGAGATGGGCACGTAGCTGAGCATGAAGATGGGGAAGCTCAGGCAGTAGGCAAAAAGCTCCTTGTTGGATGCGCCGATCTTGTCCCGCTCGGCCAGCACGGTCAGGGCAGCCAGGCCCATCATGGCCAGGAGGCCCAGAATCCCAGCTGCAATGCCATCGATCAGGGTGGTCACCTGGCTGGTCCAGGTCACAAAACCCAGAGCCGGGAAGAGCAGGCCGAAGAAGCAGCGGACCAGGCCCAAGACGGTCAAGGGACAGATCAGGATGGTCAGGTCCACGGCTGAGAAGTCGCGTTCACGGAAGGCCCGGGAGATCAGGGCAGGCCCGTAGTAGCGGAAGACCTGGAGGAAGCCCTTGCTCCAACGCAGCCGCTGTCGCCAGCTCTGCTTGAAGGTGACCGGCTGCTCGTCATAGAGGATGGCGGTGCCGCAATAGCCGATGCGCTCGCCATGCAGAACCGAGTCCATGGTGAACTCCAGGTCCTCGGTCAGCAGATGGAACTTCCAGCCGTTGTTGCGCTCCATAACCTCCCTGGAGAACATGAAGCCGGTGCCACCCACATGGCAACTGGAGCCGATGACCATCCTTGATGTGTTGAGGAACCGGGATTCGCGGATGAACCATAGGGCCGAGCCTGAGGAGACCCAGTTGTCCGAGAAGTTGACCGAGTTCCGGTAGCTGGTCAGTATGCGGAAGCCGGACTGGAAGGCCTTGTTCATCTCTTCGATGTAATGACGGTCCAGGATGTTGTCCGCGTCGAAGACGAAGTAGGCATCATAACGGGAGTCAAGACCCCGATCGAGTATCTGCTCCAGCAGGAAGGTCAGAGCGTAGCCCTTGCCCACCCGGTCCGGGTCCTGCCGCTCGACCACGTGACAGCCGAGGGATCTGGCCAGCCCGGCTGTGTTGTCGGTGCAGTTGTCGGCCACCAGCCATATATCGACCATGGAGAATGGATAGGTCTGCTCCTTGATGGAGTTGATCAGATGACCGACCACGTTCTCCTCGTTGCGGGCGGAAATAAGGACGGCGAACCGCTTGTCGAAGAGAGCCTCGGGAAAGACCACCGGCTTGGAGACGAAGGAGATGACGATGCAGATGGCCTGGTAGACGATGCCAACTCCACCCAGCAGCAGCATCAGAACGTCCAGTACTTTGAGCAGAGCCATCAGCGCCACTCCTTGCGGGGGTTGTCCTCCCCCTCGGAGGCCTCGTCCCCGGTCTCGGTACCCTTGAGCGGCCTGTGCTTTACCGGAGCCGATGCCGACTTGGGTATGGGCACCGTAGCCGACTCGTCCAGATCCTTGGCCGTCGGCGAGGATGTCGGATAGAGCTGGCTGGCAATGGTCATGACAGGGTCCTCCACTCGAACCCTGGCGCTGCTCCCTTTGGCGGACCGGCTGCCCACGTGGCTGGCCACCGGCTGGACCACGTGCTCGTTGAAGGCCTCGACACCCTCGACCACCTTGGACTTGCCTACCGGCTTGGGATCCTGCATGAGCGGTGAGTCGATCAGCTCGTAATGCTTGACCGAAGCCGAGAAGATGGCCTGGAAGCTGGCCGCCAGAGGCAGGGCCAGGAAGGCGCCCAGGGCGCCGAAGACCGCGCCCAGTGCCAGTACGGAGAGGAAGGCGATGGCCGGGTTGAGGTCCATGGTCCGCTGGGAGATCTTGGGGGCCAGGATCATGTTTTCGATCTGCTGGTAGATGATGATGTAGACCAGCACAATAACAGCCATCAGCAGTCCACGGCTCCCCCAGGCCACCACTATGGGAACGGCCCCGCCTATGTATGTGCCGATGGTGGGCACGAACTGGGAGACTAGCCCGCAGAAGAGGGCCAGCGGCAGCCAGTAGGGCACCTTGAGAATGACCAGGAAGACCGACATACAGGCCGCGGAGATGAGCGCCAGGATGGTCCTGCTGAACAGGAAGCTGGAGATCTGGTCCTGGGCGATGGTCCAGACGAAGAGGAAGCGGCGCTGGCTCCTGGGGGCCAGCCACTGGCAGAGGCTGCGGCGCAGCTTGGGGCCTGCAGCGGAGATGTAGTAGATGACCAGCAGAACGGTCATTATATTGATGAAGGACCCTGCCAGACCCACGGTCGTGGTCAAGGCCTGCCCGGCGAAGTCAGTCACCCAGGATGTCTGGATGTTCTTGACGATCTCCCCGCCCAGATCCTGCATGGCCGGCAGGTGCCAGGGGGTGCGGCTGGCGATGAATTCCGCCACCTGCTCATAGAGGGCCGGCAAGCCGTTGGCCATGCCGATGACCTGCTGGACCAGCAGATTGCCGAACATGCCCAGGAGGACGATCACAATAATGATCAGGCCTATCAGGGTGACCGCCGAGGCCGCTCCCCGTCGCCAGCCATGCTTGACCAGCCTGAGCACCAGGGGCTCCATGGCCAGGGAGACGAAGATGGCGATCACCACGTCCAGCACCAGGAATTCGATCTTCCACCAGGAGGAGTAGGCGAACCAGGCCAGGAAGACGGCTATGACCACGTAGAGGAGGGCGCGGCCGAACCATTCCGGAGGTCGGCGCGGATCCCCCTTGGGCGGGAAGACCGTCGCGAAATCGAAGCGCTGCTTTTGCTCGTTGGCCATATGTTCCATTATCCCAAGATGGCTGACATGGCGGGGCATGGGACGCAGGTTGAGCCGACAGTGTATCCGGGCACACGTATCCTAATGGGTATGTTGACCGTTTCCATAGTCATACCCGCCTGGAATGAGGAAGAACGCATTGAAGACTGCCTCCTGAACGCCACCAGGCAGAGCCAGGCACCCAAGGAGGTGCTGGTAGTCGACAACCACTCCACGGACGCAACGGCCTCCATCGTCCAGCAATTCATCGACCAGCACCCTGACCAGCATGTCAAGCTCCTCCACCAGGACAGCGAACAGGGGCTGATCCCCACCCGCAATTACGGACTTGACCGGGCCACCGGCGACGTGCTGGGCCGGATCGACGCCGACTGCATGCTGCGTCCCAACTGGGTCGAGGTGGTCTCCGGCATCTTCACCCGGGACCCCAAGGCCATGGGCGCCACCGGGCCAGTGGCTTATTACGACATGCCGGGCAAGAAGATCGGGCTCAAGGGCGACAACACCATCCGCCGGGCCATCTACCGGGCGGACGACGGGCAATACCTGCTCTACGGATCCAATATGGCCCTGCGAGCCACGGCCTGGCGGGCCATACGCAACCAGGTCTGCAGGGACAAGGAGGACATCATGCACGAGGATGTCGATATCTCCCTGCACCTGATCGATCAGGGATTCAAGACGGTCTACTGCAAGGACATGAACGTGGGCATCAGCGCCCGCCGGATGGACACCTCCTTCACATCCTTCCGCCACTACATGCAGCGATTCAAGAACACCTTCGACGCCCACCCGCAGCACACCCGGGAGCAGAAGCCCGAGCACACCCTCTACGCCATCTACCCCATCCTGCGAGCCTTCTACCCCGTTTACCAGAAGTACCTGGAATCCGCAGACATCAACCCTGCGGAACGTGTCTGGATCCGCGAACAGATGGAGCTCTTCCACCGGCGCGACCAGGAACTGGATCAGGAGGACCACTGACCAGCGGACGGCACACCAGGCTTGCCTGGTCCATAGGGGGCGGGTATCATGGGCACGTTCGCCCCCGTCGTCTAACGGTTAGGACACCAGACTTTCAATCTGACAGCGAGAGTTCGACTCTCTCCGGGGGTACAAGTCACAGAGCCGGAAATGGCGGAATATCGCCGCAGCAGGCTCGTACAAAATTCAGTGAAAAACCAAAATCGGGCCGTTTAGAGCTCTATCAAGCTAAGATAGTGCACACTATAGTACACACGTATAACTCGCCTTGGAGGGAAAATCCCTAGCAAAATGACGACTTCCTTGTTTGAATTTCTGTAGCTTTGCTTGGTGTAGTCTGCGAGCATGCGAAAGCAATCAAGCCTGTTGCCATCCGTAGGCCAGTCTGAATCATCATTGCCAGCCATGAGCGACGACTGCATCTGATGGGCGCTTACCGGAGGGAATCCAAAGCCGGATATAACCGTCGGAACCGGTTGTAACCAGCATCGTACACATGGCGGTTTGCGTCGTCGGGTAAATAGACCCGTCCAACAAGGTTCGCTTCCACCAACTTTTCCAAGGCCTGCAGATCGGGCCGGGAAGACGAGCCGGTCTGCTTGCCAACAGAGACCAGCTCGGCCAAGGCCACTGCAGGCATGAGATGGGCATCATCAAGCACCTGAACGGGCGCGTCAAGGATATCCGCCAGCATCTGGCACCACTGGGGTTCACGTGCACCACCACCAATCAGAGTGACGCGTTCGATAGGCGTGCCCATCAGGTCAAGCCCCTGGCGAATCGAATAGGACACGCCTTCCAGCGCCGCTCGGGCAAGGTCGCAGGCCTCGGTCTCGGAAGAAATGCCGACATAGGCTCCACGGATCGAAGGATTCATCATCGGGAAGCGCTCCCCCACCAGATAGGGCAGGCATGTCACACCGCGCGCTCCTGCCGGGCTGGATTCCAACAAGTGCCTCATGCGTCGATAGGGGTCGCCGTCGCCCTCGGTCGGACCGCCCCCTACAAAGACTCCGGCGGCCCAAGCATGCACGTTGCCGGCATTCAAGAAAGGCACCGTGTTGATGATGCTGTCTGTACCCAGATAGGCCAGATTGACCATTCCAGGGCGGTCAGTTACAGCCCGGTCTGTCACTGTGGCGATCCACCCGGATGTGCCCAGGTTGATATTGAACTGACCAGGATGGAACACCCCGCCGGCCAAGGTGGACGCCCCAGCATCCCCCATACCCGCATAGACCGTGGTTCCCGGAGCAAACCCTGTGGCAGCGGACGCGCCCGACGTGCTGGTACCAACGCTTTCCCATGGCCAATGGAGTTCCGGGAAGATCGCGGCATCCACGCCTGCTGCCTCCAGGATGTCCCTTCTCCACGTTCGCGAGCGCAGATCCATGGCACCTGCCGTCGAGCAGGCCGTCACATCGCCGCAGTAGACACCGGTCAGCCACCAAATCAGATAATCCTTGGCATCGATGAGTACATGGCGAACCCGCGCATACCGGTGGGGCTGATGCCTGGACATCCACATCAGCTTGGCTACAGGTAGGGATCCATCGCACGGGTTCCCCACGTGGGCGCGGAAGGACTCAGCCCCATAGGCTTCAACCAGCTCGGCAGACTCCTCTTCGGCCCTGCCGTCCGCGTACAGGATCGCTGGTCCGACGGGCTGGCCCTGTGCATCCAGGGCGATCAGGTCCTGCATCTGCCCACTCATGATGATGCCGGTGACCTGGTCGCTCTTGAAGTGCTCGATGCTCCCCCCGGCCCTGGCCAAAAGGTCACGGGACACCTCGATGAAGGCCTGTAGCCAATCCTCGGGATTCTGCTCGATACGCCCGTCACCCGTGTCAATCGGCAGAAGACCGCTGGACGCGCATTCTCTTGCAGAGCCCTGGCCATCCACAAGAACGGCCTTGACCTGCGTGGTCCCCACGTCGAATGCGGCTGTATAGGTCATACCGGTCATACTAGGCTTTCCCAGCCGCCCGGATACTGACATGATCCCGTATGTGGACTGACGCAGTTACCCCTGGGCACCTGACCAGTCCACCACAGCTTCGACATTGTTCCCGTCCGGATCCAAGACGAAAGCCGAGTAGTACTTGGGATGATAATCGCGCAGCCCCGGAGCACCATTGTCACGGCCTCCGGCAGCGAGCGCCGCCCTGTGGAAGGCATCCACCGTTGCAGCATCGGCGGCCCTGAAGGCTATGTGGGTCACCGGTGAGCCAGTTCCTTCCTCGTACGGCGTCAGATAAAAGTCCGAGTGGGCCCCGTCATCCTCTGCACCGAACCCAATGGTGGGCTCGTGGTGGGCCTTGGCCACGTACCCCAATGGCGCCAGGGCCTTGCTATAGAAATCGATGGAAGCCTGGATGTCACGGACCTTCAGCGTCAGATGATCAATCATGCCCGTAATTCTAGGTGAATCATCAAGCAACAATGGCAAACCGCCCAGAATTATCCTTCCCTCGTACCGCTCGATGCCGAGGATAACCAAGCGCAGACCTCAAGGCTGTGCTTCAGATGTACCGGCCGCCGGGCAGGTGCATGAAGTCCTCCACCTTGTTCCATTTGACCGGGTACCCTGCTCCGTGGGCGCAGAAGACCGAGTCAGGGGTGTTCTCCAGGTCGGACTCGGGGTCATAGCCGATGGAATCCACCACGGCATTTTGGTCCTGGCAGGGACGATACCCGTTGAAGACAAATGTCAGATGCCCGCAACCGTGGCTATAGGCACTGACCTCCATGGCATAATCACGCATCTGCGATACCGGTGCATCCCCCTCCAGCTCGACAACATCCCCGTCTGCCTGTGGCTCCGCAAAGTTACCCTTCATCCGATAAATGTCTGACATGGCCCTGCCAAGATTCGCCTGGGGAACGGTGAGTCTGAAATGGTACCAGGGCTCCAGCAGTATATTGCGGGCCTTCATCAGCCCCTGCCGGACGGCCCGGTATGTGGCCTGGCGAAAGTCCCCTCCTTCGGTGTGCTTGATGTGCCCGCGGCCGTCCAGCAGGGTGATGCGCATATCGGTGATGGGCGACCCCGTCAGAACGCCCAGATGCTCCTTCTCCGCCAGGTGGGTCATGATAAGCCGCTGCCAGTTCCCGTCAAGGCGGTCCAAACTGCAGGTCGACGCGAAACTGAGGCCCCTGCCCGGCTCCGTGGGTTCGAGGAGCAGGTGGACTTCGGCGTAGTGGCGGAGGGGCTCAAAATGTCCAACTCCTTCGACGGGGGCCGCGATGGTCTCCCTGTATAGGATCCCGCCCTGGCTGAAGGAGACCTGCATGCCGAACCGTCGATCCAGCTCCTCCTGAATCACCTCCAACTGAACCTGGCCCATGATACGCAGGTGAATCTCCTGGAGCCGTTCCTGCCAGACAACATGCAAGAGGGGATCCTCATCCTCCAGGATGCACAAGGCGCTCAACAGGCGGTGCGGGTCCACCCCTTCGGCCTCGACTGCATAGGACAACACCGGCTCCAGCACAGGAGTCAGATCCTTCCGCTCGCACCCAAGCCCCTGCCCCGGACGTGTCAGGTCAAGGCCGGTTGCTGCCACGATGCTTCCAGCCTGGGCGCAGTCCGTCAAGGTATAGGAAGCTCCCGAGTATACACGAAGCTGATCAACCGTCTCCCTGGTCTCAACGTGCCCGTTTTCCCCCATATCTCCGGCTGTCCCGTACGCCTTAACAACGGAACCCGATGTCTTGCTGGATTCATCTCCATGACGGAGTTCGGTAGTCAAAGAGGATTTGACCGGCAGGTCGCCACCGGTCACCTTGAGCCAGGTCAACCTGGCACCCTTGTCATCATGCGATATTTTAAATACTCTTGCCCCGAACTGTTTGCCGTACACCGGCGAAAGGGTGTACCGCTCCAGCCCCTCCAGGAGGGCGTCGACCCCGTTCAGACGCAGGGCAGACCCAAGGAAGCATGGAAAGAGACGGCGGTCGGCAACCAACCTTGCCAGACTCTCATCCGATATACCCTCAGTCTTGAGGTACTCATCCATGACATCCGCATCAAGCAGGGCCACATCCTCCATATCGCCATGCTCGAGTCCACGGCTCAAATCGAAGCAACCCGGAGACCAGCGTTGCTTGCAGCTTTGAAGGATGCGGGCGGCATCAGCACCAGGGGAATCCAACTTGTTGACGAAAATGAAAGTGGGTACCTCGTAGCGTGCCAGAAGCCGCCAAAGTGTATCGACATACCCTTCCAATCCAGCGGTTGCGTCGACGACCAGAAGAGCATAATCCAAGACCGACAGGACGCGCTCCATCTCGGCCGAGAAATCCACATGGCCGGGTGTATCGATGAGGGTCAGATCGACATCGTGGTAGGTCAGCCGGGCTGGCTTGGAGAAAATGGTGATGCCACGTTGACGCTCCAGATCGTTGGTGTCCAGAAAGGCATCGCCATGGTCCACCCTGCCCAGACGGCGAATTTCCCCGACCCGGTAGAGCATGGCCTCCGAGAGCGTGGTCTTGCCGGCATCGACATGTGCCAGCATCCCCACCACTATTTTCTTGACCATCGAGGCCTCCCTCAGGCTTCACGTTTATGCGCATTCTGTGGTCGGTCTGCCGAAACCTGATAAGTCAGGTCGTGAATGACCCGGCCGGCCTGAATCCCCTTGCGCTCAAAGTTGGTTACGATTCTGCCTTCGAACCGCTCCGACTCCATGAACATGGTATGAGGCAGGGATTTGGCCTTATCAGCCGTCCCCTTGCCGACATGCTGAGTGGGCAGACTGACCGGCAGAGTGCCCAGGTTTTTGAATTTCGGATTGCCATCCATCACTTCATGCACATGCAGGGCGTAATCCTCGATGTCGGTTGCGATTCGCCAGATGCCGCCTGGTACCAAACACTTCGCCAGTTCTTCAGCCAGGGCCGGCTGGACAAGACGACGCTTGTGGTGCTTCATCTTGGGCCAGGGGTCGGGGAAGAAGGTCCAGACTTCCTTGATCAGTCCGGAATCCATCCGGGCCAAAAAATCTGGAGCGTTGACCTGGGCCAGCCGCAGATTATCAAGGTCGGATTTACCGGCCATCAGCATGGTATGGGCCAACCCCGGCTGATAGACTTCCAGTGCTAGGTAGTTCAGATCAGGATGCTCCCGCGCGCTGGCGACGACGTTCTCCCCCTGGCCGGATCCGATCTCGACGATCAGCGGCGCATCCCGTCCCCAGACCGACCTGATCATTGCTGCATCGCAACGCAGGTCCTCGGCTACCATCAACGAGCCCTCAGCCTGGCCCAAATCGAGCAGGTATCTGGAGGAATACTGAGCCCAAGCCCTCCCCAGCCGGCCGTTCAGCTTCTCGGACCGCCTCACATAGGAGACGATGGATCTCATGGGAGCCTTGCCCTGTTCTTCTGCACTCATCACAGCTCATATATATCCTAGAAAGCGGATACGAGCGGGCACAACGGTCACATGTGCCCGTGATATACTCAATCTAGAACAAAAAACAACAAAAGATTGCAAAACCGAACAAGCTCTTTCGTCCGGTTTCGACAGGAAAGGCATGCAGATGTCAGTTTTGGTTACAGGTGGCTGCGGATATATCGGCGCCCATGTGGTCCACGCCCTGCAGGAGGCCGACAAGGAGGTCGTCGTGGTTGACGACCTCAGCTATGGCAAGCCCAGCCGGATAGGCAATGCCCGCCTTTATGGCGCCGATGTGTCCGCACCGGGCGCCGACCAGCGTCTGGCTGAGATCATCAAGGAGAACAAGGTCGACTCGGTCATCCATTTCGCTGCCCGCAAGCAGGTGGGCGAGTCCGTGGAGAAGCCCATCTGGTACTACCAGCAGAACCTGAACGGCATGATCAACGTGCTGTCGGCCATGGCAAAGACCGATGCCAAGAAGCTGGTCTTCTCCAGCTCGGCCGCAACCTATGGCGAGCCCCCGGTCGACGTGGTCCCCGAAGACGTGCAGCCCATGGTCCCCATCAACCCCTACGGCCAGACCAAGCTGGTCGGCGAATGGATGGCCCGGGCCTGCGAGCAGCCTTACGGCATCCGCTTCTGCGCCCTGCGGTACTTCAACGTGGCCGGCTGCGGACCAGTCAGCCTGGAGGACCCGGCCGTCCTCAACCTGATCCCCATGCTCTTCGACAGGCTGCGGCAGGGCAAGGCACCCGCCATCTTCGGCGACGACTACCCCACCCCCGACGGCACCTGCGTGCGCGACTACATCCACGTCTCCGATCTGGCCGACGCCCACATCGCCGCCCTGGACTACCTGGACCGCGACCAGCGCCGCTACGACGCCTTCAACGTGGGCACCGGCCAGGGCACATCCGTTCGCCAGATCGTGGACGAGGTCAAGAAAGTGACCGGCCTGCCCTTCACCGAGGCCATCAAGCCCCGCCGGGCTGGCGACCCGCCGCACCTGATCGGCGACCCCACCCGGATCAACACCGAGATGGGCTGGCATGCCAAGTACGGCGTCGAGGAGATCGTCGAATCAGCCTGGAAGGCCTGGCAGGCCAACCCCGCCCACCACATCGACACGGATGGCTGGCAGCAGCAGGACTAGGCAGCGACGCGCCGGGGCTTGCATTCCTCCGGCGCTCATGTAAACTTTCCTCTTGGCTGTTCGAGCAGCCTCGGCTCCGTAGCTCAGTTGGTTAGAGCGCCGCCCTGTCACGGCGGAGGTCACCGGTTCAAGTCCGGCCGGAGTCGCTGGGAATGGTCTGACCCGGTTTGTCCGGGTCTTTTCGACTGTTCATGGCTCTGTAGCTCAGTTGGTAGAGCGAGCGACTGAAAATCGCTAGGTCAACGGTTCGATCCCGCTCGGAGCCACCAGCCATTAAGCCCCTGAGATTCATAAGGAATCCAGGGGCTTAATTGATATTTGCACCCATCTATCGTTCAGGACAGTTGACGGACCACCCAATCGACGATGTAAGGCGCAGTGTGCTCAATCTGATCGATGGCCACCTCGAACTCACGGGGGCCGCCATACCAGGGGTCCACCAGATCGATTTGACTCTCCCGGCCCGGCGCTGGCTTAGGCAAATCCGGGTCGAAGCCACGGTAGAGATGAACTGCAGATCGCTTGCCTGAGGGCAGCAGACGCAACAGGGCGCGCATATGATCGACAGTCATGGGCAGCAGCAGGTCGGCGTCTTCGGCCTCCTCCCGGGTGATCCGGTGGGCGAAGTGGTCAGCAGGCACCTCATAGCCCCGCTCGCGCAGCACCTTCTGGGCACGCCGATCTATGGGGTTGCCGAACTCCTCGTCGCTGACTCCGCTGGATTCCACCCTCACCCGGTCCTCGTCCAGTCCGCGATCTTGGAAGAACTTGCGCAGGATGACCTCAGCCATGGGTGACCGGCAGATGTTGCCGGTGCAGACGGTCATGACGTTGTAGGGACCCCGTGAGGCCTTTCCTTCAGAATCCTGACCCATCAACGCACCTTCCCATAGGTGACGTACCGGAACCGCGGGATGGCAGCCGCCTGGTCTGGTTTGGCCGGGGTCATCCACCGGGTCTTATCACGCACATGCCAGAACCGCTTGTTGACCAACTCCTCCATATCGGGCACAAAGACGTCGGCCGGAGTCTGCAGGTCCAGGTCGGTCACGTAGGCCGCATCCGCCAACGGAAAGAAGGTGCTGAAGACCCCTGCCCCGCCGATGACCCATATTTCACTGCGATCCATCCCATCGTCGGGAATGGCCTCCTGCCTGGCCAACTCCAGAGCATCGTCGGCCGCAGATACCACGGTAGCGCCGGGTGCATGGAACCCTGGGTCGCTGGACAGGATGATGTTGTCCCTCTTGGGCAGGGGCCGCTCCCCCATGGACACCCAGGTCCGCCGCCCCATGATGACAGGATGGGATACGGTCAGCTCCTTGAAGTGCCGCATGTCCTCGCTCAAATGCCAAGGCAGGGCATTGTGGTAACCGATGGCGCCGCGCCGGCCGTCAGTGGCCCGCGCCTGCGCCCAGATCATATTCACCGATGAGCGATGGCCTATCTCTTCTTCCTGATGCCGCCATTCCTCATCGCCTAGAAGCCCGGCCTGACCGGGCTCGGGTTCGTGATAGCCGCTTCGACTATTGTCATGCTCCATCTGTTGCGTTCACTCCTCATAGTGAGTAGATATACGAGTACATTCTAATCTTCGGATCCGACGGTGCCCGTATTCGGCTCAGCGCAGCATCAGACCGCCACGGGGGCCTTGATGGCGGGGTGGCATCGATAATCCACCACTTCGAAGTCCTCGTACTGATAGGAGAAGATTGAGTCGGCTTTGCGAATGCGCATGGTCGGATATGGATAGGGCTTGCGCGACAGCTGCTCCAGAACCTGCTCCACATGATTGTCGTATATGTGGCAGTCACCGCCGGTCCAGACAAACTCCCCAGGCTCAAGACCCGCCTGCTGGGCCATCATCAGGGTTAGCAGTGCATAGGATGCGATGTTGAAGGGCACCCCCAGGAACATGTCGCAGGAGCGCTGGTAGAGCTGGCAACTCAGCCTGCCGTCCGCCACATAGAACTGGAAGAGCGCATGACAGGGCGGCAGGGCCATGCTGTCAACCTGGGCTGGATTCCAAGCAGTGACGATCATCCGACGGGAATCCGGGTGGGTGCGGATCAAATCCAGCACCTTGGCGATCTGGTCGATGGTGTGATGGGGGTCCTCTGGGGTCGGATCGGGCCAGCTACGCCACTGAACACCGTAGACCGGGCCCAGATCCCCGGTCTCCGGGTCGGCCCACTCGTCCCAGATATGGACGCGGTTCTCCTGCAGCCAGCGCACATTCTGTGACCCTTTCAGGAACCAAAGCAGCTCGTAGGCGATGCCACGGAAGTAGACCTTTTTGGTGGTGATCAGCGGGAAGGAATGCGACAGGTCGAAGCGCATCTGTCGCCCGAACAGGGATATGGTCCCAGTTCCCGTCCTGTCGGACTTCAAAGTACCCTCGCGCAGGATGGTGCGCACCAGATCCTCATAGGGAGTTGGAATGTCCGAGTCGGGACGCTCAGGGATACGTGTACGGATGCGTTGCAGTTCTTCGGAAGTCAAGGCCATGCGGCCATACTATCAAGTCCTCGGTCAGCTGAGCGCGCCCCTGTGACGAATCGCCAAGTCCGGGTTAGATTGGAGGAACAGGTCCGGCCACAGGGTCGGATCCGGATGACGCACCCGGCCGGGTGCCGGACAAGGAGGAACAGATGGGCAAGAGACTTTGGGTCGAACGCGACGAAAACGGCACTTGGAACGCCTATGGCGACAACGGTGCCCACATCACCTTCGGCAAGGGCGAGGATCAGTTCAACCCCGGCGACCTGATGAAAATCGCTCTGGCCGCCTGTGGAGCCCTCTCCAGCCAATTCGCCGTGGAGAGCGCCCTAGGCAAGGGCAAGGGGGCGAAAATCGTGGTGGACGGCACCTATGATGCCGACGATGACGCCTACCTGAGCTTCGACGAGCAGGTGGACGTCGATGCCACTTCGGCCAGGCTGGCCCAGGATGATGCAGACAAGCTGGAGGAGCGGGTCCGCCGCCATATCGCCAAGTCCTGCACCGTGGCACACACCTATCAGCGGGAGACCCCGGTAAGGATCTCCGTCAAGGTTCGCCACTGATCCGACAGGACAAGAAGAGAGGAGCGGGGACCCCCAGGTTCATGGAACTTCCGGGGTCTCCGCTCCTTGCTCTTACTCCTCGTGCTCGGGGTCGATGGTCGACTCCAGGTCGGCCAACTGCTCAGGCTTGGCCGAATCCACAGAGACCTGCTCCACACCGGTGATCTCAGCCACGTCGGTGGTTTCAGCCGCCTCTGCAGCAGCTTTGAGCCCGGACTCCTCGGCCTCCACGTACTTGCGCGGCACCACGTAGACGGGGCTGACGGCATGCTGCAGGAGCCCCTGGCTGGTCGATCCCAGCAGGAGCCCGGTGAAGCCGCCGCGACCACGCGAGCCGACCACGACCACATCATGGGTCTTACTGGCCTGTGTCAGGGCTTCAACAGCCGATCCCGGCACCACGGTCTTGTTGATGCGCAGATCGGGATAGGTCTTCATGAGCGGTTCGATTCGGGTATTGAGGTCATCCAGGTAGGAGTCCATGACGCTGCGCTCCTCGGACGAACCCGTACCGGTCAGTCCGGAGATATTGGGTACCGCCGACATGACATCCAGCTCAGCATTCCAGCTGTCAGCGAAGGCGGCGGCGATCTGCAGGGCCTTAAGCCCCCACTTGGACTCGTCAGAACCCACGGCAACCCGCTTGATGTCGTTACTCAGATGCATCAGGTTGCCGTCGTCGTCGGTGTAAGGAACGACCACGATAGGGCAGTAAGCGTAGGCGGGCAGGCTGGAGCTGGTGGTGCCCAGCAGGCGCTCAGCCAGGCCGCCCTTGCCCCGGTTCCCGATGACAATCAGCCGGTAGTTGCGGCTCAGCTCCACGAAGACCGATGAAGGATCCCCCGTCACAATCAGCGTGGCTGCCCCTACACCTTGCTCATCGGCGATGGCCTTGGCCTTGGAGAGAATCTCCTGGGCGTCGTTGTGAGCCGCAACGTCGTCTCCCATGGTGGTGTATGTCGCGTCGAAGGAGACGGCCGCATACGAGGGAAGAGAATATGCGCAGACGATTTGCAGGGTCAACCCTGCATGCTTAGCGTAGTTGGCGGCCCACCACGCCGCCTTGTAGCTGGCGTCCGAGCCATCGACGCCTACCAGAACAGCCTTGTCGTTGCTCATCCGACGACCTCCTTTAAACTTGGCGATGACAAACCGACATCGCTCTTTCTGTCAGAATATCGCATGCAGACCTCATCAATAAGTTGGCAGGGGCCAACACGCGAGGAACTTCGACTCCGAATATGCAAAACGCCCCCGTAGGGGCGTTGAGCCTGCGCAACAACTATGCCTTAGACCAGACGACGATACTCGAAATCCCGATAAAGCTTCTGAACTGTTACGGTCCGACCGGGACGCGGGGCATGAATCATGCGGCCACCGCCGACATAAATGCCCACATGGCTACCATCAGAGGTCACCAGCAGGTCGCCAGGAGCAGGATCCGTGACCGGTACACCCGCTGAACGTTGCGCATCGGCCGTCCGGGGCAGGCTGATGCCGAAGTGGGCGAACACATACTGGGTGAATCCAGAGCAGTCGAAGCCCGTGGCTGGATCGGTCCCGCCATACACATAAGGAATCCCCTGGAACTGAAGGGCGTAGTTGACCACATCTGCACCCGTGCCGGAGACCGGCGCATCCGTAACCGTGTTGGTGGTGCTGGCACGAGCAGCCGAACGACTGACCTGCTGCGCGGACTGACGCCGACTGGCTGCAGCCTGGGCCTGCTCTTGAGCCTGCTCTTGAGCCTGCTGGGCCCTGGCTTCAGCATCCTTCTCGGCCTGGGACTTGGTGGCAGGAACGTTCAAAGACTCAATGCCACCCCAGCTGCTGTCCTTTTCGACGGTGGTAGCCGTCGACTCGGTCAATAGGTCGGCACGCACCTTGCTGCCGGGAGTGAATGAACGCGACGAAGTAACTACGGCTTCACTGCCGTCACTGGCCTGGGCCACGGCGGGTATACCGATGGAGAGCATGCCACAGATTGTGGCAGCTGCCATCATGCTCACATACTTGCGTGTTTTTTTCATCGGTCACAATTCTATCACGTATTAGGAACAAGAATGAACTAGCCAAGAATCAGTAGTGGATGTAGTTGAAAGCGTGCACATTGGACAAGGTGCGGGAGTAGGTCTTTCCGTTCATGACGGCACCGCACTCCGAGGTGACAATGGAGCCGTCGGGGTTGATCTTCTCAACGATGGCCACGTGGCCGTAGGTGGAATCCGAACCCTCCTGGCCGGCCTGGAAGACCACGATGTCGCCGACATTGCGCGGCGTGTTGTCCACCCAATAGCCCAGGGAGCGGGCAGAGCCGGACCAATCCTTGGCATTGCCCATGTGTGAACCCACCGGCAGACCCAGCTGGTGACGCCGGACGTAGGCCCACCAGGTGCACTGGCTGAACTCGTAGACATTGCCAGCATCTCCAGTGGCATGGTTGGGGTTGAACCCTGAAGGCAGAACCGATCGATTGGCATCCATCAGCACAGCCACGACCGGATTGTTGGCCAGGGATTTGGACATCTGTCCGGCATCGAGTTCGGATTCGCCCAGCTCCCAGCTGCCCTCGTTACGTTGTGAGGCCGTCGGCAGGGGCTGACGGTAATCAGAGCGGGAGACCCTTGCACCACCATTTGAGTCAGAGGAGCCAGCAGAAGATGAAGGGGTGACCAAATTGATGGCGACACTATCAGCCAAGGGCAGGGACCAATCCCCGCGAGCCTGACTGACCGCCATAGAGGAAGCGGCAGCACCGACCAGGACAGTCAGGGCCGAACCGGTCATGATATGGGAGCGACGGGCTGAGGCTTTTGCCGCCAGACGGATGGAACGACGGGTTCGAGGGGCCGCCTGGTTGAGCTTGGCCGCCAGAGCATCATCAAGACCCTCAATGCCCGCTGCCTGGGTTACGCCTGAAGATCGGCCGGTCGACCAACTGCCGACACCTGCGCCTCGCCTGGCCGAAGCCCTGTGCGCAGCATGCTTCATCTAGAATCACTCCCGTTTATGTTCCGACGCGACTTTCGTGCCGTATCACGAACCATCACAAGGGAACACCATAACGCAAGCGAGAACCCAGGCCAAATGACCTGAATTGTCCATACTGGTGTACTCAAGCATGGCTTCGGTGGTCGCTCATCTTCGACAACCACGGAATACGCTAGGATTATACGGACATGAGGCGAACATGAGCAAACCGGCATGCGTGCCGTCCGCCACGGCGTGTCCCTCGGTTTTGAACCCTGCCTGGTCCACCCTGAGCGAACCAGGATCAAAAAAGGTCAGACCGGGGTCGAGGCCAGGAGGAAGGACCCGCCGGCATCGTCGGAATCCTGAGGCATGGTGATGTCGACACGGCCATCCTCGGACGGGACGAAAAGGGCCTGTCCCTGGTCCAATACACAGGACTGGTCGGCGGCTGCGCAACGGATCCGCCCATCAGTGCAGACGATGATGCGCGGTCCTCTGCGGGGGATCATCAGGTGGCGAGGCCCCAGACGCTCTATCAGATCCCCATAACGCTGCTGAAGCCTGTTGAGCAGGGGCCAGGTGGCGCCACCCTCCTGCACATGCCCGTAGACCAGCATGTACTCGTTGATTTTGGGCCGGTAGGTCACCATATTGTGCATGATCAGGGTGGCGATCATGGAGCTGGATGGATCGATGGGGGCTGAAGGCTGGCAGTCCAGGCTGCGCAGGAGGTTGGGAATGTCACGATGCTTGGGGGTCATACCGGCCCTGAGTACATTGTCGGAGTTGGTCATGATCTCTGCTGCAGTGCCATGGATGTATGCGTGAGGGGTCCCGGCGGGGATATAGACCGAATCGCCCTCCTCCAGGTCCACGGGGTTGAGCATAAGCAAGCAGAGCACGGCGGGGTCATTCGGAAAGGACCGGGCTGCACACAGGGCATGGTCCAGCACGGCCCCTGCCCGCCTGGACCGCAGCCGCCCGGCAGCTGCCTCCAAGGCTTCGTCCAGGCCTTGGGCGGCCTCCGGCTCGGCAGTCACGGCAGCGTGGAAGGCCCGGAAGATACGTCGGCGGGAGTCAGGCCAAATTAAGGAGGAGACCGGCATCATGGCATCGGCCGAAGCGAAACGGGCCGGAGGGACCCCCAGATGGAAGGTGCGGGCGGTCAGAGCCTCGGTCATCAGCTCGGCCAGGGGATGATCCACGGCGCGCAGGAGGGTCAGCTGTGTGGAGATGGTTGCGAAGCCCACACAGGCCTGGAAGGGCTCCAGGGCCACCACCATCTCGTTCTTGGCCAGACTGTCATGAAAGGAGCGGCTGGGATCGTCGTCAGGTACCCCCAGGGCATTCTCACGGTTGAAGCCGGCGCGAGCCTCGAAATCCAGCGGATGCACCTGCAGGGACAGAGGGATGCGGGCCGAGATGATCTTGAACAGGTAGGGCAGGGTGGGGCCGAAGAGGCGGGAGTCGCGCTCACCCAGCATTGCCATGGGATTGCGACGAATGGCCTCGGTCAGCGGTATGAGCGACCCGTCGGGCAGGGTCAGGGGCGAGGGGGATTCGGTGTGCCCACTGAACCACATCTCCGCCAAGGTATCCCCCTGGCATCCCTCCGGCTCATGCAGATGGAACATGCGCTGCAGTCGGTCATGTGAGCCCCAGGCGTAGTGCTTCTCCACAGCTTGGATCGGATACACGCACTCCCCTTTCCACGGGAAATCCCTCCATGGGCCGGTGCATACGAACCCACCAATCTCCGTCATAATATGACACGGGTCGAAGCCTGGGCAAGGCGTGGGGGTCACCGCATGTCATTGCAAACGGTACAGTGGGGGTATGAAGCTGGCTCCCATTTTCGACCCGGATGCCCGAAGGCCATCGCCTCGGCCCGTGCAGGTGGACCTGCGACGCATCTTCCTGTTCGGTACCGGTGCCTGGATTCTGGCGCTGGTCGTGGTGGGCATTCTGGCCCTGACCGGGATGACGGTCACCAAGCCCCTGATTGTCTGCCTGTCCGGGGTTGGCGTGGGCATTCTGCTGATGATCTGGGAGCACTTCAATCGTTGGGATTATCGCCGTCTTGCCCAGCAACCGGACCCTGAGCCAGAGGAAGCATCAGTGTGAAGGTGCTCCCCTCTCCCGGCGCGCTCCAGACAGTGACCGAGCCATGGTGGGTCAAAGCGACATGCTTGACGATGGCCAGCCCCAGACCGATGCCTACGGCAGTCTCTTCATTCTGGTTGTCGGCCCGGTAGAAGCGCTCGAAGATCCTGCCCTGGTCGGCCTTGGATATGCCTCGGCCGTGGTCGACCACCCTGATGATTCCGTAGTTCCCGTCCTTGGAGGCCTGTGCCACCAGGGAGACGATAGAGCCCGAAGGCGAATAGGAGATAGCATTCTCCACCAGCTTGGCTAGAGCCACTCTGATCTGCTGCCCGTCGCCATGAATAGTCAGCGGCCGGTCGCATCGCCATCGCAGGGTCACATGGGCCTGGTCGGCTCTATCCTGCTCATCCTGTACCACTGCACGAATCTGCTCAGCCACGTCAAGCACATTCTCCCTGCTGGGTTTGATCCGCTCCTGAGCCCGGATCAGCAGAAGGAGATCCTTGAGCACATGCCCCAGATAAGCACTGTAGCGCTGGACCGAGGAGGCATCCTTGGAGATGCTGCGCAGGTGGCTGCGAAGAAGTTCTGGGTCATCACCCTCCAGGTGGGAGGTGTTTTTGAGCTGTGCCGCCAGCTCCTCCAGGGCCTGGACCGGCTTGAGCATCTGCTCGGATACGTTGGTCATGAAGGCGTCCCTGGTCCGAACGAACCTGACCGAATCGCTCACATCATCGATAAGCACCACCACCAAGGACTGGTCGATGCGACCCAGGGTGACCTTGAGCCAGTTCCTTCTGGATACTGCCTGGGCCTGAACACGGGTCGTACCCACAGGATCCTCGGCCTCGTCAATATCCCAGTCATCGGATTCCGTGCTCTCAGCTGCAGCATCCAAAGCGAATTCGGTAGGCGTTCGCGTGATCAGATTAAAACTGCGTCGACCGCCCGAACGCCGTACCTGCCCGATGGCTTCGATGATCTTCGGATTTGAGATCTCGTCGTTGCTGACGATTCCCAGCCTGTAGGCATCCGGGCTGGAGCGGACAACCTCGTCATCGCCATCAACCACAACCGCGGCGGCGGGGATAAGCGCAAGCAAGGCCTGGGTCGAGCCCTCCAAAGCCTCACCATCGGCCTGTTCACCATCCTTGCTCCGGTTGCCCATAAGGCTGCGTAGGCGGTCCATGAACCGTCTCATAAGGACTTCCCTCCAGTCCGGCGCCGACCCCGGACGCTACGACATCAACCAAGTCTCATCGGCAGTTCCGGCTTTATTCTCGCATATCCGACATCGATTGCCGCTCCTATGGCCCGACATTCTTCGGTTCTGACTTTTTCTTGCCACCTTGGTCACATAGACTGGAGTCATATCGTTGACCGAGGCCGAAAGGGAAGAACAATGCGCGTGATTTTCAACGAGGAGCTGGGGTTGGTGGCCGACGATCTCGATCGAATGGCCGCCAAGGTTCGCGATGCCATCAAAAAAGCCGGGCGATCCCTGATGAACAGCGACGTAGAGACCGCCCAGGAAGTCATCGACGGGGATGCCGATATAGACAACCTCCAGGCCAGCATCATCGACCAATGCATCAGGCTCCTGGCCAAGCAGAGCCCCGTGGCCACCGATCTGCGGGTGGTGGTCTCCACGCTGAGTCTGTCAGCCACCTTCGAACGCATGGGAGACCTGGCTAGGCACATCGCCGAGACCGCAAGGCGCTCCTACCCCGAACCGACCCTACCCGACGAGGTCATCCCCCTGTTCAAACAGATGCAGGACTTTCTGGATGTCATGGCCGACCGCTTGGTCGAGATGCTCTCCGACAGAGACACGACCATAGCCGAGCAGATTATCGTCAGCGATGACCAGATGGACAAGCTCCACCAGCAGACATTCGGCTATGCCCTCTCAGACGACTGGAAGGGAACCAGGCAGCAGCTGATCGACCTGGTCCTGGTGGCACGTTTCATGGAGCGACTGGGAGACCATGGCGTCTCGGCGGCCCGGCGCGTGGTATATATCGTCTCGGGCTTCGACCCCTCCAAGGACCCCAAGGATCTCGACCTCGATCTGGACTGAACAGACAGCAGAGGGGCGGCCCGTCACCTGATAGTTGGTCGGATGACGGTCCTTTTTTACTCCCCCAACCACCAAGAATAACTACGAAAGGTGGTGCCTTCCACAAAGGGAGAAGACACCACCTCAATAACTTTGGATGCTCTGTATCCAAGGTCCGATTCACATCATCAGATGGATCTGGGGCTCACTTCTGACCCTGGGCCGCCACGGCAGCAGCACCGGCTGCGGCTGCCTCCGGATCCAGGTACTCGCCGCGAGGCTTGATGGGCTTGAAGTTCTCGTCCAGCTCGTAGACCAGGGGGATGGCCGTGGGGATGTTGACCTTGGCGATCTCGTCCTCGGTCAGGTTGTCGAGCATCTTGACGATGGCCCTCAGCGAGTTGCCATGAGCGGCAATCAGGACGGTCTTGCCGGTCTTGAGCTCCGGGACAATGTCGCTCTCCCAGTAAGGGGTGACGCGCTTGACCACGTTGGCCAGTGCCTCGGCGCGGGGCACTGGGGCTCCGGCATACCGAGGATCATGGGACTGCGAGTATTCGTCGTCAGGGTCGATCTCGGGCGGCGGGGTGGCATAGGAGCGGCGCCAGAGCATGAACTTCTCGTCGCCGTACTTCTCACGGATCTCGGTCTTGTTCTTGCCCTGCAATGCTCCGTAATGACGCTCGTTCAGCCTCCAGTCACGCTTGACGGGGATCCAAAGACGGTCAGCCTCATCCAGAGCTATGTTGGCGGTGTTGATGGCGCGGCGCAGCAGCGAGGTGAAGACGATGTCCGGCAGAACACCCTTATCCTTGAGCAGCCTGCCGCCCTTGCGGGCCTCCTGCTCGCCCTGCTCGGTCAGCGGGACGTCCACCCAGCCGGTGAACTGATTGGTGTTGTTCCATGCGCTCTGGCCGTGCCTGAGCAATACTAGTTTGTAGGTCATAGTGAAAATTCTAAGACCTGAGAGGGACCGTTTGGCGGATCTACAGCTCCCCCTATAGAACAGTCTCTTAAAGCAGACAGACACCCAGCCAGCAGAACCCTGTCAGCAGATCCGTATAGCCCGACAGCGCGAATGCCCTACTGAAGCGATTCCGACAGCTGGCCACTGTGGTGGCAATGGCCAGCACCACGACAGGCAACAGGCAGAGCAGGCGCGGCCAGACGTTCGCAAAGGAGCCGCCGGACAGGGACCATGACTCGACCACACCCAGGATCACAGCCAGTACATAGCAGGACCCCATCAGAATCAGCGTGCCTTTGGCTCCGATGAATGAAGACAGCGTGTACTTGCCGGCCAAGGGGTCCGCATCAATGTCCCGATAGTTGTTGATCTCCAGAACGGGAATGCAGATAAGACCTCCGACCAAGGCACCGATGAACCCGTGACGGTCGATGCCGCCGGTCTCCAGGTACTGGGTGGCCAGCACGCCCACCAGGCCGAAGAAGATCATGATGCTCAGCTCGCCCATGGCCCTATAGCCGTAAGGGTGTTTGCCTCCCGTGTAAAACCAGGCTCCTAGCAGGCAGAAGATGCCTACCAGGATCATCCACCAGTGGCCTGTCACCCAGCAGAGAATCAGGCCGGACAGGCAGGCCATAAGGATGTTGAGGTAGGCGGCCAGCAGGACCTTGCGGGGTTCCACACCACCGGCCACCCCTCTTCTGGGCAAATCAGGCACCGAACCGTCGGCCCCCGCGCCCGAAAGGCTACTCCGGCCTTCGTCAGTACCCCTGATGCCGTCAAAGTAATCATTGGCCAGATTGCAGGTACTGTGGATGAATACAGCCGTCAGACAGCATAAGAGAGCAATCAGCCAGAAGCGCGCATCCGGCCCCGACCCTTGGTCGAACAGCTGTCGGAGGGCCACCGCCGTGCCGATCAGAACCGGCGTGGGCGAGCAGAGCAAGGCCGATGGTCGCAGTGCGTCCTTGTATTCCTGAAGTGTGATGAACATGATTGCCTGATTATCCACCAAATCGCTTGAAAGTCTATCTGCTCTCTTATGAGAGTACCAAGATTTTCACAGCTGCAGGAGCAGGCCAGCCGACCAACATATGGCGGAGACCAGGGTGCCCTTGCCTGCCATACCGAAAGCCTTGGGCACCTGCCCACGGGCAAAGGCTCGACAGATCAGCAGGAAAACAGCGGCTACTGGCAGCAGAACCAGCACAAGAGGGAAGCCCGGCAGGCCATGTCGCATGACAGCCGGAACGAACTGGATCAGGCCCAGAACCAGACTCAGGATGTAGACCAGGTAAATGGAGATAGCCGCTGCACGCGCCCCCACCAGAACCGCATATGTGTGCTTGCCGGCAAGGCGGTCGTCGTCCAGATCCCTGTAATTGTTGAGCATGAGCAGGCCCACGGCGTTGAGCCCGCAGACGCAGGCACCCAGGATGCCGGCGGCATCGACCCGATTAATGAGAAAGTACTCAGTGCCCAGGGTGGCCACCAGACCGAAGAAGATGAAGACGCTGACCTCACCCAGTCCGTGGTAGCCGTATGGATGCGGGCCGCCCACGTAACACCAGCCGGCGATCAGACAGCAGACCCCGACCAGAATCATCCACCAGTGGCCGGTCAGTGCCATGACTGCCAGACCCATCAGGCAGGTGAAGGCCGCCGAAATCATGGTGGCGTACAGCACCTTCCTGGGCGGCACGCCGGCGGCGACCAGACGTCTGGGCCTGCCGGAGGTGGCTTCCTCGCCTCCACGGCCTGAGTCGGTGCCGCGAACGCCATCGGCATAATCATTGGCGAAGTTGGCTGCAATCTGCATAGACAGGGCGAGCAGGACCAGCAAGACCACGATCAGGGCCAGCCGTCCCGGCGTGATCGCCTTCAGGGCAGGGTCGACAGGCGTGGGCGAGCAGGAGCTGGTGCACTGTTCCAGCAGCCGTGACCGCTCCAAGAGTGCAGCCGAAGCGCCCACACAGACAGGCGCCACCGATGCAGGCAGCGTCCTGGGACGCATACCATCCATCCAAAGCCTGATATTCATGACCGTCCCTCCCCTGTTATCTCAGACCAGCGGCTTGACCAGGGGGAAGGTGATGGTCTCGCGAATGGATGCACCGGTAAGGGCGATCAACAGACGATCGATGCCCATGCCCATGCCGCCTGCGGGAGGCATGCCCACGCCCAGGGCCTCAAGGAAGTCCTCGTCAATGTCCATGGCCTCGACATCGCCGCGGCTGGCCATCTTGGCCTGCTCGACGAACCGCTGCCGCTGGACCACCGGATCGTTGAGCTCCGAATAGCCCGTGGCCAGTTCGAACCCGCGCACGTAAAGGTCCCACTTCTCGACCACGCCCGGCTTGGTGCGGTGGGCCTTGACCAGGGGCGAGGTCTCGACCGGGAAATCACGCACGAAGGTCGGCTCGTACAGCTTGTCCTGCCAGAAGTGCTCCCAGAGGTGCTCGACCAGCTTGCCGTGGTTCTCGGCCGGCTCCTCCTCCAGGCCCAGTTTGTCAGCAATGGTCCGAAGATGGTCCACGCCGGTCTGCGGGGTGATCTCCTCGCCCAGGGATTCGGAAAGGGACTCATACATGCTGATCTGACGCCAATCGCCGCCGAAGTCGTATTGGCTGCCATCCTTCAGGGTCACCGTCAGCGAACCTGCCGTGGCCATGGCCGCCTTCTGGATCAGCTCCTTGGTCAGCTCTCCGATGGTGTCATAGGTGCCGTAGGCCTGATAGGCCTCCAGCATGGTGAACTCCGGGGCATGGGTGGCATCCACGCCCTCATTGCGGAAGTCGCGGTTGATCTCGAAGACCCGCTCAATGCCACCGACCAGGCAGCGCTTGAGGAAGAGCTCAGGGGCGATGCGCAGGTAGAGGTCGATGTCGAAGGCGTTCATATGCGTGGTGAATGGCCGGGCCGCGGCGCCGCCATGCACGGTCTGAAGCATGGGGGTCTCGACCTCCATGAAGTCGTGGTCCTCGAAGGTACGCCTCAGGGAGGAGACGGCCTTGGAACGGCGGCGGACCATGGCCCGCACATCCTCATCGGCGATCATGGCCAGGTAGGGCTTGCGGGTGCGCTGTTCCTCGGTCAGTTCCTTGTGAAGGGCGGGCAGGGGCTGCAGGGCCTTGGCCGCGATGTTCCACTCAGTGGCGAAGACGGAGAGTTCGCCGGTCTTGGAGGCGACCACACGGCCACGCAGGTAGAGGTGGTCGCCCAAGTCGACCAGCTGCTTGAAGCGCTTGAGAGAATCAGCGCCGATCTCACGCTTGGAAACCATGCCCTGGATGCGCGTGCCGTCGCCTGCCGCCAGCTGGACGAAGCAGAGGCCGCCGCCGTTGCGCAGGAAGAGGACCCTGCCGGCGATACCAACCACATCCTCGGTCTCCTGGCCAGGCTCAAGGCGGTCCTGATACTTACGGCGCACATCCTCAATGCGATCGGTCACATCCAGATGGACCGGGTAGGGCTCAATGCCCTCCTTGAGCATGAGAGCCCTCTTGGCCACACGCATGCGCACCTGTTCGGGATGGCCTTCAGCGCTGTCCGTCAGGTTGCCGGGATCAATGGCGTCATCCAACTGGGCGCCCTGATCGATCTTCTCCGTGATGGCCATATCCTGGTCCAGCAGCGCCTGAGCACGCTCGACCGTAGTCAGACGAGGGGTTTCTTCCGATGAGTCATTCATAAACTGCTATTTTACGCATGAGCCGGTACTTGGCCCCGGGTACCGCCGACCGGCAAGCGGTTGAACGGTCGCGCCGCGCAGACGATGGCGTTTGGCCGACGGTACGTGTACTATATAGAACGTTGTCACGGGGTATAGCGCAGCTTGGTAGCGCGCTTCGTTCGGGACGAAGAGGCCGGGGGTTCAAATCCCCCTACCCCGACAAAAGCGATAAGAGGCCGGCAGATAATGCCGGCCTCTTCCTCATCCCTCTTAATTGTCTTACCGCATTTTTCACTGCGCGTGATTACTCGTCAAACTGCATGCAGCTGTGCTTGACTTCGGTCAGCGCATATCGGCCAAGGTGGGGAAGACCTGATGGTTGCCCACACGACTGACCTTGATGGCGGCCGCCTTGTTGGCAAAATTCACCGCCTTCAGAAAATCCCCATGCTGGGCATAGTTGACCGCAAGGGCGCCGGCAAACACATCACCGGCACAGACGGAGTCCAGTGCGTGGACCTTGACTGAGTCGATTTCGTAGATCTCCCCCTCGTGCAAAACCACACTGCCATCTGCACCCAGTTTGACGATGACGGTCTTCGGCCCCATGCCGGCTATGGCTTTGGCAGCCTTGACCGCCTCCACCTTGTCGGTCACATGAATACCGGTGATCCGCTCGGTTTCCTGCTGGTTGGGCGTGACACAATCGGCATAGGCGAGCGCCTCGGGGAAGAAACCGTCAGCCGGAGCGGGATCAAGGATGATGTACATGCCCTTGCGTCTGCCGGCCTTCAAAGCAGCCAGAACGGACTCGCGACTGGTCTCCAGCTGCATAAGCAGAACCGGAGCCTCCATCTGATCCAAGGCTGTATCCACTTCTGCGGCCGTGATGGTGTCATTGGCGCCAAGCGTTCCCACCATGGTGTTCTCGGAGGTCTGATCCACCTGGACGATGAATGTTCCGGTCCCCTCATTGCCATTGCGCATGACGAACCGGGTATCGACACCCCAATCGCTTAAATTGTCAAGCATCTGCTTGCCTGCGCCGTCCTCACCGACCGCGCCCAGCATGGCCACCTTGCCTCCCAACTTGGCTGCAGCCACGGCCTGATTCGAACCCTTCCCGCCCGGCAGCATGGTGATGCTCTTTGCTGTGGCCGTATCCCCATGTCTGGGATAGCTGGTCACCAAGGCCTTGACATCCAGATTGATGCTACCCAGTACTATGACGTCATAATGCATGATAATCTCCTCAAAATTGGTATGAATTTGCCGCTATCAGGCAAGGCTTCGCCTCACGCAGCGGCTCTCGGCTTTAGCGTGTGATGTGTTTTACAACTGGTTTGGACTCAGTCGGCAAGCATGCTGATGCGCAATAATCGGCTCATCAGTAACCGATCGAGAACAAGAAACGGATGTCAGACCTCTTGCGGGCCCACCGCCTCCTTGAAGAGTTCACGCGTGGCACGAACATTTTCGGCAAGGCTGTGACCTTCGCGGAATATGGCGCTGGTGCCTCCGATGAATCTGGTAGCTCCTCTGCGTACACATTCAGGAATGGTTTGGCGGCCGATGTTCCCATCCACCTCAATGGGGATATTCATGCCTCGTCTGCGGATTCGATCGGCCAAATCACTGATTTTGCCGTACATGGGTTCGATGAATCGCTGCCCTGCGAAGCCGGGATTGACCGTCATCAGAATCACATAATCCGTGACGTCGTATATGTAGTCCAACACGTCCAGCGGCGTAGCCGGGCTGATGGCTACTCCCGCCTTGAGGCCTGCCTTATGGATTGCCGTCAGAGTCCCCTGCAGGTTTCTGGTGGACTCTGCATGAATGGCGATTCCGGAAGCCCCGGCCAGAGCGAACATGTCAATATAGCGTTCGGGCCGCTCCACCATCATGTGCAGGTCCAACGGCTTGTCGGTAATGGCCCGCACCCTGTGTACGAAGTCGGGACCAAGGGTGAAATTCGGAACGAACGATCCGTCCATCACATCGATATGGTAGAAATCAACGCCCGCCGCATCAAGCTCCCTGACATCACGTTCCAGGTTGCCCAGATCGGCGCACATGAGCGATGGCCCTATTTCCAGCATTACATCTCCTATTTACACGCCCCTTGTCTGTGAGCTGTCACGAATGACAAGGTGCGGTTCGATTGAACGTTTCTGCGGCTTCCCCTTGGTGGACACGGTGCTTTCAAACAGATCCATGATCTGCTCGCCTATATCCTCGGGAAGCTGATTGACCGTGCTTAGACGTGGCACGGAATATTCAGCCAGTTCGATGTCGTCATAGCCAAAGACCCGCATGTCCTCAGGTATCCGGATTCCCAGGTCGGCACAGGCCCTCATGGCTCCGATGGCCATAATGTCATCAGAGCAGAAGATGCCATCCACGGACCCTGGGTGATCCTCAAGGAAACCCTTTGCCGCCTGGTATCCTCCGGCCAGGGAGAAGGAAGTCGTCAGTTTGACAACCGGCTTCACCCCTGCCTCGGTGATCGCCTTCAGGTACCCGGCATACCGATCCTCAGAACTTTTCTCCTGCTCAGGTCCTGATATGAACATGAGATGACTGCAGGAACCCTGTTGGATCAGATACCTGGTGGCCTTGTACCCTCCCGCTCGGTGATCCACATATAAGGCCGAATACGGATGGGAGAAGCATGCCCGATCCATCGTGAGCGTGTAGATACCCTGGTTATTGAGCTTGGTCAGGTCTTCTTCATTAACGAACAAGGAGCTGATGATGGCCCCGCGGACTCGGATGCCCTCCATAAACCGCAGATAATAATCGACCTTATCGCGTTCATCCTTGCTGTTGCATAGATATATATGGAGTCCTCGCCGGTCTGCGGCCTGTTCTATCCTCCCTGATAAATCAGCAAAGTAGGGATTGCCCAGGTCGGGAACCAAGAGAGCGACCAAATCCGATGACTGCTCGGACAGGGTCCTTGCCACGAAGTTCGGCTGATATCCAAGCTTTTTGACTATGGCGTTGACCTTGCTTACCGTCGCATCGCTGGCCCCTCCTTTCTTGTTGAGAATGCGCGACACGGTTGCTGTGGAAACACCGCTCAGCTCCGCAATATCCCTAATCGTCACCATCAGTCGATCCTTATATCTTTGCGATGGAGGGCCCTGCATGGGATGGATTCCCTGGGCCTAACCGGTTACTTCAGGTTAAACCGGAGACGTGATTTCAGCGAGGTTTCCAGGACTTCTATAGACTCGAGGCATCACCCCCGACTCCAGCTCTGTCCGGCTCATCCGCGCGCTTGCCGACAGGGGGTAGAGAAGAAGATGATGGAGACTCAAGGTCTGAGGCAACTCCACCTTGTGCGGAAACTGAACCAGCCCCGGGGGCGGCATCGAGCTGGTCAACAGCAACCGAACCGACGCTGATTCCTGCTGCCGACTCCCTGCGAAGCCTTCTGACATACCAGGCGAAAAGCCCGATATAAGCCAACAAGGCCAGCAGAGCCAAGCCGATGGTTTTCAAGTCGAGGGTCCGAACCGCATTGCCTATCAGCATGGCCAGCATCTTCTCCAGCGGATCAGAGTCCACGGCCGAAAACATCTCGTTCTTGCCCAGTCCGGCGGGGAAGACTCCCATAGCCTTCGAAGTCTGGGTCAGGAAGGGCGAAATCAGACTTGCGGCCCAAAGGAAGAGGGGAATCATAATGGTCCCTATCAGGGTCATTCTCACCACCTTGCCCCTGGCTCCTATGAGGAGTGAGGGCGCCAGCACGGTGAGGATGATCCCTCCGAGGGGGAGCACTGAATTGCCGGGAAGAATCATGGCGATCAGCAACAGGATGGGCGCAAGGATGTTGGCCACAGCCCAGAGCTCAGCCCGGGAGGCCAGAATGGGCCAATCAATGGCGATATACAGCTTGCGCCCCTTCATGCGACGCTCCATGAAAGAGGTGACACCCTCAGATAGGGGACCAATAGCGGGAGCGAACCAGTCGCCCACAACTCCGAAAAGCTCCAGGCAGACACCGGAGGAGAATGCCAGCGCACAGATATGGGCAGCATCCTGGCGACCCAGAAGACCCACAAAGACGCCCAAATATGCGCCTATGGCCCCCTTGCTTCCCAGAAATCCGATCTTCTTGTTCAAAGTCTCGGCATCAAAATCGAACCGATCGATGAAAGGCAGGACCTTACTGATCAGACGGTCGAGGAGGACAACCACTGGAGTGACGAGCAAGGCAGGGTGAGCCGTGGTGGTGATGTTGTCCTGATCGTAGCCAAGCAGATCATCGATGGTGGGCTTCATGGCATCAGCATTGAAGAGCATCAAGGCATAAATGAAGACCACGAAAACGGACATGAGGAAGAAGTTTCCGCCGGCGCTCCAGTTGATGAGAAGGCCAAGTATGGATACATTCCAAATGTTGAACAGATCGACGTTCAGGGTGTTGGTGAGCTTCAAAGCCAGCATGACCAGATTGGTCACAATGCAGATAAGAGCGAAATAGAGCGTATACAACGAACTCCAGGTAATGACGGCGATGGGCGCCCAACCCAGATCCGTGACCGACAGCTGAAGGCCGGTATAACGCACAAAGGCCTTGAGAGCCGGACTGAAGGTGTTGGTCAGCAGCCCAATGACCGCACTCATGCCGGTCAGGGCCATGGCCATTCTCAAACCGCCCTCAAATGCCTTGGACAGCTTGACACCGAAAGCCAGCGACAACAGGGTGATGATGAAGAACATCATGGCTGCGCCGCCCAGGCCTATGAACCAATTGAAACCGTGGTCCAGTGCCTGCACAACTGAATCGAGATTCATGGTGCTGCGATACCTCCTTGTACGACACGATTGCGTAACCGGTTACTCAAAGTCTTATACCATTTGCCGCGATCGCGCAAGCAGCCACAAGGCAAAAACGTCAATCACAAGAGACTAGAAAGTTGATTCTTCGCTGTTATAACAGCGTTTTTGGATACCAAGAAAATCGCAACACCATTTGGACGGACAGCCTATTCCGCCTTTGACATCCTTATATATCCCACTAGATTACGAAACCGATTACTCATTGACGATAAATAATTGATCTCCTGACTGTGAGCAAACCGACCCAGACCCGCAGGTCCCCGCGGAAGTTCAAGCCGTAGAATGTATATGAATAATTGACGCATCGTATAATCGCGTGCATCACGATTCCATCATTGATGACGAGCGGAGGCCACATGGACGAGGTCGGTTGGCAGGACAGCAAGCAGAAAGAGCCTCAACAGTCCTACATGCAACCGGACGGCAGCTTCGACACCCAAGCCTTCCTGGATGGACTGGATGCCATCTTCAACGCCGGCAAGGCCCGCGACGAGGCCGAGCCATACCTGCAGCAGGCGCTGGTGGATGCGGAAAATGCGGGTGATGACGCCGGACTGCTGACCGTGCTCAACGAAACCATGGGCTTCTACCGGTCCCAGGGGCGCCACCAGGAGAACATGTGGATGATCCAGCGTGCCATCGAACTGGCCTCACGCATGCGCATCGAGGGGTCCGAGGCCTGGACGACCACGCTGATCAATGCAGCCACAGGTCTACGGGCAGCCAAGAAGTACGACCAGGCTGAGGATCTCTACCGGCAGGCACTTGCCTCTGCAGCCAAAACCCTCGGGCCCAAGGACCGGCGGCTGGCTGCCCTGCACAACAACCTGTCCATGCTCTACAGCGAAACCGACCGGCCCGACCAGGCCGAACAGGAGTTGCGCCAGGCCATGGACATCCTTGAGAATTCCAGTACCGATCCTTCCCGGGACCTGGATCTGGCCACCACACACACCAACCTGGCCCTTATGCTCATGCAGCGCAACGACAATCCGCAGACCCTGCAGGAGGCCTGGGACCAGGCCCGCACCGCCCTGGGCATCTATCGAACCGGCCACCTGGAAAACAGTGCGCACTACGCCTCGGCCCTGGCAGGCTTTGCCCAGGTCTGCTACATGACCGGTCGCTTCGGTCAATCGGCAGACACCTATCGCAAGGCCCTCGCCATCATTGAGGACCGGTATGGCAGGGGCAGCGACTACTACCAGATCACCAAGGCCAATCTGGACCAGGCCCAGACCGCCGCCGAAGAAGCCGGGGACAAGGGCCAATCCGATCAGGCTGACGAAGCATCATCCAGCCAGCCGAAGACCAGAAATCAGAACGATGACAACGATCGGCACGACCTTCGCCCCGATATTCAAGGTCTGGACCTGGCCAAGGCCTACTGGGAGCAGGTGGGCCGTCCCATGCTGGAGGAACGCTACCCTCAATATCGCAGCCGGATTGCCGTGGGCTTGATGGGCCATGGCTCGGACTGCTACGGCTTTGACGATGCCATATCCCGGGACCACGATTTTGGCCCCGGCTTCTGCCTGTGGCTGACCAGCGAGGATTACCAGGCCATCGGCGACCAGCTGCAGAAGGACTATGAGGCCCTGCCTACTGAGTTCATGGGGTTCGGTTCGCGGACCGACAGCGTCAGAGCCAAGGGGGCTAACCGACGCGTTGGCGTCTTTGAAATCGGCGCCTTCTTCGAATCTCTGACCGGCTACCGGCAGGCGCCCCCGGAAGATCACCCCCACGAATGGCTGCTCCTGGACGAGGCCACGCTGGCAGCAGCCACCAATGGCAAGATTTTCGCGGATCCTCTGGGACAGATGCTGGCCACCCGGCAGGGGTTCAAGGCCATGCCCGACGATGTGCGCCTCTGTCTGATCTCCCGTCGCCTGGGCATGATCGCCCAGGCTGGCCAGTATAACCTGCCGCGGAGTCTACAGCGGGGCGATGGTGCTGCGGCTATGCTGTCAATCAACGAATTCATCAAAGCCTGCGCCTCCCTGATCTTCCTGATCAACAATCCGCTTACCGTCGGGTATCTTCCCTATTACAAGTGGACCTTCGCGGCCCTTCGGCGACTGAGCGGAAGAATGGCCACCAGGCTGGCCGACCTGACCGAGCAACTGGAAGACATTCTGCGCCTGGCCTCGGCTGCCTGCTACGGAGGGCAAGGCTTCGGCGAAGGCGGCAAGGGAGCCCGACCGGCCGCTGAACGCGTCAGCAAACTTGTAGAGTCAATCTGCGCCGGAATCGTAGAAGAGTTGCAAGCGGAGGGCTTAACCAACAGCCCCGAGACCTTCCTGGAGTGGCAGCGCCCCTATGTCGAGGCCCACATCTCCAGCGACGATCCGGTTCTGCACAGCATCTGAAAGGAGCCAAAGATGGCTAACGACGAGCAATGTCAGGATGAGGAATCCCTGCGCGAGCGGATCGTCCGCCACGAATGGGAGCAGTTCCAGCAGGTCAACAACGAGGGTGGTCCGGCCAACTGTCAGGGCAACTGGCCCATGTTCCACCAGATGCGCCTGAGCCAGTTTCTGACCTGGCCACACCCCCTGCTGACCAGCTATGCGGACGACCTGGATCAGGCCGACAAGGTGGGACGCAACCTGCTGACCGAGAAATATGGGCGGATGATGGAGTCCACAGCCCCGGACCAGTACCACAGCAGCATCGCCCCCTACCTGCCCAGGCTGGGTCTGGATCGCCAGGAGCGGCAGGAGCGCATCATCGACAGACAGGTGGCCTGGGCCAAGGACTTCCGCGAGCGCTACCCCCGTCTAGGTCAGGAGATGCGGGTCCTGCGCACCAGCGAGGACACGCCGGAGGCCACCTCCTTCGAGACCTATCTGCGTGGCGAACTGGGCACCTACTCGGCCCGAACACTGGATCTTTACCAGTCCATGGTGGACCAAATCGAGGCCAAGGGCGGCAATCTTACCGAGGAAACCATCTTGGCCACGGTGCAGTTGAACGGCTTTGAGACCCTGGACGAAGCCGAACAGGCTCAGGATAAATCACCTGAACCACAATCATGAGGTCCATCTGACCAACCAGTCGAGCGGTCAGGTAGAGTTGACGGGTGCAAAAGCTGAAACGGGCGGGCTTTACCGCCGCCTCCTTTGTGGTCATCCTGCTGGTCATGCTCCTTTTGGGCCAAGCCATGACGCCGGACTGGCAGGTGGAACCCTACCGCGACCATCTGCAGGTCTCGACCCGCTCCACTGCCGTCGCCTCGAGGCTGGGTCCCACTACCCCTGAGGGCACCCACCCAGTCATGGAGCGGAAGATCAGCATCACTCTGGATGGCGGAGTTCATATCCAGGCCATCGTCAGAGAGCCAAGCGACCGTAAGGGCACTGGACCAGCCTGCCTGTTCATCCATGGCGCCGGAACGGGCAAATCCTCCGAAGTATACGGCGACTTGGCTTCAGCCATGGCCTCGGCCGGCATCACCACCCTGGTGCCCGACAAGCGTTTGGACACCTACACCACCTTCCACCGCGACTATCAGGCCATGGCCGCTGACTATGGACGATCCCTTGACCGCCTGCGCTCCTGGCCGGGCGTGGATCCGACCAAAGTAGGCCTGTACGCCGAGTCCGAGGGCACCTGGATATCGTCCATCATGACCGCCAAGGACCCCAGCATCGCCTTCTCCATCCTCACTTCGCCTCCCGTCTACCCGGGACGACAGCAGATGGCCATGGCGGCCACCAGCTACTTGGATCTGATTGGCGCACCTAAGGGAATCCGCAACGTGATACCCCGGCTCATGGGCATGGACCTGTCCCTGCTGGGCCTGGAGTACGCCGACTTCCCCTCCCTGCCCTATCTGGACCAGCTGCGGATGCCAGTCATGATCAACTTCGGCACCAAGGATGTCTCCATGCCAGTCGAGCAGGGGGCGCGCGAGATCATCCGCAGAACTCATGCAAACGGCAACGACAACGTGACCCTGCGCTACTACCCCACCAACCATCAGATCCGCACCGGCAGTCGACTGGCCAAGGCCGGGTTACCCCTGGAACCCAGATATACCCATAATCTGGAAGACTGGATCAACGCCGTGGCACTGGGCACCCAAGCCAACCAGTGGTCAACTCCTATGATTGCCGGCAGCCAGCCCCATCAGCTCAATCAAGTGCCCGAGCACACGAATACAGGGTTGATACCTTCGCTCACCGCCCTTCTGGTGCTGATGGTCTGTGGCCCCATTCTGCTGGCTGCCGCCCTGGTCTCTGCCCTGATTGGAGCCTTGAGCTCACATCTGCGGGCTCGAGGCAAAGACCGCAGACAGTCAGGCTTCAGCAAAGGCCTGACCGGACGGCTCTGGTCGTTAGGCTTGTTAGCCGCAGGACTTATGGCTGCCCTGCTGGCCTATGCCTTTACTGTGGTCCGCAAGGCGCTTGGCCTCATGCATCTGTCCTCGATGATGGCATCATGCTGGTCCCTGTTGTCCGTTCTGTGTCTGGTATTCATCCTGCTCTTGGCGAGCACTCTGACCTCTGTCTTCAACCGAGCTGACGGCAAGCCGGCTGTTGCCGGGGCTGGCCACTGGCTGACCCTGACCCTGATCCTGCTGGGGTCTCTGGCCATTCTTGGCAGCCTGATCTTCTGGAATATCCTGGTCTTTTGAGATAGAGCGGGTGCGCCTTGCCGATGCCAGCCAGGCTAATACAGACGCGCCAATCAGCACTACGCCCATGCCGGCAAAAATCAATGGAATAACCCGCTGCCAGGGTACGACTATGGTCAGATCCGTACCGTAACGCAGAAAGACCAATCCTAGAGCCAACATGGTCAGAGCCAAAAGTCCAACCAGGGCGCCAAAAATGATGGTAGGCAGGCTGGGCCCGCTAGGACGGACCGGCTCCGGCGGCTGCATCCGAACCTGGTAAATCGGGGGTGGGGATTCAACCGGCATGGCCTTGGTGATGCGTTCCTGACGATCCATCGGCTGGTCTCCTTCTGGTTGCTGCGTATCAGTCATCTTCCTGATCCTCCCCAAACTGCCATGGATTGTAGCTGTAATCCCAATAATCATTGATCAAGCCGCTGTAGAGCTGCGCCCGCTTCGGCTGGGTAGCACTCCCCCGGGCTTGCACGGTGACCCGTGCACCGGCCATGAGATTGGCTTCGACGATCAATTCGGGTTCGTCGGGCATATGCCACTGATCCTCCTTGGACGCTCGCAGGGCTTCCTCCCAATCGCGTCGTTCAGCCGATGACGACGTATTGCCCCACCACATCCAGTTTCCTTGTTCCGTCTCGGTTATCCAGTCAGCCGCCCCTGATCCCAAGACCCTGTAGAGGTCGGCGTGTTCCCTATAGGACAAACTGCATCCCTTAGGTATGAGCAGGCGAACGTCAGCATAGGCCACAGCCAGGCGGACGGTGCCCGTCGGGCAGCCTGAGACTGTACTCACCGCATCATCCATAATCTGAACATGATGGGTGCCGTGTTTCTGCTCATAACCAGTCAGGTCAATGACGGCACTTCCCTGATCGTGTTGGTCTCCGACAAGCTTGATACCGCGGCGATAACGCCTCATGTCTGCACTGTCCGCCCCCAACAAACGCCCATGGTTATTGCCGTTAACCTGAACTGTGGCGTAGTCGGCCAAGACCCTGCGGTTCTGGGTCTGCTCAATGCCTGGTACGGCCGAACCGGTAGCCAGAATCAGGACAACCAGGCAGGCCATCAAGGCAATGGGGGTCAACCCTCCAGACCTGCGGCCCATCAAGCCCAGGACCAGTATGACCACGCCAAGTGCCAGCGTGACGCCTCCAGCCCAGATCAGAGCATAGGTCAAGGCAGCATTCAATCCGCGATAGGGGTTCGTGGCCATCCACCAGACCCCTGCTCCGGAGACCAGGATCAGTCCTGACAGAAGACTGACCAGCACAGGTCCAGCGGGGCGACGTCGTAGCCGGGGCGGAACCGACGGAACCTTAGGGGCTATTCCCGGCCCTGTCGAGAATGATCCCCCTGTACCATAGCCCGGCCAGGCACCGAATCCATATGACTGATTCGTGTTCCCAGCAGGTTCTGCAGGGCCTTCTGCCCCCGCCCAGCCTCCGGGAGCTGCACCAGCGATGGGATTGCCCCCATCTTGAGTATTATTCGAATCGCTGCCAGCGTTGGCCGAATCCTCTGTCTCAGAGATGGGTCCAAGAGAGGTTACCTCCCCTTGTTGCCCCAAAGTTCCATACGAATCGGAATGCTCCGGCTGGTCCTTGAATCCTTCCGAGCTCGCATTACTTGCCGTCTGTGCATCGCTTCGCGTCCCTGTGTAATCCTGGTATCCCTCATACCCCGAAAAGCTTGGGTACTCAGGCTGATTCGAATACCACTGCGAACCTGTGCCACTCGGCCGTTCCGAATACTGCGGTCCCATCACCCAAGGATCGCCCGAAACCGGCCTGCCGGCATCCGGCCCAGCCCAGTACCCTCTTTGGTACTCCAGGGCCTTGTTGCGGCTCCACCGGATGAGCAGGTACAGGATCAACGCACCCAAAGCCAGGGAAAAGATTCCGACTCCAGGAATCAGGATTGCCAGCAGCCAATAAATGATGATGCCCACCATGGAAGCGTGCCAAATCCCGTGAATCAGCTCCTGGGCAATGATGACCCCACGCCGGTCCGGCAAGACGAACCAGGCAAAACCGTAGAAGGCAGCACCGGTGCCGAAGAAAAAGACCGCCAAAATCATCAGCGCTCTGACCAGGGTCACGCTCCAGCCCAGCCGACGGGCCAAGGCTACGCAGACGCCACCGATCCATCCCTGGTCACGAATCAGATAGGACTCCCTGCAGGCACGGAAGAACCTGTCGGACTTCCACTGCCAGCCGTTCTCAGGGCCATTGCCGTTCATCTCACCATTCATGTCTTCATTACAACACCCAGCGAGCGTGAATCTTATGGGGGAACACCCTGATTCAACCCTGATTTCTTCCCCTTACTGCCTTATCGGCACCGTCCGAAAACGATAATGGAAGCATGAACGCAACCATGCAGGAACAGCAAACGCTGAAGGAACCGCCTCCTCTGCACCCTGCGCGCATGCCCCTGATGAGGCCGCACAAGGGCAGGATCCTGTGCGGAGTCTGCAAGGGCGTCAGTTTGCACCTGGGTATCCCCGTCTTCTGGATACGCCTGGTCATGGTTCTCCTGGCTCCCAAAATGATCACCTGCGTGGTCTACTGCTTTCTTTGGTTGACACTTCCCCAGGGCGATCCCACCCAGGCAGTCCAACCGCATGATCCGCGGTCAGCCCCGCTGGCGCCCAGCATCCTTACTGGGCAACCAGGTCAGAAGGAGGATCACAGCATCACCCCCGGGCGGGTAACCAGACTGCTGGCAGGTCTGGGCATCATCCTCCTGCTGACCGCGGTCATTCTGCTCAGCAGCGGTATGCGCCCCGCCTTTGTCGTCCCCTGCCTGCTTTTCTGCGCTGGACTGGTCCTGGCCTGGCTGAGGCCGGAGAACCAAGGAACCGGCTACCACCTGCCGGCCCTGATCGGAAGCCTGGCCCTGATCCTGTCGGCTGCGGTAATCTTCCTGCTGTCCACCCAGGAATTGCATTGGGCCCTGACCTTGATAGTCCTGGCCGGCCTGCTTCTTGTAGGCGTAACCGCAGTGGTCGTGCCCTGGGTCGGCTCAATCATTAGCCAGCTGGGCGATGAACGCGCCATGAAGGAACGCGAGGAGGAGCGGGCCGATATGGCAGCCCATCTGCACGATGGCGTTCTGCAGACCCTGGCCCTGATTCAGCTGCATGCCGACGACCCACATACCGTCTTCACCCTGGCCCGATCCCAGGAGCGCGATCTGCGCAACTGGCTCTATCAGGAACGCACCCCTTCAGACCGGTCCGTCAGCACCGGACTGAGCCAGATAGCCGCACAGGTGGAGGACGATTCAGGCAAGCCAATCGAGGTGGTCACCGTGGGCGACGCCATGCCCTGCGCCCAGACCGATGCCCTGCTCAACGCGGCCCGGCAAGCCCTGGTCAATGCCGTCACCCACGGCGGTGAACCCATCTCCGTATATTGCGAGGCCCGCAGGAATCAGGTTGAGGTCTACGTGCGCGACCACGGTTCGGGCTTTGATATGGATGCGATTCCAGCTGACCGTATGGGAATACGCGAGTCCATTATCGGCCGGATTCGTCGGCGGGGCGGCAGGGTCGAAATCGTCTCCCGCCCTGATTGGGGCACCGAGGTCAGGATGCACATGCCGCTGTCCGAGGCCAGCCAGCATCAGGAGGGCAAGGTCGGTCAGGCCGAAAAAGGGACCGATGCCCAGCAATGATAGGATGCATGGTGAACCATTCATTCACAGACGCATGCCGGTCCGATCCCATTCACACTTGAGGACCCTGCGTCGGGAAAGGCGGGCTGAACCACGCCCATGACCACGACTGCAGCAGAGCCCCATCAAGCCCAGGATGGGTCCGCAAACATTCGCGTAGCCGTCGTCGACGACCATGAGATGTTCCGCACCGGCGTCATCACCACCCTGCAGCCGCATTTTCACATCGTGGGTCAGGCGGCGGATGTGGAGTCCTCCATCCTCATGGTCAGGCAGACCCGTCCCGACGTGGTTCTGCTGGATGTGCACGTGCCCGGCGGCCAGGGCGGCGGAGGTGCCGAAATTCTGAGCCGTTCCCATCCCCTCTCCCCCCAGTCGGTCTTTCTGGCCCTTTCCGTATCCGACTCACCCAGGGACGTGGGTTCGGTCATCCGTGCCGGAGCCCGTGGTTACGTGACCAAGACCATCTCCGCCAAAGATCTGGTCTCTTCAATCCGCCAGGTGCACGAAGGGTACGCCGTCTTCTCGCCCAAGCTGGCCGGATTCGTGCTCTCCGCCTTCCAGGAGGACGAGGTCGCAGATGCCGGCCTGGCAGAAGACGACGAACTGGACCGGCTCTCCGCGCGCGAACAGGAGGTCATGCGCCTGATCGCCCGGGGCTACACCTACCGCGAGGTGGCCTCCGAGCTGTTCATCTCCATAAAGACGGTTGAGACCCACGTCTCCAACGTCCTGCGCAAACTTCAGCTGTCCAACCGGACCGAACTGACCCGCTGGGCCGCAGACCGCCGCATCGTCTGAAAGTCCGCTCAGCAGACGATGCCGCGCTGACGAAGGAGCTGACGCAGACCGCGGATATCATCGGCAACAATCCCATCCATGCCCAGTCGGTCAGTCACAGCAACATGCTCAGGATCCGCATCAACGAAGATCGTATGCCCGGGGCTGATGGCAAAGCGGCGCAGGGCCAGACGATAGAAGAGCGGATCGGAAAGGTCCATATGCTCCTCGGATGAGATCAGTACACCTTTCAGCGCAGAGAGCGGTGAAAGGACCTCGGATGCCGCTTCGATCAGCTGACGGGTCGTTGCCGCCAGGCCCCATAGGGTCAGGCCTGCCCGCCGCAGATCCTCCAACAGCTCCGACGCCCCGGGAAGCAGGCCCTTCACTGCCAGGGTGTAGTTTTCCAGACAGACGCGGACCACCCAGGCGACCGCAGGCCCGTGAGTGGTTTCATAGTCGGCCAGTGCCTGTTGCGGATCCACGCCCAGATTGATCTGCCTGCTGACACAGGCGAAACCCCAAGGGTCCTCCGGGTCCAGCACCATATCGATCACCCCGTCAGGGTACTGCCCGACCAGGGCTCTGCGCGGATCCCAATCCACCAAGGTCCCGGGCAACGCGAAGATGATGCTGCCGCCGGGGGCCGCAGGATCGGGGCGGTCATCGCTGAACCTGTCGTTGCCGGAGAAATCATAACCAGACATGTCACTCGAGATGTCTTGACCCGATTCCTTCCGGAACTCCTGATGCTGCCTTGCCATGCCCCCAGACTAGGCATCCGAACCTACAACGTGGTCAATCACCAGGCGAAGGTCATGCATGGATATATTGAAGCCAGCCATGGTCTAATCTTATGTTTTGCAACCTGCCCTGGGCGGAAGTCCCGCCCGGTACGAAAGGAGCCGTCATGCGTCGGCTGCTGCTCACATCCTCATTCTCCGCTACCGCTGACAGGTTGCCCGCCTTCCTTGAGGACTCGCCCAAGAATCGTACGGTGGCCTTCATTCCCACGGCCAACCTCCCACAGCGTTCGGATGGTTATGTCCAAGAAGCTCGCAAGGCATTCACTGACATGGGCTGCAGGATCGACGACCTGGAAGTCTCGACCGCCGATCTGGAGACCATACGCCGAAGCCTGGAGGAGGACGACCTAATCTACCTGTCCGGCGGTAACACCTTCTTCCTGCTGCAGGAGCTGCGTCGCTCAGGCGCTGCGGATCTGATCAGACAGCAGGTGAATCAGGGCAAACCCTACATCGGCGAATCGGCTGGCGCTGTGGTGACCGGTCCCGATATCGGCTTCCTGGATGCCATGGATCCGCGCTCGGCCGCCCCGGATCTGGACACCACCGCCGGACTGGGTCTGGTGGGCTTCCGCATCCTCCCCCACCTGGATTCCGAGCCCTTCGCCGAGGTAACCAGGAAAATTATGGACCGCTACAACGATGATGGACCCATGGTGGCCATCAGCAACAGCCAGGCCGTGGCAGTCCACGGGCAGTGCCTGACCATCCTTTAGAGAAAACACCAGTTGGAAAAGCACCCCTCAGCGACAGAGGCCTTCCATGACCTGACGGGCCTGGTCCAGGCGATCACCCGGACAGAGCAGGATGACACCGTCTCCTGCGAGCAGTCGCAGATCACCAGCGGGAATCAGCCGATGCTCGCCCCTGCGCAGACCGACAACGGCGCATCCGTGCGGCCAGGGAACCTGTCCCAGCAGACGACCAGCCGCCGGGCTGCCATGCTCTATGGGAAACTCGACAGTCACCCTGTCAGGGGCCTGGTCATCGGGAGCATGCCCTCGACGGTAACGCTCCAGAAGAGCCTCGTAAATAGGCTCGACATGCAACAAATCGGACACCATCAGAGCAGTAAAAGCGCACAGGGCCACGGGGAGCATGTGAACCAAGGAGCCAGACATCTCCACTGTCAGCAGGATGGAGGTTATGGGGGCCTTGACCGAGGCCGTCAGGGTGCCAGCCATGGCACAGACCGCGCAGACCGGAATGATTCGAACGGGCATTCCCAGGGCGGCCGCACCCATCCCGCACAGGGACCCGGTCAGCGTACCGACAGCCAGAATGGGCATGAAGATGCCACCAGGGGCGCCACTGCCGAAGGAAGTGGCCGTAAAGAGCATCTTGACCAGGAGCAGGACCAGCAGGTTGACGGCCACCGACCAAGCCACCTCGCGAACGCCTTCCGCCTTGCCGATCAGGTCCTCGCCGCCACCCAGGACGGCAGGCAGCATCAATCCGACCGGCAGGGCCAGGAAGAGGGAGATCACCGGCCCCAGTTTCGAGGACAGATGGCTGTAAAGGCTCTGTGCACCCAGCAACAGACGGTTCATGGCAGCTCCCACCAGGCCGGCCACCAACCCAAGGGGGATCATCAGCAGATACTGGGCGATGGTCAGCTGGGGCATAGCGGTGAAGTCCAGGACCGGGCGCAGGCCGAAGCGGTTCTTGGCGATGAAATCAGCACTCAGGCAGGCCATGGCCGCCGAAAGAAGAATCATGGGAGAAAAAGACCTGTGGATCTCCTCCAGGGCGAAGACCATCCCCGACAGGGGCGCGTTGAATGCCGCAGACAGACCGGCAGCCGCGCCAGAGGTAACCAGGCAGGTCTCCTCCACACGGTCTCGGCGCAATCCTCGGGAAACTAGCTGGGAACCGGCCGCGCCGATCTCCACCGAGGGCCCTTCGCGTCCCAGAGACAGGCCGAACATGCCGCAGGCCAGACCGCCCAGGAACCGTACGCCCAGCACAGGCAGGGCAGGCATGCGCATGCCGTGGATGACCACTCCCTCCACCTGCGGAATGCCGGAGCCCGAGGCCATAGGAACCCGGCGGACCATCCAGGCCAAGGCCAGTCCTACCAGCAGGGCGGCCAGCAGCCAAGGAAGAATCATCAGGGTCTGGTCACGCATCTGCGCGTAGGCCCATCGAGCGAACCTTGTGCCATAACCGATGCCCTGCCGGTAGAGCACCACCAGTACTCCCACCAGCAGTCCGCAACAGGCGGCCCTGAACGCCACCAGCCACCGGCTGGCTCGACCCGATCTGGTCGCCTGCAGCTGGTCGGAAGGATGGGTCTGATCCATCTCATCTGCCGATGGCCCTTTTCTCCAAGACAGATTCAGCCTCACCGGCCTGCTCCTTCCCTCCTTCGCGCACAACGGTTTCCAGCATCCCCCAAGGCAGAGACCAGGAGCAATGGCTGAGTCGACGACTTCAGCTCTCAGAGAGTATGAACACCCGGGATACCAGCTTCCGAACAAGATCCGGCAGGCAGGAGCCGGGCAAGCAGACGGACACATCGTCAGAGCCCAACGGCAGTGCTGTCTGTTCGTCTGTTGCCGTCAGATTACCGTCCAGGACGACGGTGTCCACCTGGCCGCGATGGCCCACAAGATCAAGCAGCGAGACCCGACCCGGCACCGTATCCAGACACTGGCGCAGGGTGGCAGCCGAGGCCATGTGCAGCCTCCGGCATCCGACCACTTCTCGCACCTGGCGCAGATCAGGCCGCTCTATGCCCTTGGCCACCAGAAGTATCAGCAGACCTCCAGCATCCTCCAGCAGCAGGAACTTGGAGAGGTTTTCTATAGAAATCCCCAGCAGGTCAGCAATGCCCAGCTCCATGCCCTGGTCAATGGTGTCCAAGGGCGGGTGTTGAGCGACTCGCCAATTTGTTCTCAAACCATCCAGAAGCTCTCGCACCGGCTGGGGAACCATCCTGTCCCCCGAGCCTAATGATCCCTTATCCATACCGGCTGAGGCGTCAAGCTCTGCTCTGGCTGCAGGATCGGTGCTGCCATTGCCTGGTCTCATGGACGCCTCGTCAGTCGTTAGCCACCTCTGAGTCGGGCTTCAGCTCCTTCTCCTTCTGGCCTATCCGCTTCCTGTCTATGCGGTAGTAAGCATTGAAGAGACCGCCGGAGGTCAGTAGAACGATCAGAAGGACCAGCAGCCATATGTTCTCTTTGGCCTCGTATGTCTCAAGCAATTCATAAGAGGAGGAGATCATCTTCAACCAACCTGCAACTGACACGAAGTACCAGGCAGTCGCCTGGTCAAGGAAGCTCAGCGCCCGTCGCCGTTCTGATCGGGTCCTGGTGGCCTGACGGAGAATTTCGTGCCCGCGTTTGCGCTCCAAGTGGATCTTGACGATGGGGGCCAGCCACCACCAGGGCGAGACCTCATCCCAATTCTTGCTGAGCTGATCAAAGTCGTCCAGGAGCTCCTGATATTCCTGCAGCTCCATCAGCCCCTGGAAGAGTGGGAATGTGAAAAGCAACCAATCCCCGATCAGAGAGACAATGGCGATGAATTGATCCACGACCCGACCTTTCCCTTGCAGAGTCGGCACCCAAGGGTCGGCTCGCGTGATTAAGCATGGCTACCATCCATCATTGTAGACACCAGGTTCCAGCCCAAACCGCTCTGCAATCGCTGACCTCAGGACTGCAAGCATAGGATTCCAGCAAATACAAAAATGCCCCGGATATGGCTCCGGGGCATCGACCAAGCGGACAGGGCGGGATTCGAACCCGCGGTGGCTTGCGCCACAACGGTTTTCAAGACCGTCTCTTTCGGCCGCTCAGACACCTGTCCAAAAGACGTGCCAATCAGACACGTCACTCATCATACGACATCAAGGTTGGTCCAACCACCAACGGAATGTCGGTTGCTTCCAACAGAAGCGGCTCAGGCCTCCCAGGTCTTGGGCTCGATGACCTCCTTGCCGCCCACATAGGAGCGCATGGCTTCAGGGATGACGATAGAGCCGTCGGCGTTCTGATGGTTCTCCAGGATGGCGACCAACCAGCGGGTGGTGGCCAGGGTCCCGTTCAGGGTGCTGACAGGACGCGTAGAGCCGTCCTCCAGCCGCTCGCGCTCGTTGAGACGGCGGGCCTGGTACTCGGTGCAGTTGGAGGTTGACGTCAGCTCGCGGTAGCGACCCTGGGTGGGCACCCAGGCCTCGCAGTCGAACTTGCGCGCAGCCGAGGATCCCAGGTCTCCTGCAGCGGTGTCAATGATCCGATAGGGCACGTCCACCTTGGCCAGCATCTCCTGCTCCATGGCCAGCAGCTGCTGGTGCTGGTCGCGGGAATCCTCCTGCTTGCAGTAGACGAACATCTCCACCTTGTCGAACTGGTGGACGCGGATGATGCCCATGGTGTCCTTGCCGGCGGAGCCGGCCTCTCGCCTGTAGCAGCTGGACCAGCCGCAGTAGCGCAGCGGACCCTTGCTCAGGTCCAGAATCTCGTCCTCGTGCATGCCGGCCAGGGAGACCTCGGAGGTGCCCACCAGATACTGGTCGTCGGGCTCACGCAGGCGATAGATCTCGTCGGCATGGGCATTCAGGAAGCCGGTGCCGGCCATGACCTCAGGCCGGACCAAGGTGGGCGTAATGGTAGGAATGAATCCATGCTCCATGGCCTGGTCCACGGCCATGGTCAGCATGGCGATCTCCAGCCGGGCCACATCCCCGCGCAGGAAGTAGAAGCGGGATCCGGAAACCTTGACGCCCCTGCGCATATCGATGCCGGCCACGCCCACGCCCAGGTCCAGGTGGTTCTTGGGTTCGAAGCCCTCCTTGGCGAAGTCGCGCGGAGTGCCGATCTTCTTGACCACCACGTAGTCGTCCTCGCCACCCTCGGGAGCCTCGGGCTCCACTACGTTGCTGAACTTCCACATCAAATCGGTGTACTTGGCGTTGGCCTCGTCTGAGGTTGCCTTGCTGGCGTTCACCTTGTCCGACAGGCTCTTGGTCCGGGCCAGAAGGTCGGCTTTCTCATCAGGAGAGGCCGAGCCCATGCGCTTACCGAGCGACTTCTGCTCGGCCCTGTAGCTCTCGTAATCCTTGAGCGCAGCCCTGCGCTCGCTGTCCGCCTTCAGCACTTCGTCGACGAGTTCGACCGATTCGCCGCGTTTGCGCTGTGATTCACGGACAACATCCGGATGTTCCTGAATGAACCTGATATCTAACATATCTGAATTCTATGACTTTCAGGGGACACGAAAACCGGCCCCGCACACCTCTTTCCGAGCCTTATGACCTCTGCCGCAACCGGCCTGGCCACCGCGGACCAGTCAGGAAGAGCAACCACGGCGAGAAGGCGAGCGGGGGAGCCATCCGTCCCTTATATATGCGCCTGCCCCGCATCACTTGCCAAATACAGTCCTGCGGAACCGTTTGCCGGTGGGAGTGCCCGCCAGCCCGCCGATGCCGGTCTCCCTCAGTGATGAGGGCATGCTCTCGCCTATGGACTTCATGGCTGCGATGACCTCATCGGGCGGAATCCTGCTGACGCCGCCCGATAAGGCGATGTCAGCAGCAATCAAAGCGTTGGCGGTTCCGATGGCGTTGCGATTTACGCAAGGCACCTCCACCAGGCCAGCCACGGGATCGCAGACAAGGCCCAGCAGATTGCTCATGGCTATGGCAAAAGCCTGGGCGCAGGCATCAGGATCGCCCCCTGCGCCCTCAACCGCTGCAGCGGCAGCCATGCCGGATGCGCTGCCCACCTCGGCCTGACAGCCGCCTGTAGCTCCGGAGATCATCGCCTTGTTGGCCGTAACCAGTCCAAAAGCCCCTGCAGTGAACAGGCAGCGGATCAGCCCATCGTCATCCAGCCCCAGTCGGTTCCTGAGCACGGTGAGCACTCCGGGCAGGGTCCCGGAGGAGCCGGCAGTAGGCGTCGCGCAGATGATGCCCATGGCCGCATTGACCTCATTGGTAGCCATAGCGGCCTCAACGGCCTGCAGGATGGCATCGCCGCTCAGGCTGGTTCGTGTCTTCCGGTAATGCTCCAGCAGGGCCGCCTGACCACCACTCAGCCCAGTCTTGGAGAACACGCCATCGCCCTGGGATCCCCTGGCCACGGCGGCCTGCATGACATGCAGGTTCTTGGCCATTCTTGCCCAGATATGTTCACGGGTCTGATGCGAACGCCGCACCTCCTCGTCGATGGCCACCTCAGATATCGACGAGCCGCGCTCTTCGGCCATACTCACAAGTTCAGCGATTGAAGTGAACATGCGCCATGCCTCCTAGTCGATATAAATCATCCGGGACGAGTGACCCGCGATTTGCTTCTGCTGTTGCGCGGACAGCGGATTGTCCAAATCAAACTCGTACACCGCCATGCCAGCCGGACCATGGGGTTCATACCTGGTCTGCTTGGTCACGCCCTCCTCCCGAAGCAGATCGCGTATGCGCTCCAATCGCCGACCGGCATCGTTTGCGGATTCATCCAGTTCCACCAGCAGAATGGGTAGAAGCCCTGGAGGAGTGATCAGGCAGCCGTCCAAGTTGATACGCCGCACTTCAATGGTCCCGCCCCCGATGGAACAAGCCGCATAGATCACCCGCCCGGCTGGTCCCTGGAGGTCCAGGACGGCGGTGTTCGGGTGGTCGATGGGGCTGGGTTCGTCCTCCTCATGGAAGGTCAGCTCCATGCCCTGCCTGCGGGCGATGCCAATGGCATCAGGCACCCGGGGGTCGTCCGGGGCAAAACCCAGCAGGCCGCTGATGATGGCATAGTCGGTACCGTGGCCGCTGTGCGTGCGGGCGAAAGAGTCATAATAATGAATATCAGCACGGCTCGGAACACCTCCGGCAAGGATGTGCCCAACCCGGCCGATGGCCACGGCCCCAGCTGTGTGCGAACTGGAGGGTCCAATCATGATGGGACCTATGATGTCGAACACGCTCTTGTACTTGTCCATGACTGCCTCCTCTCCCCATACCCCCTGGCTTTCCCAGACTTCCCGCGTACGAAGCCGTTGCAGCTCTAGACCGAGGGGACCACATGGACCGAGTGCAATCATAACTTTGCGGTTTTCATAACTCAATCAGCTCATACTGTCAGCGTGATTGCTGTAGAGGGTTCGTTCACGTCGGACACACCCAGAGATATCGGGTCGGCACGGCGCGCAAAATAGAGTCATGCCAATTCCAGCGGTCGTCATCCTCGCCATCCTGGCAGCGGCGGCCATTGTCGTCACTGCGGTGGTGCTGATCGTCCGCGCCCAAAGACGGCATAAGTTCGCCATGCAAATCCTGGCCCGGGACGACGACCAGCTCAGCTACGCTTTCGTTATCAACCCCTCCAAACCCCAGGCCGCCGCCGCCCGCGAGCGCATCCAGCAATACTGCCGGGACAAGGGCATCCGCGAATTCAGCTTCATCGAAACCCAGCTGGATCGGGACGGGAAAGCCTGTGCCCGCATGGCACTGGAGCGTGGGGCCAACGTAGTCGTTGCCGTGGGCGGGGACGGGACCGTGCGCACCGTAGCCAGCGCCATGGCTTCCAGCGACCATGTCATGGGCATCATCCCAATCGGGACCGGAAACCTCTTCGCACGGAACATGGGCATTCCCGTAGGCGATCTGGACGCTGCCCTGGCCGTGGCCACCTCGCACGGGTCCACCCAGGTGGATGTGGGTCGCATGGCCCTGCTCGATGCAGACGGTCAGGAGCAAGGCCATGGTCACGCCTTCCTGATCATTGCCGGCATCGGTTTCGACGCCCTGATGATCGATGACACCGACCCCAACCTGAAGAAGACCGTCAGCTGGCTTGCTTATTTCATCAGCGGCGCCAAGCATCTGTTCGCACCCAAGTACACCGCCGACATCGCCATCACCCGGCCCGACCAAGTCACGCAGACCAATACCTCAGTGACCTTCCGCACCTTCATGGCCGGCAACTGCGGGGAGATTCCAGGATTTTCCCTGATGCCCGACGCCTCCTACGATGACGGCATCCTGGACTTCGAGATCATCGACACCTCCGCCGGCCTGATCGGCTGGGCCAACCTCTTCGGCGATGTTATGCATCAGACCATCACCCGCAAGTCCAGCCAGAGCCCCCTGTCGACCAACTCCACCATCGTCCAGCTGCAGGGGACCAAGGCGGAGATCCGCTTGGAGAAGCCCGCTCTGGCCCAGGTGGACGGCGATATTCTGGGCGAGACCCGCCACATCGCACTCAGCGTGGAACGCCAGGCCCTGGACGTGCGGGTGCCCCAGTCTGACTAAGGCCTTCTGAATTAGACCCAAGGAGCCTGTTGCGCATCTGTCCGCTTTCTCATGCCGGGGTGGCATGATGGGAGCCATGACAGCACAGAATGCGGGCAAGCCTGCCAGCCCCGAAGATCTGATCAACGTCGACGATCTGATCGGCAGGTACTACGATCTCGTCCCCGACCCTTCCATCCCCTCCCAGCGGGTGTCCTTCGGCACCTCCGGGCATCGTGGCTCCGCCCTGACCACATCCTTCAACGAGGCCCACATTGTGGCCATCAGCCAGGCAATAGCCGAACAGCGGGCCAAGGACGGAGTAACCGGTCCGCTCTATCTGGGCCGCGACACCCACGCCCTCTCCCTGCCCGCCTGGAAGACGGCCATCGAGGTCCTGACCGCGAACGGAGTACGGGTGCGCATTGATGCCAATGATGACTACACTCCCACTCCAACCGTCTCCCAGGCCATCCTGACACACAACCGGGCAGCCGACGGCACACAGCGCTTCTCCGGCAAGGACCTGGCCGACGGCATCGTGGTCACCCCCTCCCACAACCCGCCCACTGATGGCGGATTCAAGTATGACCCGCCCACAGGCGGTCCGGCTCCGGCCGAAACCACCAACGCAGTCGCCCAACGGGCCAACGAGCTTCTGGGCGACTACAGACAGGTCAGGCGGATTCCCTTCGAGGATGCCATCAAATCCGACCTGGTGGAGCGCTTCGACTACCGGGAGCACTACGTGGCCGATCTGGGCAATGTCATCGACTTTGATCTGATCAGATCCTCCGGGGTCCGTCTGGGCATTGACCCGCTGGGCGGCGCCTCGGTCAACTACTGGCCGCTGATCAATGAAAAGTACGGCCTGAACATTGGCGTCGTCAACCCTGAGGTGGATCCGACCTGGCGGTTCATGACCATCGACCACGATGGGAAGATCCGCATGGATCCCAGCTCCCCATATGCAATGAAGGGTCTGGTGGATCGCCTCAACGCCGGGGCCTGGGATTCCTACGACCTGGTGGGCGGCACTGATCCGGATGCCGACCGTCATGGCATCGTCTGCCCGGGGACCGGCGTTATGAACCCCAACCACTACATCGCCGTCTGCGTGGAATACCTCTTCTCGGGCAACCGACCCGGATGGCCCCAGGGTGCCGGTATCGGCAAGACCTTGGTCTCCTCCTCCCTGATCGACCGCGTAGCTGCCTCCATCGGTGCCAGGCTGATCGAGGTGCCTGTGGGCTTCAAGTGGTTCGTTGACCCCCTCTTCAAGGGCGAGGTGGCCTTCGGAGGAGAGGAGAGCTCCGGGATGAGCTTCCTGCGCCGTGACGGCCGTATCTGGACAACCGACAAGGACGGGCTGATTCCCGACCTCCTGGCTGCCGAAATAACAGCCAAGACCGGAAAGAACCCGGCCCAGCTCCACCAGGAGCAGGTGGAGCGCTTCGGCCAAAGCTGGTACAAGCGGGTGGACACCCCGACCACCTTGGAGCAGAAGCAGAAGTTCGCCCGGCTGAACGGCGACGATGTGACGGCCTCCACCCTGGCCGGCGAGCCCATCACTGCCAGGCTGACCGAGGCCCCGGGCAATGGGGCCAAAATCGGAGGCATCAAGGTGACCACCCGGAACAACTGGTTCGCCGCTCGCCCCTCCGGCACCGAGAACATCTACAAGGTCTACGCTGAATCCTTCGTCTCCCCTGAGGCCTTGGACCAGGTTCTGGACGATGCCGACCAGGTGGTCGCCAAGGCCCTGGGCTGAGCTGCAGACAAGACCGCCTGCCTTCCCTCCTCCGCATCAGCCATCGCTGGTGCGGGGGTCTCTATTTTCTTGCTTAGACTGGAACCATGACCAATGACAAGAATCTGGTCGTCTCCACCGACGGCAGCGCACTGAGCAATCCCAATGGCCCCATGGGCTGGGCCTGGGCCGATCACGAGGGCGGCGACGCGGATGCGGGCGGCGCCAGCAACGGCACCAATCAGATCGGCGAACTGTGCGCCGTGCTGCAGGCCCTGCGCGCCCATCCAGGCGAACGCCCTCTGGTCATCGAAACCGACTCCCAATACGCCATCAACTGCTCCACCACCTGGGTGCCCGGGTGGAAGAAGAAGGGCTGGAAGAACTCCCAGGGTAAGCCGGTCAAGAACCGCCCTCTTATCGAAGCAATCGACCGGGAGATCCGGGCACGGACGGGATCGGTCAGGTTTGTCTGGGTCAAGGGCCACGCGGGCAACACCTTCAACGAGAAAGTGGACACCCTGGCACGCGGCTACGCCACAGCTGCAGGCAAGGGCGACCGGGAAGGCTGTCTGCCCATCGAAGGCTGGCGCTCACTGCTGGCCTCCCCCTACGCCAAGGGCACACAGGTGCCGCCCGCAGTCAAGGCTGAGCTGGACGGAGGACCCCAAGTCCTGGACGAGCTGGGTCGAAAGAAGGCTCGCCTGAACCAGGAGGAGCAGAAAGACCTGGCGAAAACCGCCGTCGAGTCCGAGGCTGTGGATGCCGAGCAGGCCGAACCTGTGGCAGCGACGGCTGACGCAGCCAATGTCACACCCGACCCCGACATAGCCGATGGTCAGGAAGACGAACCTGTATCGGCGCTCAAGGAAACCTCGGACGCCGATACAGCTGACCAGGAGACCAAGAACTCCGGAGCTCGGGGACTGAGAGCCAGTGGCCGCATCCGCATCACGCCACCCCCGTCCGGCAGCAGCATGTTCACCGGGCAGGACCTGCATATCGTCGGCAGCATCGATATAGATGCGGACATCGACCCTGACGGCTACGTGGCCATCCAGGAGGCGCCTTTCCGCCTGCATGCCATCGAAGTGGAGGATTGAGCGGTTCCTGGACCGTCAGGGGCCATCGTCTACACTGGAGTGAACCTGAACCAACAAGACCCGCAGACATCAGCGGTTGAGCGCATGCGGGCATGAAGGAGCGTGTATGGACAAGACCGAGCAGGACAGACTGAAGAAGGCCGCCGGCATCGAAGCAGCCAAGTTGGTCGAGAATGGCATGACCGCCGGACTGGGCACCGGATCCACGGTCCGGTTCTTCGTCGATGAACTGGGACGGCGCGTCAAGGAAGAGGGCTTGGAGTTCACCGGCGTGACCACCTCCCGGCGGACCAAGGAGCAGGCTGAGGGCTATGGAATCCGCATTGTCGACATCGATCAGGTGGATCACATCGATGTCACCATCGACGGGGCCGACGAGGTCGACAAGGACTTCAACGGCATCAAGGGCGGCGGCGCAGCCCTGCTCTGGGAGAAGATCGTGGCCGTCAACTCCCGAAGGATCGTCTGGATTGTGGACGAGTCCAAGGTGGTCGACACGATCGGCCGCTTCCCGCTGCCAGTGGAGGTCATCCCCTTCGGCGAGCGCCACGTCCTGGATCGCTTCAAGGAGCGCGGATACAACCCGGTACTGCGGCTGGACGGCCAGGGGCAGCCTGTTCTGACCGACGAGCACAACCACATCATCGATCTGCATCTGGATCGGATCGAGCACCCGCAGGATCTGGCCCAGGACTTGATCACAACCGTGGGTGTCGTGGAACACGGCCTCTTCCTCAACATGGTCGACACGGTCATCGTGGGCGACCCCAACGGGCCCCGGGTCATGACCAACGCCAACAAGTGACCATCAGCGAACATCTTGCCTCCCGGCTGACGGTACCTAAAAACCCGGGGACATCCGGCTGGCCACGATGACCAGCGATGATATGAACATGAAGCCCCCCGCGTCCATTCGATGCGGGGGGCTTCGTTGGCCCTGATGGGCCATAAGTCATAAAGCTACTTGCGCTGGTGACGAGTCTTGCGCAGCAGTTTGCGGTGCTTCTTCTTGCTCATCCGCTTGCGGCGCTTCTTGATGACAGAACCCATCCGAGCCTCCGATCCTTAGTTACCTGGAAGTGTCCAACTTGCTTATCGTACACCGCTTGCGGGACGACTAAAGCGGGAAGGCCTTGTAAAAAGCCTCCAGCGCAGTCCGCTGGCCCTGGGCACGGAAGACCACTGTATCATTCTGCCAGATGACCAGGGCCTTGTGCTCGTCGTCGCCATCCGCCTTCTCCAGGTAGGATCCGGTGACCGTGCCGCCGCTACGAACATTGCCCGAGGCCAGCTCCTTACCGGACATGCCCGTGGACTGGCTGTCATAGAGTGCCTTGGCATCCTCGCTCCTGGACCACTGAGCCAGGTGAAGGGTCACATCCCCGCCCGACCTTCCTGTGGAGTAGACCAGGTTGTACTCCTCGATAGGTGTACGGGTGCTCCACTCACTGTCAGGATCCGCCTTGACGCGGGCGAACTCGCCCACCGTATCGGGCATGGCCTTGAGCAGCTCGGAAGCCGAATCGGGCAGAGGAACCGCCTTAGCCTTGGGACTGCTGGCTTGCGAAGGCTGTGAAGATGCGGAGGCCGAAGCCTGAGCGACGGGCTCTTGGCTGCGCACCGCCCAGTGAGGCCAGACGAAGGCCGATAGGAGCACCAGGACCACCACCGCCGCCAGAGCGATGACCAGACCGATCCGTCGACGGCGCTGTTTGGCGTGCGCGGAGGAGTCAGAGGAAGAGGACAGGGGTGCAGAAGGATTGTCAGCCATGTCTCCATTCTCTCATGGGCAGGGTGTCGGCACTGCGAAGATGCCGTAAAAGCCCAGTTCCTCGTCCCTGAATCCCGATAGCGTGCAGGTATGGCCAAGACGACGACGCAATACGTGTGCACGGAGTGCGGATGGACCGGCGGCAAGTGGTTCGGACGCTGCCCAGAATGCGGCCAGTGGGGAACCATCGAGGAATTCCACGAAGCCCATGTCGTAGGTGCAGGCGGGGGTTTGTCCTCCTCCGGCGGCAGCCATACGGCACCTGCGCCCCCGAAGAACGGCATGGCCCGACCCATCACCCGGGTAGGTACGGACCAGGTAAAGCGCATCCCCACAGGATTCGAGGAGTTCGACCGGGTCCTGGGCGGGGGCATCGTACCCGGGTCGGTCATCCTCTTGGCCGGCGAGCCAGGCATAGGCAAGTCCACCCTCCTGCTGGAGACCGCCGGCCGAGTGGCCGACCGGGGCGGCCAGGGAGGCAAGGTGCTCTACATATCGGGCGAGGAGTCCCAGGCCCAGGTGCGGATGCGAGCCAGTCGGGTGGGAGCACTCAAGGATTCGCTGCTCCTGGCTTCGACCACCGACCTGGCCACGGTGCTGGGGCTGATCGAGCGCGAGAAGCCGGCACTGGCCATTGTGGACTCCGCCCAGACCATCGTCTCCAGCCAGGTCGACGGCATCTCCGGGGGCTCAACGCAGGTGCGCGAAGTGGCCATCAGCCTGATCGACATGGCCAAATCGCAAGACATCCCCACCCTCCTGGTCGGCCATGTGACCAAGGACGGCTCCATCGCCGGGCCGCGGACCCTGGAGCATCTGGTCGATGTGGTCTGCCAGTTCGAGGGCGACTCCCAGACCGCCCTGCGCCTGCTGAGGGCTGTCAAGAACCGTTTCGGCCCCACCGACGAGGTGGGCTGCTTCGACATGGGCGAGCAGGGCATCGAGGAGGTCAGCGACCCCACGGGACTCTTCCTGTCCACGACCGGGCAGGAGGTGGAGGGCACCTGCGTGACCTTCACCTTGGACGGCCACCGTAGCCTGCCCATCGAAATCCAAGCCCTGGTCACGTCATCTGTTCTGCCCACGCCCAGACGCAACACCAACGGGATCGACGCCAACCGTCTGGCCATGCTGGCCGCGGTGCTCTACCGTCACGGCCGCGTCAACCTGCTGACACGGGACCTGTATGTGTCCACCATTGCCGGCGGACTGGCCAAGGAGCCCGGATGTGACCTGGCCATCGTGGCCGCGCTGGCCAGTGCAGCCAAATCCCGGCCCATCCTGCGCACGACCTGTGCCATGGGCGAGATATCCCTGACCGGGCAGGTCAGGCCGGTGCCTCAGCTCAACCACCGGCTGCAGGAGGCTGCCCGGCTGGGATTCACCCGGGCGCTGGTCCCGCCAGACCGGCACTCGGGAGGCCGAAAGCCCATTCAGGGACTGGAGGTGGTCGAGGTCACCTGTCTGGCCGAGGCCCTGGAAGCCCTGGGACTGGTCTGAACCCGGTGGCCGCTGGTCCCCTATCGCACCATATGGCGTTCACCTGCCGACTCGTTACCCTGCCGGACTAGGATGGAGTCGCTGGAAGACCGACACCCATCATCATCGCGAGGAGCAGATCAGCATGACCATCTTCACTAGGAAAACCATACGCAGGCTGACAGCGGCCGCACTCACGGCAGTCACGCTCATGGCCGGCGCGGCCTGTGGCTCCTCATCGAGCAACAGTGGGCAGTCGGCAGACAAGCAGGACATCACCCAGCAGACCATCAAGCCCGGCACCCTGACCATCGCCACCGGAGACCCGGCATACGCCCCATACGTGCAGGACAACAAGCCCGAATCCGGCAAGGGCTATGAGGCGGCCGTGGCCTATGCCGTAGCAAAGAAAATGGGCTTCGACAAGGCACACGTCACCTGGACCAGGACCACCTTCGATGCCGCCATCGCCCCGGGAAGCAAGGACTACGACCTGAACATCCAGCAGTTCTCCATCACCCCGGAGCGTCGGCAGGCTGTGGACTTCACACCCAGCTACTACAACTCCACCCAGTCGCTGGTCGTCAGGAACAATTCTCCATACGCTTCCGCAACCTCCCTCGCCCAGATCAAGGACGCCAAGATAGGGGCCATGGTCGGCTCCACCTCATACGAGATGGCTCACAAGCTGGTCAAGCCTGACATCGACACCTTCAACGACGACGTGGCTTCATCCCAGGCCTTGGATGCCAATCAGATCGACGCACTTGTCGTGGACACTCCCTCAGCCGTGACCATGGTCGATTCCGGGCAGGTCAAGAACGCCAAGATCCTCGGACAGATCAAGGGCTCGCAGGACCCGGAGGGCATGGGCATAGTCCTGCCCAAGGGCTCCAAGCTGACCCCGGCGGCTTCCAAGGCTGTCACCGCCCTGAAGAAGGATGGAACCCTGGACAAGCTGCAGAAGCAGTGGCTGCACGTCTACACCTCCCTGCCTACCCTGGGCTGAGAGAAGAAAGGAAACCTTGTCGTTCATGGCCACCTCGGCACAGGATGCGGTCAGCGATATCCAACGGGAACGGGAACGCTACGGCCGTCGACAGAATCTGCGCTCCGTGGCGGTCAGCATCGCCAGTACGCTTGTATTGGCCCTGCTGATCGCCCTGGGGTTGCACGCCTCACCTGGCTGGCCCCGAGTCAAGCAGTCGTTTTTCTCCGGCGCCTACTTCGCCCAAGCCTTCCCCAAGGTCCTCCAGGGGCTCTGGCTCAATCTGGAGGTCCTTTTCTTCGCAGTCATCGGCGTAGCTTTGCTGGGCACCCTGTTGGCTATGATCCGCACCAGCCGGAACCCACTGCTCTTTCCCCTGCGGGTGCTGGCCCAGGTCTACACCACGATCATGCGGGGCATCCCCATGATTGTGGTCCTCTACCTGATTGGCTTCGGCATCCCCGGACTGGCCATCTTCAACCGGATTCCGGCAGCACTGCTGGGCACCGTGGCGGTCATCCTCTCCTATTCGGCCTACATCGCCGAGGTGCTGCGGGCCGGCTTCCAGGACGTCGGCCCCTCCCAGAGGGCGTCTGCACGCTCCCTGGGCTTGACCTCAGGACAGACCATGCGTTTGGTGGTCATCCCCCAGGCCCTGCGCAAGGTGGCTCCGGCACTGATGAACGACTTCATCTCCATGCAGAAAGACGTGGGTCTGATCTCGGTTCTGGGAGCTGTTGACGCGGTCAGAGCGGCCCAGATCATTGTGGCCACCTCCTATAACTTCACCCCTTACGTGGTGGCCTCTGTGCTCTTCATCGCCACCTCGGTCCCCTTCATTCTTCTCAACGACTGGTATTCCAACCGACTGCGCAAGCGCGAACAGAGCGGAGGCATGGTATGAGCGAACAAGCAGGCACCGATCAGAACCAGCCGGTGCTCCGTCTGGAGGATGTGCGGAAAACCTACCCTGGGGGCAACAAGGTCCTTCGCGGCATCTCCATGACCATCATGCCTCATGAGACCGTGGCCCTTCTGGGTCCATCCGGGTCAGGCAAGTCCACCCTGATGAAGTGCATCAACCTGCTGGAGACCGTCAACGACGGCAGGATCTGGCTGGGCGGCACCGACATCACCGATCCCAGGATCAACCAGGATGCCTGCCGGGCCAGAATCGGCGTGGTCTTCCAGCAGTTCAACCTCTTCCCCCACATGAACGTTCTGAAAAACCTGACCCTGGGAGCCATCAAGGTCCACGGCATGCCCAAGGACCAGGCCAAGGAGCGGGCCCTGGATCTGTTGGATCGGATCGGTATGAGGAAGAAGGCCGGGGCTTACCCCGACCAGCTCTCCGGCGGTCAGCAACAGCGGGTGGCCATCGTCCGAGCCCTGATGACCGACCCGGAACTGCTCCTGTTGGATGAGATCACCTCAGCCCTGGACCCCATGCTGGTGGGCGAGGTACTGGCCATGGTCTCGGAGCTGACCGCCGGAGGCACCACTATCCTCATGGCCACCCACGAAATGAGTTTCGCGCATCACGCAGCCAACCGGGTGGTTCTGCTGCTGGACGGTGTCATCGCCGAGAACGGAACTCCGGAAGAGGTCATGGACGAGTCGGAGAATCCGCGCACCAGGGAGTTCTTCAGCCACTTCCGGGGACTGTGAGTTCCCCAGTACCTTCAGCTTTCAGTGGCGGAGAACACTCTTCCTGTGGCCTTGGTCAGTTCCAGGGTGCGATCGGCGTCCAAGGCCAGCTGTCGTTTGAGGGGCTCCTCGCCCGTATACCGCTTCTGACTGCGCAGACGGCTGAGGAACTCCACCCGGACCCGGTGGCCGTAGAGGTCCACCCAATCCGGCCGGACGGCATTGGCCTCCAGGATTCTCGGCATCCGCTCCCCCGGTGCCAGGAAGGTCTCCTTGGTACCGATGGAGATGGCGGCGGGCATCCGCCAGGGCGAACCCTGAGCCAGCCGACCCTCCCGGCCCTCTGGCGTCGCCATCGGATCCGTAGGCAGTCCCAGGTCGACCAGCCAGCCTGCATAGACTCCATCAGCGGGCATCATCCCCTGGCCGTCGGGAGCAAGGTTGGCAGTCGGAAATCCCAAGCGGCGGCCCCGCTGCTCCCCATGGACCACTGTGCCTTGAACCATGTGCGGCCGGCCCAGAATATCCAGTGCCGTATCCACATCGCCATCCAGGATCAGCTGCCGAAGGTGGGAGCTGCTCCAGGCTCGTACCCGACGCCGCTCCAGGCCGTCAGCGTCAGGCAGGGTGCAGTCCCCGGGTCCTTGATCTTTCACGACTTCCAGGTTGAACAGTCCAGTGTCCGCCAGATCACCAATGGCGTTGATATCGCCGACCCGACCAGCGCCCATCTGCGCATCGCGGCCCAGGACCAGCGTTCGCATGGCCAGCTGTTCGGTTAGCTGCTTGAGGAAGAATCGATAGGACTTGGCGGCAAAAGCCAGCGTGTATCGCACCACCACAACCTGATCCAGTCCCAGCTGGGCCATCAGCCGCAAGCGCTCCTCCATCGGCATGATCTGATCAGGGTCATGGCGAATAAGATCCGAGGGCGGTTCAATCATGTCATGGCTGTCGGCATAGCTATGGACCAGCTTGGGACTAGGGTCGAAGACCAGGGCCATGGGCCGGTCCCGATCCTTGGCAGCGAGCTCGACCACCCGGCGCAGGATGGCCTGATGACCCCGATGCATGCCGTCGAAGACACCGATGGTAACCACGCTGGACCGGGTCCCCAAGGTTCCCGGCCACCTGACAATACCCGACTCATCCGGGCTGACCTGGCTGACCTTCATCCGTTTCCCATCACTTGGTCATGGCGGCCCCCGAACCCGGGCGCCGAAAATTCCTTAAGCACTGTATTCCCACCGTCTCATCCTGACAAGACCCTGAGGCCAAACACGGACCTGCACATTCAAGCCTCGGGATGGAAGACCACATCCGGTTTGGCCCCGCCTCGTGAACTGGGCACCAGGATGGCAGCCAGTCGCTGCCTGCCCTCAGGTCCGGCCAGGGCTGCCGTGGGCTCGGCTACAGACAGATCCATGAATCCGCCATTGGCCACTCTGGCGGCCTGGTCGACATCCAGGTTCAGGACGGGCATGCTCATGCGTGCCGCCTGCACGAGACTCAGCGAGCCATCCAACATGCCCTGCCGGTCGTGGTCCGGGACCATACGGTTGCGAACAACGGTCTGACCTTGTCGGTTCCGGTAGGTGCGGGGGACGGCCTTACCGCCCACAACCCTGGATGCCAGATTGGAATCCTCCAGGTCGAACGGGCCCACGCGAATCCTTCTTAAGGCGGTCAGGTGGCCGCCCAGATCCAGCCGCTCACCCAAATCGCGAGCAAGGGCCCTGATGTAGGTGCCGCTGGAGCAGGTCACTTCCACATCCACATCGACCACCCTGGCGCCTTGGTCGGACAACTCCACACGACGGAAGTCGAGCAGACGGAAGGACGCAATCCGAATACGTCTGGGTTCCAGCCTGACCTCCTGGCCTGCGCGAGCCAGGTCATAGGCCCGCCTGCCCTTGACCTTGATGGCGGAGAAGGCATCGGGCACCTGGTCGATCCAGCCGGTGAAGCAGCGATCAATCAGATCCTGCAGACCCTGGGCTGTCAGCTCGTCCACCCTCTGCGCAGCTCCAGGGCGCACCGGCAGCAAATCCCCGTCCGCATCGTCCGTCGTCGTGCCCAGTCCCAGGCGCATGGTGGCCCGGTAGGTTTTGTCATGGCCGACGATGACCGTCAGCAACCGCGTGGCCTGGCCGAATCCAAGGACCAGCAGGCCGGTGGCCATGGGATCCAGGGTCCCGGCATGACCTACACGACGCATGCCGAGGCTGGACCGAACGGCTGCCACCACGTCATGGCTGGTCACACCGCTCGGCTTGTCAACAAGGATGATGCCCGAGGTCTGTTCACCGGCGCCGGACTTAATACCGTCCGACGGCTCAGCGGTCGGCTTCATCCGCATCCTCCGCCGCAGGTTCATCAGGGACGGAGTCCGACCCATCGGTCTCTTCCTCGTCGTCATGCCGATATGGATCGGGATCACCGGCATAGCTGGCATTGACCCGGGCCTTGGCCATGGCCTCGTCTCGGTGATGGGCCGCAGTCAACACATCCTCAATCTCGGTAGCCTCGGCAGGCACCTCATCGTAGATGAAGCGCAGCGTAGGCGTCAATCGCAGACCGGCCCGGGCGCCGACCAGGGTGCGAAGCCTGCCGGATGCCTGCCGCAGGGCCTGCTGGGCCCGCTTGCGCTCCCCGGCCTCGTGTCCGGACCGACCCAGCTGGGTCCAGTAGATCTTGGCTATCTGCAGGTCGTTGGTGACCCGGACCTCAGTGACGGTGACCCCTGCCAGGCGCTTGTCGTGCATCTGGGACTCCAGCGCAGAGGCCACAACCCGTTGTATCAGGGCTGCTATGCGTACAGCGCGGGGATTTCCAGCCATCATGATTCCTTTCTCGAACCGTCCATGACCAATCGTCTCATTCATGGTGATCCGCCCCGGCCAGGGAGTACCCAGACCGGGGCGGATCACCACAGACCCTCCGACATGTGGTCGGATGGTCGATAGGCCCTACTTGCGTTCCACTTCCCGCATCTCATAGGTCTCGATGATGTCGCCCACCTCGATGTCGTTGAAGGAGCCCAGGTTGATGCCAGCCTCGTATCCTTCGGACACCTCGTTGACGTCGTCCTTGAACCGGCGCAGCGAGGAAATCTCCAGGTCGTTGATGGTGACCACCCCGTTGCGGGCGATGCGAGCCTTGGTGCCCCGCTTGACGGTGCCGTCCTGGACCATGACGCCAGCGATGTTGCCGAACTTGGAAGAGCGGAAGATCTCGCGGATCTCGGAGTGGGAGGTGGTGACCTCCTCGTACTCCGGCTTGAGCATGCCCTTGAGCGCCGCCTCGATGTCCTCGATGGCGTTGTAGATGACCGAGTAGTACTTGATTTCCACGCCCTCGCGGTCTGCCAGGTCCTGGACCTGCCGGTTAGGCCGGACGTTGAAGCCGATGATGACGGCCTTGTCGACCGTGGCCAGGTTGACGTCGTTCTGGGTGATGGCGCCCACGCCCCGGTGGATGACCTGGATCCCGACCTCGTCGGAGACCTCAATCTTCATCAGGGAGTCTTCCAGGGCCTCGACCGAACCGGAGGAGTCGCCCTTGATGACGATGTTGAGCATGTCCACCTCGGACTTGGCGAACTGCTCCTTCAAGCTCTCCAAGGAGACCACCTTGCGGCGCTTGGCCAGCTGTGCGGCGCGGGCCGAAGCCTCGCGCTTCTCGGCAATCTGACGGGCTGTGCGGTCGTCGGGCGCGACCAGGAAAAGGTCGCCGGCGGTAGGCACCGAGGTAAGGCCCAGCACCTGGACAGGTGTGGAAGGACCGGCAGCGTCCATCTGCCGACCGTTCTCGTCCAGCATGGCACGTACACGGCCATAGGCCGATCCAGCCACAATGGCATCGCCTACATGCAGGGTTCCCTGCTGGACCAACACAGTGGCCACAGCTCCACGGCCCTTGTCCAGGCGGGCCTCGACCGTGGCACCGCGAGCGTCCATGTCAGGGTTGGCCCGAAGGTCAAGATCTGCATCGGCAGTCAGCAGGACGGCCTCCAGGAGCTTGTCCACGTTGGTACCCAGCTTGGCGGAGATGTCGACGAACATAGTGTCGCCGCCGTACTCTTCGGATACCAGTCCGAACTCGGTCAGCTGACCACGTACCTTCTGGGGATTGGCTCCCTCGACATCAATCTTGTTGACAGCCACCACGATGGGCACATGTGCGGCCTGTGCATGGTTGATGGCCTCCACGGTCTGCGGCATGACGCCGTCGTCCGCGGCCACCACCAGGACAGCCACATCAGTCAGCTCGGCACCACGGGCACGCATGGCCGTAAAGGCCTCGTGGCCAGGGGTATCCAGGAAGGTGATCTTGCGATCCTCCCCATCCAGGGTGACCGTGGCCTGGTAGGCCCCGATGCGCTGGGTGATGCCGCCAGCCTCCTGGGTGGTCGTGTTGGTCTTGCGGATGGTGTCCAGCAGCCGGGTCTTACCATGGTCGACATGGCCCATGACCGTAACCACCGGAGGCCTGGGCTGCAGGTTCTTGTCGTCCTGGTCCTCACGTTCTTCGTCCAGGTTGATGTCGAACTGCTGAAGGAGCTCCTTGTCCTCCTCCTCGGCGGAGACGATGCGGATCTTCCATCCAATCTCGTCGCCCAGAATCTGGAAAGTGGCCTCATCCAGGGACTGGGTGGCAGTAGCCATCTCTCCCAGGTGGAAGAGCACCGTGACCAGGGCGGCAGGGTTGACGTTGATCTTGTCGGCCAGGTCGGCCAGGGTGGCGCCCTGACGCAGCTTGACGGTACGTCCATTGCCTGCGGGGATGCGCACACCGCCGATGACGGGTGCCTTCATCTCCTGGAATTCATGCCTCTTGGCCATCCGATTCTTGCGGGCCTTGGAGGACTTGCCTCCCTGGCGACCGAATGCTCCAGCAGCACCGCCGCGACCACGACCACCACGGCCGGAACCGCCACGGAAGCCACCTGAAGGCGCCGACGAAGCACCCCCGAAACGGCTGCCGCCGCCCTGGTGGGTCTGCTGGCCTGGACGGCTATGGCCCCACTGCCCTGGACGGGCGCCCTGCCCGGGGCGGCCGCCACGACCGTTGCGGAATCCGCCCCGACCCCTGCGGGAGTCGTTGACGGTGGGTCTGGCCATGGGGTGCGGCCTGGGGATGTCCGAAGGCATAGGGGCCTTCATCCCCTGCTTGCGGCTGAAGGGATTGTTGCCTGGACGAGGCGCGGATGCTCCCGGCCGTGCGCCATGACGTGCCGCCGCAGCGTTGGAGCCACCGGGACGACCGTTGTTGCGCGAGCCCTGGGGGCCGGGCCTGCCCATGGCTGAAGGCTTGGGGCCACGGGACTGGTTGCGCTGCTCGTGCTCGTTGCGATTACCCTGGGATGCGCCGGGCTTGGGGAAGTGGCCACCGGGACGCTGCTGACCCCGTGGCGCCTCGCCGCCGACCGAGGACCGATGATTCTGTCCGGGCTTGGGCCCAGGTGTTGGCAGCTGGGTACCGCTGGATTGCGCACGGCCATGCTGACCCTGGCCGCTTCCGTGATTAGGGCTACCGGGGCGGGCATTTCGCGCAGCGGCCTGCCCAGCGTCGCTTTGTCCCTTCTGAGGGAAAGCGTTCTTGAGTCGACGAACCACAGGGGCCTCGACAGTGGAGGATGCGGACTTGACGAATTCGCCCATGTCCTTCAATTTCGCCAGAACAGTCTTGCTGTCTACGCCAAATTCCTTGGCCAGCTCATACACGCGTGCTTTGGGCACTTACTTTCTCCTTACCGGACCGCGCATATGACCGGCGCGATCACTCTTTCATGACGGCGAACATATCCTGTCTCATCGTGCGACCATGATCGTGTTACCTCGTCTCTGTGCCGGGGCCGACGGCATGAACCTCCGGACTCGGGATACCGGGTCCAGCATACTCGCGTCGTCGGATGTTTGCTCTCAGGCGTCTTCACCAGCAGCCGAAGCCGATTGCGCCTGCAGTTCACGTAGTTTTTGCTGGTGGGCCTCCTCGGACTCGATGCCAATCTTCCATCCGGTCAGCTTGGCGGCAAGACGGGCGTTCTGGCCCTCTTTACCAATGGCCAAGGAGAGCTGGGCATCCTTGATGAAGGCAATGGCCGTGCGGTTGGGCTCGCTGACGATCTGCACCTGACGGACCACGGCCGGGGATAGGGCCGCAGCCACGAATTCGGCGGGGTCCTTGGACCAGTCCACGATGTCGATCTTCTCAGGCCCCAGGTTCTCCATGACGGCACGAACGCGAGCACCCGCCGGGCCGATCAACGCGCCCTTGGGATTGACCCCCTTGGTGTTGGCACGGACCGCGATCTTTGTTCTGGCCCCGGCCTCACGGGCAATGGCCATGATGGAGACTGCACCGGAGATCAGCTCGGGCACCTCCCGCTCAAAGAGGCGGCGAACCAGCTCCGGGTGGGAACGCGACACGATGATTTCCGGTCCCTTGAGCCCACGGGAGACATTGACCACGTAGATACGGATCCGCTGGCCGTGCTGGTAATGCTCTCCAGGCACCTGCTCACGACGGGGCAAAATGGCCTCGACATTATCTACGGCCACATGCACGTTGCCGGGATCGCTGGCATCCTGCTGCACGACTCCGGTGATCAGATGGCCCTTTTGACCCGAGAAAGCTCCGAAGACTCGCTCATCATCTGCCTGGCGGAAGAGCTGGCGGATGACCTGGCGGGCCGTGGAGGCCGCCAGCCGATCGAAGTCCTTCGGCGTGTCATCATATTCCTCGCCCAAATCGTATCCCGGTTCAGGCTCGTCGGGCGTGGGTTCGCGAGCAATTTCGTCCTGTGCCCAGATGGTAAAGGTTCCCGCACGTTCATCCAGCTCAACCCGTGCGTGCTTGGCTGCATGAGGCGATTTCTGGTAGGCCAGAAGAAGGGCCTCGCTCAATGCTTGATCCAAGGTCTCGGCATCAATCCCTTGTTCGTGTGCCAGCTGATGAATTTCAGCCAGGTCCAGTTCCATGTCAAGACCTCCTATGAAGTTATTCAGACCGTGCTTCTTTTAGTCTGCAATGCCTACTATTCTAGCCTTTCATGCAGACACAGCCGGTTCCTGAATACCACGGGTGGGCGAGTCGTCGGCCGGCGACCCCGGCACGACGAATGAGGGCCGGTATCGCAGTTCTTCTGCTGGCTGCCACCATCTCAGGATGCGCACCCTCAGCGGTGCATGTCAGCCAGCACGACCCCGACAATCTCCGTCCCACAGCATGTGAGCAGGCATGGACGCGAGCCCGGCAGTCGGAACAGATTCAGAGGGATCGGGCAAATAGCCGGGCCCAGGCCTGGATCCAAGCGGCCCGTGAGTGCCCTGCCCGCTTGGACGAAGCCACGGTACATGCAGCCCAGGCTTTGACGGCCTCCCAGGGCGGACAGGCCAATCGCCAAACAGCTACATTGAGGCTGGTTCAGGCTGCACAGCAGTTGGATCCACTGGCCAAGGCACTGCCGGTCGAATTGGCCGATCAGGCCATCATAGGCGAAGACCGTTCAGGATTCGAACTTTCGGTGCTCGCAGCACGCAAGACGGATGCCGCGTGGATGCTCACCCTGGCCGATGCACACACTGCGGCCGCGCAGATTCTGGTCGGTCGCGCCAAGCACGATCCCCGGCAGGGGGTCTATTCCACCACTGATCTGCTGGCGCACCCTGAAAAGTCCACCGACCCCGCCAACGGAATACAGACCCCTACCCCTGCCCTGATCGAGATGGATACGGCACGAACCCTACTGGCTGTGGGGAGAAAACTGAACGGCTCCTCAGGCGCCATACGAACCGATGCCAGTCAGAACGAGAAAAGCCACCGGCAGGCCACATCGGCCCTGGTCGACATGATCGTAGCCCACATGTCCATGGCCATGAACCTCGGCTACCCGGCCGCTTCGTCAGCCCTGCTACAGGTGCCAAAGCACTGACGTCCAGGACGGACCAACTACTCGCAGGTTCCTCATCCGCATATGCGAGCAACCCTTGCCCATTCATGCCCAAAACCTGGTCAATCATGAAGTGCAATCATCAAGCACAATACATTAACTATTGCTTACCGCAGATTTCACAAAACTTTACGAGTGGCGCCAAAGTTTCAGACGGTGCTATTATAGAACGTGTTCCACAGGAGTATTCCACAGGAACGCAGGGGGGTATGAACCCGTGCAATGTAGGAGGCGAGCCGGTGTGACCACCACATCGCCTTCTGCATTGGACGGTCTTTTCATTTGCTGAGTATTGCTGCTCATGGTCATGCCAAACTAGGTAGTCAAATATTGCATACGGAAGACCAATCGCATCTGACATCCATGAACCAAAAGGGTGCCATTCTCTCGGTCACTCCGCAAAAAGTCGGTCTTCTATGGACCGCATATCAGCAGCAATTATGAAACCTGATACTCCAAGTGTGCCGCTGAAACCGTGAAAGGCAACAACAGGGTAAAACGTAAAAGGCCCCGGCCATCGGGCCGGGGCCAATAAGGGCGGTTGAGGCGAGATTCGAACTCGCGGAGGGAGTTGCCCTCACACGCTTTCGAGGCGTGCTCCTTAGACCGCTCGGACACTCAACCATAGTCGTTGCCCGACACTGCCGAACAACAACTTTTCTATTATGCCACAGAGTCCCTACCTGGCAAGCGGCGTGGCGCAGCCAACGGCCACTGTGAACAACCAGGGAATCACAGTGTCCGGCGTGCCCGGATGGCCTGCGCCCGCTCAGCAAGCTGGTCATCAGGCGGGTAGGCTACATGCTCCAGAGTCAACCCTCGAGCATCTATAGGACCAGTGGAACCTTCACGCAGGGGGTGGGCCACCTTGTCGGCAAACCATTGCACGGAGCGTCGCCCCTGGCCCACCTGGATGCAGGCCGCAACCAGTGAGCGGACCATGTTATGCGCAAAAGCATCGGCTACAATCCGAAAGACGGTCAGCCCGGACTCCATAAAGGTCGGAAGGTATCCGACGGCATTCTGTCCCTGGGCAGCCTCGCACAGATTCACAGTGGGAACCAGGTCCCAGTGTGCTGCCAGGACCTTGCGGATGGTCGTGCCGCCAGGGTTTGGCCTGGCAAAGGATCCGAAGTCATGCAGACCGATACACTTCGCTGCGGCCTCGTTCATAGCTCGCAGATCCAGGCTCCCTTCCAAGTCAAGCACATAGCCCCGCATGCGCGGATCCCCTGGCTGACCCCCCTGGCTGACCCGATACAGATAGGTCCGTTCCAGGGCAGAGAAGCGGGCATCGAAACCTGTAGGGGCCAATCCGAGACCAAGCAGAACGATGTCGGCAGGCAACAGGTGCCGGAGACGGCGTTCCAGAGCCAAAACACCATCGACCCCCATATGTCCCCTGCAGGATTCGAGCACAGCGTCGGGAACGTCCAAGTGTGCCACCTGGTGAGATGCGTGGACCCCAGTGTCTGTCCTTCCAGCCACGACCAGTCTGGGTTCCCAGTCGGCTTGGCGATAGGAAACCTCACCATTCGATCTGCGGGCTCCGGTAATCAGAGACAGAGCATGCTCGATGCAACCCTGGACCGTGCGTAGCCCGGGCTGCCGGGCCCAACCATGGAAGCCGCCGCCGTCGTAGGCCAGGTCCATACGCAGCCTGACAAGGGACATCCTCCCTTCCTGATCCTCCATCACGACCTCCTTGGCAGCAATGACAAACGGGGCCGGAGAGCCACGCTCCCCGACCCCGTCACCAGATACACAAGGACCGATTACTCGGCAGCCTTCTCGGCATCCTCAGCCACGTCGGCATCTTTTTGAGCCTGGGCTTCAGCCTGATCAGCCTTGTCAGCGGTCTGCTCCAGATCCTCGGCCGCCTGGTCGGCCTGGGCCACGTCCTGATCGGACTCGTTGGCCTCAACGGCCTGGTCGACGGCATCCTTGGCAGCGCCTTCGGCGACAGCCGCATCAGTGGCTGCTGCCACCTCGGCGTTGTCGTCCTTGGCAGCCACCTTCGCCGCGGACTCAGCTTCCTTGACGACGGCCTTCTTGGCCGACAGAGGCTCGGTGACCAGCTCGATCACGGCCTGCGGAGAGTTGTCTCCACGGCGGGGTGCGATCTTGGTGATGCGGGTGTAGCCACCCTCACGCTGCTGCATCTGCTCGGCAATCTGCGTGAACAGTATGTGGACCACAGACTTGTCACGGATGACGCGCATAACGCGGCGGCGGGCGGGCAGATCCCCCCGCTTGGCGAAGGTGATCAGCCGCTCAGCCAGCGGACGCAGGCGCTTGGCCTTGGGCAGTGTGGTCGTGATACGGCCGTTGGCGAAGAGGCTGGTGGCCATGTTGGCCAGCATCAGCCGCTCGTGTGCCGGGCTGGAGGCCAGACGTGGGCCCTTGCTAGGTTTTGGCATTGGATTATCTCCTTACGGCCCGGGAGGACAGGTGGGCATACGCCCGAACATCCGACTTCCCGGAATTTCTGTCAGCAGGCGACGGAACCCTTCCCCCTCGCCCGCTCATACGAGGGCTGCAACCCTTCACTCGTCGTCAGGCGAGAAGAAGGTGCCTCCCTCGAGATTGTTGGTGTCGAAGCCCAGCGGGGAGGCCTTCAGCGACAGCCCCATGCCCTCAAGCTTCTCCTTGACCTCGTCGATGGACTTCATGCCGAAGTTGCGGATGTCCAGCAGATCCTGCTCGGTATGCGAGACCAGTTCGCCGATGGTGTGGATTCCTTCGCGCTTGAGGCAGTTGTAGGAACGCTGCGTCAGGTTCAGGTCCTCAATCGGCACGGACATCTGCGGATCCGCCTCTTCCACCACAGGCTCGGGTCCGACTTCCACGCCCTCGGCCTGGGTGTTGAGCTCGCGGCAGAGGCCGAAGAGCTCGACCAGGGTCGACCCGGCGGACGCCACCGCGTCACGCGGCGAGATGGCGGGCTTGGTCTCCACGTCCAGGATCAGCTTGTCGAAATCCGTGCGCTGCTCGACACGGGTGGCCTCGACCTTGTAGCTGACCTTGAGCACAGGAGAGTAGATGGAATCAACCGGGATGCGGCCGATCTCATCGTTGTCCTGCTTATTGAGCTGGGCCTGGACGTATCCACGCCCACGCTCCACCGTAAACTCGATCTCCAGCTCGCCATCCTCGGCCAGGGTCGCAATATGCAGATCAGGATTGGCCACGGTGACACCGGCCGGCGGGGTGATGTCCCCGGCGGTGGCCTCGCCCTTGCCGCTCTTGCGCAAATACATGACCACAGGCTCGTCGTACTCGCTGGTCAGCACGATGCCCTTGATGTTGAGCAGGATCTCGGTGACGTCCTCCTCCACACCAGGCAGCGTGGTGAACTCGTGCAGGGCACCCGAAATGCGGACCGAGGTCACAGCCGCACCGGGTATGGAGCTCAGCAGGGTACGACGCAGGGAGTTGCCCAGGGTGTACCCGAATCCGGGCTCCAAGGGCTCGATGGTGAAACGGGAGCGCTGGGCATTGACGACTTCTTCAGTAAGAGTCGGACGCTGTGCAATAAGCACTGTTGCTATCCTTTCAGCTCCGACCGGTGGTGCACTCACCGATCTTCGCGGGTGGATTCATGGGTTTTCTAGTGCTCAGACGCGACGGCGCTTGGGAGGACGAACGCCATTGTGTGCCTGGGGGGTCACATCGGAGATGGAACCGACCTCCAAGCCTGCGGACTGCAGGGAGCGGATGGCGGTCTCACGGCCCGAACCCGGGCCCTTGACGAAGACATCCACCTTCTTGACCCCATGCTCCATGGCCTTGCGGGCTGCGGATTCGGCGGCCATGCCCGCAGCGTAAGGAGTGGACTTGCGGGAGCCCTTGAAGCCTACGTCGCCGCCTGAAGCCCAGGCCACTACAGCACCGGAGGGATCGGTGATGGAGATGATGGTGTTGTTGAATGTTGACTTGATATGCGCCTGCCCGACCGGAACCGACTTGCGATCCCGACGACGAGGCTTGCGCGCGGCCTGCTTTGCTGCTGCCATTGATCCTCGTTTCCTTGTCACGAATAACGAATAACTGATTGCTAGTGCGAACCATCGGGGACCCTCATCCCCGCTTCGCATTCGGCCTTACTTGGTCGCCTTCTTCTTCCCGGCGACGGTGCGCTTGGGTCCCTTGCGGGTGCGGGCGTTGGTCTTGGTCCGCTGGCCGCGCACGGGCAGGCCCCGGCGGTGGCGCTGGCCCTGATAGCAGTTGATTTGGATCTTACGGCGAATATCAGCGTCGATCTCACGACGCAGATCACCCTCGATCTTGTAGTTTCCCTCGAGGTAATCACGCAGCGTAATGAGCTGCTCGTCCGTGAGATCCTTGACGCGGGTGTCCGGATTCACTCCGGTCGCGGCAAGTGTTTCCTTGGCGCGAGTACGCCCCACACCGAAGATATAGGTGAGGGCTATCTCTATGCGCTTCTCGTTGGGGATGTCGACTCCGGCAAGACGTGCCATTGCGATTCCTTTTTGTTCTACGCAGGTCGTGCACCGAGTCTTCCGGTCTCCCGGCCCGGGCCTGCGCACCCGGGGTTCAGCCTGTTGGCTGTGACTCAGCGCCTTTGGTGTTCGTTGCCGCTGGGAATCCGCTCAGCCCTGGCGCTGCTTGTGGCGTGGGTTTTTGCAGATCACCATGACGCGGCCGTGACGACGAATCACGCGGCAGTTCTCGCAGATTCTCTTCACACTAGGGCTGACCTTCATGGTTTTCCTTTGCTTGTGTACCTTGTTACTTGTACCGGTACGTAATCCGTCCGCGGTTCAGATCATAGGGACTCATTTCGAGCACCACCCGATCCTGGGGCAGAATGCGAATGTAATTCTTGCGCATCTTGCCGGAAATGGTGGCCAGCACCAGGTGCTTGTTCTCGAGCTCGACGCGGAACATCGCATTCGGGAGGGCCTCAACCACACGCCCTTCCACCTCGATCACACCATCTTTTGCCATAAGCCTTCTATCCGATCCTCGGCCGGTTACACAGCGCGCCGAAAGACACGCCAAATGGCAAGTATAGCATTAATGGACCCAAAATTGGGCAATAGCGTGTTGACACGACAAAAGGGCCGTCTGAACGGCTGTCGCTCAATCAGTATAGCAGTCGTTCAGGCGGTCCGATAAGGACCAGAATCCCTCAGTCCTCAATGGCGATGTTCTGCGTGTTGTCAGCCGGCTCGATGCTGGTCTTGGGCAGGGTCACCTCCAGGGTGCCGTTTGCATAGTGGGCATGAATGTCCTCCTGGCGGACCTTGTCGCCCACATAGAAGCTGCGGGAGCAGGACCCGGTGTAGCGCTCACGCCGGATCCACCGACCCTGGTCGTCCTTGTCACCCTGGTCGCTGTTCTTCTGGGCGGAGACAATCAGGTAGCCGTCCTCCAGACGCAAGCCGATGTCCTTCTTGTCGAAGCCGGGCATGTCGATGGAGAGTTGGTACTGTCCGTCCTTCTCACGCACATCCGTGTTCATCAGGGGGCTGTTCAGCGCGTTCTTGGCGCCCTGACCCTGCCGACGCCCGTCACGCCAGTTGTTGAAGAAGGGGTCGTCGAAGAAGTCGCCGAAGATCGAATTGTTCATCAGTGCGGGAAACATAGCCATAATCACATCTCCTGATTCTTTAAAGTCGTAGTTTCTGCAGACCGGAACCCCAGGCGGACATCCTGACCTGTCCTCCCGGGCTCCCTGCCCTTCACTTTGTCCAAACCGCGGGCTGGGGGTTCCATGCCCGATGTTCACCCAAGGAATAAAAAGTTGAGTCATAGAGACTCAACTTTCGCTAGCAGCCTTGATTGCTCATCCCTGCTCTCTCATTCTTCGGGCCTTGAACGACCACATGTCAGACATTACGGGCCAAAATTCTTGTGACGTAACTTTGAGGCATTTACCATAGGATAAGATTCCGCCAGCCCCCGTAGGCTCTTGAGGGCGGACCCAATCGTGTGTGGACCGGACGGACCGGCCATTCCTAGTCAAAGGAGCTCAGATGCTCACCAACGAATACATCAAGCGCGTCTACCAGCAGGTTGAGAAGCGCGACGGCGACCAGCCGGAATTCCTGCAGGCTGTGCGTGAAGTTTTCTCCAGCCTGGAGCCCGTGGTGGAGCGGCATCCCGAGTATGAGGCCAACGGCGTTCTGGAGCGCCTGGTCGAGCCCGAGCGTGCGGTCAAGTTCCGTGTTGCCTGGACCGATGACCAGGGCCATGTCCAGGTCAACCGCGGCTACCGGATCCAATTCAATTCGGCCATCGGCCCCTACAAGGGCGGCCTGCGCTTCCACCCGACCGTGACGGAGTCGGTCATCAAGTTCCTGGGCTTCGAGCAGATTCTGAAGAATTCGCTGACCGGGCTGCCCATGGGCGGCGCCAAGGGCGGATCCGACTTCGACCCCAAGGGCCGTTCGGATGCCGAGGTCATGCGCTTCTGCCAGGCCTTCATGACCGAGCTGCAGCGCCACATCGGACAGTTCACCGATGTGCCGGCCGGCGACATCAACGTGGGATCGCGCGAGATCGGCTACCTTTTCGGCCAGTACAAGAGAATACGCGACGAGTACTCGGGCGTGCTGACCGGCAAGGACCTGACCTTCGGCGGCTCCCTGGCCAGGACCGAGGCCACGGGATACGGCCTGTGCTACTACACCCAGGAAGCCCTGCAGACGCTGCGCAAGGATTCCTTCCAGGGCAAGACCGTCGTCATCTCCGGTTCGGGCAACGTGGCCATCTTCGCCACCGAAAAGGCCCAGCAGCTGGGCGCCAAGGTGGTGACGGCATCCGACTCCAACGGATACGTCTACGATCCCAACGGGATTGACCTCGATATCGTCAAGGACATCAAGCTGGGTCACCGCGGCCGAATTCGCGAATATGCGGACCGCGTGGACTCCGCTGAGTACCACGAGGGCTGCAAGGGAGTCTGGACTGTGCCCTGCGACATCGCCCTGCCCTGCGCCACGCAGAACGAAATCGATGAGGAATCCGCAAAGGCCCTGGTCGCCAACGGATGCACCGTGGTCTGCGAGGGCGCCAACATGCCCTCCACCCCCGAAGCCATCCAGGTCTATCAGGACAACAAAGTGCTCTACGGGCCCGCCAAGGCCGCCAACGCCGGCGGCGTGGCAGTCTCCGGTCTGGAGATGAGCCAGAACTCGCTGCGCCTGCAGTGGACCTTCGACGAAGTGGACCAGCGGCTGAAGGACATTATGACCGGGATCTTCCAGAAGTCCTACCAGGCCTCCAAGGAATACGGGCATGAGGGCGACCTGATGCTGGGCGCCAACGTGGCCGGCTTCACCAAGGTGGCCGATGCCATGGTGGCCCAGGGCATCCTCTGAGATGGGACTTAGCCCATCTGAACAGAAGGGGTCCGACCTGCAGAAATTGCGTCGGACCCCTTATTGCGCTTTAGCGAACAGCAGGACTCAGGCGACCAGCTGGTCGATGACCTCGGGATCGATCCTCTGGCGCGGGTTGAAGTCCTTGGAGCCCAGATACCGGTAGATGCTGGCCTGTAGAGCCCTGGCCTCCGGATATTCGGTCAGATTCTGCAGGCCCATGGAGGAGAGCAGAAGCCGGCCCTTGCCGCAACGGCATTCCAGCAGCTGCGTCATGGGTCGCAGGTAGGCGTAGCTGTCCATCTCGGTGATGATGGACTGGTAGCGCTCGGGCAGAACGATGGCCCGCTGGGTGGCCATGGGCCACCACTGCCAGTCAGTGTGCGAGTCGGTCGGAAAATCGGCAAAAACAGGGTGGTCGGCCTGAATGAACTGCCCCATGGTGCCGCTCTGATCCTTGAACGTTCCCACCGACCAGAAGTCCGTGGAGAAGTGGGCCTGAACGGATCCGGGCAGGGACTGGGCCGTGGAGTCGGGACTCAGATAGACCGTGCCCCCCTGGTCTAGGACCCGACGCGCCTGCTGGTCGAACCTCCTGGCTTCGTACAGACCGTCTGGACGGTCAGACTGGCTGTCCTGGTAGACCCAGACCGAATAGACGTTGGCCACGCCGTCGATCTCCAGACTCAGACGGCAGCGTTGGTTGCCTTCAACTCCGTCCAGAGGCAGTTCGAAGGCCCCCAGTTCGGTCAGCTTGCCCACCGGACATGTGACCTGACGGAAGACACGCTCCTGATCAACCCCCCGGCCCTGCAACCGCAGCCGCAGATCACCCTGCAGTGTACATCGACCGTAGTTGGCCACCTTGACCGTCCCTGAGAGCTTCTCCCGGTTGGTATAGGCATAGCGGTCCATGACTGCCAGCGGCAACTGGTCGGTGAAGAAGGACCGGAAGCGTTCAGGGCGGGCGAAGGGGAAGCGCTTGGGGCGTAGGTGGGCATCCATCATGCCCACCAAAGCCGTGCCTTGTCCAGGGAAATCCTGAAGACCCAGCAGCGATAGCCCGGACATGGAAGGGGTTCGCAGGACGGACTCCACCTCCTCCCGGTAGCAGATCCGTGACAGTTCGCCTGTAGCGGCCACCCAATCAAACCAGGTACGCTGGTCAAGGCCCGATTCACGAACCCTGTCACGGATCATTTCGTAATTGTCAGGACGGGTGACCCCGGTGAACTCTTCAATCTCCCGGAAGTCAGGCAGCACCTCATACTGCCCTACCTCGAATCCATAGACCGGCACCTCGCACTCTTTGCGGACTTCCTGCATGGTGTCCTCGAAATTGTGGGCAGTGCCCGGATGAACCGCGTTGGTGGACCCACGCATGTTGGCAAAGCAGCAGCGCAGGTCGTGGCCCTTATAAGACTCAGAAGTGTAGACCTCGTTGCAGTCGTCGCTGCCAAGCTGACCATAGTGCGGGTTTGAGGAATTGGCATAGAGCCGGGTATCGTCAATGCTCCGGGCATCCTGCACCAGCTGAGCCATGCGCTGGTGACCGGTCGCATCCGCAGACAGCTCGTTGCCCAGGGTGAGCATGACAAAGGAGGGGTGGTTGGCCAGGAAGAGCAGTGTCTGCTCCAGTTCGGTGCGGTAATAGCGGTAGCTGACATCCTCCTGGAAGGCATGTTGGTGGTCCCAGTGGGAGAGCTCGGGCTGCATCATCATCCCCATCCGGTCCGCCGCTACGAAGGCTGCCTCGGGCGGGCAGTGCGAATGGAAGCGGACCACATTCACTCCGTATGAACGGTAGGCCTCCAGAATACGAATCCAGGAGCCCACGTCCATGGGCGGGAAACCGGTCTGCGGGAACTCAGCGCAATTGGCCTCTCCACGCAGGAAGAAGGCCCTGCCATTGAGAGCCAGTCTCCCCTGCTCATCGGCAGCGAAGTCACGGATGCCGAAGTCCGTGCTGACCCGCGAGAGCACCCTGGATCCGTCTGGCATCAAAAGTTCAACCGTTATGCCGTGCAGACAGCCCTGGTATTCGTCCCAGCGATCCGCATGGGCGTCAAGCGGAAGATCTGGCCAAGTCAGTGTTCGCCGCCCAGGTTCCAGGTCTGCAGCAACCTCCATAGGCTGGGCCAGCGCATCGGAAGAGAGCCTCAGGCGGCCATGGAATCCTTGGCCCGAATCCACATCAACCTCTGCGGTCAGCACATCGCCATGGGGGTAGACGCGAACCCTATCCAGGAAGGTGTCCTCCTCCACACGCAGGCCAATCTCTCCCAGAAGCCCGTTCCAGTTGGTCTGGGTGTGGTCAGTGGCGGTCGAGGAATCCAGAATGGCGTCGTGGGGCATGCCCTGATAGGCGTTGTCGGAATCCACCTGCAGCAGGTCATCGCCCGTCAGCAGTCCAGTCAGCTCGAAAACATGGGGGGTGTTCAAAGTCTGAGGACGGTAGGGCTCAACCAGGCGTTCACCGACCCTGACCTCCAGGCGGCGAGCGCGCTCCACCTCGAAGAAGACCCTCTGCCCCGGCTGCGGGGTCCATCGAATCTGCCGGGATAATCTGACTGTCCCCTCGAAGGTGTGCCGCCTGGTCAGCCGGGAGCCGATGGGTCCGGGCTTGCCGCTGCCATAGTCAGCAGACAACTCCTGATCATCATGTCCGAGTCCGTTGGTGTCCAGTGTGCCTGGCAACAGGACGGTTCCCCGCAGTTCAGACGGGGACTGAACCTGCCAGGCTCCAGCCAATGCAACCTTGGTCATGACTTCCTCCCGGCAAGAATTGTCCTGTGGTCCAATTCATCAGTGAACAACCCGGCCTGAATATGACCGGCATCCAGTTCCAGAACCTGCTTCAGGCACTCCCGAGCCTGGTCGATCTGCCCTGTGCCGATGTGTGCCAGGGCCATCAGGTAGAGGCAGTGGACCCGGTTCATGCGGGTATAGTCCGCATCGAAGGTCAGGAAGTCAGGCAGGGAGACTGCAAAGTAGTCCTTTTCCACATGGTCGTCCAAGTGTTGCTCGCCGAAGTCCAGCAACCGGTAGTAGCAGGCGTTGGCCGGACCCTGCTCGCCCAGGGCCTGGTGGGCCAACCCCTGGAAGAGGACCATCTCGGCGGGCTGATCGTTGTAGTAGAGCGACTCCCCCACCTGTCCGGAGCCTAGGCAGGCCAGACGGAACTCCTGATCAGCAGCTTCCTGGTCACCTGCGGCTCGCCTGACCAGCCCCAGGTAGTAGTGCAGATCGTTGTCCTTCTGACCTTCCAGTTTGCCTTCGCCCAGGTTCTCCGGATAGGTCATGGCTCGCTCCAGCAGGTCCGCAGCACGATCCCAGTCCTGAGCCGCCATGGCATCCTTGGCCATCAGCTTCAGGGAGATTCGGTATTGGGCGGTGATTTTGCCCTCGCCGCCCTCCCAGGGATGGAATCGCCGGCCTCTCATCAGCTGATAGGCCCGTTCATAGCTGCCGGTCTGGTTGAGCAGACTCAGGTATTCGATATAGAGATCGTCCCTGCGGGCCACAACCGCTGGATGCTTTTCAAATTCCGTCAGCCGACGGGCAAAGCTCCAGCCCATCAGCCTATGGAGCTGATCCCGCTCCAAAAAGACCCGGGCGTCTTCGGGATCCAACCGGCAGGCGGTCTCGATTTCCTGATCGGCGGCCTGCCAATCGTGTTTCTTGTTGCCGTAGGCGATGGCCAGGTTGCGGTGGACGGTGGCGAAGTCGGGGTCCAATTGCCGGGAGTGCTCCCAAAGCTTGATGGCCCGGTCCGTCAGCGACTTGTCGTAGTAGAGGCAGCCCAGATAATAGGCTGCCTTGGGACCATCGACCATGTCCATGGCCATTCGCAGTGGGGCGATATCATCCAGGGAATTGGGGAAGCAATAGTCCGAAGGTGCCGCCTCGGCCGCCTGGAAGGCCTGCAAGGCCTGATCCTTCCGACCCAGCAGGTGCAGATACCAACCTTGATAATACCGGACCATGGGTTGATGCTGATCAGCCTGGTCCAGCAGTTGTAGAGCCTCCTCATAGGCGCCGAATGCGGCGTAGTCTCGTGCCGTCCGCAGCAGGTTGAGGTAATCCCCGCGCATCAGTCCGGACAGCTCGTCCGGATCACCGCCTGCCAGGACCCGCTCGTAGCCGGATACGAAGTCGAAACGATCCAGGGCCAGGTTCTCGCGGACCGCTCGGTCCGCCTGATCCTGCCTGCCCAGCCGACGCAGCAGATAGGCCTTGAACCCGCGGGCCCTGATGTTGTCGGTGTTGCGGGTCAGGGCACGCTGGACGAAATCCAAAGCCTGCTCCAGCTGGCCGCGACATGCCGCGATGCAGGCCAGGCAGAAGAAGGCCCGTTCCTTTTGGGCATCATCCCAGGTGGCCTTGTAGAAGGCGTCGTAGGCCTCGTCCGTTCGTCCCTGATAGCCCAAGGCGAGACCCAGATTGTAATGAGCCTCGGAATCATAGGGTTGGCTGTTGCGCCAGGTCAGCCGCTTGATGGCCGTGCGGAAGTGCTGCTCGGCTCCGGCGAAGTCCCCGCGTCGAAGCAGGAGTCGGCCGTAGGCGTTGTTGATGCGCGCATCGCCCGGGTCACGCTTGAGCCCCTCCAGGTAGTAGGGATCAGGCCGGTAGGTGGCATGGCGGTACTGTTCCAGGTGCAGACCGGTCAGCAGCAGTTCCTCGTTGGTGGCGATACGTTCCGGCCGATCGGCGGCCTGTGCCGGCTCGGGAATCTTGCCCCCGGCGGGCGGCTGTGGACGATAGCTGACCAGGAGCCGTCCTTGAGCGTCCTCCACCCGGGCTGTCAGTGCAGTGGCCGGATGATCGCCTGTCTCGAATTCGGCCCTGACCTGATTGTCGGGGCCAAGGGTGCCCTGCCACTGGTAGAGGATGGATCCGTCATCTGCCGCGACCTGGACGCGTGCGTCCTTTTGAACCCGTGTGGCGTAGACGGTGACCCGCCCTTGCCCGGCCTTCAGCCCCTGGGCCTCGATCCCCTCATGCTCGCCGGCAGCCCCGAAGGTCTGCTCGGGGCCAACCTCCAGGTTGAGGGCCGCATCAACGCTGGCGTTCTTGACCAGGCCCACCTGCTTGTAGGGCATGAAGTACTGGGTGAAGGTCTTGCCTTCGTAGGGCTTGAGCCAGGTGAAGTCAGGCTGGTTGTCGGTGAAGACGCCGGTCATCAGCTCCACATAGGGGCCATCGGCATCGGTCAGATTGCGATCCCAGGCGTGGCCAAAGTCCCCGCAGCCCCAGGTCCACTGCTTCTTGCCCGGGGATATGTGATGGTCAGCCACATGCAGAATGCCAGCCTGCCGGGAGAAATCGTAGCCGCCGACGAAGTCATAATCCGAATGGGCGGCCATATAGGAGGTGGGCACCGGCACGTTCTTGTAGCGGCTGATGTCCACTCCCTGGGAGTAGTCGTGCTTGTAGTAGGTTCCCGTGGCGATGGGATAGCGGGAGACGTCGCGCTTGCCGTGGTCCATGACCGCAGTGACATCGGGTGGCATGACTGTTCTGGTGTGTTCGTTGACCGCCACGGCCGGGTTGGCCCACCAGAGGAAGGACTGGGGCAGTGGCGTGCCGTTGTAGAGCCGGGCCGATATTTCGATGACGCTGACCCCGGGATGCAGGGCGATGGTGGTGGTGACCTGGGTGCCGTAGATGCGGTCGGTATCGTGGCAGACTACAGCCTTGCCACCGTCCGGCAGGTCCTTGAGCGTGTAGTCCACCGGAAGGAAGGTGCTGGGCCGATGGTGCTGCGGCCAGTTGAACTCGATGCCGCCGGAAATCCAAGGGCCGGTCAGCCCCACCAGAGCAGGCTTGATGACCCGGTTACGGTAGACGAAGTCATAGTCGTTGGTCTTGTCCCGGGCATACTGGATTCGTCCGCCCAGCTCGGGCAGGACGGTCACCTCAAGGTATTCGTTCTCCAGGATGACCGCCTTGTAGTCCTGATTCTTGCATTCATCCGAGATGGTCTCGATGACCGGGTAAGGATAGACCCGCCCCGAAGAGCCTTGGTAGACTCGATTTTCAATAAATTGCGGATTCTTGTCCGGCTTTCCAATCCCGTAGGTTGGAATCGTAAGCTCTGTGACTTTTACTGTGACGCCCATGGTCATCAGCCCCTTGTCTGCTCAGCAAACTGTATATATTTGCTCTCAGTCTATAGTCGGAATCAGGCCTCAGAACCGCATAAATTGTTTGAAAATATTAAAAAATTGCTACTAGTTCGTCATGACTGACCAGCATCTGTTGAGCTCGGGTCGAATGCTGAAAATGCACGGATGCATACACATGAAAGGGGGCAGGCCCATCAAGGACCGACCCCCTAGGCTGACGTTCACTTAATGCCGATCAAGCCTTTCAACATCTTCCTGCGATCTTCGGCAATCCCGTAGAGCCCTACTCCAGCTCCAGGGCTCCGGTGTAGAGCTGGTAGTACTCGCCATGCTTGGCTATCAGCTCATCGTGGTTGCCGCGCTCGATGATCCGCCCATGGTCCAGGACCATGATCACATCAGAGTTGCGAACTGTGGAGAGCCGGTGGGCGATGACGAAGACAGTCCGGCCGCGCATGAGTGCGTCCATGCCCTGCTGGACCACCTCCTCGGTCCTGGTGTCGATCGAGGAAGTGGCTTCGTCCAGGATCATGGCCGGAGGATCGGCCACAGCCGCCCTAGCAATGGAGATCAGCTGACGCTGACCCTGGGACAGTCCGCTTCCATCCCCCTCGAGCACGGTCCGGTAGCCCTGTGGAAGCATGCGGATGAAGCTGTCGGCGTTGGTCATCCTGGCAGCTTCGATGCACTCCTCGTCCGTGGCATCCAAGCGCCCGTAGCGGATGTTGTCCAGGACGGTGCCCGTGAAGAGATTGACATCCTGAAGGACGATGCCCAGGGAGCGACGGAGGTCAGGCTTGCGGATGTTCTTCACATCGATCCCGTCATAGAGGATCTGGCCCTGCTGGATGTCGTAGAAGCGGTTGATCAGGTTGGTGATCGTTGTCTTGCCGGCACCGGTGGCACCGACCAGCGCCACCTTTTGCCCGGGCTTGGCGAACCAGGTGATGTCGTGCAGGACAGGCTTGCTCGGGTCATACCCGAAGCTGACATCGGTGAACCGCACATCCCCCTGGAGGAGGGTGTATCGCCCGTCAGGAGAGGTGATTGCCTGATCCTTGGCCTTCAGGGCAACGTCGCGGGCATCGCCGGGAAGCTTCATGGCGGCCTCCAGCGAGCGCCTGCCGTCGTCGTCAGCTTCGCGCTTCCAGGCCCAGTGACCTGTTTCGTGGTCGACGGGGGTCATGGTCCGGCCATCCGAGGCCAGTTCGACGCTGACCAATCTGACCGTACCCTGGTCGGACTCGACGGGCTGGTCCATCAGATCGAAGATCCGGGAGGCGCCGGCCAAGGCCATCATGACCATGTTGAACTGCATGGAGACCTGGCCGATGGGGTTGATGAAGGAGCGGGAGAGGGTCAGAAGGGAAACGATGGTTCCCAGGGTCAGCGGCCCTGCCCCGGTCAGTCCCACGTTGCCCATGCCAGCGATGCCGGCCAGCCCACCGACGATGGCCAGGATGACATAGAGCAGGTAGCCCATGTTACCCACGACCGGCATGGTGACGTTGCCGTAGGTGTTGGCCTGGGCCGAGGCCTGGAAGAGCTCCTCATTCCTCTCCTCGAAGACCTTGGCGGTGGCATCCTCGTGGTTGAAGACCTTGATGACCTTCTGGCCGTTGACGGCCTCTTCAACGAAGGCGTTCACCTGGCCCAGATAACGCTGCTGGTGAACGAAGTACCGGCCGCTTCGGGTGACCAGAACGCGGACCACGACAATCAGGACCGCCGCGAAGACCAGGGTCAGGACGGTGAATGGAATGGAGAGCCAGAGCATGGAGATCAGGGCCGCCAACGCGGACAGGACCGAGGAGACCATCTGCGGGAAGGACTGGGAGATGGCCTGACGGAGTGTATCCGTGTCGTTGGTGTAGCGGCTCATGGTGTCGCCATGCTCATGGGTGTCGAAGAAACCGATGGGCAGCTCCTGCTGGTGGGCGAACATCTGGTCGCGGATGGTCTTCAGGGTGCCCTGTTCCACCTTGACGATCAGCCAGTTCCAGAACCAGGAGCAGAAGGTCCCCACCGCATAGAGGCAGCCCATCAGTATCAGGGTCCTCATCAGCGGTCCCCAGTCAGGGTCGGAGGCCCCGACCAGCGGCAGGATGTAGTGGTCGATCAGCGGCTGGAGGAAGAAGGCCGATGCCGCCTGGGCCCCGGCGCTGATGATAATGCAGACCACGATCACCGCCAGCTGCCAGCGGTAGGCGAACAAGTAGCTCAGGATACGACGGGTCGTTCCCGGCGCGGCCTTGTCCAGGAGGGGCCTGCGGTCCTTGAATGATCCGTCACTCATGGTCATTGGCCTCCTCGCTCTGGTTCCTGGTCTGTGATTCGTAGATGGATCGGTACTCCTGACATGTTCGCAGGAGCTCCTGGTGGGTGCCCTTGTCGAGAATCCTGCCCTCCTCCAGGACCACGATCATATCGGCGTCCTCTACGGAGGCCAGACGCTGGGAAATGATGATCTTGGTGGTGTCGGGGATCTCCTGGCTGAAGGCCCGGCGGATCAGCTGGTCGGTCTTGGTGTCCACGGCGCTGGTTGAGTCATCCAGAATCAGGATGTCAGGCTTCTTCAGAAGGGCCCGTGCGATGCACAGACGCTGTCGTTGGCCGCCGGAGAGGTTGGTGCCGCCCTCGTCCAGGTAGGTCTGATAGCCATCGGGAAACTCCCGCACGAAACCGTCGGCCTGGGCCAGGGTGCAGGCGCGCACCAGTTCGTCGTCCGTGGCCTCAGGGTTGCCCCAGCGCAGGTTCTCGGCGATGGTCCCGGTGAAAAGGACATTCTTCTGGAGCACCATGGCCACCTGGTCGCGCAGGACCGTCAGGTCATACTGGCGCACGTCCACCCCGCCCACCTGGAGGGACCCATCGGTGACGTCATAGAGGCGGGGAATGAGCTGGACCAGGCTGGATTTGGAGGAACCGGTCCCGCCCACGATGCCCAGGGTGGAGCCCGAGGGAACGTCCAGATTGATGTGGCTCAGAACAGGACGTTCGGACCGGTCCGAGTAGCGGAAGGTCACATCCTGGAAGCTGATGGATCCGTCGGCCACCTTCATGACCGGCTTGGCGGGATCGTGTACGGTACTGACCTCATTCAACACCTGGCAGATGCGCTCGGCCGAGGCCTGGGAGATCACTACCATGACCACGATCATGGAGACCATGTTCATGGCCATCATGATCTGGATGGCATAGGTGACCAGAGCGGTCAGATCGCCTGTGGTCAGCCCCAGGGCAGCATTGTTCCCAGAGGCCACAATTTGGGAGGCGCCCATCCAGGATATGACCAGCAGAGAGGCGTAGATGCAGAAGTTCAACAGCGCCGGGTTCAGGCTCATGATCCGCTCGGCCTTGCAGAAGGCCCGGTAGATGGACAAAGAGATACTGTTGAATTTGCGCTCCTCGTAGTCCTCCCGGTTGTAGGATTTGACAACCCTGATACCTTGGAGGTTCTCGTCCACCACGTTGTTGAGGTGGTCGTAGGTGTGGAAGACCCGCTCGAAGATGGGGTGAACCAGCAGGGACAGGCCGATCAGTCCGAAGCCCAGGATGGGGATGGCAATCAGGAAGACCAGGGATATGGGCCTGGAGATCCTATAAGAAAAGAGCCAGGCCACAATGACCATGATCGGCGCCCTGACCCCGACCCTGATGACCATCTGATAGGCGTTCTGCAGATTGGTCACATCGGTGGTCAGCCTGGTGATGATGGACCCGGTGGAGAAACGGTCGATGTTGGTGAAGCTGAAGGACTGCACCTTGGCGAACAGATCGCTGCGGACATTCCTGGCCAAGCCGGAAGAGGCGATGGCCGCGTACCGCCCGGACATGAACCCGGAGAAGAGGGAGACGGCTGAGCAGGCCAGCAGAATCAGCCCGAATTTGAAGATGGCCGGCATGGACCTCCCCGAGACCCCTTGGTCGATCAGGGAGGCCATGATGGTCGGGATCACAATCTCTAGAACGCTCTCAAGAAAGACGAAGGCCGGAGCCAGAAAGCTGGCCTTCCGGTATTCGCGCAGGGAGCGCAGGATGGTTCGGATGGTGTGCTTCGGACGCGCTGGTTCCTGTTTATCCGATCTGACCACGGATGCCGTAGACCCCTTCAAATGGACCTCTTCTGTTTCTGTACTGGTTTCTCTATCTTTTACGGCCAATCACCGACATGCAACACCCTCGAAAGAGGGCCTGAATGCACCTAGGCTATCATCCTGTCCGCCAGGGTTGGGCGGACGCGCGGGGATTTCCGCCCTCCACAAAAAGAAGCTGTCACGCCCCTTGGGGTCATGCAGCTTCTATGCTTCAGTCAGTCCTATCAGCGAGTCTTACCAGCGTGTCATGAACTAGGCATCCTCAGAGTTGATTCAGCTGTCGACAGGCCTCTCGCCCAATAGGCTATGGATTAGCGCTCATCCAACTTGGTGATGATCTCCTTGGAGATCTGGTCGACCTCGCCCTGGCCATCCACTGCAACCAGAAGGCCACGGGACTTATAGGTGTTCAGCAGCGGTGCAGTCTCCTTGGCATAGATATCCAGACGCTTGGCAATGGCCTCGGGAGTATCGTCTGCCCGCCCCTCTTCCTTGGCCCGCTTGGCGATGCGCTGCATGAGCACGTCATGGTCTGCATCCAGGGCCACCACAGCTGTCAGCGGAGTGCCAAGCTCCTGGAGCATCTTGTCCAGCGCCTCGACCTGGGAGGCCGAACGGGGGTAGCCGTCCAGAATCCAGCCCTGGGCGGAGTCGTCCATGCCAAGGCGGTCCTTGACAATCTTGTTGGTCAGCTCGTCTGGCACCAGCTCACCCTTGTCGGTGTAGGCCTTGGCCTGCTTGCCCAACTCGGTTCCGTTCTTCAGGTTGTAGCGGAAAATGTCGCCGGTGGAGATGGCAGGAATCCCGTAATGCTTGCTGAGCAAGGCCGCCTGTGTGCCCTTGCCAACACCTTGAGGTCCCATGATCAACAGTCGCTGTGCCATTCCCTATCCTTTGTTCGATCTTCCATTGTTTTATAGCTCTAAGGCCCAGACGATTTTAGCTGTCTGAGCCGTGCAGAACCCTCATTTACGTATGCTAGTGGCTACCTGGCCCAACACAGGTTGCACTCACTAAACTCGTGCAAACCGTCTTCCGGATACAAGAGGGTCCGACCACATGCCACCTAGGGCCAGGGTCGGACCTTCAACTGTTTCAGTCAGCCATTACTCGCGGGTGTTCGGCAGAAGGGTCAGCCCTCCTTGTGTTCGCCCTCCAGCAGGAAGCCGGTGTACTGGAACTGTTCGGTCTGTGCCCTGGCCTGGCGCAGGGTGTCCAGGCCGACACCGGCGATAATCAGAATGGTGGTGCCGCCGAAAGGCAGCTTGGAGTTGATCTTCAGCAGCATGATCAGCACCGTGGGAATCAGAGCCACAAAGAGCAGATAGATGGCGCCCACCGTGTTCAGTCGATTCATCACGTATGACAAGTACCGGCTGGTGGCCCGTCCGGCCCTGATACCCGGGATGAAGCCGCCATACTCTTTCATGTTGTCGGCCGTCTCATCAGGGTTGAAGGTGATGGACGTGTAGAAGAAGCAGAAGAAGACAATCATGACCGAGTAGAGCACGATGTACCAGACCGAGGTCGTATTTGCCATGTTGGCATCAATCCACTTGACCCAGCTCTGATCGGAATTGCCGAACTGGGCAATAAGGGTCGGAATAGCCAAAATGGAGGAGGCGAAGATCGGTGGAATCACGCCGGACATATTGATCTTGAGGGGCAGATAGGTGGAAGAGCCGCCGTACATCTTGCGACCAATCATCCTTCGAGTGTACTGGACCGGAATGCGGCGCTGAGCCAGTTCCACGTAGTCGACCAGAATAAGAATAACCAGCAGAACGGTCACGACAATGCCGAACTTGACCCAGTCGCCGTCCTTGCCATTGGTCCCCCAACCGATGTTCCAAAGCTGGGGCAGGAAGCCGGAGCAGATGGAGATGAAGATCAGGACGGACATACCATTGCCGATGCCCTTGTCGGTGATCAACTCGGCCATCCACATAATAAAACCGGTGCCGCCGGTCATGATCAGAACCATGACGGCCATATTCCACCAGGAGCTGTCAGGAATGACCTGCTGTTGACAGGCACCGCCGAAGAGCGCACCCTTGTTGGCCGTAACCAGAATGGTTGTGGACTGCAGCACCGCCAGGCCGATGGTCAGATACCTGGTGTACTCGGTCAGTTTGGCCTCGCCTGACTGGCCTTCCTTGTGCAGAGCCTCGAAGCGAGGAATGACCACGCGCAGCAACTGCACCACGATTGAAGCAGTGATGTAGGGCATGATGCCCAGTGCAAAGATGGACAGCTGCAGCAGGGCTCCGCCCGAAAACAGGTTCACCAGACCGATGAAGTCCTCATTGCCGGCCGTGGTGATGCACTTTTGCACGGCGGGATAATCCACGCCTGGGGTAGGTATGAACGACCCGATGCGATAGATGATGATGATGCCAAGAACGAAGAAGATTTTCTTCCTCAACTCCTTGGTCCTGAAGGCCTGGATTAACGTCCTCACCTAAGTTCCCTCCCTACGCGCCCGCGCGTTGGTCCCGGTGCATCGCACCTTCTTGCTCCGACCAGCTTAACCGATGGCTCCGTCAAATCCCGACGGCAACCAGGCCGGAAACGAGTTCCGGCCCCCGCCCGCTTGGAGCGGGGAGGGCCGGAATCATCTGCCTTGCGGTCTGTCCCCTATGAGTATCAGTCCTCGGAGACGGACCCGCCTGCGGCTTCTATCTTGCTTCTGGCCGAGGCCGAGGCCTTGACGCCCTTGAGGGTGAAAGCAGCCTTGACGTCACCATCACCCAGGACCTTGACAGGGCGGCCCTTGCGGACCGCTCCCTTGTTGACTAGATCCTCGACGGTGACTTCGCCGCCCTTGGGGAAGAGCCCTTCCAGAGCACCCAGGTTGACCACCTGGTACTCCTTCTTGAAGGGGCTTCTGAACCCGCGCAGCTTGGGCAGCCGCATGTACAGGGGCAGCTGGCCACCTTCAAAGCCCGGACGGACCTGGTAGCGGGCCTTGGTGCCCTTGGTGCCACGACCGGAGGTCTTGCCCTTGGACCCCTCGCCACGACCCACACGGATGCGGTCGCGCTTGGCGCCCGGAGCGGGACGCAGGTCATGCATCTGCAGGATGGTTGGCTCTTGCTTGTCGCTGGCCATAATCAGTCTGCCTCCTCTACGTTCACCAGGTGGCGGACCTTGTCAGCCATTCCCCGGTAGACGGGGGTGTCCTCACGCAGGACTGACTGGCCGATCTTGTGAAGGCCCAGAGACCTGACATTCTCCTTCTGGCGGTCAGTGGCGTGAGCCACGCCCTTGACCAGGGTGATCTTGATCTGCTTGGTCATCACTCACCTGCCTTCGACTGCTCGTCAGCCTTGGCCTTGGCCTCTTCGCGCTCCTTGCGTTCGTCGGCGATGCCGGCTGCACGGGCGCGCAGGAGGGAGTCGGGGGCAACCTCCTCCAAGGGCAGACCGCGGCGTGCCGCGATCTCCTCGGGTTCCTCCAGCTGTTTCAGGGCAGCCACAGTGGCCCGCACCATGTTGACAGCCGTGGCCGATCCCATGGACTTGCTCAGGATGTCAGTGATGCCGGCGCACTCCAGGACGGCGCGAACCGGACCACCGGCGATAACGCCGGTTCCGGGGGCTGCAGGCCGCAGGAGAACCGTGCCGGCCGCATCGTGCCCGATCACCGGATGGGTGACGGTGCCGCGGATGCGGGGAACAGTGAACATGTGCTTCTTGGCGTCCAGCTGACCCTTGGAGATGGCTGCGGGAACCTCACGGGACTTGCCGTAGCCAACGCCCACGGTGCCCTTGCCGTCGCCCACGACCACCAGGGCCGCGAAGCTGAAGGTTCGGCCTCCCTTGTGGACCTTGGAGACGCGGTTGATGGTAACGACCCTGTCGAGCATGTCGTCACGCTCGTCGCGATCGCGACGGCCACGACGACCATCCCTGCGGCCGTCACGGGAACCGCCCCGACGACCACCGCGACGATCATCGTTCCGGTCGTTCCGGTCCCTTCTGCCACCCTGGCTGGACTGAGCGTTTGTGGAATCTTCAGTCACCTGGGTTGTTTCCTTTGTAGTTTCGTTGTCGCTCACAGTGCCAAACCTCCCTCACGGGCGCCTTCCGCAACCGCTGCGACCCTTCCGTGGTACTTGTTGCCACCACGGTCGAAGACCACGGTGGTGATGCCGGCCTTCTTGGCCTTGGCCGCGATCTGCTCGCCCACCTTACGGGCGGCCTCGGTCTTGGTGCCCTTGAAGGAGCCGTAGTCCGAAGCCATGGTCGACTCGCTGACCAGGGTGACGCCCCTGGTGTCGTCGACGATCTGGGCGATCATGTTGCGGTTGGTCCGAGTGACCACCAGACGGGGGCGCTCTGCCGTGCCGGAGACGTGCTTGCGCAGACGGGCATGGCGGCGCAGACGGGCGATCTTCTTGCCTTTGCCTAGTATCGAGACCGTCATATCACTTACCAGCCTTTCCAGCCTTGCGCAGGATGTGCTCGTCGGCGTACTTGATGCCCTTGCCCTTGTAAGGCTCGGGAGCACGCAGGGCGCGGATGTTGGCCGCAGCCTGGCCGACAGCCTGCTTGTCGATGCCGGAGACGACCACTTCGTTGGCGTTCGGCGTCTCGAAGGTGATGCCCTCCGGAGGGTCAACAGTGATGGTGTGCGAGTAGCCCAGCGAGAACTCCAGGGACTTGCCCTTGGCGACCACGCGGTAGCCGGTGCCGACGATCTGCAGGTGCTTGCTGTAGCCCTTGGAGACGCCTTCGACCATGGAAGCCACGATGGAGCGGCTCAGTCCATGCTTGGCCTTGGTGGTGCGGTCCTCGTCGGCGGGGGTCATGATGATCTCATTACCCTCGACCTTGCCGGTGATGCCTTCAGGCAGCGTGTATCCGTCAGAGCCCTTGGGGCCCTTGGCGGTGAATTCCTGGCCCTTGAAGGCCACCTCCACACCTGCCGGAACAGCGATGGGGAGCTTACCGATATGCGATGCCATGTTCAGCTCTCCTTTCTCACCATACGTAGGCGACGATTTCGCCGCCGATGCCCCTGTCGAGGCATTCCTTCTGGGTCATCAGTCCCGAGCTGGTCGAGATGATGGCGATTCCCAGCCCGCCCAAGGGCATGGGCAGGGAATCCGACTTGGCGTACCGTCGCAGACCGGGCTTGGAGACGCGCTTGATTCCCTGAATGGACTGGCGTCCATCGGGGCCGTACTTGAGCGTGATCTCCAGATCCTGCCCGACCCGCGCCTCCTTGGCGCGGTAATCGGCGATGAAACCTTCGCGCTTGAGGATCTGCGCGATGTTCGCCTTGAACTTGGAGTACGGCATGTCGACTGTTTCATGCTTGGCCGCACTCGCATTACGCAGACGTGTCAGCATGTCTGCGATGGGATCTGTCATTGTCATGTGGGCTTATGCCCTTCCTCGCCGTGGTTTCCGCCGCCGGGCAGCAAGCTGCCGCGACCGCGGACCTTCAGCGTCGATCTTTACCAACTGGACTTCGTCACACCCGGCAGCTCGCCGCGATGGGCCTTCTCGCGAAGGCAGATGCGGCACAGGCCGAACTTGCGATAGACGGAATGAGGACGACCGCAGACCTGGCAGCGCGTGTATCCACGCACCTTGAACTTCGGCTTGCGTGCCGCCTTGTTTCTCAGAGCGGTTTTTGCCATATCAGTTCTCCTTGAAGGGGAAGCCCAGCTGCTTGAGCAGCGCCCGGGCCTCCTGATCGTTCTTGGTGGAGGTCACCACGGTGATATCCATACCACGCTGGTGATCGATCTGATCAGGATCGATCTCGTGGAACATGGACTGCTCCGTGAGACCGAAGTTGTAGTTGCCCTGGCCGTCGAACTGACGGTCGCTGATGCCGCGGAAGTCGCGGATGCGGGGCAGAGCCAGGGTCAACAGACGATCCAGGAACTCCCACATACGCACGCCGCGCAAGGTGGCGAAGGCGCCTATAGCCTGTCCCTCACGCAGGTGGAACTGCGCCACGGACTTCTTGGCCTTGGTGATCTTGGGCTTCTGGCCGGTGATGGCCGTCAGGTCCTTGACCGCGCCCTCAATCAGCTTGGAGTCGCGTGCCGCGGCACCCACGCCCATGGAGACCACGACCTTTTCGATCCTGGGCACCTGCATGGGGTTGGAGAACTTGAACTCCTTCTCCAGCTCGGGGACGATGCTCTCGCGGTACTGCTGCAGCAAACGAGGGACTGCCGGTGCTTCAACGGTGGTATCGCTCATGACAGCTCCTTGCCTGACTTCTTGGCGAAGCGGGTACGCACGACCTTGACCTTGCCGTCACGCGCCTCCTCCTTGATGTTCACGCCGATGCGAGTCGGCTTCTTGGTCTCCGGGTCGATGACCATCACGTTGGAACGATGGATGGGCGCCTCGGTCGGGACAATGCCCGACTCCTGACCCTGCTGGGTGGCCCGCACATGCTTCTTGACGATCTGAATACCCTCGACGATCAGACGGTCATTGGGCAGAATCCGCAGAACCTTGCCCTCCTTGCCGCGATCCTTGCCGCGGATGACCTTGACCTGGTCGCCTGTCTTGATCTTGGCTACCACTTCAGATCACCTCCGGTGCCAGGGACACGATCTTCATGAAGCGCTTGTCGCGCAGCTCACGACCGACCGGTCCGAAGATACGAGTGCCGCGGGGTTCACGACCGGTGCCGAGGATGACCGCCGCGTTCTCGTCGAACTTGATGTAGGAGCCGTCATGCCGACGATGCTCCTTGACCGTACGGACGACGACCGCCTTGACGACCTCGCCCTTCTTGACCGACCCGCCGGGAATGGCATCCTTGACGGTGGCGACGATCACATCGCCAATGCCGGCATAGCGTCGCTTCGACCCGCCGAGCACGCGGATGGCCAGAATCTCCTTGGCACCCGTGTTGTCGGCGACCTGAAGCCGCGATTCCTGCTGAATCATTGATTCTCCTTAGCCGCGCTGGTTCTCCGCAGACACCCCGCACCAGGGCGGGATGAAATGCGGAGCCTGGCCGAACTTGTTACTTGGCGCGCTCGACAATGGAGTCGAGACGCCAGCGCTTGGTCTTGCTCAGAGGACGGGTCTCCATGATACTCACGAAGTCGCCCACATGGGCCTCGTTCTTCTCATCATGGGCCTTGACCTTGCGGTTGCTGCGGACGACCTTGCCGTACAGGGGGTGGGTCGAACGCTGCTCCAGCTCAACGGTGATGGTCTTGTCCATCTTGTCGGACACGACGTAGCCGCTGCGAACCTTGCGGAAGTTGCGCTCCTGCTTGTCAGCCATGCTTACTTCTCCTCAGCTTTGCTCTTGGCCTTTGCTTCGGCGGGCTCCTGGCTGATGCCCAGCTCGCGCTCACGCAGGACGGTGTACATCCTGGCGATGTCGTGCTTGACGGCCTTGAGGCGGGAGGTGTTCTCCAGCTGACCGGTGGCCGACTGGAAGCGCAGGTTGAACAGCTCTTCCTTGGACTTCTTCAGGAAATCCTCGATCTCCGCATTGGTCTTTTCATTCAGATTCTTGATGGAATACTCGGCTGTTCCGACTGACATCAGATGTCACCGCCTTCACGTGCAATAATCCGGCACTTCATGGGAAGCTTGTCAGTGGCGCGGCGAAGGGCCTCGCGGGCCACATCCTCGCTCACGCCGCCGATCTCGAAAAGCACCCGGCCGGGACGGACATTGGCCACCCAGAACTCGGGCGCACCCTTGCCGGAACCCATTCGGGATCCCAGGGCATGCTTGGTCAGGGGGCGATCCGGGAAGACCGTGATCCAGACGCGGCCACCACGCTTGATGTACCGGGTCATGGCGATACGGGCCGCCTCGATCTGCCGGTTGGTCAGGTAGGCAGGAGCCAGGGCCTGGATGCCGTAATCGCCGAAAGCGATCTCGTTGCCGCCCTTGGACATGCCCGAACGACCCGGACGATGCTGCTTGCGGTATTTAGTCCTCTTTGGGATAAGCACGGCTCACTCCTTTGCTTCGGTTGCGACGGGCGCCGAGGCGGTCTGCTCCTGAGCCGCCGCCGGCGGCGTGGCCACACCGCTGTTCTGCTTGGCTGCATCCTGCTCGCGGCGGGTGCGTCCCTCGGAGGGACGGACGCCACGACGGGGACGACGATCGCCGCGCCGACCGGGGCGGTTGTTCTGCTGAGCCTGCTGCTCCTCAAACTGACGCTCGGTCATATCGCCCTTGTAGATCCAGACCTTGACGCCGATGCGACCGTAGGTGGTTCTGGCCTCGAAGAAGCCGTAGTCGATCAGGGCGCGCAGAGTCTGCAGGGGCACACGGCCCTCGCGGTAGAACTCCGAACGGCTCATCTCGGCTCCGCCCAGACGACCTGACAGCTTGATCCTGATGCCCTTGGCGCCTGCGCGCATGGCATCCTGCTGAGCCTTGCGCATGGCCCGGCGGAAGGTGACGCGGTTGGTCAGCTGCTCGGCGATGCCCTGAGCCACCAGCTGGGCATCGATGGAGGCGTTCTTGACCTCGAAGATGTTCAGCTGGACCTGCTTGCCGGTGATCTTCTCCAGCTTGGCGCGCACACGCTCGGCCTCTGCTCCACGACGACCGATGACGATGCCCGGCCGGGCGGTGTGGATGTCGACGCGCACACGGTCGCGGGTCCGCTCGATGACAATCTTGGAAACGCCTGCGCGCTCCAGGTCCTTGTTCATCTCCTTGCGGATCTTGTCATCCTCAAGCACGAAGTCGCTGTAACGCTCCCCCGCCTTGTTGGAGTCGGAGTACCACTTGCTGCGGTGCTCCTCGGTGATGCCGAGTCGGTACCCAAACGGGTTGATCTTCTGCCCCATTATCGGGCTCCTTCCTTGTCGGCCACCACTACGGTGATGTGGCTGGTCCGCTTGTTGATGCGGGCCGCACGACCCTGGGCGCGGGCGCGGAACCGCTTCAGGGTGGTTCCTTCGTCCACGTAGGTCTCACGAACCATCAGCTCGTTCTCGCGGAAGGGCTGGTTGGCCTTGTCCGCCTTGACGCGAGCGTTGGCGATGGCGCTCTCCAGGCACTTGCGGACCGGAACGGCCGCGTCCTGGGGGGCGAACTTCAGAATGGTCACGGCCTCGGTCGCCTGCTTGCCTCGGATGAGGTCGACGACGCGGCGAGCCTTGCGAGGCGTCACGCGAACGTGACGTGCAATTGCCTTAGCTTCCATGTGTCTCTACTCTCCCTCGCCTCAGCGGCGTGCTTTCTTGTCGTCCTTCACGTGACCCCTGAAGGTCCGGGTGGGGGCGAACTCGCCGAGCTTGTGGCCGACCATGGCCTCGGTGACGAAGACCGGGACATGCTTACGGCCATCGTGCACAGCGAAAGTGTGCCCGATGAAGTCCGGGGTGATCATGGAACGACGGGACCAGGTCTTGATGACGTCCTTGGTGCCCTTCTCGTTCTGCTCGTCGACTTTCTTCTGCAAGTGGGCGTCGACGAATGGGCCCTTCTTGATGCTACGAGTCATCTTTCCGACACTCCCTTACTTGCGGTTCTTACCATTTGGACGACGACGCACGATCATCTTGTTGGAGGCCTTCTTGGGCCTGCGGGTGCGGACCTCGCCCTTGCCCCAGGGAGACACTGGTGGCTTGCCGCCACGGGTGCGCCCGCCATGCGGGTGGTCGACCGGGTTCATGGATTCACCACGGGTGATGGGCCTGCGTCCCATCCAGCGGGCACGTCCTGCCTTGCCAAGCTGGACGTTGGCGTGGTCGTTGTTGCCGACCTCACCCACCGTTGCGCGGCAGCGGGAGTCGACATTGCGAATCTCTCCTGAGGGCATACGCAGCTGGGCGTAGGCCCCGTCCTTGGCCACCAGCTGGACGGCAGCACCGGCCGAGCGGGCGATCTTGGCGCCGCCCAGGGGCCGCAGCTCGATGGCGTGGACGATGGTGCCGGTGGGGATGTTGCGCAGGGGCAGGTTGTTGCCGGGCTTGATGTCGGCCTGGGGACCGGTCTCGATGACGTCACCCTGCTTGATGCCCTGCGGGGCGATGATGTAGCGCTTCTCACCGTCTGCAAAGTGCAGAAGGGCGATGCGGGCCGAGCGATTGGGATCGTATTCGATCTCAGCAACCTTGGCGGGCACGCCGTCCTTGTCCCAGCGACGGAAGTCGATGAGGCGGTACTGGCGCTTGTGCCCGCCGCCGCGATGGCGGCTGGTGACGCGGCCATAGGAGTTGCGTCCGCCGGTCTTGCTCAGCTTGCGAACCAGCGACTTCTCGGGCTTGGAGCGCGTGATTTCGGCAAAGTCCGAAACCGAGGCGTTGCGACGGCCCGCGGTCGTCGGCTTGTATGTACGGATAGCCATAATCTAGTTCTTCCTTAACTTTTCTCGGCTAGCCTTCAGTTGTTGGTACCGAAGACATCGATCGACTGGCCCTCGGCCACCTTGACGATGGCGCGCTTCTCGGCGGCGCGACGACCCCAGCCCGTACGGGTCCGGGTCCGCTTGCCCTGGCGGTTGAGGGTGTTGACCGATGTGACCTTCACGTTGAAGATCTGCTCGATGGCCTGCTTGATGGCGACCTTGTTGGCATCAGGGTCAACCACGAATGTGTACTGGCCGCGGTCCGAGTTGGCGTAGCTCTTCTCGGAGACTACCGGGCGCAGAATGATGTCGTGTGCTGGCTTGTGAATAGCTGCCATGAAAATCAGGCCTCCTTGACGGTCTCGGACTTGACGCCGCTCTTGGCAGCCAGGAAGGCATCAAAGCCATCCTTGCTGAAGACGACATCCTCGGCCGTGACCACATCGTAGGTGTTGAGCTGATCGGCGAAGAGGACATGGACGGTGGGCAGGTTCCTCACGGAGAGCCACTCGTTGATGTTCTCACGGGACAGCACGACGGTGGTGAATCTGTTGTCGACAAGGGGCAGCAGGGCCGCCTTGGCTGCCTTGGTGGACGGAGTCTCGCCAATGCCGAAGTCGACCACGTGCACGCGTCCGGCGTTGACCCGGTCGGACAGGACGTAGCGCAGGGCTGCGGCCTTCATCTTCTTGGGGGTGCGCTGGGAGTAATCGCGCGGCTGCGGGCCGTGGACAATGGCGCCACCGGTCCACTGGGGAGCGCGGATGGAACCCTGACGGGCACGTCCAGTGCCCTTCTGCTTCCAAGGCTTGCGGCCGCCGCCTGAGACGGTGGACCGGGTCTTGACCGAATGCGTGCCCTGGCGGGCTGCTGCCAGCTGGGCGACAACCACCTGGTGGATCAGCGGCACGTGTGAGCGGACATCCTCCTCGGCAATGCCGAAGATCTGCTCGGGTGCATCCACGGTACCGGTGTTCTTGCCCTGGGCGTCGGTGATGTTCAGAGTCAACTTAGCCATGGTTTCAGGCTCCCTTCACTGCCGAACGAACCAGGACGATGGCGCCGCGGGGCCCGGGCAAGGCACCCTTGATGGCGATGACGCCCTTCTCGGCATCTGCGGAGACGATGGTCAGGTTCTGGACGGTCGAGGTGTCGTGACCCATGCGGCCGGCCATCCGCTTGCCCTTGAGGATGCGGCTGGGCGTTGCGCAGGCGCCCACTGAACCGGGACGACGCTCGTTCTTGTGCGAACCGTGGGTGCGGCGGTAGGACTTGAAGCCCCAGCGCTTGATGGTGCCGGCAAAGCCCTTGCCCTTGGTGGTTCCGGTCACATCGACCTCGCTGCCCTCGGGCAGCAGGTCCAGGCCCAGCTCCTGGCCGGGCTGATAGCTGTCGGCATCGGCGGTGCGGACCTCGACCAGGTGACGACGCGGGGTCACTCCGGCCTTGGCGAAGTGTCCAGCCAGCGGCTTGGTCACCTTGGTGGGGTCGATCTGCCCGTAGCCGATCTGGATGGCCTGGTAGCCGTCCTTCTCCTGGTTCTTGACCGCGGTCACCACGTTGGTGGACACGTCCACCAGGGTCACCGGGACGAAGAAGCCGTTCTCGTCCCAGACCTGGGACATGCCCAGCTTGCGGCCCAGGAGAGCCTTGCGGTTCCTCTGCTCTTCAGCCATGCGGTTTCCTCCTCCCCTACAGCTTGATCTCAATGTTGACGTCCGCCGGCAGATCGATGTGCATCAGCGAATCCACAGCCTTGGGCGTGGGATCCACGATGTCGATCAGGCGCTTGTGGGTGCGCATCTCGAAGTGCTCGCGGGAGTCCTTGTACTTATGAGGAGAACGGATGACGACATACACGTTCTTCTCAGTCGGCAGCGGAACGGGGCCAACCACAGTTGCGCCCGCGTTCGTCACCGTCTCGACGATCTTCTTCGCCGATTGGTCGATGACCTCATGGTCATAGGACTTTAGCCTGATGCGGATTTTCTGTCCCGCCATTGCCGTCCGCCCTTTCTAGCGATCTATGAACTGATTACCCAGTCTGTTTCGAGGGCACGGAACGACGGCCGCAAGGAGACATTCCTCCCGACAGGCCTCAGCCGGATCCATGCGCAGCCGTGGAGAATCCCGTGGGGATGGGACTCCTCGCTGCACCCGCTATTGTGATTGACAAAATGCGAGCCCAAAACAGGCAACTTTCTTATTAAAGCACGAGGGTTCCCCTAGAAGAATCCGGGCGTGTCGCACCGCTTCCAGGGGAACCCCCCGGCTCAATTCCGGCCCTGTCAGGACCGCCGGGAGGCCTCCTGGAGCACATCCTCGCCCTGGCGGGCAACCCTCATCCGGTGGCCCTCCTCCTGGGTGACTCCATAGTAGGCGGCCACGGCGATGTCCTTCATGTCCTCAATCAGCGGAATGCGGGGGTTGGCCGGCGTGCACTGATCCTCATAGGCGCGCATGCCGATCTGATCCAGGGACCGCCAGTAGAGGTCCTCGTCCACTCCGGCAGCCTGGAAGGAGGCATCCATGCCCAGGCGCTCGTCCCTGTAGGATTCCACGGCACGGGCCAAGAGCTCCACGCCCTCCTCGGGGGTAGCGGATTCGATGCCCAATACATGGGCCATCTGCCTGTAGCGCTCCGGGGCCACATACTCGCTGTACTTGGGCCAGCTGGTCGGCTCGTCCGGGATCCGCCCGTTGTAGCGGATCACATAGGGCAGGAGGATGGAGTTGGCCCGCCCATGGACCACATGGCAGAGGGCTCCGATGGTATGCGCCATGCCGTGGCACATGCCCAGGAAGGCCGAGCCGAAGGCCATGCCAGCCATGGTCGCCGCATTGTGCATCTTCTCCTGGGCGCGCACCTTGGCCTCGCCGCCGGCGGTGCCCACGGCAGACTCCAGGTTGTCCCAGATCAGCTTGGCGGCGTGCAGGGCCATGGCGTCGGTGTAGTCATTGGCATAGACCGAAACGAAGGCCTCCATGCAGTGGGTCAGGGCATCGAAGCCCGAGTCGCAGGCCAGCTGCTTGGGCTGGGTGCGGGCCAGAACCGGATCCACGATGGCCACGCTGGGGGTCAGGGCGTAGTCGGTGATGGGGTACTTGTATCCGGTCCTGTGGTCGGTGATGACCGCGAATGGGGTGACCTCCGAACCCGTGCCCGAGGAGGTGGGAATGCAGACCAGCCTCGCCTTGGTGCCCAGGGGCGGAATCTTGAAGGCCCGCTTGCGGATGTCGAAGAACTTCTCCCGAACATCGGCAAAGGAAATCTCCGGGTGCTCATAGAGCAGCCACATGATCTTGGCTGCGTCCATAGGGCTGCCGCCGCCCACAGCGATGATGGTGTCGGGGCCGAACTCATCGCGCATCATGGCCGCACCGCGCTCCACCGTCTCGACGCTGGGCTCCGGCTCCACGTAGTCGATGATGCGGAAGGTGACCGGCTCGGGCCGGGCCCGCAGCTGATCGATGATCTTGTCGACGATTCCCAGCTGCTCCATGACCTTGTCGCAGACAATGACGGCCCGGCGGATGCCGAACATGTCGCGCAGATAGCGGACGGAGTTGGGCTCGAAGTAGGTCTTGGGGGGCACCTTGAACCACTGCATGTTGTTGTTCCTCCGCGCGATCCGCTTGATATTGATCAGATTGACCGCCTGGACGTTGCCCGAGACCGAGTTGCCGCCGTAGGAGCCGCAACCCAGGGTCAGGGAGGGGGCGATGGCATTGTAGATGTCGCCGATGCCGCCCAGGGAGCTGGGCTGGTTCCAGACGATCCGGCAGGCATGCATGCGCTGTCCATACTCACGCACCAGCCTCTCATCGTCGGTGTGGATGGCCGCCGTATGTCCGGCACCATAACGCAGCATCTGCTGGCAGAGGGTGAAGCCCTCCTCCTTGTTGCTGGCCTTGAGCACGGCCTGAACCGGTGCCAGTTTCTCCAGGGTCAGGGGTTCCATGGGGCCGACCTGGTCGCATTGGGCGGCCAGAATGGTCACATCCTCGGGTATCTTGAAGCCGGCCTGGCGGGCGATGAACTGGGGGGACTTGCCCGGAACCTCGGAGTTGAGCCTGGGAGCGGGCGCATCGGTACCGGCATGGGCCCGCACGCCGAACATGTACTCCTCCAGCTTGACCTTCTCCTCGGGGTTGACGAAGTAAGCCTTGCGCCGCTTCATCTCCTCGATCACCCGGCCATACACATCCTGATGGGCGATGATGGCCTGCTCTGTAGCGCAGATCATGCCGTAGTCAAAATGCTTGGACAGGATCAGGTCGTTGACGGCCCGGGGCACGTTGACCCTGCGGTCCACATATGCCGGGGCATTGCCGGCACCTACGCCCAATGCCGGCTTGCCCGAGGAATAGGCGGCCTTGACCATGCCGGTGCCCCCGGTGGCCAGAATGGTGGCTACGCCGGGGTGCTGCATGAGGGCGCCGGTGGCTTCGACTGAGGGGTGCTCGATCCACTGGATGCAATCGCGCGGAGCGCCCGCCTCGATGGCGGCGTCGCGGACAATCCGGGCCGCCTCCACCGAGCAGCGCTGTGCGTAGGGGTGGAATCCGAAGACGATGGGGCAGCGGGTCTTCAGGGCCAGCAGCGACTTGAAGATGGCTGTCGAGGTGGGGTTGGTCACCGGGGTCACGCCGGCTACAACTCCCACCGGCTCGGCCACCTCGATGATGCCGTCCACATCGTTCTCGCTGATGATGCCCACGGTGCGCTGCCTGGCCAGGTAATTGGTCACATGCTCGCAGGCAAAGATGTTCTTGGTGGCCTTGTCCTCCACCAGGCCGCGTCCGGTCTCCTCCACGGCCATCTGAGCCAGGGACAGATGCTTGTTCAGGGCCGCAATCGAGGCCTTGGCCACAATCCGATCCACTTGGCTCTGGTCGAGCTCCTCAAAGGCATGTAAAGCCGACTGCGCTCGGACGACCAGGGCATCCACCTCCTTGCGGGCCAGCTCACTGCCGTCGGCCCGGGTGTCTTCCCTGCCGGTTGCCGGCTCCTTCACCTGATGCTCTTGCTTCTGCTTCTGCGTTCCAGCCAAGATATTGGCCCTCCTCATGTTCCGCGGATGCCGATGAGGGCCGGCAGAAGGTCTCATACAGTCTCAGACCGTGGCGGTCCACGAAAGACATCCGTCATAACGTGACGAAAGTCACAATATAGACCCAAGGGGGCACCATTGAGCCCCCGGATGAGCGAACGTTCGCTTGAAGCGTGTCGTGTGGGAATTCGTGGTTTTCCTGGTCATTTTCCGCACCCCAACGTGCGCTTTGTCGTTCGCTTGGAACTGGGCTGGCCAGGCATGGATCCAAGCATGAAAAATCCCCAAGGTCCGTGAGGACCTTGGGGATGGAAGAAACTGCGAACGTCAGCGCTTGGAGAACTGCGGGGCGCGACGGGCCTTGTGCAGACCGGCCTTCTTGCGCTCCACCACGCGGGCGTCACGGGTCAGGAACCCGGCCTTCTTCAGGGCAGGACGGTTGGCATCCCGATCGATGGCGTTCAGGGCGCGTGCAACGCCCAGACGGACTGCGCCGGCCTGGCCGGTCACGCCGCCGCCCTCGACGCGCACAACCACGTCGAACTTGTTCTCGAGCTTGAGCAGCACGATGGGCGAGTTGACCTCGCGCTGGTGCAGCTTGCTGGGGAAGTACTCCTCCAGGGTGTGCCCGTTGATGCTCCACTTTCCGGAGCCCGGAATCAGACGGACGCGGGCGACTGCCTCCTTGCGGCGGCCGGTGCCATAGCCCGGCTCGATGGCGGAGGTGCCGGTGCCTGCACCGGCGTTGGTCTCGGAAGTGTAGGAAGCGCTGGTCTCCTCGGCCTCAAGAACCGCGGAGCTGTTGTTGTTGTCAGCCATGATGATTATCTCCTCTGGTCCTACTTGGCCTGCTGGGCGACCTGATGGATCTTGTACTCAATGGGCTGCTGGGAGGTGTGAGGATGCTCCTCGCCTGCGAAGACCCGCAACCTGGTCAGCTGGACCTTGGCCAGTTTGTTCTTGGGCAGCATGCCCTTGACCGCCGTCATGATGATGCGCTCGGGATTGTGCTCCATCAACTGCCCGTAGGAGTCGCGGCGCAGACCGCCGGGGCGGCCGGAGTGGGTGTAGAGCACCTTGTCGCTCTTGTTGCCTGTCAGCACCATCTTGGAGGCGTTGATGACAATGACGTTGTTGCCGGAGTCGGCGTAGGGCGCATAGGTGGGTTTGTTCTTGCCACGCAGCAGATCGGCCACCTGGGCTGCCAGACGACCCAGCACCACACCGGAGGCGTCGACGATATACCAGTCATGTGTCAGATCGGCTGGTTTCGGGGTGAAAGTCTTCACGATTCAACCTTTTCCTTGCATTGTGTTTCGGGCTCTCCGCGCCGCATGCTGCCATGCTGGCCGAAAGCCATGTATTCCGTGGGCTCCCTTAAAGTCCTAGACGGCGAGTGGGAAAAGCGCTTTGAGGACCCCTTAGGGAAACACAACAATCCATTATTGTAACGCCTGAGTGCCATTCGTCAAAATTCGCGTCCGCCCCGGTCTCAGCGGGAGGCTGCTGCCCGTGCCACCTGCCCGTCCGGGTCCTTGCGCAGGGCATCAAGGGTGGCCTGCCCGGTGTTGGGATTCAGGGCCACGGCCCGGCGCACCATGGCAGCCAGCACATGGGGGGCATTTTGCTCCTCGCGAGTGCCGAGAGCTCCCAGAAAGTCCAAGGTATCAGCATCGGTACGCTCGTCCTGGGCGCCCTCCAGGCGCATCTTCCAGGAGGTCATGGGATTGGTCAACGCTGCAGCCCTGACTCCGGCATCCTCGTCCTTGGTGAGCAGACCGGCCAACCAGTTCTTGTCGTCCTTGTTGGCGGCCACCGCCCGACGGACCTCCACGCTGGAATCCTGGGAGAGCTTGACCAGGATGTTGGGGAAGGGCATGGTCTGTGCCAGGTAGATCCTGTCCTCCACCGGCGTGTGCTCATTGCCGGCGACGGCCTCCAGCAGTGCCGTAAAGCGGGAGAAGGCGGCCTGATCGGACTTGTCGGGCAGGGGACTGCGGGCGAATTCATGCAGCTCGGCCGTATCCGTAGAGTGCCTGAGCCTTTCGTAGAAAACGGTCAGGGCCTCGTGGGGCTTGCCGGCTGACGGTGATTCGGTTTCCGGTTGGTCCTGGGGATTGGTCATGGGGCCAGCTTAGGTCGTCTCCTTGATAACGGGCTCGACCCGGGATCCCCTCTAGCATGGAGATAACGCAGGAACCGAGGAGACGATAGGCATAGGAGGCAAGCCGATTGCTCACCATACTGGATACGCCGCAGAAACCGGCCACAGGCTCCCTGACCGAGCGCAAGTCCGAGTTCATCGGCCAGGCCTGCCACGTGGAGGACCAGGAGGCGGCCATGGCCTTCGTCCAGGAGGTCCGCTTGCAACACCCCAAGGCCCGACACGTCTGCCACTGCGCGATCTGGGGACCCGAGGGCCGCACCAGCGAGCGCATGAGCGATGACGGGGAGCCCTCCGGAACGGCCGGCAAGCCCATACTTGAGGTCATGCGTCGGCAGGGGCTGACCGACTGCGCCCTGACGGTGACCCGATACTTCGGAGGGATTCTTCTAGGGTCAGGTGGACTGATCCGCGCCTACTCCTCAGCAGCCTCCCTGGCGCTCAAGGCGGCCAGATCGGCACGCGTGCTCCCGACGCAGCGCTTCACGATCGCTGTGGACTATCCAGAGTACGAACCCCTCCGCCGTCTGATCCGCAACTCGGGAGGACACGTGGAGACCGAAGACTTCACCGATAGGGTCCGATTGACCTACGACCTGGAGCCCGCAGCGGTACCGGCCTTTCACGGCCGACTGGATGATCTTCTGCAGGGCCGGGCCCAGCCCAGCACACTGGGGGAAGGCCGCAGGCTGATTCCTCTGTCCGGGAACAAGGCTTCGTCTGCCTCATAACAGTCAAAGCAATCCATACAGCCATTGCCTGGCTGGGGTATATCCTTCCGGACAGGCTTATGCCAAGCACCGACTGATAATGAACTGATAATGAATAAGACCGGCAATCGAGCAGGATCAACGATCACCGGTCATCAGGCGGAGACGAGGAGATTCGAACTCCTGGACCGCTTGCGCAGTCAACACCTTAGCAGGGTGCCCCTTTCGGCCACTCAGGCACGTCTCCATGCAGGCTCCCGAGCCGGGGCCCTAGCCCCAGAGTTTCGAGAACAAAACAATAGAATACCATGATTGACCGACCTGACTCGCCGGGGCGACAGGAAGCGGCAAGGCAGGGCACGGAACCGTTCACTTTTATGGATAAAAACCATAAAAACGAACCTTCTCCAAGAATCGATGCCTGAGAATAATTTATCGCATGTTCCTCCGGGACCCCCTTCTATCATGGAGCCATGAGTACCGCACCAAGGCTTGCAGCCGCCAAGAAGGACTGGGGACATGACGAGACCGGCTGCACGGTGCTGCACATTGACATGGACGCCTTCTACGCCTCCTGCGAAGTCGCTCGACACCCGCAATTGCAAGGCCGGCCGGTCATCATCGGCACCGGACGGCGTTCTGTGGTCTCCGCGGCCAGCTACGAGGCCAGGGCCTTCGGCATCAACTCGGCCATGCCCCTGGCACGCGCCAGACGACTGTGCCCTCAAGGGGTCTTCCTCCCGGTTGACATGGCCTATTACCGAGGCATCTCACGACGGATATTTGATACGGTTTTCTCACGAATCACCGATCAGATCGAGCAGGTCTCTGTGGACGAATGCTACATGGACGTGTCCGGGGCGCTCATCCGCTGGGGCATGCCCACGGCCATCGCCCGGTGGATCCGGGCCAGCGTGGCACGTCAATTCCACGTAACCTGCTCGGTAGGCGTCGCCACCAACAAGCTGGTGGCCAAGATGGCCTCCACCAACGCCAAACCCGACGGTATGCTGCTGATTCCCAGGGCCCGGCAGGCCGAGTTCGTCCAGCTGATGCCCCTGCGTGGCATTCCCGGAATCGGACCGGCCCTGGAGAAGCGGCTCAACGCCTGGGCCATCAAGGACGTGGCCGACCTGGCCACCATGAACGAGCGGGATCTGACTCGGGCCACGGGCTCGAACCTTACAGCCAGGAAGCTGGCACAGGCCTCCCACGGACTGGACGACGATCCGGTCCAACCGCGGGCGCCGGAGAAGTCCCTGGGTGCGGAACGCACCTTTCTACACGACACCACCAGCATGAAGCAGGTCTGCGACCTCCTGCGCGTCTGCAGCAACGAGGTCGCCACCGGACTGCGATCGCACGACCTGATCGCCCGGACCATCACCGTCAAACTGCGCTTCGATGATCTGCGCTATATGACCAAGGCCCACACCCTGGAAACCCCGGTCAACTCAGCCAACCGCATCTATCCGCAAGCGGTCGGTCTGCTCAAGGCCATGCTGGGATTGCCCGACGGCGTGCCCATGGACACACCCCTGCCCAGGCTGATCCGTCTGGCCGGTGTCAGCGCATCCGGTCTGAGCCGGGTGGAGGACACTCCCATCCAGCCTTCCTTGGAAGACATCATCCACGAGAGCAAACGTCGCACCGGCAGCGAGTCCCAGCGCCTGGATCAGGCAGAGGCCACCATGGACTCCATCAGAAGCCGCTACGGCAAGGGCTCAGTCAGCATGGGCCTCTAAGCGGCGCTCTGCAGACGCCCCAGGGCCAGCTCCAGCTGCTCGTCAGTGATGGTTGACGAAAATCGCAGATAGTGGCCATCCCCGTAGAACTCCCCTGGACTGGCCAGAATACCCAGGCGGGACAGGTCCGCCATATCGGCCCAACAGTCGCCCGAGCGGGCCGGTGCCCAGATATACAGGCCGCCCTGGGGCATGACGGCATCGTATCCGTAAGAACTGAGGGCTTCATCCAGGGCATGCAGGCGACGGGCGTAGATATTGCGCTGGACCCTCACAGCCTCGCCATCCTCCAGCGCGGCCCGCATGGCCCGTTGCACCGGACCTGGCACAATCAATCCCACTTGCTTGCGGTAGGCGGTCATGGCCTTCACCAGTTGGGCATCGCCAGCCACCAGGGCCGCCCTATACCCGGCCATGTTGGACTGCTTGCTCATTGAGTACAGACAGAGTATCCCGCTGGCATCGCCGCCACAAACTTCCGATTCCAGGATGCAGGGCGAGGCGGGGATCTGCGCATTCCGCCCGACTCGATCCGGCTCTGACCAATCCAGCAGGGCATAGCACTCGTCGCTCAGGACCGTGGCCCCTATCGAACGGGCCGCCCGCACGATCTTGGCCAACCCGGCTCGGTCGATGATCCGCCCACTGGGGTTGCCTGGCGAATTGATCCATATTGCTCGCACACCAGGCAGGTTCATCCATGAATCCGTATCAGCAGGATCGTCCACGGTCGTCACCTGGGCCCCGGCCAGCTGGGTTCCGATGGCATAGGTGGGATAGGATACCCTCGGCTGCACCACCCGGTCCCCCGGTCCCAGATGCAGGAGGGAGGCCATGAGTGCCACCGCCTCCTTGGACCCGACCGTGGGCACCAGATCCGCGCCAATGGCATCCGGATCGACCCCGCGGCGACGACGGAACCAGTCGGTCGCGGCCTGCCTCAGGAGGCCGTCACCGGTAGTTTTTGGATATCCTCGTGCCTGTCCATCATCCGCAGCCGCAGCCAAGGCCTCCTTGACCGACCTGGGCACAGGATCCACCGGCGAACCCACCGAGAGGTCAACCAGACCGCCGGGGCACTGCTCAGCACGCCGCCGGTAGGGGTCAATCCTTGACCAGTCGTAGGGGGATCGGAAAGAGTGAAAACCCATGGCCCGCCTTTCTCTTATGAATAAGCCGCGGTGGGTTGGCTCCCATCCGCGGCTCGTCAGCCTTAATCGACTACTTGTTGGGCGGCAGTGCTGCCACACCCTCCGGATCGTGATCGTAGGGGCCGACCGCAGCAGCGCCGCCGGCATCCCCCACCTGGGCGAAGAAATCAGTCGCCGCGTCCTTGTACCAGGTCCACTCCTCGGGCAGGTCGTCCTCGTAGAAGATGGCCTCCACCGGGCAGACCGGCTCGCAGGCGCCGCAGTCCACGCACTCGTTGGGGTTGATGTAGAGCGAGCGGACGCCCTCGTAGATGCAGTCCACCGGGCATTCGTCCACGCAGGCCTTGTCCTTGACGTCCACGCAGGGCTGAGCGATGACGTAGGTCATGAGTTACCTCCTGAGTATGCGAGTATTCACTCTACACTCCAGCGCCGACGCTCCAGGTCAGTCCAGACCGGCCTGGGTGGCCTTGGATATCTTCCCACTCAGCTGATGCCGACCGAGCAGGGAGTGCCGGTAGGAATAGCCGAAGTAGATGGCCAGTCCAGCAGCCAACCAGACAACGAACCGGATCCAGGTCAGCACGGTCAGGTTGAGCATGAGCCAGAGGCAGGCCAGGGCGATCAGAATGGGAACCCAGGGGTTACCGGGCATCTTGAAGGACCGGGGCAGGTCCGGCCGGCGCTTGCGCATGATGGGCAGGGAGATGGCCACCAGCAGGAAGGCCGAGAGCGTGCCGATGTTGACCATGTCAGACAGGACGTCTATGGGGAAGCAGGAGGCCACCACGGCCACCACGATGCCGCCCAGGATCTGGATGCGGGCAGGCGTGCCGTGACGGCCGGTGCGGGACAGGGCACGGGGAAGAAGCCCGTCACGGCTCATGGCGAAGACAATGCGGGTCAGCCCCAGCAGGAGCACCATGACCACGGTGGTCAGCCCCACCACGATGCCGAAGGAGATGATCTTGGCAGCCCAGGGAGCGCCGACCATCTCGAAGCCGGTGGCCAGGGAGGGGTTCTTGGCCTTGGCCAGGTCCTTGTAGGAGACCATGCCGGTGGTGACGATGGCGACCAGGATGTACAGGGTGATGACGATCAGCATGCCCAGGCCGATTCCGCGAGGAATGGTCTTGTGGGGTTCCTTGGCCTCCTCGGAGGTAGTAGCTACGATATCGAAGCCCACGAATGCGAAGAAGACCAGGGCAGCGCCTGAGAGGATGCCAGGGACACCGTAGATGGTGGGCTGCATGCCAGAGACCCACTGCCAGAGCGGCTGACCCATGATTCCCGGAACGCTGGCACCCGGAACAGCCGAGGCCGGTTCGGACGGCGGGATGAAGGGCCTATAGTTGTCCAACTTGACGTAGAAGAAGCCCACCACGATGACGAAGACCACAATGCCGATCTTGAGGACGGTCAAGGCGCCGTCGAACCGGGCAGAAAGCTTGGTGCCCAGGACCAGAAGGACCGTGAAGAGGGTGACGACCGCCAGCGGGGCCAGGTCCACGTCCAGCAGGCACACGTGGAAGCTGGAGCTAAATGAGGTGCCGCCCATAAGATGGATGAAGTCGTTCAGGTAGACGCCCCAGTACTTGGAGATGACCGAGGCAGCCATAAGCATCTCCAGAATCAGGTCCCAGCCGATGATCCAGGCCACCAGTTCGCCCATGGTGTTGTAGGTGAAGGTGTAGGCCGAGCCTGAAACCGGGATCATGGAGGCGAACTCCGCGTAACACATGACGGCTGCCGCGCAGACGATGCCTGCGATGACGAAGGAGATGATGACGGCCGGCCCCGCATGGAAGGCCGCCGCCTGTGCCCCCACCGAGAAGATGCCGGCGCCCACGGCCACTGCGACGGCCATGATGGCCAGATCCCAGGTGGTCAGCGTCCGCTTGAGCGACCTGCCCTCCTCCCCGGTCTCTGCCAGAGTCTGTTCAACCGATTTCTTCCTGAATAATTCCATCCCGCTCCCAATCGTGACTTATTGTGCCGTAAGCTCCTCCGGCCCATCACTATAGGAGATGGGAATACACAAGTCCGGACTTTGCTCATTTCGGGATATTACCCGTTGACAAGTCTTCCGGAATCGGCAACTCGATCAAGGCACAAGTATCCGCCAATATACAACAAGGCACCCCAGCTATTTCGGCCAGGGTGCCCACTTGGTGAAACCCGCACTCTATTCAGTCGGACCATCCTTGAAGATGGCAATGTCCTGCATGCCGTTACGCTCATTGCAGGTCTGCTCGCCGTTGACCACTGAAAGGACTTTATTACGAAAATCGTTGAAAACCTGATCTCCGGGCTCATCCAGAAGACGGCCGGCATCGAAGTCAATCCAACGATGCTTCTTGGTGGCCAGAGGCGTATTGGTGGCTACTTTCATTGTAGGCACGAAAGTTCCGAATGGAGTGCCCCGGCCTGTAGTGAAGAGGACTACCTGCGCTCCGGCCGCGGCCATTCCCGTACTGGAGACAAGGTCGTTGCCTGGCGTCTGCAGCAGAGAGAGCCCAGGTCTAGAGATATGGTCGCCATAGTTGAGCACATCCTCGACCTCACAACGACCGCCTTTGCGGATGCAGCCCAAGGATTTATCCTCCAGAGTCGTGATTCCGCCCTCCTTGTTGCCTGGAGAGGGATTGTCGGATATAACTTCGCCGTATTTCCGGAAGAATCCTTTGAAATTGTTGATAAGGTCGACGATATCATGGAAGACCCGCTCGTCGCGTGCCTGACTCATCAGGACCTGCTCGGCCCCGAACATTTCAGGGACCTCGGCCAGAACCACGGAACCGCCCTGGGTAACCACCCATTCAGCGAACCGACCGACCAGCGGGTTAGCCGTGATGCCTGACATTCCATCGGACCCGCCGCACTTGACGCTGACCTTGAGTTCGGACATGGGCACCTCTTCACGGTGATCACCTTTGGCCGCCTCGTTAATCTGGTCCAGGAGGGCATCGGCCTCATCCAGCTCGTCCTCCACCTCCTGGCATATGATCCAACGAACCCGGTTCGTGTCATATTCGCCCAGGGTGCTCAGCATGTCCTCCATCTGATTGTTTTCACACCCCAGACCAACGAGGAGCACACCCCCGGCATTAGGGTGGGTGGCAATGTCCTGAAGACAACGCCTGGTGTAGACCAGATCGCCGCCGAGTTGGGAGCATCCATAAGGATGACGCGCCACGATCACCGAGTCAAAAGACCCGTTGCCGGGATGGCGGGCTGAAAAAGATCGTGCCATGGCGTTGCACAGACTATTGATGCAGCCTACGGTTGGGACGATATAGAGGTCGTTGCGGATGCCCACCTTGCCTGTAGCGCGCCGATATCCTTGGAAAGTCCCGGTCGGACTGCCCGGCTTGACAGTGTCGGTAACCGGCTGATAACGGTAGTTCAGATCGGCGCCCAGGTTGGTGTCCACATTGTGGGTGTGGACCCATTGTCCCGTAGTGATAGCCTCCTTGGCATGGCCGATGGCATAGCCATACTTGATGACGTCCTCACCCTCGGCAATGTCCTGAAGCGCGAGTTTGTGTCCGCGAGGAATTCGGTCAAGCACCGTCACCTCGCCACGACCCTCTACCACGACCCTTTCGCCGGGCTCCAGATTTCTGGCAGCGACGGCCACCATATCCGTAGGATTAAGCAGAATCGTATCCTGACCGGTCCGCGCCGGTATATCATTGATATAGTCATGTTTCAAACCAGCGGCTTTGCCGTCACCACAGGTGGAGACGAATCCTGTGGAGCCGCCCTCTGGAATCATGCAATGCTTCTTTGCGTCACTCATATTGTCAAGCTAACAAGTCCTCTATGATACCAGTCACTTTGTTGCCAGCCTTTGCACAGAAAAAGGCCCCGGACCCCCTCTTCTAAGGCTGGGTCCGCGGGCCATATTTGACTAGCGTTCCGACTTGAGATGCCGGTTAATCCCAATGAGAGCCGCCTGCCCCATGAGGATTCCCGCAAGAGAAGCCAGAAGGCACCTCCTCATGCATAGTAAGCAGACCATGCTGAGGCTGATCCTTGACCTTAAAGGAGAGCTTGGCCCCACCCTCACTCTGTGTTTATAAGGCACCAGAGTCACGTTCGGCATAACGCCTTGCTCAGTGGAACCCTGACCATCCACAGTAATCGGCGTGGCCGGTGAGGGCGTAGGCGAGACAAAGTCAGGAAAGGCCGTAGACCCGAGAGCCATTTTGCCCAAGACCCTTGTTACCCCCGAATCGAACTGTCCACCGCCAAACCGTATAGCGCAAGTCTACCGCCGACTACTCGGGCCTTAGCCCTCAAAGAGGGCCAGAGCGTTCCCATAGGAGACCGCACGCACCAGAGGAGCCAGATACTCCTTGTCATCAGGTATGATACCTTGGGCGGCCCAGTCGCCCAAGAGCCCGCAGAGCACCCTGCGGAAGAGTTCATGCCTGGGGAAGGACAGGAAGCTGCGGGAGTCCGTGGTCATTCCTACCGCATTGCCCAGGAGTGAGGTTTCAGCCAGAACTTCGAGCTGCCGACGCATCCCGGTGACGGTGTCGTTGAACCACCAGGCATTGCCCAACTGAAGCTGGCCCCTGTCATCGCCTCCGAAGCAGCCTAAATCAGTGGCTATGGCCATGTAGTCGTTGGGATTGAGGGAATAGACGATGGTTCTGGGCAAAATGTTCGAACTCTGCGCTTGGTCAAGAAGGGCGGCAAGGGGGGCGGCAACCGAGTTGTCAGCCATGGAATCGTAACCCGTGTCGGCTCCAAGCTTCTGGAAAGCCGTCGAGTTGTTGTTGCGACTGGCTTGAAGGTGCAGCTGCATGGTCCAGCCCTTATCCTTGTATATTCGCATCAGTTCAAGAAGGACGGCCGCACGGTATTGGGCCTGTTCCTGCCTGTCCAGGCCCAGTCCGGCCTTGGCCTTGCTGAAAATGGCATCCAAATTCTCAGCAGTCGCCGGAGCGAACTCCACCACATCGACAGCATGGTCGGAGAGTCTGGAACCATGCCGGTGGAAGTAATCCACCCGATCACGCAGAGCGTCGACAAGCCCGCTGAAGTCATTGATCGGCTTGCCACAGACCGACTCCATTGTGCCGATCCAATCGCCATACCCTTTGGCGGTCGGATTCAGGGCCGCATCCGGACGGAAGGCGGGAACCATCCTAAAGGGCTCCCCCTCCTTGGCGAATCGATCGTGGTACTCCAGATTATCCTCAGGGGAATCCGTGGTGCAGATAATCTTGACATTCATGCGACGCAGAAGTGCTCTTCGCGAGAAGTCCGGGGTGGCCAGCAGCTCGTTGGTCTGATCAAAGATGGACCTGGCGGTCTTGGTGGTCAGGGGTTCGTAGATGCCGAAGTACCTCCGCAGCTCCATGTGGGTCCATAGATAGACCGGGCTGCCCACAGCCTGTTCCATGGTCCGGGCGTAAGCCATGAATTTGTCCCAAGGGTCGCCGTCCCCGGTGATCAGCCGTTCCGGAACACCATTGGCCCTCTCCAGTCGCCATTTATAGTGGTCTCCATAATTGTGTCCATCTGTCAGCCAGGCATCGACGATATTATCGAAGTTGGGGTCCTCATAGATCTCCTTGGCGTGCAGATGGCAGTGATAATCCACCAGGGGAAGATTCTCAGCCACGTCATGGAACAACTCCCGAGACAACCGCGTCCCGAGAAGAAAATCGTCATCCAGGAAAGCCACTACAAACTCCTTAATCAAAAACAGCAAGTCCGGCATTCGAATTTCCGCGATGCTCAGAATCCTCCTGTACAGACCAACAGACAGGCGAAACAGTCACACAATCGGAACTCACATATGCTATTTGTCAGCCTATGCGTGCCTGCAAAGGGACGGTCTCGATGTTGCCATGATTTGTCGGAACCTTCCTTGATCAGGAACCTGATGTAGCCTTACCTGTGCTTTCCCGGACGATCAGGTGGGAGGGAATCGTGATGCTCTGCGCCGGATTAGTTCGGCCATTCAGCCGATCCAGAAGGATGCCGGCTGCTGTCTTTCCCAGTTTCGGCGGGGTGTTACCCACGCTGGACAATGGCGGATCGCTTACCTGTGCCATAGTGTCGTTGTCGAATCCAATGATCACATAGTCGTCCGGACAGCGAATACCCTGACGACGCATAGCAGCCATGAAACCCAAGGCCATCAGGTCATTGTGAGCAATGACGGCGCCCGTAGGATCATTCAGATACTGCTTCGCCAAGGCATACCCACCGACGAAGGTGGGAAGACCCGGCCAAATTCGTCTAACAGTCACTCCGCGCTTACGGAACTCTTCGTAAGTGTGATTCCACCTGACTCCCACAGACCATGACGCAGAAGGGCCATCGAGATAGGTCACTCGTGAAAAACCCATGGAAACCAACAGTTCAGCGGCCTGGCGGATACCAGTGCCAATATCGATGACCACACTGGGCACCCCACGCACAGTCCGGTTGACCACGACGATGGGCCTGGTCTGAGCGCACTTGCGGATCATGGCATCAGGCATTCTCGATGAGGTCAGAATTACCCCGTCCACATAGGCGGCGATCCTATTGAAGGCCTGCCGCTCCCTACTGGCACTTTCCTCTGATTCCGCGACGATAAGGGCAAATCCAGCCAGATTGAACTCGTGTTGTACGGAACGGATGATGTCGGAGAAGAACTGATTGGTGATGTCCGGAACGATGATGGCGATCATGCCCTGCAGCGTCCTGGACGGAACCGTATCGACCGGCTCCGTATAGTACCCCAGTGCGTCGGCTGCGGCGAATATCCGCTTGGACGTGGCCGCACTGACCCTATCAGGCCGAGCGAATGCTCTTGATACCGTGGAGGGGGAGACGTCGGCCATGTCAGCCACCTCTCTGATTGTCACACGCCTGGAACGGTCATGACCGCTCATGGCCGAGATTCCTTCTCTGCCTCATTTAGGCCCAAAGGCTTGCTCGACCTGGCACCCGTGCTCTGTCTGATGACCAGACGGGCTGGAACCCTCGGGGCTACAGACAGGTCGGTTCCGGAAAGACGCCGCATAAGGAGGTCGGCAGCCCCCCGCCCAAGGACTGAAAGGGACATATGAATGGTGGTCAGAGGCGGACTGCTCACCATGGACATGGTGTCGTTGTCGAACCCGATGACGGAGATATCACGAGGGCACTCGCAACCAAGCCTTCTGAGGGCCACGATCAGGCCGATTGCCATCAGATCATTATGGGCGATGACCGCACCTGTGGGGTCGTCCATGTACTTCTCTGCGAAGGAATAGCCTCCGTAAAAGGTAGGAGCGCAAGGCAGCGAGCGCTTGACGCTCATCCCCTTGGCGTCGCATTCATTGAAGATATGCCGCCACCGGATACCTCCTGACCATGAGGCTGCCGGACCATCCAAATAGGTGAGACTCCGATAGCCCAATGAGTACAGGTAGTCGACCGCTTGGCAGGCCCCCTTGGCCACGTCGATGCTAATGCTGGATACACCCCTGACGTCACGGTTGACGCTGACCAGGGGACGCAGCTGGGCGCACTTGCGGATCATGGCATCGGGCATCCTTGGGGAGACCAGGATGATTCCCGAGACCACGGGGGCGACCGTATCGACGATCGTTCGCTCCCTGGCGATGGACTCCCGGGTATCAAGAATCAGGGTTTCAAAGCGGAAGCGCTCACACTCGTCCTGGATGCTGCGAATGACGCCGGTGAAAAACTGATTGCCCAGGTCAGGCACAATGACCGCTACCAGCCCCCTGCCCTGCGAACCTGACCGGCTGTCGACGATATCGCTGTGATAGCCCAGTGCATCAGCGACCTTCTGAACCATTCGAGCCGTCGAAATACTGACCCGATCCGGGCGCGAGAAGGTACGCGAGACCGTTGAAGGTGATACTCCAGCCTGGCGAGCCACATCATATATGGTGATACGGCGGTTGTCCGTGGAGGAATCACTACCCGAATCTGCTCCGGTCTTCATCTATATGTATCAGCCTTCCTTCGTATGCCCCATATCGCATGAAATGCACGCCAACGGCGCCGAGCACTTCTAACATCCAAGTATAAGTGACTTCCCGGTCCCACAGCAGCCGACAGCAGTTTGATGAGAAACAAATTGCAACTCCGAAAGCATACGGGCACTGACTTGGTAGGTTCGGAAGCAGGATGGGCAAGCGTTTACGCCTGGTCTCCGCGATATGTTTTTTTGATAAAGGAAGGCACTGATGCTTCACCTTAGTGACGATATACATAATGAGTCCGCAGCCTGGCAGAAGGCCGGCGTGACTCTGCCAACCTACGACATCGAAGCCATGCGCCAGACCACCAAGCGCTCGCCTACCTGGGTTCACTTCGGGGCCGGCAATCTCTTCAGGGCGGTTCACGCTCCCATTGCCCAAAAACTTCTGGATTCAGGCGCCACCGACCGAGGCATATTGGTGGCCGAATCCTTCGACCCCGCCATTGTCGATCAGGCCTACACTCCCTTCGACGACCGCTATCTTCAGGTCATCCTGAAAGCAGACGGATCCATGAAAACCTCCCTGGTCACCTCCGTTGCGGGCGCCTACCCGCTGGGCGAGGATCCGAAGCCCCTACGTGATCTGAGGCTGGTCTTCCGCAATCCCAGCCTGCAGATGGTCACAACGACCATCACCGAAAAAGGCTATGCCCTGGTCGACTCCCAAGGTCGGCCGCTGCCGTGGATCGCTCCGGAATTCGAGGGCGGACCTGATAAAGCCAAGAGCGCCATCGCAGTCATCACAGCCCTCCTGCTGGAGCGCTACCAGGCCGGTGCCCTTCCACTGGCCCTGGTCAGCACCGACAACTTCTCACGAAACGGGGAGCGGTTCGGCCAAGCCGTCAGACAGATGGCTGACGAGTGGATAGGAAGGGGCCTGGCCGAAAAAGGCTTCGGCGACTACCTCAGAGACAAGAACAAGATCACCTTCCCGCTGACCATGATCGACAGAATCACTCCCAACCCCGACAAGGAGGTGGGTCGCCGCCTCAAGGCTCTGGGCATCGCCGACGCGGAACCTTTCCGGACCAGGGGCGGAACCGCCATGGCCCCCTATACCAACACTGAGGAAACCTGGTATTGGGTGGTCGAGGACGACTTCCCCGCAGGCCGCCCGCCTCTGGAGAAAGCAGGGGTCTACATGGCCGACAAGGATACAGTCAACGCCGCCGACCAGATGAAGGTCACCACCTGCCTGAACCCCCTGCACACGGCCCTGGCCATCTTCGGGATGCTCCTAGGGTATCCGACCATGTCAAAGACCATCGCCGACCCGGACCTCAAGGCCCTGGTCACCCGCCTGGGGTATGTGGAAGGACTGCCTGTGGTCGAGGACCCGGGCATCTTCTCCCCCAAGGAGTTCCTCCGCCAGGTCATCGAGATCAGGGTTCCCAATCCTGGTCTGCCCGATACACCGGCGCGTATCTGCGCCGACACCTCTCAGAAGATTCCGGTCAGATACGGAATCACCATCAGCAAGTACATCCAAGCCAAGGACCTTGACACCGCCGATCTGGAAGCCATCCCACTAATCATCGCCGCCTGGCTGCGGCTGCTGATCGGTTCGGACGGCAATGGAACCGACGATGCAGGACGGCCGGTCAAGCTGAGCCCAGACCCGCGCCTGGAGGAGCTTCAACGGATTCTGGTTGACATCCCACTCAATGGGTCAGCCAAGAAGGAGACTCTGACGACGACCATCAAGTCCATCCTGGCCGATACCTCCATCTTCGGAACCGATCTGAACGCCACCCCTCTGGCCGACAAAATCGAGACCTTCCTGACCGCCATGTGCCAGGGCAATGGCGCTGTAGCGAGCACCCTTCACAAGGCTGCAAGCGCCTGGTGACATCGGCAATCCACTGACTGAGCAAGGCACACAATGACCGGGTCCGCCCGATCCGGATGTAAGGAGAGAGCATTATGCACATGGGATTCCGCTGGTACGGCCAAGGCAACGACACCATCAGCCTAGATGATATTCGTCAGATTCCGGGGGTGGAGACCATTGTCTGGTCCCTGCACCATAAACAGGCCGGCGAGGTTTGGCAGCCGGATGAAATCGAAGAGGCCATGGCGACAATCACCGAGCTGTCTGCCAGGGATCGGGCGGCAGGCATAACCAAGACCTTCAACGCCGATGTGGTTGAGTCGGTCAACGTTCATGAGTCCATCAAGACCGGTTCGACGGTCCTCGGGATCAGCCGTGACCAGGCCATTGACGCCTACATCGAGACCGTAGCCAACCTGGGCAAGGCCGGGGTCAAAGTCGTCACCTACAATTTCATGCCGGTCTTCGACTGGCTGCGCACGGAGATGTTCCACCCCTGCCCAGACGGGTCCACCGCCCTCTACTACAACCAGCACCAGGTGGACCAGCTCAGCCCGCAGGGAATCATCGACGAAACCCTGAAGGGGGCCGGATCCCTGACTGTGCCCGGCTGGGAACCTGAACGGCTTGCCCATCTGCCTGAACTGATGGAAGCTTATCAGGGAATGGACCACGAGCAGATGTACGCCAACTACAAGTACTTCCTGGATGCCGTGATCCCCACCTGCGAGCGCTACGGGGTCAAGCTGGCCGTCCACCCCGACGACCCTGCCTTCGACCTGTTCGGCTGGCCGCGCGTGGTCTCCAGCAAGGAGGGGATCCAACGAGTGCTGGATCTGAATCCCAGCCCCTGCAACGGACTGTGCCTGTGCCTGGGATCCTTCTCATCCAGACGGGGTAACGATGCCGTGGATGCAGTCAAGACCTTCATGGACAGGATCTACTTCAGCCACGTGCGCAACATCCGGTTCACCGACGAGCAGGGCTCTTTCTACGAGGTGGGTCACCGGGCCAGCGAGGGGAACGTGGACACCGTCGGCATCATGAAGGCTTACGCCGAGGCCGATTACCAGGGCTACATCCGCCCCGACCACGGACGGCATTTGTGGAGCGAGAACACGGAGGCCGGTAGACCGCGGCCAGGCTACGGCCTTTATGACCGCGCCATGGGCATCCAGTATCTGCTTGGAGTCTGGGACGCTTACCGCTACAACCGTTGATGGGGCAAAATCAAGCAAGGGCCCCCTTGTCATGCTGTTCGGCAAGGGGGCCCTTTATTTTCTCACTGCCACCATTCCAGTAACTTATTGCTTGGTCTCATCCGTCAAGACATGTCTGGCCCGACAGCGAAGCAGACCTGAATGTGGAGCAGAAGAAACCCTTAACAATAAGGAAGTGTCTGATGCTAGTCCGGGTCAATCGCAAACCCGAGCCGGCATCAGACACTTGTTCAGTGTTCCCGTCAGGACCACGCCCTGTGGGAAGTTTCCTTTAACCTGGGAAAGCCGACATACTTGCAAACGCGGGAATCAAATTGCCTCGAAGCAACTGACCCCCTCGTTTGCACCGTTGGCTCATGCCAATCGGTCAATCAGGGGCTGGACACCCCGGTCGGCCAAATCGTCCAGGTTCTTCTGTACAGCTTCCACTAGTCCAGCAATCCTGGTCAGGTCATGGCCCCAAATGGAAGCATCGGAAAGAATCCGACTGACAAAATCCCCCTGACCGGCAGCCTCGTGGAAGGCATCAATGACCTTTTGATCATCCTGAATCTTCACAGCATCACCGGCCTTGCCGCCATAAGTCCACAAGAGGCAGGACAGCGCCAGGATGATGCGTTCGGGAAGCCCACGCCCCTGCTCTACGTTGGCCGTGACCAGCGGGAGAAGGCGGGAGACGAATTTGGAGACCGAGTTCAACCCTATGGAGTCCAAAGAATGCTGGACAAAGGGGTTGTCGAACCGCTCGCGAACCGCAGCAGCGAAGTTCTCCAGCTCCTCCTTGGGCAGGGTCTGGACGGGAATGATCTCCTCCTCCATCTCGCGGGTAATGAAAGAGCGCATGGTCTTATCGCCCATGACCTGCCCTACGGTCTTGAATCCGGCCAGCCGAGCCACCTGGGCCATGGTGGTATGAGGACCGTTGAGCAGATAAACCTTGCGCTCACGGTAGGGCTGTACAGCATCGCAGGTCACCAGGTCGATTCCTGCCTTCCGCGCGGGAAGCAGCTCATCAACCTTGCGCTGGGCGGTCTGGTCACCGGCTACGACCCAAAGCAGGAAGGGTTCGGCCTTGACCATGTTCTGATCCTCGTAGCCCAGCATCTCCCAAAGCTCCTGGGCATCTTCACGCGGGTAGCCGGGGACTATCCGATCCACGAGAGTGGATACGAAAGTGTTCTCCCGATCAAGCCACTCGATGAAGTCCTTACCCCACCCGAACCGTTCAGCGACATTTATCAGAGCACGATGCAGGGCCGGACCATTGTCAGCGATGAGCTCGCAGGGCATAATCAGGTAGCCTGGCATGGACCTGTCGAACCGACGCTTGAGCAGATGAGCCAACTTCGCCGGATATCCCGCTGGTGGCTGGTCCGTGACCTTATCCCCATCGTTGACGGCAATGCCTGCTTCGGTGGTATTGGAGATGATGATCTTCGTATCGGGATCATCGGCCAGAGCCAGAAACCCATCCCAGTCCCGGTAGGGGTCGACCGTCTTGCCGATAGAGTCAATCAGCTCATGGCTGCGGACGGGCTTACCATCCTTGAGACCTTCTAGAATGACTGTATAGAGCCGCTCCTGGTCCTCCAAGAAATGGACCCTGCCGTTTTCAAGGGGTTGGACAACTGCTACGTTCCCCCCGAACAAGCCCTTGTTGTTGAGCTGCTGGACTATCCAATCAACGAATGCTCTGAGGAAATTTCCCTCACCGAACTGGATGATCTTGATGGGTCGTTGAGCTGCCTGTGTACCAGTCAGCCCCAGATGCACGGCCACTGCTTCCTGTAGTCTTTCCACAATGCTTCCTTTCCGTCCGCTTGCATCCCGCCCATATAGGAGATCCGGTCAGACCATCGAACTTGGCGACCGATGACCAACCCGGGACCCAGACACTCAGCCTTGCACCACCTGCCTGGCCTGAGCACAGGCATCAGCAACGGCCTTCCAGTCGCCTTGGCGCTGGGCCTGGGATGGTACGGGGAAACTCCCGCCCACAGCAAAGACGTTGGGCAGGTCCATGTATTCCCGGGCGTTCCCGAACCCGACTCCCCCGGTGGGCAAGAAGTTCATCTCGGCAAAGGGGCCAGAGAGCGCCTTCAAGGTCTTGACGCCGCCGTAAGCCTCGGCTGGGAAGAACTTAGTGAAACGCAGCCCAAGATCGTAGGCTTTCTCAATGTCGCTGGGAGTCGCCGTTCCAGGCAAGACCGGTATCCGAGAGCCCAGGCACCAGTCGACCACAGCATCGCTGAATGCCGGGGAAACGATACCCTTGCAGCCTGTCTCCACTGCCTGGCGTGCCTGGTCGACCGTGTGCACGGTTCCTGCCACCAGGGTCACCTCAGGCACCTGGTCGTGAATAGCCCGCATCCCGTCCAAGGCGGCAGCCGATCGGAAAGTGACCTCTGCGATGGGCACTCCACCGGCAGCCAGGGCCCTGGCCAAAGGAACCGCCTCCTCAGGTGAATGCAGGGTCACCAGAGGAACCACTTTGATTGTTCTGATCAGATCAATCAATCCAATTCGCTCCTCTGGTACATCCGCCTTGTCAAACTCGCTCATGCCTGCTTCCTTCTCTTGTGGAATTGAACTTGTTGAATCGAATCCATCGCCTGTCCATGGAGGACTTCTGATCGTCGCCCAGATAAAACGGCTCAGCCAACCTGTCTGACCACCGCCCGCTGGTGTCGGGCAATAAAGTCATTCAACCGGGCCTTGTCAGGCAAGCCTTCGTTGTCGGATACCACCTGGGTCTGCATGGCGCCAACGGCACACCCGCGCTCCAAGGCTTCGGACATGCGTCGGCCTTCAAGCAGGGCCGACAAGACACCGGCTGCGAAACCGTCGCCGGCACCGACTGTGTCCACCACCGCATCAACCTTGAAACCAGGAACATAGACGCCATCGTGACCGTCCGTCGCGTAGGCTCCATCGGGCCCGTCCTTGACCACCGCATAACGGGCGCCATTGTCAATGAAGGCCTGGCCGATATCGCGGACATTGTCCAGCCCGAACAGATGCCTGCCTTCGGAAATGCCTGGAAGGACCAGATCAGCCTTGGCGCTCAAGGACAGAAGCGTCTGCTTCATTTGCTTGTCGCTCTTCCAGAGAGCCGGACGTTCATTGGGGTCAAAGGAAACGAAAATGTGATTGGCCCATGACATCTCAACCAGCGCTTTGCTGGCTTCCAGGGCACTTTCCGAAAGCGCCGGAAGGATTCCGGTCATATGCATCAGCGAGATTCCGCTGCAGTCGATGGCCTTGACATCGGCCGGACCCAAGGCCGAAGCCGCTGATCCCTTACGAAAGTAATAAGTCTTGGGGTCTCCCTGATCTACCTTGGACTTCATCATAAAGCCAGTGGAACGAGTGGCATCCTTGCCGACCAAGGAGGTGTCCAAGTCGTTCTGCCGCATGAAGTACAGAATCCGTTCGCCTATTGGATCCTGACCTATGCGAGTCATATAGACCGGATGCTGGCCCAATCGCTCCAGGCCAATGGCCACGTTGAGCTCCGCACCTGCCACCGAGGCGCTGAAAGATCCGACCTCGCTACAGGGCCCCTCCTCGCCTGCAGCGAAGAGCCCCATACCCTCGCCGACCAGGAGGACCTTGCCGGGACGGACGCCGCTGACCGCTATGTCGTGGGAAACCGCCATACCATTCCTTCCATGACCAGGACCGATGGATCCGACAGGTCTGTTTCAACCAGCGACAACGCAGGTGACGGTCCGATTCGTCCATTGATGTTTTCAAGCTATGTGATAGAGCGGTGGCGGAGGAATATGTTGCCAGCTGTTGCTTATCCCGGCATTTTTATGAACGCTTTTTTAAAAAAAGACCCCCAGATCTTTGCGTCGATCTGAGGGTCGGAAGAAACGGAGCTTGGAGCAGGGGTTACCAGGCCAAGTCGATACCCGGGGTGACAGGTTCGGGAATCAGGCGGATGCCGAAGGTGGAATCTACGCCTTTCTGTATGGCACGGGCCAAGGCCACCATGTCGTCGGAGCCGGCGCCTCCCCGGTTGGTCAAGGCCAGCGTATGCACGTCGGACAGGGCTGCAGCCGACCCCTCCTCCAAGGAGAAGCCCTTGTGGAAGCCTGAATGATCAATCAGCCAAGCCGCCGAGGTCTTGACCAATGCCGAGCCCTCGACAGGATAGCGCGGGGCATCAGCCGGCAGGGCATTCGCGGCCTCACGACTGATGATCGGATTGGTGAAGAAACTGCCGCAGCTGTGGCGGTCAAGCAGCACCCGTTCGCCCCTGGGGCCGTGAAGGTCATCCTGGACCGCCTCCAGAGCCTCTTCCGAGTCGGAGGTTCGACGGCATAATCCCATCCAGTCGGTCAGGTACCTGTAAGGATCCTCCAACATCCCCTTGCCTGCTCTGACGGTCAGGACCGCCTGTCGAATCCGCTCCAGGGGAAGGGTTGCTCCGGGCTCCACGCCCAGGGCCTTGGCAAGCTGGGCCGAATCCACCCGAGCGGCGGACCCATGTCGCAGGACCAGGGTGACCGAAAGGACCACATAGCGGGGCGTGGGGAAGAACCTTGCATCGGGCACAGCCGGCGCCTGGTACATGGTCTGCTTGAGCAGGGAGGTCCTGTATCCGAAATCCAGATCCGAGGCCCGCAGATAGGCGGTGACCTTGTCCTGGCGGTCCCATACCTCGACCGAGTCGACAAGGCGTCCGACCTCCTGGCCGTAGGCGCCGATGTTCTGGACCACCGAGGCCCCGACAGTCCCTGGGATGCCGGATAGGCCCTCCAGCCCGATCAGGTGCATGCGCACGCAGTAGGAGACCAGGTCATCCCAGTTGGTCCCAGCCGTGGCGTTGATATGGACGACGGGAACTCCGCCCTCAGGCGGGGCCACCTCGTCAGGCACGCTGATGTCCTGACGGGTATCACGCACAACCACGCCGGGAAAGTCCTGGTCAGAGGCAAGCAGGTTGGATCCCCCACCGATCAGGCAGAGGGGCAGCCCCTTGGAATCCGCGCCCTCCACGGCCTCGATCAGCCCGACCCTGTCGTGTGGCTGAACAAAGGCTGCAATGCGTCCTCCCACACCCATGGTGGTGATATCAGCAAATGTCGGAGTTGAGATACTGGAGGTGACTGCTTCTGGCATGTCTTTCACTGTATCATCGCAGGTGACAGGGCTGGTCCGAAGCCCCTCCTCTCTGCCGGCCCTCGGTCTGCTGTCTTTATCCGCTTTCTCGACCCACTGGCTCGATTCGGTGAATTACGGCAGGCACACCATGTGTCCTTAGCCTGCAAACAGCAGACAAAAGCAAAATACAGCCACCCATGGGTGTGTTCTCTTGATTGAACCCCCGTCAGCCGAGATGCATACCGACAAGGACGGCGGAGGATGAATAACCTTTTATAAGGAACGCCTATAGAGGCACCGTTGTCTCGGCATCTGAAAACGGGTTTGATGATCCGTGAAGCACGCGAGCATCTAGGCCACATTCAGAGGAGCGGGCCGTCATGAGCAAAGGATTCGCAACAAGAGCCGTCCATGACGGCTATGACTGTCAAGGCCTGGGCGGAGGCGCGGCCAGCGTCCCCATCTACCAGTCGGCCGCCTTTGACATGGTCACTGCCGACCGGGGTGATGCCCTGGCCGCCGGTGAAATTCAAGGATTCTCTTACTCACGCCTGGCCAACCCCACGGTCAAGGTCCTGGAGGACCGCCTGACCAGCCTTGAGGGAGGTAAGGGGGCCGTAGCCATGGCCTCAGGGATGGCCGCCGTATCGTCAGCCCTCATGTGCGCAGCCGAAGGTGGCGGGAGGCTGATCTCCCCTGTCAATCTTTACGGAACCTCGGTGGACGCCATGAAGACCTTCTTCCCCAACTTCGGCATCGAGACGGATTTTGTGGACGACATCAACGATCTTGACGCGGTGGAATCCCTGATCCAGAACGACACCAGGGCCATCTTCGCCGAGTCCGTGGCCAATCCGTCCACAGCCATAGCCGACATCCCTGGCCTGGCCGAACTGGCCCACCGGCATGGACTGGCCCTGATCATCGACAATACGGTGCCCACGCCATACCTGCTTAACCCGATCGACTTCGGCGCCGACATCGTCGTGCATTCGACCACCAAGGGGATCAGCGGCCATGGCAATGCCCTGGGCGGGGCCATCGTGGATGCGGGACGGTTCGACTGGGGCAACGGCCGCTTCCCGCAGATGAGCCAGCCCGAACTGATTATCAGCGACGAGCGGCACGAGTCCATGGTCAGCTTTCTGGATGCCTTCGGCAGGATGGCCTTCCTGCACAGGGTCCATACCAAGTACCTGCACACCTTCGGGGCGGTCATGAGCCCCTTCACCGCCTACCTGCAGCTGACCGGACTTGAGACTCTGGCCCAGCGGGTCGCCACCGAGGTGAAGACGGCAGAAGCCCTGGCCCGCCATCTGCTGACCATCCCCCAGGTGGAAGAGGTCAACTATTCAGGCATTCCCGAGGGCCGACACCAGGGCGATGGCGGCCAGCAGGACCGCCTGGCCTCGACCCTGCTGCCCAAGGGCGTCGGCACGATCCTCTCCTTCAAGGTCCAGGGAGGCTACGGGCAGGTCAAGCGCATCGTGGACTCGGTACGTCTCATGAGCTACATGCCCAACATCGGCGACTGCCGCACCCTGATTGTGGACCCGGCCAGGATCACCCACAGGGAGGTTCCAGGCCCCTACCGCCTCAGCGCCGGTGTGGGCGACGATCTGATTCGAATCTCCGTGGGCCTGGAGAACCCGGGTGACCTGATCGCCGACCTGGATCAGGCCTTTGCAGCCGCCTACCAGAGCAATCTTTGAATAAAAAAGAACCCGACCATCTGGTCGGGTTCCGATGAAGCCAAAAGACGGGAAGAACTCAGCGGGTCTCCCGGTGCAGGGTATGCTTGCCGCAACGGGGGCAGAACTTCTTGAGCTCCAGACGGTCAGGAGTGTTACGACGGTTCTTGGTCGTAATGTAATTACGCTCCTTGCACACGGTGCACGCCAGCGTAATGCCAGGACGGATATCTGCGGCTTTTGCCATGGTTCACCTCTATAGTCGTTGCACGACCGACGTATGTCGGCCACAGTAGCGAGGAAGAGACTCGAACTCTTGACCTTACGATTATGAGTCGTACGCTCTAGCCAGCTGAGCTACCCCGCCAGAGAGCCTCGGGTGAGAATCGGACTCACGACCTCTTCCTTACCAAGGAAGTGCTCTGCCACTGAGCTACCGAGGCGTGGCGGATAGAGGATTCGAACCTCTGAAGCATTACGCGGCTGATTTACAGTCAGCTCCCTTTGACCGCTTGGGAAATCCGCCATGCCGCACTAGAACCGGAGCTCCGTACGGCAACTTGCCTATAATGACATGTTTTTCCGTTTTCCGCAAGTCCCGCTCCAACGTCGTGTCTTCCGTGCCAGAGCGGGACCAGACAGGTCAGAAATCCCAGTCGTCGTCGTCCGTCTCCACGGCCTTCCCCATGACGTAGGAGGAGCCCGAGCCGGAGAAGAAGTCGTGGTTCTCGTCGGCGTTGGGGCTCAGCGAAGCGATGATGGCCGGATTCACATCGGTGGTGTCCGAGGGGAAGAGGGCCGGATAGCCCAGGTTCATCAGGGCCTTGTTGCCGTTGTAGCGCAGGAACTTGGTGACGTCCTCCACCAAGCCCACCCCGGAGTACAGGCTCTCGGTGTATTCCACCTCGTTGTCGTACAGGTCACCCAGGAGCTCATAGGTATAGTCGCTCATGGCCTGACGCTCGGAGTCGGAGACCTTGGCCAGCCCCTTCTGGTACTTGTAGCCGATGTAGTAGCCGTGGACGGCCTCGTCCCGGATGATCAGACGGATCAGGTCGGCCGTGTTGGTCAGCTTGGCATGGCTGGAGAAGTACATGGGCAGGTAGAAGCCCGAGTAGAAGAGGAAGGACTCCAAGAGGGTGGAGGCCACCTTGCGCTTTAGAGGGTTGTCGCCCTCGTAGTAGTCCAGGACGATCTGGGCCTTGCGCTGGAGGAACTCGTTGTGTTCGCTCCACTCAAAGGCGGCGTCGATCTGCGGCGTGGAGGCCAGGGTGGAGAAGATGGAGGAGTAGGACTTGGCATGGACCGACTCCATGAAGGCGATGTTGGTGTAGACCGCCTCCTCATGGGGGGTCAGCGCGTCCGGGATCAGGCTGACGGCGCCCACGGTCCCCTGGATGGTGTCCAGAAGGGTCAGACCGGTGAAGACACGCATGGTCAGGGTGTGCTCCTCCTCGCTCATGGCCTGCCAGGAGGGCAGATCATTGCTGACAGGGACCTTCTCCGGCAGCCAGAAGTTGCCGGTCAGACGGTCCCAGACCTCCAGGTCCTTCTCGTCCTCCAGACGGTTCCAGTTGATGGCGGAGACCCGGTCAATCAGCTTCAGCGGCTGCCGGGGAATGGAAATGGGTGGGACCATGGTTGATTGCTCCTTGTTGGATGGGTGTTTGACGGTGCGACGCGGATCATGACAGGACCGCCAGTCTACCGCATGGACGGACCCGACCTGTGTATGCGGGATACCAAAGGGCCGGCGCCGCCCTCAAAGACGGCACCGGCCATCGATTGCACATGCCTGAGGACAGGTGCCTTAGAGCATGCAGCTGACGCAGCCCTCGACCTCGGTGCCCTCCAGCGCCTGCTGGCGGATCCTGATGTAGTAGAGGGTCTTGATCCCCTTGCGCCAGGCGTAGATTTGAGCCTTGTTCAGGTCGCGTGTGGTGGCCGTGTCGGGGAAGAAGAGGGTCAGCGAGAGCCCCTGATCCACATGCTGGGTGGCCTCGGCGTAGGTGTCCACGATCTTCTTCCAGCCGATCTCGTAGGCGTCCTCGAAGTAGTCCAGGTTCTCGTTGGTCATGTAGGGGGCCGGGTAGTAGACGCGCCCGATCTTGCCCTCCTTGCGGATCTCGATCTTGGAGGCGATCGGGTGGATGGAGCTGGTGGAGTGGTTGATGTAGGAGATGGACCCGGTCGGGGGGACGGCCTGGAGGTTCTGGTTGTAGATGCCGTCCTTGAGGATGGCAGCCTGGAGCTCCTTCCAGTCCTCAACCGTGGGGATGTGGACCTGGTACTGGTCGAAGAGGTCCTTGATCCGCTGGGTCCTGGGCTCCAGGGAACGGCTGCCCTCGGTGTACTTGTCGAAGTAGTTCCCCTGCCCTGCCGGCTTGGCATAGTCGGACTTGGCGAAGGAGGCGAAGGCCTTACCCCGCTCCACGGCCAGGGCATGGGAGGCCCTGTAGGCATGGTAGGCCACGGTCATGAAGTACATGTCCGTGAAGTCCAGCCCCTCCTCGGATCCGTAGTGGATGCCCTCGCGGGCCAGGAAACCATGGAGGTTCATCTGACCCAGGCCGATTGCATGGCCCTCGTCGTTGCCCCGCTTAATTGAGGGGACGGCCTCGATGTTGGTGTGGTCGGAGACGGAGGTCAGGGCCCGCACCGAGGTCTCGACCGTGTCGGCCAGGCCGCCGTCCATGGCCTTGGCGATGTTCAGTGACCCCAGGTTGCATGAGATGTCGCGGCCGATATGCTCGTAGTTCAGGTTCTCGGAGTAGGTGCTGGGCTCCTGGACCTGCAGGATCTCCGAGCAGAGGTTGGACATGGTGATCCGGCCGTCGATGGGGTTGGCCTTGTTGACCGTGTCCTCGAAGAGGATGTAGGGGTAGCCGGACTCGAACTGGATCTCGGCCAGGGTCATGAAGAAGTCGCGGGCGTCAATGTACTTCTTGTGAATCCGCTTGTCCTTGACCATCTCCTCGTAGTGCTCGGTGATGGAGATGTCGGCGAAGGGCTTGCCGTAGACCCGCTCCACGTCGTAGGGCGAGAAGAGGGCCATGGGCTCCTTGCGCTTGGCCAGCTCGAAGGTGATGTCAGGGATGACCACGCCCAGGGCCAGGGACTTGATGCGGATCTTTTCATCTGCATTCTCCCGCTTGGTGTCCAGGAAGCGCATGATATCGGGGTGGTGGGCCGACAGGTAGACGGCGCCGGCACCCTGGCGGGCACCCAGCTGGTTGGCGTAGGAGAAGGAATCCTCCAGGAGCTTCATGACCGGGACCACGCCGCTGGACTGGTTCTCGATGTGCTTGATGGGTGCGCCCATCTCGCGCAGGTTGCTGAGCAGCAGGGCCACACCGCCGCCCCTCTTGGACAGCTGCAGGGCGGCGTTGACGCCGCGGGAGATGGACTCCATGTTGTCCTCGATGCGCACCAGGAAGCAGGAGACCGGCTCGCCGCGCTGGGCCTTGCCCAGGTTCAGGAATGTTGGTGTGGCGGGCTGGAAGCGGCCTGAGATGATCTCATCCGTGTACTTCATGGCGGCCTGCTCGTCCCCGTCGGCCAGCTCCAGGGCCACGGCCACGCAGCGCTGGGGGAAGTCCTCCAGGTAACGCTTGCCGTCAAAGGTTTTCAGCGCGTAGGAGGTGTAGAACTTGAAGGCGCCCAGGAAGGTCTCGAACTCGAAGCCGCTCTCGGCCGCATGCTTGTAGATCCTATCCAGGAACTCAGGGGTGTAACGTTCGAAGACCTTCCGGTCATAGTACTCGTGGTCCAAGAGGTAGGCGATCCTCTCGGCCGTGGAGGGGAAGGTCATGGTGTTGGGCCCCACGTGCCGGTCCATGTACTGGCGCTCTGCCTCGTGGTCCTTGTCGAACTGAATCCTGCCGTCCTTGTCGTACAGGTTCAGCATGGCGTTCAGGGCATGGTAGTCGTGAGCCGGATCGAAGGTCTCCTCATCCTCAGATGCGGTCCTATCCAGGGCCAGGGACGTGTCCTCGTTTGCTCCCATCGGGTGTCCTTTCATGAATATGACGATGATGATACGAGTAATGAAATCGGCTCAGGACTCGGGGTGGTTGCGGAAGAAATCCACGACCCCGCGGCGGACCTTCTCCTGGTCCTCCTTGGTGCCCATGAGCTCGAAATAGTAGAGGAAGGGCACATTGCACTTGCGGGAGATGATATCCCCCGCCATGCAGAAGGCCTCCCCGAAGTTGGTGTTGCCCGAGGCGATGACCCCGCGGATACCGGCCCGGTTGGCCGGATCGTTCAGGAAGCGCTTGATCTGCGGCATGACCGCCTTCTTGGCTGACCCTCCCCCATAGGTGGGGACGATCAGGATGTAGGGCTGCCGAATGTTGAGCGGCGGGTCCTTGGGCCTCAGCGGGATGCGGAAGACGTCAATCCCCTCGTCATCCAAATGGCAGTTGGCGATGAACCGGGCGGTGTTGCGCGAGGCCGACGAGAAGTAGACCACGGCCCCCAGGCGCTGACCCTGGGCGGCGAACTCGGGAGCGCTGAGCTCCGAATCAGTTCCGGCGGTCTGCTGTTGCTCCATGCTTCCTCCTGATCAGGCCATCCAGAGCCTGTCTTGACGGTGATGTCCGCCCAGAGGACGGACCGATCAGAACCCGCCCAGCGCGAGCCTGAACTACTATATGTGCTATCGATATCGAAAACGGTGAGCATATATAGGGTTTTCTGTGCCCAATATCACACCGGTTCCAACTGGCCTAGAAGTCCCAGTCGTCGTCGTCCGTGGACTCGGAGTGCCCCATGACGTAGGAGGAGCCCGAACCCGAGAAGAAATCATGGTTCTCGTTGGCCGATGGCGACAGGGCCGCCAGGATCTCCGAACTGACATCGGTCTGGTCGGCTGCGAACCGGGCCGGGTAGCCCAGGTTCATCAGCGCCTTGTTGGCATTGTAGCGAACGAAGGCGAAGACATCCTCGACGAAGGGGAAGCCCTCATAGATCTGCCCGGAGTAGACCATCTCCAGATCATAGAGCTTGTCCAGCAAATCATTGGTGAACTTCTCCAGCATGGCCTGGTCGGCCTGGGTCCTCTCCTCCAGACCCCGCTGATACTTGTAGCCCGAGTAATAGCCGTGGATGGCCTTGTCGCGCAGGATCAGACGGATCATGTCAGCCGTGTTCATCAGCTTGGCATGGCTGGAGAAGTAGAGAGGCAGGTAGAAGCCCGCATAAAGCATGAGGGAGGAGAGCATGGTGGAGGCCACCTTGCGCTTCAGGGGATCCTCGCTGACATACTCGTGCAGGACCGTGTGGACGCGCTCCTGGAGGACGTCGTTGGCCACGGCCCAGCGGTAGGCCTTGTCAATCTCCTCGCTGGAGCAGAGGGTGGAGAAGACCGAGGAGTAGGAGCGGGCATGGACCGACTGCATGAAGGCGATGTTGGTGTAGATGGCCTGCTCCTGCTCGGTGCGGGCATGATCGATCTGCACCAGCTCGCCGATGGTGGCCTGGGTGGTGTCCAGCATGGTCAGTCCGGTGAAGACGCGGACCGTGGTCTGGCGCTCGTGATCGGTCAGCGTGTTCCAGGATGGGATGTCGTTGGACAGCGGCACCTTCTCGGGCAGCCAGAAGTTGGAGACCAGGCGGTTCCAAACTTCCAGATCCTTCTCGTCGGTGATCTTGTTCCAGTTGACCGGGCGAATCCTGGCCTCAGGGGTGACACGGTACTGGGGCGGGGTGATGGATTGGCGCATCATCTCGTCGTCGGCATAGACGCCGGCCTCTGACTTGGTGCTTTCTTGCGTGCTTTCCTGCTGGCTCATGACAAAACCGCCTTTCGTGAATCAGTCGACTGCTGCTGGAGCTGCACTCCCATACCGGCCAGAATGGCCCTGACCGCTTGAACATCCTCCGAGGTGCCCAGCAGCTCGAAGCGATAGAGCTCGGGGACGCCGCACCGGCGGGCTATCAACGGGCCGGCTGCGCAATAGGCGCTGCCGAAGTTTCGGTTGCCCGAGGTGATGACCCCGCGAATCAGCCCGCGGTTGACCGGATTGTTCAGGAAGTGGATGACCTGCTTGGGCACGGCTCCCTTGGCTGACCCGCCGCCATAGGTGGGCACCAGCAGAAGGTAGGGCGTATCCATAACGGGCATGGGCTGGCGCCGCTCATACAGGGGGATGCGGATGGGCCCCTCCACGCCCAGCCGCTGTACAAAGCGGTGGGTGTTGTTGGAGACGCTGGAGAAATACACCAGCCTGGAGGCGCCATCGGGAGGATCGTGCCGATCCACATCTGCTGAGGACATAGTGACTGCTGCTCCTTGGTAAACACTATATATTGGATAAAATTGGCCAGCCAACCACAATATATAGGTTTATCCAGGGCGACACAAGTTCACAGGAGCAAAACCGCCCCCGCTGTGAGATTCCATACAAGAACGGAGACGGCCATCATTTACATTTACGCTGGCGCCCTTACGACCTTTAGTCAGGGATCGGATTCTGCGGCAAACCCTGTCGACGCAGGTCGGCGCAAACCTCCAGGACCCGGTCGTTGGCCTCCCGCTCCCCCACAGTGATGCGGATGCCCTCGCCGGGGAAGGTTCTGACCGACAGGCCGGCATCGCGGAAACGCTGATCAGCCTGCGACGCGGCCTCGCCCAGAGGCAGCCAGTAGTAGTTGGCCCTAGGCTGAGGAATCTTCCACCCCTGATCCTGCAAACCAGCCAGGATTCTGGCCCGTTCCTGCTTGAGCGCCTGGACCCGTTCGGCCAGTCGATCCTGTGCGTCCAGACTGGCCATTGCCGCCGTCTGGGCCACATCGGTGACGCCGAAGGGCAGGGCCACCTTGTTCATGCCGGCAATGATCGGCTCGGCAGCCACGGCGTATCCGATCCGCAGACCCGCCAGCCCGTAGGCCTTGGAGAAGGTGCGGGCCACTATCACATTGGGATGTTCCCGCATGAGCGACAATCCGTCGGCTCGATCGGGGTCATCGTTGAACTGTATGTAGGCCTCGTCAAAGAGTACCGGCAGGTCGGCGGGCAGAGCCTGTAGCAGACGTTCGGCCTGGTCGTGGTCGACGTTGGTCGCAGTCGGATTATTGGGATTGTTGACAATGACCAGTTTGGTGTGGTCGTTGACTGCGGCGATCATAGCTTCGATGTCATGCCGTCCCTGCTTATCCAGGGGCACCGGCACCCCGGTGGCACCAGCCATGGTGACGATGATGGGATAGGCCTCGAAACTACGCCAGGGATAGACCACCTGGTCGCCATGACCGGCCACCAGGTCAACCAGCTGGGTGATGACCTCCGTGGACCCGCATCCCAGCTGGATGCATGCGGGATCCACCCCATGCAGCTGGGCCAGCCGCTCTACCAGAAGGGCGCCACTCATATCCGGATAACGGTTCAGATGACCCAAGGCCTGCTCCGAAACGGTCTGAACCACGCCTGGCAGGGGCGGGTAGGGGTTCTCGTTGCTGGAGATCTTGTAGCTGGTCAACCCGGGAACGGCTGGTGCCGGGCTACCCTGCCGGTATCCGGGGAGGGAATCAATGCTGGCGCGATGACGATAGTACATGAGCACCATGCTAGTGGCCGCTATATGTCCCTGACGTGTTTGTTCCGTTGGACGGTACTGACGAGACGCAAATGGCCCCTGGTCCTTCCGCAGGACCAGGGGCCACTATCACCGCTTCTTTACTTGAGGATGGCCAGAACGTCGCGCGCGGACACGATCAGGTAGTCCTCGCCGCCGTAGTTGACCTCGGTGCCGCCGTACTTGGAGTACAGAACCTTGTCGCCAACCTTGACATCCATGGGGATGCGCTCGCCCTTGTCGTCACGACGGCCGGGGCCTGCCGCCAGCACCTCGCCCTGCTGGGGCTTCTCCTTGGCGGTATCTGGAATGACCAGCCCGGAAGCGGTCTTGGTCTCCGCCTCAGCCTGCTTGATGACGATCTTGTCTTCCAACGGTGTGAGTGAAATCGACACTGTGGACCTCCTACATCTTGTGAGAACAGCCAATGAACCCACGCCGGAACGTCGATGAGAGGCTGACGAACACTCACCACGCATTCCTTTGCGCTACAAGCCATAGTAGCGCGAAATTAGCACTCTGCCAACTTGAGTGCTAACGCTGGTGGTGAAAGATAACTTGCAGATTGGCCCCTCAGGACTTGTCTGCCGGACGACGCCGGGCCAATATGGCCTCGACACCGATGGACAGGGAGTCCTCGCTGCGATCAGGTGCTTCGACCTGGGCCTGCATCTCCCGCTTGTGAAAGTCGTCGGGCTGCCCATCGGCCTTCTTCTTTTCGGGGGGACGGGCCACAGAGACCTGCCGGGTGGACTTGATCTCCAGGCTTTGGGGACCTTCGTCTTCGCTGCTCTTGCCATCCTTGCCTGATCCCTCGCCACGGGCTGATCCCAGGGAGAAGGAGATCAGATCCTGGCCCGCCGCCATGCCGAAGGCGTCCAAGGCCGGAGAAGGACTGATGCGCTCGAGCTCATTGGTGGCATCGTCCTGGGCCTTCACCAAGGACGATGAAGCTGGGCGCTCTTTGCCAGCAGACGCAGAGACCGATCCGGGCTGGTCTGAATGGGCAGCGGCGGATTGGGCAGGTACGGACTCCGGCGCAGTCGGCCGGGCCGCAGACTTGGAGGCAGCAGACTTGTTCACTGACGATTTAGGCGCTGTGGGCTTGGAGGCAGTCTCTTGAGCCTTTGAAGATTTGGTGGTTGCCGGTTTGGAAGCCGTCGGCCCAGAAGCCGTTTGTTTGGCTGGGGTCCGTTCAGAGGCCTTCTTGGCGACGGACGGACTATTCGACGCATGTCCGGTCTGCGCAGCGGTCTTCTTCGTCGACTGGACGGACCCGGCCGAACCCTTGGCCTTGCTGTTGTTGACCGTCGACTTCGCAGGCTGGGCCGAATTGTGCCGCCTGGCCTTGAGGGCTGCCTGCTGATCAGCCTTGGCCTGGGCCAGCGTTCGACGAATCTCACCCTGGTCAAGCACATCCGTGGCAGTGTCCGTGCGGCCCTCATTCTTGGTCTGCCCAGGCCTGCCGGAGGTCCTGCTCTTGGTCAGACTGGCCGCCTGCTGACGACGCTGCCGGGCACGCCGCTGGGCCAAATTGCGCTCCCAGGCCCGAGCCTGGGCTGAAGCATGCACGCCTGCCGCCAACACCACTATCACCAAGGCCAGAGGAATCAAAGTGAACCATGGGCTGTAGCCCAAGGGGAAAGAGAGCCCAGCCACCAGCAGGGTGACGACCAAGAGGACAAGGACCAGGATGCGACGACGGCGTATGGCCGCGCGGCGCAACTGTCTGATCTGCTTGATGCGCTGGGCCTGACTGCGCCGGTTGCCATCCTGCTGCCCTTGCTGCATGACCAACCCTTTCACCGTCCTCGACTGCCTGTCGCAGAACCTCATGCCGTCTTCCCGCCCGACCATGTGCAGGGAGGTGGAAAGCCTGTCCTGGCGATGCTCCGAGGCCCGCTTCATACCCTTGACAGTGCGAAACGGCAGCCAACCCAGCACCAGAATCACCGCAATCACCAAAACCACGATGCTGCTGAGTGATTCATAAACCATAGGTACTACGTTAGTTGACGGTATGCCCCAAGCGGCAAGTCAAACCCAGCGTGTCGACCATATCCGCCCCAGAGGTTCATAGACGATCCAGCAGATCGGGATCGAATCGGTCGCTGATCCAGGCAAAGGTCAGGTGGTCCCTCCACTGTCCGTTTACATACATGTAGCTGCGGCGCAGTCCCTCCGGCTCCATGCCCAGCTTTTGGACTACACGCAGGGAACGCTGGTTTTCAGGCAGAATCGCCACCTCCAGACGGTGTAGATGAGGCCCCTTCCTGTCCCTGAAGGCCCAATTCGCCAACATCGCCAAGGCCAGGGGCGCGAATCCGTGACCAATCCAATCCTGGTCCACCCAGTAGCCCGCTACCCCCGTGCGCATGGACCCGTATCGGATGGCGCCCAGGGAGATCTGCCCTACGATGCTCTGATGAAACTCCATCAGGAAGACCGCCGAAGTGCCCTCCTGCCGGGCACGCTCCAGCTCCTGCATCCACTGGGCATAGGTCATGCCAGGTCCATGGCGGGGGTCCCCTGATTCCCATGGCGCCAGCCAATCGCGGTTCCTCCAACGAACCGCATTCCAGGCTGCCTGGTCACCCTCGCAAATGGGCCTGAGCAGGAAGTCCCCATGGCCTGGGGGCGGAGTCAGACGATCAGGCAGATCCAGTGCATGGGCCGAGCGGGCACGGGAACCCTGCCAGACCTGGCGGAAGGTATGCAGAACCGACATAACCCCATATTCTCACCGGAAGGCAACCGAGGCAGGCATGCGTCCACTGGGGAAAGCCCCTGCTGGTAGAACTGAGGACATGAACGAACAGGGACGCATCAATAAGGACAAGCAGAATCGGCGTGACCGGCTACTTGAAGTCCGGCGGCACATCGACCGGGCTCAATGCCTGGAAGCAGGCCGCAAGCTGGCCGATCTGCTGGCCAGTCAGGTGCTTGCCAGATTCAAAGGCTCCCGAGGCCGCCAGAGCCTGATCGTGGCTGCCTTTTCCTCCATTCGAGGGGAGATAGCCATGGACCCCAGCCTGGACCTTCTGCTGGGCCGGGGTTACCAGGTGCTTATCCCTATGCTTGGCACGGGCATCCAAGTAGGTTGGGGACGCCTGCAATCAAAGCAGGATCTGGATGGCATGAAGCGGATTCCCGGCTGGCGGCCGAACGAGCCCGATATGTCGGCCCTGCCAGCACAGGCCTTGAATCAGGCCGACCTGATTCTGGTGCCCGCACTGGCCATCGACCACGCCGGCATTCGTCTGGGTCGGGGCGGCGGCTGGTATGACCGAGCTCTGGACCTGCGCGCCGAACAGGCTCCAGTGGTGGGCATCTGCTGGCCTGGCGAATTCGTGGAAGACCCTCTGCCCCATCTGGACCACGATCTTCCTGTGGATGCCGTCCTGACGCCCGAAGGTTTCACGCCCACAGCCGCAGGTCTGTCACGAAGGCCCGGAGCGGACCATAATGGTGATGAACAAGACTGACGAGAGGCCCGGTGCCGATTCTTCTGGTCGAAGCCACCACTAGGATATTGGGTGTTGAACCAATCGTCGCGCGAACCGACCATCAGCGGAGGGAAAGAACGGTGCCCACCTATCACTATCGTTGCAAGAACTGCGGATACGACTTTACCAAGGAGCAGTCTTTCAACGACGAGCCCATCACCATCTGCCCCAAGTGCGGGCAGCAGCAGGTCCGCAAGGTCTTCTCCGCAGTGCCCATCGAGTTCAAGGGCCATGGTTTCTACCGGACCGACGGGGCCTCATCCTCATCTTCAAGCTCCACAAGCAGCAAGTAAGCAGACCGGAGGGCACATTCGACCACATCGGCCATGCAGACCCATATGCCTGCCAAAATCCTGACAGGCTGGGGGCATGGTCGATTTTTCCGTCTTCACCAATAAGAACAGGCCTTCAGCTACCACCGGTTCCCTGACCCGACGACGGCGGCTTTTTAAGCTGCGACGTGCGGGAGCCGCCCTGGCATTGGGGCTGGCGGTCTTCTGCACCTTGCAGATTCTGGTCCAGGCCCAGGGCCGCCTGTCTGTACTGGTCGCCTCGCGGCCTATTGCGCGCGGATCAGCTATCGAGCCTGGCATGGTTGAAACGCGTATCCTGCATGGCAGGGGACGGCTGCCCGGCCTGATTTCTACATTTGGGCAAGTACGTGGGCGGCGGCTGATGATCAGCCTCCACACAGGGCAACCGCTGACCACGGCCATGATCAGCAGCAGACCGGCACAGCCACCCGGGACCACCCCGGTGACCGTCCGTCTGGCCGACGATCCAGGAGACCTGCAGGCTGGCGACAAGGTGAATTTGCTGGCCTCGGGAGACTGCCCAGCCAGTGCCGGCGCGCATTCCGCACATCAGAATCCTCTGCCACCCTCCTCAGCGCGAGACCGGCCTGGCGCTAACAGGGAACCTGAGTTTTCCCATGTCCAGCAAGTCAAGGGCGGGCAGACACCGACTCCCGAGCAGACCCCAGGCGGTGGACACTGCATGATAGCCGAGCAGGCACTGGCTCTGCAGCCGGCACAGACCATCGCCAGGGATCGATCAGATCTGGAAGGACGGGAGGGCAACCAGGTCCGGCAAGCGTCCCAGGCGGTCTTCGCCCTTGATGCCAGTCAGGCTCTGCTCTTGCTATCGCTGGATCCATCTACACCTGTCATTGCCATCCGCCCCGACAGAACTTCTGCACCGACACCCTCCATTCATGTCGGAAAACCGAAACCATCCTGGGCCCGCGATAATGGAGGAAGAAGCAGGCATAGGTGCTCTATGCCTCACATCAGCTACGGAAGGATGCAGGATGGCCTCGATCAATCAGGTGGCGGCCAAGGATACCGCCGAAGCAGTCCACAAAATCTCGCAGATCAGCAACAAGGGCGTGCTGGGCGAGTTCAAGCAGTTCATCTCGCGCGGATCCATGGTGGATATGGCCGTGGGCGTGGTTATGGGTTCGGCGGTGACCAGCGTGGTCAACGCCATCGTCAACAATCTGATCAGCCCCCTGATTGCCATGATCTTCGGCAAACCGGACCTCTCAGGACTCCTGACCATCACCTACCGGAACGCCACCATCTCCTTCGGCGCCATTCTGACAGCCCTGCTCAATTTCCTCTTGATCGCCATCGCCGTATACTTCTGCATCATCATGCCCATCAACAAGCTGCGGCAGCTGAGCCGGGCGGCCTCAGGCATCAAGGACCAGCCCAACGCTCCCAGCCCCCAGGACCAGAGCCTGCAGCTGTTGCGCCAGATTGCGAACGACATCCACCAATCGACAAATGCAGACAGTCAGCAGGCTGGAACCGGACTGCCCAGGAACCAGGATTAGGACCGACAGTCAGTCGCCGCGCTCATTGGGGAAGAGCCCCCAGTGAGGCGGCAGCTCGCCCAGAATCCGCCGGTCATCCCCGTCAAGACGATCCTGCGCACATACCCGGTCCTGGGGGTCCTCCTCGGTGCCATCAACATCGAACCGTTCCTTGCCTGGACGAACCACCCGCCGATGGCGACGCCGTCGCGGAGCTGAAGGCTCACCGGTCTGGTTCCCCCGGTCTAGCTGATCGTCCTCCATCAACGCGCCTGCTGGTAGATATCGGCAAGACGGGCAACGATCCTGTCGGCTTCCTTGTCGGGGTTGACAAAGGCTGAAACGCTCCAGACGGTCATGACCGACCAGCCAAGATACTGCAAATTCTCGGTGGTGAACCGGTGACGCTCCCGAGTGGACTGGGTGTGCATGAACTCTGCATCGTCGGTCAACACGGCCAAGGCATAGGGCTTGTTCTTGAGTCCCACCACCAGCGGAATTCGGGGGGCCAGGTCGTACCCGTAATCCAGGGCCACATCCAGCCCCCGGGTCCGCAGCCGCTGGGCCAGATCCCTGAAGAGCACATTGGTGGACTGTTCGGCTTGTTCGGGCCGGGCGGGTTCAGCGTCGGGATGCTCAATCCAGGTCAAAAGATCCTTGAGCAAACGCGGCCCGGGCTGGTGAATGCGGTCGTCCTCCAGATCATCAGCGGAAAACGCCGCGACGATATCCAGATTCCGATCCGGCAGGACCAGAGCATCCAGCAACATGCCCTTGCCCCCTTCGCCTTCCAGATCGCCGAACTGCTGCAGAAGACGGCCGTGGGTGGTCTTGGCAAAACCCAGAGTAAGGATCACGTCCGTGGCCCTGGCTCCGCAGACCTCGTCAATGCCAACGATGCGTACATGCCGCAGGAACTTGGCGAAAGCCCTGTCCTTGGCCGCTGCCGACTTGAGTTCGGCGCCCAGCCTGGAGCGGTGGGTTGCCGACAGGGTGACCACAGTCAGCAGATAGCTGTTCGGCACCAGGGAGAAGGATCCGGCCTTGCGTCGGAGCATGTCGACAACGGCGGCCACCTCTTGTTGGCTGGACTCGACCAGCCCAGTGGCCATGACAGGGACCCCAGCGCCCTCCACCCTGGTCAGAGTTACCCTGCCAGGCTCCCGGCAATCGGGCACAGGCGCCGACAGATCCCCATATCCATGATCTTTCAGGAAGGTGTCCAGCCGAATTGAACGGCGCGAGGGACGGGCTTTGACAGTGACCGGGACCAGTTGGTCGACCAGCTGCAAGAGGCCATCCGAGGTGATGGTAGGCCGGTGGGCGATGACGGCCACCTGCCGGGCACGAGCCAGCACAGTCAGCACCTGGATGGAAGGCATATGGGCTCCGGCATCGATGATGACCGTGTCGGCCAGCTGTGTCGGATTGGTCCTGGTCGCCAGCGTGGCCGGAGTTGCGATGATGATGGGTTTGGCCGCCGACAGGATGCCGGGGTGGGCCTGCTGGAAGACCGCAAGGGAGGCACCAGGGTTGCCGGCCAGCATGGTGTGCAGCTGATTGGCCTCCTGGGTGCGGGAGAAGAGCAGCTCGGACAGGCGCTTTTCGCTCTCCTGGGCAACCATGGGCCCTACGCTGGCCACGTGCTGGGCATCGACCTGGCTGAAGCGGTCGGCTGCGTTGGACAGGGCGGAGCCGTCCTGGTTGGAGATGATCTGCGAGGAGCGCATGATGTCGTCGAAGACCGTGGTCCACCAGGCCAGCTGCAATTCAGCCCGTACCGCCTTGCCCCCGACCTGGCGGTTACGCAGGTCCTGGACCAGGTCCTGCAGCCCCGCCTTGTTGAATTCGCCTTCCAGGGCGCAGCGCTCAGGCAAGGTATCCAGGGCTGTATGGTCGTCAAAGAGGGCTTTGAGCCGCTCCTCCACCTTGTTCAAGTCCATGGTCTCAAGATCGCCACCAGCTGGAGTCGAGGCCAGAACGGTATCCAGAGCCGTCATGTCGCGGATCAGGGATTCCTGAGTGTCGATGATGACATCCAGTTTGGGCGGCAGGACCGGCCAGCCGCCGTGGGGGACGAAGGTCCGCCATTGCTCGGCCTGCTTGGATACCACCACCAGTGACTCATGCAGATCCTCGACCTGGGCACCGGGCCTGAGCAGGCTCTTGGCCTCCTTGACCAGACGTCGACGTTCCCAGAATCCCAGATTGGTGCCATTGGCCTTGCGATCAGCCTTGGACTTGGTGGCCTCGATCATGGCAGGAAGGTCACGCTCGAAGATGGAGGGCTGGAAGACATCCAGAACCCGGCGCAGATTCTTGAGGACCACCACCTGCCGTCCCCAATCCTTGACGGTGGCCGGCACGGGGAATCCGCAGGTCTCCACAGTTGATTTGACCTGTTCGCGGGTGTCCGGCAGAAGCCGTTGCAGGAGACGAACCACGCGGGAGTAAGCGTCCACAGCCTCGTTTTCGTTGACCAGGGTGGCACCGAACCAAGGCGTGTCCTGGGGACCGATGACGAATTCACCCAGCTCGGCAGCCCTCTCCAGCTTGTCTGCCCAGGCATCCAGCTCAGGCTGCAGGTTGTGGGCTGTGGCCGCGCCCAGACGAACACGGGTGGCAGGGTGCGTAGGCATATTGGCGATGTTGGCCAGATTCTGAATGGTCTGGTAGGCCGAAACCCCCCAGCTGGAATCGACCCCATGCAGATCACCCAAATAGCGGGTCAAGCGGGAGCGGACACCCACAAGCTCGTCAGCCACCTGATCGAAGTGTTCGCTGGCCTTGCCGGGTTTGAACCCCACTGCATCGATCAGCCGCTGATCCAGGACCCGGCCAAGCTGATCGTCGGTCAGGTCAAGAGCCATGTCCGCCATCCCGGCGGCATCCAGACGATGCTGGAAGCGTCGCTTCTCCTCCACCACACAGGGCACATAGAGCACGGTTCTTCCAGCGGTGACGCAGCGCGAGGCGATAGCCAGAGCATCGTCGGCGCTGTGGCGGCCGGTCTGTTCATCGACAAACACGCTGTGCCCAGTCGCCACCAGCTGGGCGGCATAGCGGACCCGGTTGTCCACATCTCCGGCCTCGAACTCGCTGTGAGGGTCAGCATCAAAGGGGCTGTAATCGGGCACAGGCCCGCCCTTGAGCCGCTCGGAGGCAGCCTGGTCGCCAGCCAAGGCATCCAGCAGATCGTTGCCCGTGGACCCGGCGGTCATCCGGTCCAGAATCCGAAGGCTCTCGCCCAGCAGCTGGGCCGATGGCTCAATGAAGCATCCCAGAACGATTTTCCGTTCGATGGTGAAGTCGCTGATATGCGGCGTGATCAGGGCCGTCATGTCCTTGAACAGGGATGAAGTTTCGGGGGTGCCGCCCTGATAATGGGAGGCGGAAAACAGACGATCCGGATCCAGGGTGATGCCCCGCTCACGCATGGCCGAGATCAAGGCAGGATTAAGGTCCACCTTGCCTGTGAATCTGATGGATGCCCTGGATGCTCCCTGCGTGCTCTCGTCGATGCGCACAGGATAGAGCAGCACGGGCATGTCGCGCCCCTGCCAGGCAGCCACCCCCACCACCATGGAAAGCTGGGCGAAACCACTGGCGCGCTCCTTGGCGGCCTGATCGTCCAGAACCCGCTCCATGCGTCGGTGGGCCGCACGCAGCATGCCGCGGTCTCGGAAGAGCGCATCCAGATGAACCTGGCCACTGGCGAAGAGCTGGGCGATGCCTGAAGGATGCGCATGCGTCAGGTCCATCTGCGCTGCCAGCTGCGACACATTCTCCAAGGGGGTCAGGCCCACCTGGTTCTGGTAATCCTGGCGCCATCCCCGGATTCGCTCCAGTGGAGTCAACGGGGCCTTGACCTCTTCTGCCGCGCGGTCGGAGGAGGAGCCGGCCGTTGATGCCTGTGCATCTTCAGCCCGTTTGTCCTCTTCCGATTCCCCGGTGCTCATTACCGTCTCGCTCATCCGTCCACTCACTTCCGCACGGCGTTCAGATATTCGTGATACCCGTCATTGTTGCGCAGGGCTGCGTCGATGTCCTGGTCGCCCTGAGCCTCCAACCAGGCGTACAGATCATCATAGAGGGCAGGGTTCATCGCCAGGAAAGGCAGCAGCTGCCGATGCTTGGCCATGGCGAACTGCAGGGCGAAGTCCCCGGTGCGTTTGGCATCATCGGAGCTCATCCCATCCACCACGATGGCCTCATGGCCACGGTCATAGTCCCCTTTGGAGACCCGCTCGAAGACGGATCCGGGCTCGAAGGCCGGCTGATAACGCTGGTCATTATCCTGCTCATCCGCTGGTTGGTGATGTCGGGCCTGGTCCGATTCCTTCCTGGACAGGCGGGCCAGCTCTACAGCTCCCAGCGGGGTGAACCCCTGGGCCGAGTCCGCCTTGCTCCCCTGGCCTTGCCGGGACTGGCCGTCCGCGTAGCCCCTGCGGCCGGAAGCTGGACGATCATCACGATGACCACGGCCGTCACGGGCATCACGAACATCGCGAGCATCCTGGTCGGAGCGATTCTGATCAGGAGCAGATTCAGCGGAACGGGAACGACGAGCATCAGCGAAAAGGTCACGGTCGACAGGCTGGCTGTCCTCCTCCTGCGTGCCAACCAACGGCAGGCCCTGCTCGGATTCGTGCTCCTGCCATGGCAGAGGCCGACGGGCTTCGCCACGAGCATCCGGGGCCTGGAAGTCACCTGCACGCTGGTCCGCATAGCCTCTGCGACGGTCAGATCCCTGACCATCCGCTAAGCCCGTGTCGGCCGGCCCCCTGTCAGCCCGGCCACGCTCGGCTGAATCAGAATCGTCAGAATACCGGGCTTGCGAGCCTCGCGACTCTGCGGACGCGGCCCCATCGGCGAAAGGCCGCGACGGATTGTCCCGCGAGTCGTGAGCGACTGGGGCAGACTTGGAAAGATCCTGTGAAGCACCGTCGGCCTCTTGGGAGGAATCGGCTGTCTTGGCGGCACCCAGGGCCATATCGTGAAGGGCAGTGACCCGGTTGCGGACTCCGTCGGCCTTGAAGATGCCGGTGGGCTCACCGGCGCGCATGTCCAGAATGTCATCGACGGACATTTCAGCTGCATCAGGCTCCACCATGCCCCGGGGCTGTGTGGAGTATGAGAAGAGGTCGGGCACCCGGGTCGAAGGGTCGGTCTTATCGTCTTCGGGATTGTTGATGCGCACGAAGTCGACGGGGACATCACCGAATTGGAAACGAGCCGAGCTGCTGGACAGGGGGAAGGCGGCGTCCACAGGCAGCCTGACCAGTGATCCGTCGGACTGGATCAGATAGGACCCGTTGGTGGAACCCATGTCGCGCAGGGTGGCCAGACCGTCCTGGTCGACGGCGAAAATGGCATGTCGCTTGGACATGGATTTAGTCTTATCGGGCACCTCCAGGCGACGCCGGCCGTCATCGGCCAGCGGACGCAGAGGCTTGCGGCCGATTTCGACAGTCTCACCAGGCTTGAGCCGGGTCTCTTCCGCCCCATTGAACTTGATTATCCACACCTGCCCCGGTCGCCGATCGTCACTCACGCTTTCGACCTCCCAAATCTGCAGCCGCCTTCACTCGGTACTATCGCCTATTCTGTCATGAAACCCAGAGATAGGATTGATTGCGTGCCGAATTAACTGATAAAGGACACATGAAAGACTGGCAGGCATGTCAGCGCAGTGAACCCTCCCTGCAGGCAGGGCTTTAGCAACGACGCGATCGACTCGAGCGACAAGAAACGGCGCCCGCTCTTGCTCTGGATAAAACCATCAGAGTCAAGCAGCGGACGCCTTCATCGGATCAGTCCTGGTCGACCTCGCCCTCATCGTGGTCGTCTGCTGGATGTGAAGTCATATGGACGACGAATTGGTCGTCCTCGGGCACCGTACTGCGGTTGAGGCGCTCGGAGTCTGACATGTGACAGGAGACCGTCCCGAAGGCAGGTACGCTCACCGGTCGCCAGCAAGCGCCCCAGCCATTGACGGTCAGGGCAGCCCGGATGGGCTCTCCGGTCGGATTGTAGAGGACGACGCTGAGCTCGCCGTCGTCGCGAACGAAGGCGACCGACCCCAGGCCGCCGGTCCGGCCGTCACGGGTATGGCTGGTGGAGGCCACCCTGCGAGCGCCGACCGGCACATCCTGTCCGAAATTACGGAGCATGAAATATTCCAGGTTGCGCTTGACTCCGCCAGTCTGAGAATCGACGGTGATGACCCCGCGCCGGCCCATGGTTCGCGCCCAGCTGGGCAGACCCCGCTCATCCAGGGCCAGATTCCACAGGTCGATCATGCCCACGCCCTGGCGGACCAATCCGATGCCGATCTCCCCGAACATAACGTGGCTGGCCTCATCCACCTGCTCGTCCAACATGCAACGGCGCTCACTCATGACCGAGCGCCATCCGGGGAACTGTCTGGTGGCGTTCACCACCCACTTGGGCAGACCGGAATATGTATGCATGGCTGTCCCGGCGAAGCTCTGGGCCTCGACAGGAGTCATATAGTCGCTGACCGGTCGGCTGAAGAACCTCAGGCCGTCATCGCCGAAGAAGATTTCCACCTCGGGGAAGCTGCGATCGAGTGCCGGACGCAGGTAGTCCACCCCCCAGCGCACCAACTCTTCGGGGGTCCAGGTCGTCATAGGCCAGGAAGGATTGTTGGAAGGCTCGTTCTGCATGGTGACGGCCGCAATGGGAATGCCAAGCTCCTGGTAAGCCTGGATAAACCGCACGAAATAGCGAGCATAGGCGGCATCGACCGTGTCACGCGGACGGTAGCCATTACCGCAGTATTGCCCCAGCCGCAGACGCCCAGCCCCGTCCAGCCGACCGCTGTCCTTCATCCATGCAGGTGCACTCCAGGGAGAGGCCAGGATCCGCACGCCCGGGTTGATGGCCATGATCTCCTGAAGAACGGGAACCACGTACTTCATGTCCTTGGTGGCCTCGGGCGATCCAGGCTTCCCTTGCCCAATGGAGAAGTAGGTCATATCCGAATCCGACATCACGCCCTCGGGCAGCTCATCATAGGAGTAGTAGCGCTGGCTGGAGAAGTCGCAGGACCCCATGGAGATCCTCAAGGTGGACAGGCCCGCCTGAGCCGGGTCGAAGAGCTCGGTCAGAATCCGATGACGTTGGTCGGCATCCATGGCCGTCATGAACAGGTAGGCACTGGAGTCCGTCAGAGCAGCACCGGCCCCCTCCCAGTACTGGTAGCGTCTGGTCGGATCAATGACGATGGGGACGGCTGCACCGGGCCCATTCGTCGTCTCCGGGGTCGCTATCGGTTCTCGCCGCTGGGACAGATCCCCTGCCGTCGCGGTCCAAATCTCCTTCATGTTCGTATGTCTCCTTCCGCCGGGCCCTTTCCCGGCATCGCCATTCCGGTCCTTAGTCCTGTCCGGGAGCCTTGTCATCCACGGTGTACTCAGGCAGTTGCAGAGCAAAGTCCTCATCCTCGGGCACCGCCGAATCGTTGATCCGCTCGCTGGTCGTCGCATGCATGGTCACGGTCCCCCAGGCCGGCACGGTCACACTCTGCCAGCGGTCCCCCCAGCCGTTGATGGTGACAGCCGCCTTGATCGGCTCGCCCGTGGGGTTGTAGATATGGGCGGCGATGGATCCGTCCGGGCCCAGGAAAGCCACGGAGCCCAAAGATCCGCTCCAGCCGTCCGGAGTGTAGTTGCTGGAGTCAATCACTACCGAACCGGGTTCCACATCCTGGCCGAAACTACGGAGCATGAAATACTCCAGATTCCTGCGAACCTTGCCGCTGCCATGATCAATGGTGACCACCCCGCGTCTACCGTCGGCACCGATCTGGTTGGGCAGCCCACGCTCGTCCAGGGCCATGTTCCATAGGGTGATAAAGGAAGAGCCATGGCGGACCAGCCAGTTGCCGATGACCCCGGACATGATGTGAGCGGCATCCTCGGGGGTCTGGTCCAGCATGCAGCGACGTTCGGTCATGCCATAGATCCACTGCGGATAGACCCGGTTGGCATAGTCCAGTTGCGGGTAGTCGTTGTCATAGGTGTGCAGAGTCAAGCCGTTGATGGAGCGGGCCTGCTCGGCGGTGACATCCTTGTCGACCGGTCCGGTCAGGCAATGTGCCGAGTCGTCGTTGATGAAGATGCGCACCTGGGGGTGCAGACGGTCCAGCGCAGGACGCAGGAATCGGTGGGCGAAGTCGGCCTGCTGGGCCAGAGTCCAGGTCATGGCCGGCCAAGGGGCGGCGTTGGAGGGCTCGTTCTGCACAGTGACCGCCCAGATAGGGATGTCTATGGCTTCCATTTCGTCGATGTAGCGGGCGAAGTACCGGGCATAGACACCCTCTATGGAATCCTCAAGCGGATCATAGCCGTTGCCGGTCCACTCGTCGAAGCGCAGGTGGCCGCCCATGCACAGGTGGCCGGTGTTCTTCATCCAGGCCGGGGCGCTCCAAGGCGAGGCGATGATCTTTACCGCAGGATTGATGGACAGAATCTCCTGGACAACGGGGATGATGTACTTGTAGTCCTTGGTGGCGTCCGGAGCGCCCGGCTCGCCCTCGCCCAGGGAGAACCTTGTCAGATCCTTGTCATGCTCGCCGTAGGGAATGTCGTCGTAGGTGTAGTAGGGCTGTGAGGACGGCTCGCAGGAGCCCAGCGGTATGCGGATGACTGAAAAGCCGCCCTTGTCCGGGTTGAACATATCGTCTAGAAGAGCATGTCTTTGCTGCGCGGATTGGCTGCCCCAAATCAGCGAGGCCGCGGCATCGGTGATGGCGGCTCCGGCCCCGAGCCAGGGCTGATGCCGCTGGCAGGGGTCAATGACGATAGGCTTGGCATCCTTGGGTCTCTCCCCCATCGGAGGGGCTTGCAGGGGCCGGCGGCGATCGGTCAGGTCTCCTGAGGTCACGGTCCAGAACTGGTTTGTGAAGGTGATGGTCATGATTGCTCTCTCATTGTCATATCTGGGCATCGGCGTCACGGTCGATAGGACAGGGCCTTAGCTTAGCAGCGATTACAATCATGAACAAACTGTTTCGATCAACTTCGATCATTACGATTGGATGGTCATCCTACGCTCCGAAATGACCTATGCAAATCGGCTCGGGCAAGCATAATCACCCCTGCGTGCACGGTAGGACAGGGTATAGGAAAAGCCCCGCACCACATCAATTGCAGTGCGAGGCTTTTCAACATACAAAGGCTCAGAAGAGCCGATGACTACTTGAGCTCGACGGTGGCGCCGGCCTCTTCCAGCTGGGCCTTGGCCTTGTCGGCGTCTTCCTTCTTGGCGCCTTCCAGGACGGCCTTGGGGGCACCGTCAACCAGAGCCTTGGCATCGGCCAGGCCCAGGTTGGTGATGGCCTTGACGGCCTTGATGACCTGGATCTTCTTGTCGCCGATGGCGGAGAGGACGACGTCGAACTCGGTCTTCTCCTCCTCAGCCGGAGCAGCAGTACCGGGGGCGGCAGCGGCCACGGCCACAGGGGCGGAGGCCTCAACATCGAACTCGTCCTCGAACTTCTTGACGAAGTCGGACAGCTCGACCAGGGTCATTTCCTTGAACGCGTCGATGAGCTCGTCAGCGGAGAGCTTGGCCATAATGGCTTCCTTTCATTTGTGGCGACCGGCATTGACTGGTAGGCCGATCACCGAACATCTTTTCTTGTATTTGCCGTATGAATCCGGGCCGATGGCCGTGGACTCAGGCGGCCTTTTCCTGCTTCTCGCGCAGGGCGTCGAACGTGCGCACGGCCTTGGTAGGCACAGCGACGAACAGGTTGGCGGCCTTGGACATGGTGCCCTTGAGCGCGCCGGCCATCCGGGAGAGCAGAACATCGCGGGATTCCAGATCCGCGATCTTCTCCATGGCATCCGCGTCAGCAACAGCTCCATCGATGAAGCCGCCCTTGACGATCAGTGCCGGGTTGTCCTTGGCGAAATCACGCAGCGTCTTGGCGGCATTGACGTAATCACCCTTGACAAAGGTGATGGCGCAGGGGCCGGCAAGCATCTCATCGAGACCCTCGATTCCAGCCTCTTTGGCCGCAATCCGGGCTAGCGTGTTCTTCGCCACGTTGTAGGAAGTATCGCGGCCTAGCTTGTTTCGCAGATCGGCGACCTGCGGAACACTGAGCCCGCGGTACTCGGTGAGGATGATGGCATCGGCGTCACGGAACTTGTCCGTCAGCCTGGCGACAGCCTCTTCCTTTTCGGGCCTTTTCATGGCGTTCCTTCCTAGACAGACCTCTGGAGGGAGCCGGACGACCGAGCTTGACAGGCAAAAAGAAAGCCCTGCCGACAGGCAGAGCGGAAAACAGGCCGCGAGGACCGATTTGAAACTCAACCTGTGCTGGCTCGATCAACCGAACTTAGGAGACCCAAGGGTCCCGACCAACGGTCTTTGGTATGCAACGGCTAATAGTACACAGATAAACAAGGACCGTCAAGTCTATAGATGCGGCACCATCAGATGGTGATGGCCGCAGGGCAGCGCATCCGTAACCAGGGATCCTGCTCTGCAACGAACGCCGGCCACCCGGCTCTCGGCATCCAAGGCCTTCAGCATGATCGGCGACCCGTCCAGGAAGACCTCGACCTGAACCCCTGGTCCGACGCCGAGCACAGGAGGGAGGACCAAGTAACCCCGGCAGCCCTGGGGCACGGTCAATTCCAGATCGATATCCGGCAGGAGGACAAACCCTGGCCTGTTATCCACTCTTCCCGTGATCGTATAGGAGATATGGATGTCCCCCGTGGGCACGGGCATGGTCAGCTCGGCCCGGGCCAGGCCTCCGGGCTGTGGGGCGGCAAGGAACTCACGGTACCCGGGCTTCAAAGGCCGCAGTCCCATCAGCCCGCTGGAAATCAGCCAGACAGGCGAGGCCCCCCAGGGGTGCGAATAGGTGGTGTTGGATTTGATCGATGGGTCCCAGGCCTCCATGGTGCCTCCAGCACCCTGGTCCAACATGTGCTTCCAGGTGCGCATACCCTCCCCTGCTGAGAGCAGAGCCAGAGCATCAGCTCCTAGGCCTGATCGATAAAGTCCATCCAAAAGCACGGCGGCCCCGTAGGCACTGCAGGCCATTCCCCTACGACGCAGATAGGCACCGACCTCCTCCAGTCGAGCGGGATCAGAGGGAGGCGCAAAAGCCAGCACAAAGGCCGAAGCATGCATGGCACAGTGATTGATGGCCGGACCGTCGGGACCGTCAAGCAGACCATCCCGGTAGGCACCAACCGCTGGATCGTAGAGCCGCTCGTCCAAGGCCTCTTGCATTTTCCGGGACACCTCTGCCAGACGGGCAGCTCGGTTACGACGTCCCAACGCCCGTGACAGACGAGCCATGGCTTTATAGGCGGCACTGGCCAGTGCGTTGATGACCGTGTTGACACGACCGAAGACATATCCATCACGTTCAACGGGCGGCCAGTCGACCAGGTCTCCATCCATTTGGCTGGAGACGCCGGGGTCCTTGACAATCAACCCGCTGTCCTGGTCCAGATACCTGTCTGGCAGCAGTCCCATCAGCCGGTCGTACTGGTCTGCCGCCTGGGTCAGATCTCCGGTGTGCATCCAGGCATCGTGAACAGCCAAAATGCTGTAGAGGGGCCACTCGGTGGGCCAGGTTCTATTGGCGATCAGATAGTCCACGCTGTAACGGCCCAGGGCAGGCGCATCATCCAACACCATATGAGCCCGCTGCTGGATCCAGGCATCAGCCTCATAGGGAGCCCGTTCCCTGGTCCAGGAATCGACGTAGATGTCAGCGTTGAGTCCCCTGATGGTGTTTCGCCCCAGCTGCCAGACCTCATCCAACAGAGGCCTGTCGCAATGAAACCTGGCGTGGTCGTCATATACGGGAGCCTCAAGGCACTCTGCCCACAGGCCCCTGTCAGACAGGCTCGCCAGCAGCCCTTCAGGTTCGGATTCCGCCGACCATATCAGCTCCAGATATCGGAAGACCCGGATTCCCCAAGTCTGTGCCCGGTTGCGGCCAGGCTGCAGCCGCCAGCGATCCTGATAGACGTTGGAGGTGGCCAGGTGGTAGCGAACGCCACCTTGGCCGTCCAGGACCTCCCCGTAACGGACGATCAAGTCCAAATGTTGCGACAGATCCACCCGCAGACCGATGCCACCCAGCCGTACGGAGCCGAAATCCAGCAGAAGATGACCAGGAGCAGCATCCAAAACCCGACGAACATCCACCCGGGTCAGTCTGGTGCCATCTGCAGGAGCTGCCAGGCACTTGGAGAATGGGGGCCGAATCCGGACCTTGGGCCAGGCAGAGTCATCAAAGCCCGGGCCGGAAAAACCCCAGGGGTATCGGGACAGATCGATGTCCTCAGCCGGAGCCTGATAGTAGGTTGTGCCGATAGAGGCGCTGTCAGGAAATGCCTTGGCCCCGCTAATAGCCTTCCATTCGGCATCCGTGCCATAGTGCTCCACCCTGCCATCAGGCCGACCAACATCCAACTGGGCCTGGAAACGGCGGCCCTCCATGGCATATGCCACCACGCCCAGAACGTTCTGAGCCCCCGGACGCAAAAGGTCGGTGACCTCGTAACCCCTGTAGCGATCCTCTCCATCCAGGGGGAATACTGGACCACAGCCCAGAAACCGCCCGTTGAGCCATAGTCGATAGACAAATTGACGCGCAGGCACAGTGCTGTCAGCGGTCGCATACAGGCTAGCCCAGAGGATCGGCCCCGGGGGCAGCCGGACCACACCACGCATCAGCGCCCAACCTTTGGCATTACCCTGAGAACCTGAGGGGTTCTTTTCGTCCTCTGCGGACCAAATGGCTTGAGCATGCCAGACCGGGCCAGGCCCCGTGCCAAAGGTGATGGGTTCAGACCCTATCAACCGACGGCCCTGTGCATCCAACAGAAGAACGGTCAGCCAATACCGTCGCGAAGGACCCATATCCGGTCCAGGGAGCCTGCTGCCATTGAGCTCGTCCGCAGGTTGGATGCCGGTGTCTACAAGTATCCTCCCCTTAGGCTGCTCGAAGACTCGCACCCTGGCCAAACGGACCCTATCCGCCCAGGACGGCAAAGTGTCCAGCCTCCACCTGACCATGGGCCTGAGTCCCGGTTCGATATCCACAGGACAATCCCGATCCTCGATCAACACCTGCAAAGGCTCACAGCCCATTCCAGCAAATCCTCCTTGAGCCTGCTCTCAAATGCAACTTTCTTCATGAACCGCTATTGCCGGTAGTCCTGCAACGCAGTGAAGGAGGAGCCCTTGGGTCCAGCAGCCGGCAGTCCATACATGACCTGGACGCCTGGGTCCTCGCTCTCACGGGCCATCTGCCGGAAGAAGGGGTCAGCCTGCCACCGCACAGCTGCCCAGACCAGATACCAGATCAGGCCAGTGGCCAGAAGAGCCACCAGAATGGGCGAGCGCATCAGCCCCCAGACATACCCAGCCAGGATCGCCAGCGACAGAACCAGCATGTACCAGCGGCGCACCGACAGGAGGAGGCCATTGACCAAGACCTTGCGGATGCGCGCCCGAGGATATTCCACCAGTAGCACCAGAGAGACCAAGGCGGTCTGCACAAGGAGCAGCAGGCATACCAGGATTGGGAGGAACATGATCTGACCCCATGAGAGCTGTGACATGATCTGCAGATCATAAATCAGCGCGAAAGCAATGAACCCCAGAGGTAACCAAGTAGCCCATGACCTCAGGGCCAGAATCTTGTAGGCCCGCCAATATGCACGGAAGAACCCATAGACCGTCCCCGAATCCACATAGGGTTTCGCTATCCAATCCGGCAGAGACTGCCCACGCTCTATCATGGAATCCATGGCCTGCCGCCTGGCCCGGGCAGAGGCCGAGGACAGGCCTGGATGATCGCGGTAGATAGCAAAGAGGGCGGCTAGACCAGGCGCAGACAGCACGGCTGCCAGCAGATAGGTCGGGAAGTACTGCGGATCTCTCAGAAAGATCAATACAGCAGCCAAGGGCAGCATCCCCAGCAGGGAGCAGCACCCAGCACCGAGCACCACAGCAATTGAGTTGGTGATCCCCAAGAGGGCACGCATGGCGTAGCCCTTGGCGGGACGCCCCTGGTCGCCATCGCTTCCAGCCAAGAATCAGCCTTTCATTCCGGATGTCGCAATGCCGGCGATGAACTGTTTCTGCCCGATCAGGAAGACAATTAGAATGGGCAGAACCGAAAGGACCGAGCCGGTCATGATCATGGCAAAATCAGCATTGTACTGGGAAATAAAGAGCTTGAGGCCCAGCTGGATTGTGTAGAGCTTCTGGGAACGCAAGTAAATCAGCGGACCCATGTAGTCATTCCACGTATTAGTGAAAGTGATGATGGCCAAGGCTGCCAGGGACGGTCCCGACAGAGGAAGCATGATGCGCCAATAGATGCCGAACTCACTGAGTCCATCCAATCTGCCTGCCTCAGACAGATCCTCAGGTATGGTGTCGTAGAACTGTTTCATCATGAAAACACCGAAGGCTCCAAAGGCTTGCAGAAGGATGATGGACCATCGCGTATCGGAGAGACCGACGGCGGAAACCAGCTTGAACTGCGGGATCATGTAGGCCTGCCAAGGTACGGCCATGGTGGCGATGTAGATCAGGAAGAGGGTGGTACGCCCCCTGAAGGGGATCTTCGAGAAGCCATAGGCTGCAAAGGATCCAGTAAAGACCTGCAAGAGGGTCACAATAACAGCGAAGAAGATGGTGTTGAGCAACCAAGTCGTCATATCGGACTTGGTCCAGATGGCTACGTAGTTCTCCCAGTGCCAGACCGATGGGAACCACTTAATGGGGATGGCATAGACCTCATTGTTGGGTTTCAGAGAGGACAGGAACATCCAGAAGAATGGCAGGAGCACGAAGGCGGAGACAGCAATCATGGCCAGATACCCGATGATTGTGCCGACGATCTTGGCCGGGGGGACCTGCTTCTTGTTCCAGGGTATCTCCTCACCAGTAGGCGAGGGAACGGTTGCAGAGACTGTGTTGGTGGACATAATCTCAGTCCTCCTTCAGGTTGTTGTACCAGAACTGGACCAGCGTGACCACCATGCAGATGGCCAGAAGAACCAGGGAGACGGTCGAAGCATAGCCGAAGTCACCACGTTCGAAGGCTACACGGTAGATATACTGCGCCAGAACCAGAGTGCTGGTGCCAGGGCCGCCATCGGTCATAACCAGTGTCAGATCAAGGATCTTGAAGGATCCGATGGTCAGGGTGACCATGACGAAGAAGAGTGTGGGGCGCATCATGGGAACGGTCACATGCCAGAAGCGCTGCCATCCGTTTGTGCCATCAAGCTCAGCGGCTTCATAGAGCTCTGAGGGGATGGTCTGCAGACCTGCCAGGAGCAGGATCATATAGTAGCCAACCTCACGCCAGGTGCCCACGACGATGACGGCAGGCATGGCCCAGGCCGTCGAGCCCAGCCACCCCGGGGGATTGCTGATGAAAAGCCGCAGGAAGGAGTTTATGGGGCCGGACTTGGGGTCGAAGAGCATTCCCCAAACCTGGGCCGCAGCCACTATGGAGGTGATGTAGGGGAAGAAGGCCACTGTTCTGAAGAAGGCGCGCCCGCGCAGCTTGGAGTTGAGCAGGACGGCCAGGGCGAAGGCCAGGACCAGAGTCAGGGGGATGTGGACTATCGAGTAGTAAATGGTGTTCCACACCGAGGTCATGAAGATCTTGTCGTGGGATAGCCTGACCCAGTTCTTCACACCGTTCAAGACTGGGTTGCCGAAAGCCGACCACTTGGTAAAGGCTATATAAAAGAGCGTCAGGGTGGGCAGGAGAGTCAGGCAGATAAAACCTATGAAATTCGGCGATATGAATATCAAGCCATTGCGCAGGTTCCTTCGTGAAATAGCCTTGGCGTTGAACTTGCCCTGCTTAATTTTGGGGGCTCGTCGCCCGCCGCCGGGCCCATGAGACCCCGTTTTGTGATCAGCGACCGCCTGTCGATCGTCGACCACACCGATTTCTTCTGACATCTGTGCCTCTCCTTACTACCATCACGCGTCGTGGGTTTGAGCAGTCCCCAGCCGCTCTTACTCCAATTGGCTCAGTGGGAGGCTTCAGAACACGTATATGCATCCTGAAGCCTCCCTGCGTCACCGGAGACTATTCGTCCAGCACGCCCTGGTCCTTGACGTTCTGAGTTGCCTCCTTGAGCCCATCGGATGGAGATTTGGCACCGGTCATGATCGAGGAGTGGGTGTCCTTGAGGATGGAGTTGATGGTATCCGTGGCCGTGGCCACGGGGGCTTCCATCTTCATGTCGTGCTTGCTCCATGCATCCTTGGAGGCCTGGTCGGAGGCCATACCCTCAGGAGAGAAGAAGGTCTCGGTCACCTTGTCGTCAATGTAGGCGGGGGTGGTGGAGAGCTTGGCCAGTTCAAGAGCACCACCTTGACCTGTGGCCCACTTGACGAACTCCTTGGCAGCAGCCAGTTTCTGGCCGGAAGACTTGGAAGAGATTGCCAGACTGGTAGGGCTCCCGAAGGTAATCGGGGTCTTGGGCAGCTTCTTGTCGGGGTTCTGGGGAGCCGGAGCCATGCCCCAGCTGAACTTCTGGGCTTCGCCTGACTGTTGCTGACTGACAAGGGTGGCGGCGTACCAGGTGCCCATGGGCATCATAGCGGCCTTCTGAGTGCCGAACTGCGCTTGATACTGAACCTTGTTGGTAAATGAGGTGTTCCAGTCGATCGTATACTTGTCTTTCTGCCACTCCAAGGCCCTCTTATAGAAAGGCTCCATGTAGGAGAAGTCGGCCTTGAGGAAGGTGCTGTCTGCAGACTTGCCGCACTGTGCCAGAGCGAAGGACTGCACGACTGACTGCCAGTTGTGCATGTACATGGGGTAGACGCTGTTGGCATCGTAACCTGCTGCCGGCAGCTTCTCCTTGAGTTCCTTGGCAGCCTTGGCGTAATCATCCCAGGTCCACTTGGCGTTCGGCTCTTCAACCCCGGCCTTCTTGAACATGTCCTTGTTGTAGAAGAGCACCCAGGTATCACTGCGGTAGGGTAGGGCGAAGTACTTGCCATTGTGCTCATAGCCGTCCAGATTAATGTACTTGTTGCCCTGGTAGCTCTTGGCGATGTCGGAGATATCCGCCAGTCCCTGTGAATCTGAATAGGTGACGTACTTGAGCATGTTCTTGATGGGGAAGACATCCGGCTGGGCACCAGAGGAGATATCTGCTGTCAGCTGCTTGTCATAGTCATCAGCGGAGTACTGCTTAACGTTGACGGTCACGTTGGGGTGGGCTTTATGGAAAGCGTCAGCCAGAGTTTTGAACTCAGGGGTCATATCCAACGACCATCCTGCGAAAGTGATGGTCGTTTTGGCCTTGCTGTCGAATCCGTCACTACCCGAGGAGGCCTGCTTGCTTGAGCCGCCGCCTCCACAACCGGCCAGCAACATAATGCCCGCAGTGGTCACCGCCAGAGCCTTGGTTACAGTTTTCACGTTCATGGTCATCCCTTTCCTTCGGCGACAATGCCGGGGAAGAGGCCGGATATGGCCGACCCCTCTCTCGCTCCAGATTCATCACAGTCTCCAGGTGAACCTTTGTTGGCTTACCTGCCCATGAAGATTCCGAACGAACAAATCCAGACTAATTGGTCGGAAAATGACCTGAAGAGTTTGTTGCAGTCTGTTTCCATCGCTCTTAGGCCATAACTCAGGTATACACTATGAAAGTTAGGGAAGCTAGAAATCGGAGATGTTGGCCGTCTTGACTGCCCTCATCAGCATAGTAGCAAAGCATCGAGGCCGGGCATGGATCAAAGAAAATCAGGGGCAGGGAGTAAAAGACAGGACCCCGCTGAGGGGTCCTTTCCAAAGCCCCCGGCAGCAGGATGGCTCCCGGCTCAGAGACGAGAGCTGATCCTCAACGCACTTCTTAGAGAGAGCGTAGTCAGAGTACCCTACCTGGCGCGGATGATGGGCACCACTGAAATAACAGTCCGAAGGGATTTGAATAATCTGGCCAGAGCTGGTCTCGTCAGACGAGTACGTGGGGGTGCCCTGGCGGTCAAATCGCTGGATTCCCAAGGTCAATCTTTTGAATCGTTCACAATCTCATCCTCCAACAATTCTGACCCAGCCTTGGTTGGAATACCGGAGTCATCAGGCAGAACGAAAGTCGCCTCAAAAAGGAAAACCAGAAGAAAGGGCAACCCACATCAAGCCAGCAGCAGTGGAAGCACCAACGGCAAAACCAGTGATGGTATGTCAAGCATCACCATGGATAAAGCCTCCAGCCAGGATAGAGAAGCGGTCGTTCGTAGAAGCCGAATCGGGGTGGCTCTGCCCGAGCCCAGCTTCATCTGGCCCTCAGTGAACGATGCCATCAGACGTATGGCGGCTGAGCAATTCGGACTGGAGGTCGTGGCCAAGGAAACCTCCTATGAGACCTTTCCTGAGGTAGATATTCTGGAAGATCTGGCCACTGATCCACAGATGCTTGGACTGATCGTGGCCCCAAGCATTGAACCGGATGTCGCGCCGGAAACCTGGCAATGGCTGACCGAGTGCCAACTGCCAGTAACCATTCTGGAACGCCATCCGCCACAGTGGATGCCCGGTTTCTTCGACTCGGTTCATACCGACCATCCAGCCGGAGTCCGCCGGGGACTGCAGCACTTCCGTCAGCACGGCCACCACCGGGTGGGACTGGCTCTGGGCAGGACACCCACCGCAGGCGATATCGAGCTGGGCTGGCAGCTGATGATGCGAGAAGGAAACGGGCTTGAACAGACCTTCCTGCTCAAGGACAAGCAGCCATATGCAGCCGAGGATGTCGAGCAGATCGTCCAGACGATTCTCGACACACACACAACGGCTGTCCTGGTCCATCCGGATTACCTGTCCATCGCTCTGGTCCCGGCACTGGGAAAACGGGGGTGCCGTATTCCCGACGATCTATCCATGATCACCATCGATGGCTACACCAAGCGCCTGACCGTCCTGCGATCCTCGGCCCAGGATCTGGCATCCGCCGCTCTGCGCCTCCAGGTGCGGCGGATACAAGACCCGGACCAGCGCACCGAGCACGCCTACATAGAACCCGCACTCATCGACAGGGGATCAGTTGCCGACATGGCTGACAAGTAGATAGCGTCTCCCTATGGCCTGCATGGAGCAACTGGCAAGCAGCTGCCCCAAAAACCGGTCAAGGCCAGAGTGGCCGCAATAACCATGTAATCGATGAATAACCAGCCAATGAATGCGCAAGCAAAGTCCGTCAACCCACAGCCAACAGCCTCCAACAGGCAAAAGCCCCTCAAACAGGGAATCCCTGTTGGTCGGCAATTAAAGTTCACGCACGATGCCCAGCACCAGCCTGGCGGCCGTGTCGGCATATTCAGAGATGTCGAACTCGCGGAAAACCTCATAGTCGGTATCGGCGTTGTCGCTCAGAGCACGGATGACCAGAGCCGGGACCTTGTTGCGGGCCGCCACATGGCAGACGGCCGCCCCCTCCATCTCGACCGCATCAGCCCCGGTCTGCTCCTTGACCTGGGCGATCTTCTCCGGGCTATCCACAAAGTAGTTGCCTGTGGCAATGGTGCCGACGATGTGCTTGATTCCCATAGTATCCAGAGTCCGGCTTGCCAGATCCAGCAGGTGGGGGTCCGAGTGGAACTCCTCGGTTCCTGGGACCGACTGGGCCACCAACCGCATGTCCGTGTCCAGATAGCGCAGGGTGCCTCCAAGAACCACGTCGTTGATGTGCAGCTCCTTGTTCAGGTTGCCTGCAATGCCGGAGAAGATGACGGCCCTGGGATGGAAGGCATCAATCAGATACTGTGTGGTGGCGGCGATGTTGACGGTGCCCATGCCGCCCACGGTGGCAGCCAATCGAACCGGGCCCTGCGACCCATCAAGGGTGCCACATATGACTTTCAGTCCAGCATCACTGGCGTGCGGATCCTGATCCGCCTGCTTCAGGCCTTGGCCAATCAGGGCCACTTCCTCGTCCATGGCTCCTATGACGACAACCGGCCGTCGATCTTCACCCTCCAGGGAACCGTCTGTTTCACTCATGCCTGACTCCTTATCCATGATTTCACCTGCGACTGCGGCCCGACCAGCCTACTGCAAGCCATGAGTCAACGAGCCGTGCTACGACGACGTTCCACTGCCTCTGCCAGCTCCTTCAGCAGATCCTCAGTGTCGGGCCAGGAGATGCAGCGGTCGGTGATCGAGCACCCGTAGACCAGTTGGTCCAGCGGGGCCGGCTTCTGATTGCCGCCACGTATGAAACTCTCCATCATCAGCCCGGTAAAGCCCTCCTCGCCGTCGCCTATCCGCTGGGCCAACTCATGGACAACCTGGATCTGACGCCGCTCATCCTTGCCGGAATTGCCATGGGAGGCATCGATGAGCAGTCCGTGGGCAGCCGCGCTGTCCTTGGGCATGCGCTGGCGAAGTACGGCGAGAGCCGCGCGCACCGAATCCTGATCGTAGTTGGGGCCGGACTTGGAGCCGCGAAGGACCAGATGGCAGTCGGGGTTGCCCATGGTCGCTACGGCTGCGGCCTGACCCTCGTGGTCTATTCCGAAGAAGGTGTGGCGCTGAGAGGCCGCATAGCAGGAGTCAATGGCCACATCCACGCTGCCGTCCGTGGCGTTCTTGAAACCGATGGGCATGGACATGCCGCTGGCCAGCTGCCGATGGACCTGGCTCTCCGTGTTCCGAGCACCGATGGCCCCCCAGCTGACCGCATCAGAAATGTACTGGGGTGATGTAGGCTCAAGGAATTCAGTGGCCGCCGGAAGTCCGGCCTCCAGCACACCCAGCAGGATGCGCCGTGCCAGAACCAGTCCCTTCTGGATGTTGTGGCTGCCGTCCAGGTCGGGGTCGTTGATCAGCCCCTTCCAGCCGACCGTGGTCCGGGGCTTCTCGAAGTAGACCCGCATGACAATCAGCAGCCGATCCTTCAACCGATCATTGACGGCCGACAGACGACGGGCATAGTCCAGCGCAGCATCGGGGTCGTGGATGGAACAGGGGCCCACAATGACCAGCAACCGGTCGTCCCGCCCATGCAGGCAGTCCACAATCTCCTGCCGGGAGCGGATGACCAGGTCCTTGGCCGGTCCATCCAAGGGATATCGGGTCAGCATCTGCGCGGGCGAAGGCAGGCGGTCAAGCTCAAAGACCCGCCTGTTAACGATCCGGCCTATGCCTACCTCGTCCTCCCACCTGGGCACGTTCCCGGTCTGCAGGGGGTTGACGCCGGCCGCCAGCGCCTTGTGCACCAGTTCAACCTCATAGGCCTTGCTGGGTCGGGGCAGAGGCTCCTGTGGATCATCCTTCATCCCACTCATGCCTTCATCCTTTCCCTACGGGCTTGCACGGCATCGGCCAGGATCTGCAGCAGTTCCTCGGTCCTGTCCCAGGCGATACAGGAATCGGTGACGGACCGACCGAAGACCAGCTGATCCAGTGGGGCCGGCTTCTGGTGACCGCCCTCAAGAAAACTCTCCATCATGATCCCCGACAAGCCCTGCTCGCCCTTGGCGAGACGGTCTGCCAGCTCCTCGACCACCTGGGCCTCGCGTACGGGGTCCTTGCCGCAGTTGCCATGGGCTGCATCCACAATCAGACCCCGGCATGCACCAGGACCCAGCGGTGCCTGATGCAGGACCTCCAGGGCGGACCGGACGGATTCCGCATCGTAATTGGGCCCATGACTGGAACCGCGCAGAATAATGTGGCAGTCGGGGTTGCCCATGGTCTCCGCAGCGATGACATGACCGTCCAGGTTGATGGACAGGAAATGATGCTCGGATGCCGCAGCCAGACAGGAATCGACCGCAGCCTCTACACTGCCCTCGGTCGAGTTCTTGAAGCCCATGGGCATGGACATGCCGCTGGCCAGCTCCCTGTGGACCTGGCTCTCCGTATTCCGAGCACCTATGGCCCCCCAGCTGACCGCGTCGGAAAGATACTGTGGGGTGATGGGATCCAGCCATTCTGTGGCCGCCGGAATCCCCTGGCCCAGGACCTGCCAGAGCACTTGACGGGCCAGACGAATCCCCTTGCGAATGTTGAATGTTCCATCCAGGTCGGGGTCGTTGATCAGCCCCTTCCAACCGACCGTGGTCCTGGGCTTCTCGAAGTAGACCCGCATGACAATCAGCAGCCGATCCTTCAACCGCTCATTGACGGCCGAGAGACGACGGGCGTACTCCAGAGCAGCCTCCGGGTCGTGAATGGAGCAGGGGCCGGTGATGACCAGCAACCGGTCGTCCCTGCCATGCAGAACATCGCGAATGGCCTGGCGGGAGTCCCGGACCAGCTCCATACGCTTCGAATCCAGGGGCCGCGAGCGCAGAAAAACCCTAGGTGCCGGGATGGGATCCAGCTGACGAATGTTGACATCCACTGTTTCGGGAAAGACGGCCGTATCGGCAAAATACTGCCGCTCCTCTTCCGGGATGATATCCGGTTCCTTGACGAATGCCACGGTCGCTCTCCTCTCTGTCGCGCTACGACGATCATGCCCGAATTGCTTATGACCGCCCACATCCGGGTCAATGTGGACAGTCCGTTCCCGCGACCCCTGTAGACCACGGGAGCGAACAGTCAGATAGGTAAGCTCAGGCCAAGGCACCCATGGGGTCCCAGGCGGGCAGCATGATGGCCTCCTGGTCGAAGGCCTTGCGATACTCCTCGGACAACATGGACTTGGGTACAGCCACCTCATAGACATACTGGCTGAACCAGTCGTCGCTCATGGTGAAGTAGCCCTTGTTGGCGATGTCCCCACCCCAGGAGTTCTCCACCCGCCAGCGGTTGGTGGTCCGACCGTCATCGGCCACGTCCACGCCCACGAATGCCATGGCATGGTTCTGGGCCGAGTCGCCGAAGCGCACCCGCTGCTCCTTGTCCATATCGAAGTCCACACCGTAGACCCGGCCGTACTCGAACAGGTCGGTTGCCCACTGACCGGCCTTGCGGTCCATCATGGGGTGGCAGTCGGCGCCGAACCAGACCGGCAGACCCTGCTCGCTCATCAGACGACGGGCACAGTCCTTCATGACCTCAACCGGGACATTCAGGTACTCGGTGGGGTCGCCGCCGGCCACGTTGCCCAGATGCTCGATGCCGATCTTGCGACCCTTGGGGTGCTCGGGGCGCGGATCGTCAACCAGGCAGACATAGTCCTCAAGCCCGGCATTCACATAGCGCTTCCAGAACTCCTGCGGGGTGATCCGCCCATCCCGGTGGAAGACGCTGTCCTTGTCGGTCCACTCCCAGTCGAAGCTGGTGGGCGGGGTGCCCAGATGAATGGTCAGGATACGGTGACCGGCCTCCAGGGTCCGGTCGATGATCTCATCGATTCCGTCCGGTTTGGCCACCATGTGAGCCGTGGCCTGATGGAGCAGACGACGCAGCTGATCGTTCATCTGGCTGGTGTTCTGGGAGGAGGCGGTCTCAGGATAGTACTGCTTGGGCACTGCGCCGTACTTCTTATAGATGTTCATGGCCATGATCCACTGGCCGCCATCGCCCATGGCATCGCCCATCAGGAAGCGCATGAGCTGGGAGTCGACGGGCTCGCCCGCACGCACCAGAGCCCCCACGTCGCGCAGGAAGTAGTTGACGCGCTCAAGCTTGTCATAGTACATGGCGTAGTTCTGGGACAGCTCGAAGTCGCCCATGGGGTTGGCGGTGCTTTCGCCGTCAATGTTCAGAGCCTTGCGGGCAACGAATCGAGCTACATTCAGCGAGCTGAAGAGCCAGCAGCGGCCCGAGTGCGCCTGCGAGGTGACCGTACCATTGTCGATGCTGACCGAAAATCGGTGCTGGAGCAGGCGGGAGCGATTATAGTTGTGGGCCACTTCGTCAATGCCTACCTGAGTGACGGCGTTCATGGCGACGTGGTTGGCCTCGCGCTCATCGAAGGCGGTGCGCAGGCCCTCCAAACGGGTCTGATCCAGTGGTGTCAGTGCTGATGTCATACGGTTTATCCTTGTTTCCTTTCATGCGGATGTATCTGCATCCCTGCATCCAGCATAGCGGGAATCGGTCATCGAGGGTTCGCCTGGAGGAGGATGTGGACAACTGTACCTATCAAGCCAAGGAGAAGCGCTGGGCTGCATTGACCACTGCCAGGACCACCAGGACGGCCAGCCCAAGAGAGATCCAACCCTTATAGGTTCCGTGACGTGAGCGGTTGGCGCGCAGGTAGTCTGCCAGCTGTCCACGAATCAGCCAGAGGACGACCAGTCCCCCAACCAGGCCCAGAATGGTCATTCCTTGGTTGATCATCGTGCCGGTGCGGGCCGGCACCGTCTGGGTCAGCCACATCATGGCGTCAGCCAGGACCAGGTTGTTGAAGATATGCAGAGCCATGGACCAGAGGATGGAGTATTCCATGGCGATGAAGCCCAGGACCAGACCCAGCAGGAAGGTGAACAGACTCTGGGTGATGTCCCCGTGCAGACAGGCGAAGATAAAGGAGGAGGTGACGATGGCGAAGGTCCGTCCGAAGGGTCTGAGCCTGCCCATGACCACGCCGCGCAGCAGGAACTCCTCGACGACGGGGACCATGATGGCCGTGTCCAGAGGCGACAGGAACCCGTGCTGGCCCGCAGCGATCTGGGAGGTGGTGGAATGGTAGACCAGCCCCAGGGCCTGGGATCCCTGGTTGACCACCCAGGTGAAGCCCGTCTCGATGCTGCTGGCCAGCATGATCAGCAGGATGGCCCCGATCAGCACGGCCGGACCGGGATTGGTCCGAGCCCTGTACTGTACCGGGTTGGAGCCACGGCCGAGCAGGTCCTGGCCGCGAGTGCCGAAGAGAAAGACCAGCATAACCAGATCGCCCAGCAAATCAGCTAGACCTGGCTGACGAGCAATGCCCAGGGCTGCTGCCACCGAGGGTAGATTCAGAACTCCCGCAATCAGATTGGCTACCACCAGGTACACCAGAGCATAAAGAGATTGCAGATCCACCCCACGACGCACCTGGGCACTCCATGAGCGTACAGGTCCTTCGGATGCGCTCGACCCTCTCTGTCTGCCCGCATCCGTCTCGATCGAATCTGTGGCAGACACATGTGATGATGCGTGCTGTGAATGCTGCATGATGCTCTCCCAACCCTGTGACCTCTGGCCTGCACCCTTTCACCACTGACTCTAGGCCACGGCAGCGGTTCGGATCGAGATTGACGCCCATGCCGGTTCGGCATGGGGTCACGCAATTTCCAGGAAGGATGGGAAAAAGAAAGGCCGGCTTCCAGATCATGCCTGCAAGCCGGCCTTGGCGAATATGGACGTTCGCTGATCAGTCCCGATCGGTCGGGGTCACGTCATCGTTGATGGGCGGAATGACCGTAGTCTCCTGGTCCGTGACCGCCTTCTCCACCTGTCCATCCTTGGCCTGGACGGATGCATCAGGCAGGACGCTCGGTGCCGGGGAGGGCAGGACCTGGGTCGGCATATTGGCCGAGGACCGGACAGCCACAGCTGCGCTGGCTTCATCTTTGGCATCCTTGACGGAATCAGCTGCCGCATCATCAGCCGCCAGGTCATCGGCCGGTTGGCTCTCTGCGACCGAATCGACCGAAGTCTGAGTGGCTTCTTCCTGGTTCTCGGTGACGGGCTGACCGACACCATCATCCTCGCTTTCGGCCTTCGGAGCAGGCACAGGTAGCGGATCCGCGGCAGGTACAGCATTGACTACGGGAACACTGGGAGCCTGCCCCTCGTCCTCGTCATTGACCACAGCCTCATCGTGGAAGCCATCGAAGTTACCGAATGACTTGGAGAAGATGTTCCGCAGCTCGTCAACCCGGGAGGTGATGGTGGCTTCCCGGTGCTGCAGCTTGGTGATGTGGTCCTTGAGCCCGTCCAGTTCAGCCTGGGCGGCCTTGCGATGGGCCTCGACTTCGTCCTGGGCGCGCTGCTTGGCCTCCTCCAGCAGCTGGCTGGCCTTGCGTTCGGACTCCTCGCGCTTGAAGGAGGCGAACGAATCGGCATCCTTGCGGGTGGCCTTGGCCTGTTCAATCAGCTCCTGGGACTCCTTCTCGGTCTTGACCCGCCGTTCCTCAAGGCTCTTGAGCAGCTCGCCCACCTTCTTGGTGGCATCCTCCTGCTGGGCGGCGATGTCGGAGCGGACCTGCTCGGCCTCGGCGTTCACCTTGGCCATGGTCTCGGCGCTGGTGACCTTGGACTCGTCCACGATCTGCTGGGCCTCGGACTTGGCCTTGTCGGTGATCTCCGAGGCCTGCCTGCGGGCATCATTCAGGCTCTTGGAGACCTGCTCACGCACGTCGGCCAGCTTTTTGTTGGCCTCGGCCAGGGCCTTCTGAATCTGATCGTTGGCATCCTTCTTGAGCTTGGCGATCTCCTCGTCGCTCTTGCGCCGCTTGTCGGCGATCTCCTTGGCGGCCTTGGCCTTCTGCTCGGACAGTTCCTTGTCCTGGGTGGCCTTGCTGGTGGCCAGCCGCTTTTCGTGCTCCTCGCGGGAGTTCTGCAGCTCCAGATCCAGGGCCTGACGGCGTTCCGCCACGACCTTGTCTGCTGCGGACTTGCTCTGCTCGCTCTGCTGCTTGGCGGTGGTGGTGACGGTCCTGGCTTCGTCGTTTGCTGCCTCGACGATGGACTTGGCCTTGGCGTTGGCCTCGTCCACGATGTGCTTGGCTTCAAGCTGGGCCTCGTTAACCAGGGTCGTCGCCTTCTCCTGGGCGGAGGTCTTGGTGGACGCCGCATCCTGCTTGGCGCGGTTGAGCAGCTCGGTGCTGGTCTGCTCGGCCGAAGCCAACAGCTGCTGGGCATTGGCTCCAAGGGAGGCGAAGGAGTTGCGCGGCTGTTCGACCTTGCGAGACTTGGCCTCCTGGAGTTCCGCCTCCAGCTTCAGAATGCGGTCATCGTCAGCCTTGATTTGCTGACGCAACCGGGCCAGATTGCTCCGCGAGGCCGCCAGGGCCTGGTCGACCCGCTCCTTGTCATAACCTCGCAGGACAACGGGAAACTGATCTTCGGCCATGGAAACACTCCTCTTCGCCACCAGGACATGCCGGCCCGTGACAAGAATGTCTTCGGTCCGGTGGATTTACCTCGACTCTACCCCATGGCAGGCCAAAATTCGCCGTCTGACCTGCCGCCGACACATTGGCCTTACATACCGGTCTCAGGCAATAAGAATAGGGCTGGAGGAGGGCCTGCGATAGTAGCGAATGGTCTCGTTGACCACCTCGCGCACAGCCTGTATCTGCTGGTTCAGGGGCAGGCCGCACTCCTGACCGCCGCTTTCGTTGACCAGGGGAAGGCTGACGAACCCGGCCAGGACATCCTTGTGTCCTGCGGCCCATGCCAGCAAGTTGTAGAAGAGCGCGTTGCAGACATAGGTTCCCGCGTCCGAGCTCAGCGTGGCGGGAATGCCACAGGTGCCGAAATCGTGCAGGATGGCCCTCAAGGGCAGCCGTGTCCAGTAGGCGGCCGGACCCTGGGGGTCGATGGGCTGACGGCTGGCCTCGCGGTCGTTATCTTGAGGCTCCTGCTCCCCTAAGTTCTCACGGTCGTCAGCGTCGTCCTCCTTGAGGTTGACGGCGCAACGCTCCATGGCGATGCCGCGAGCCCGACGCTTGAGACCTGTGGCGATGATGATATCGGGGCGCACCCGCTCTATGGCCTCATGCAGTATGGGCCAGGCCTTGGCGAAGCTGACTGGCATGGTGACGGAGGAAATAGCCAGGTCCACGCCCTCCAAAGGGTCCTCCTCGGTGGGGCCGACAGGGCGCATGCCCTCCATGCCATGCTCGGCCAGAGCCTGTGAGACTTCATAGGAGGGGTTGACGTCAACACCCTGGTAATGGTCGTATCCGGCTACGATGACCTTGATCTGCTCCATGTGCCCCATGGTACACAGGGCTTCACCCCGCCAGGGAGCGCGCTATCCATTCAGCCATGGGCATGTCCGAGGGCAGGGTGATCTTCATGTTGGTCACACTGCCGGTCACGATGGCCACCGGCTCCTCGGGCAGGTGGTCCACCACGACCCGGGTGTCATCGGTGGGGTGGAAGTCGGGGTCCGCGGCGGCCAGGTCGTAGGCCTTGCGGAGGGTGCTGAAACGGAAGGCCTGTGGGGTCTGAGCCCTGAACATGTTGTCGCGGTCAGGCACCTGGCGCACCACCTTGCGTTCGCCCAGGTCGCCGGCCATCAGCATGGTGTCGGTCGAGGCCACGGCCACGGTTGCGGCGTTGAAGGCATCCAATGCATCGATGCAGCCATTGATGGACTCCTGGCTGACGAAGGGACGCACAGCATCGTGGATGAGCAGCTTGGCATCCTGGGGGATCTCCGCATCAGCCAGGGTCTGCAGGGCCGCTTCGGTGCTGTCCATGCGCTCGATGCCACCCTGGATGACCGTGCGGACCTTGTCATAGGTGTCATCGCCCACAATGGCCTCGACAGCCTCCCGCACCCGATCGTTGACCACGACCAGGATGTCGGTGACCCGGGCATTGGACTGGAAGGCGTCAATGGACCAGGTGATGATGGGTTTGCCACCCACCTGCACCAGCTGCTTGGGGTTGCTCTCGTCGAATCGAACGCCCAGCCCGGCCGCCAGAATCACCGCCACAACCGGCTGAATCTGCTCCTCCGACTCTGCGTTACCCTGACTGACCTCGGACGGGGCTGCCGATGCTCTGCTCTCACTCATAGACTCAACGGTACCCATACGAAAACACAGATAGGTGCAGACCCGGCGCTATCTGCACCGAACATCTGCACCCGAGGCCTGTTCCTGCTGCCAGGGGCAGGATCAATCAGCACACAACGTCAGTCATCGGCCAGAATGAGGGCCAGCATGCGACCCTCCCCCGTCTTGCTGGCCAGCGAGGCCCGGCGGTGGGAGTACCAAAGCGGATTTTCCAGCGTACACAGTGGTCGCCGCAATTCCTCGAGACGCTTCGACAGGGAGGGACCCTCGCTATCCTGGCTGCACAGCTCTTCCAGGTCCGGGTCCTGACGCAGGTAGCTGGTGGCGGCACCGACCCTGTGGGCGGAGTCTACAATATTGGTCACTCCTGCCGCCTTCAGCTCCATCATGGCTGCAGCGGCGATGTCGATGGCGATTCCACCGAATCGGCATGGTCCGGATGCGCCGGGGAAACGCTTCTCGAAATCATCGGCCAGTTCCGAACCCACCTGATAGCAATCCGCACAGATTCGAGGCCCCAAGGTTGCCACGATCCTGGACGGGTCGGCTCCCTTGTCGGCCATGGCCTGGACTGTTGCCGGAATGACTCCGGCAACCAGACCACGACGGCCGCAGTGGGCCGCCCCCATCACGCCGACCTGAGGGTCGGCCAAAAGCACAGGAAGGCAGTCGGCAGCGAAGATGCCCAGGGCCAGGTCACGCCGGGTGCTCACCTGAGCATCGGCCTCGCAGCGTCCCTGGGGCTGACCTTGGTCGGCATCCCAGACCCGGGCTGAGTGAACCTGGTCCACCAGAACTATGGGACGGTCCAGCTGGCGGCCCAAGGCCTGACGGTTGGCAGCCACCGCCTGCGGGTCGTCACCGCCCTTGCCACCTAGATTCAGCTGGGCATAATCGCCTGATGAGACCCCGCCCAGCCTTGTGGTGTAGACCACCTTGATCCCTGGTGCCAGGGCTATGGGAATGGTGACTGGGATGGGACGGCCCTGATCGTCAAGCGAGGACAGGGGGCTGCTGTCCAGCAGGGTTCGTTCCCGATCCCAGGCTTCGCTCTGAACGCCCTGGACGTTCTGCTCGCTTGGTTGGGGCTTGCGGCTCATGCAGTCGCCGCCCGGTTCAGGCGGTCCATCTCGTCCTCGCTCAGTCCCATGTCAGCCGCCTGTAGGGAATCCAGAATGGTGGCCGCCCTGTGAGCCCCGGGAACCACAAAGACGTTGCTGTTCTGGGACAGTTCCCAGGCTAGGACCACGCGCTGGTGGGAGACACCGCGCTCCCGAGCCACCTGCCGGAAGGCATCATAACGGGTTTCGTCCTTGGGCGCTCGGAAGCCTCCCAGGGGGCTCCAGCAGACGAAGGCCAAACCCAGTTCGGCCGCATGGTCCAGCTCCTGGCGGGAGCTGGTGAAGGTAGGCGAGAACTGATTCTGCACGGCTACGAGGTCATCGCCCAGAATCTTGCGAGCCAGGTCCATCCGCTCAATATCTACGTTGGAGACACCCAGGGCCCGGGCCACGCCCTGCTTGGCAAGCTCAGCCATGGCCTCCAGGGACTCCTGGTAGGGCACCTGCGGGTCAGGACGGTGCATATAGAGCAAGTCAATGGTATCCACGCCCAGGGCCTGAGCGGACTCCTTGGCGTGCCGGATCAGGCTCTCCGGCCGACCGTCCACAGCCCAGGTGGGCCGTCCGTCAGTGAAGTTGCGGTAGTGCCCAACCTTGGTGGCCACCAGCACGTCCTGACGGGGGCCCTTCCAGGAGTCCAAAGCCTGGCGAACCAGTCGCTCGTTGGTCTGTTCGGGGCCGCCCGATTCGTAGTATGACCAGGCGGTATCCAGATGTCGACAACCGGCATCCAGGGCCTGGTGGATGACGTCGATGGCCGTTGCCTGGTCCGGTTTGCCCTCGATGGACAATCCCATGCAACCCAGTCCGACCGCTGTCGTAGTAAAAGGCCCCAAGGCCCGCATCGACGATGTCATGCATGTACTCCCGTCTTGTAGATTGAGGCCGGCTTCGACACCGCCGGCCTCCCATCGAGCTTAACTGGCGGCCCGGTCTCAGCGGCCGCCGAAGGATCCGCCACCGGAACCACCGCCGCCACCGTCGAAGGAGCCACCGCCGTCGCCAAACCCACCAATAACACTGCCAGAGCCGTTGCCGCTGGCCATGCCAATCAGGCCGCCAATCTGGTCGAGTCCCTGGGTCAATTGAGTACCCAAATCAATCACGCCACCTTGGCCGAGCGCTGAATTGACAGCCAATGCTTCAGGGTCACTCAGGGAGGAAGCCGCCGCAACATCCTGGCTGTAAGGCAGGAAGGTCCAGTAGAGCAGGCTGCCGCGCGCATTGTCATTCAGCCAGTCGGAGTCGGTCAGTTCAGGGCTGGCCTGTGCCAGCTGAGCGACGACCCGGTCGCTTATGCCGAAGGCCGTAGCGTAAACCAGGTAACGGTCCCAGAGCACCAGATCCTCCACACCCCGGTGGCTAAAATCGCTGAAGTCAAGCAGATAGCGCCGAAGTCCCGACACCTGGCCGGCCATGGGCTGTCCATTCCTGCTCAGCACCCGCCAACAGTTATAGCGCAAGGAGAATGTCACCACAGCCACCAGAAGCATGGCCAAGAGCGCACGTACCAGTACGGTGCCCGGCAGGAATCCGGCCAACAGAATGAAAGCAGCCAAGAGCACAGCCAGGAAGGCAAAGATCCCTACATTATGACGATAGGTGCGCAGGTCGGCTTTGTTGGTCTCATACTCGACAGCCTGGTAGAAAGCATCCAGGTAGGCCCTGCCATTATCGGATTCAGTCTTGGCGAAGAGCGCAATCATCTCATACAGGTCGAAGCGTTTATTCTCGGAGCCGATCATAGTGGAGGCACCTTCCAGCATGCTCAGGCAGGCTTCCTCGCTTGAGGACAGGGCCAGGGATGCTCGATCCTTGCTGCAGACCGGATTGATGACCACCTCCATGGACTGCTGTTTGCCTTTGAGCAGCAAGCTCCTCACCTGGGTGGTCACGGATCCTTCGCCGAAACTCGCCCGGTCCTCATACTTGACGGGAACAAGAGCGATGGCCCGCTTGGAGGCCAGGGAGAGAATGGTTGCTGACAATTGCCTGCCAATAGGGGATTCTCGGGTCAGCATCACATCGTTGATAACGGCGGCCACGGCGGGTGACAGATCAGGAGGCTGACGGTAGTAGATGATATCGCCTTGGTACTGGGAGTCTCCATAATTGCGGAAGGACCGCCAAAGCATCACTGCAATCAGCCCGATAGCAGCCAAGAGTACCAAGACGCCCGTCAAGAGTCCGATCCTCGCCCGTCTGGTCTGCTCAGCGTGCCAGTGCTCGTACTGCGGACGCTCTTGCCCAACAATACGGTCGCGTGCCGGCTGAGAATCGGTCCTGACCACCGAGGAAGTCCTCCCCGCATCGAAGAGCACCACCAAATCCAGATGCTGGCCCGGCTTGATGTGGTCTGCGGAGAATCGGATACGGCTGTCATCCACCACCTGGTAGGAACCCCTGCCAGCGAAGTGCAGCCAGGCCTTCGCGTCCTTGCCCTTCTCCGTTCCTGTCTGCTTGGGCAGCTTGACATTGGCGCTCACATGCTCAACGGGAATCTGGTTGGTGTCTCCCACGGGCTCCCATTGGAATTCGGCCACATCGGGATGGGCAGTGGTGACCCCGTGGAAGGTCATGTCGATGCGGAAGCGCCGACCTGAATCCTTGGTAGTCTGTGGAATGTTCCAGCCCAGCTCCACTTGGCATTGATTGCCCAGATCGCCGCAGGCGGACCCTTGGCCCGCATCGCCCGGCTTGTAGGATTTCAGCCTCCAGTCCGAGACCATGCCCATATACCAGGTGCCGGCCCAGTTCTTGTCCCAGTCGTGAATGTACTTGACATCATCAGGATACTTTAGCGGGTTGGTCTGCCTATATGTGGAGCCATTAGTCAGGTCAGTAACGCTTACGTCGCTTATGCCGGTCAGCCGGTCAGGCTTGATCTGATAGCGCTGGTAGAGCTCCCGCCAAGGGCGTTTTTTGCCGTTGTCGTCCTCGCGGGAATTCATGGTGACAGTCAGGGTCTGACTGATACGCAAATCCCCATTATTCAGGACCTGGACATCATAATCCACCGAATCGTATACCAGGTCGGGACGATTCCTGTTGGAGATATACAGGACAGCGAGGCACGTCACCAAGGCTGCCACCAGAGCCAGCGCCAAGGCCCCGAGAAAGCGTGAGGTGCTCCAGGAGGGATGACCCGAGGCGGGATGTTTCGAGCCCGCCTTCCTGGAGGAGGCCGCTGGGGCGCTCACTGTCCGAAGTCCACAACGGGCGCCTGACGGCTACCCTCGTCAGCCTGGAAGTACTGGGCCTGACGGAAGTGGAAGAGGGATGCGATGATGTTTGAGGGGACCGTCTCGATGCGGGTGTTCAACTTCTGAACCACATCATTGTAGAACTGCCTGGCGTAGGCGATCTTGTCTTCCAGGTCCTTGAGCTGACGCTGCAAGTCCAGGAAGTTCTGGTTGGCCTTGAGCTCAGGGTAGGCCTCCGCCCGAGCCATCAGAGTGACCAGGGATTGACCCAGCCGTTGCTCAGCAGCGGCACGTGCCTGCATCTGGTCCCCGCCAGCCGTCTGGGCCTGGGCTTGGGCCACGTCGGCGCGGGCCTTGGTCACCTCCTCCAGGACGGTGGACTCGTGTGAGGCGTAGCCCTTGACCGTCTGGACCAGGTTGGGCACCAAATCGGCACGCTGTTTGAGCTGGACGTCAATCTGGGCCCAGCCATTGGCCACGCGGTTGCGCAGATTGACCAGACCGTTGTAGATACCGATTCCCCAGATGACCAGCAACACGACCAGCACAAGGATGATGATGAGCACGATCATTGATACGGACATGCCATCATTCTCTCACTCAATTCAGAAGAGACAAAAACGGGGACCCCGTCCAATGGAACGGGGTCCCCGCATCAGTGGGAATCAGTCCTCACTGTCGAAGGGATCGAAGTCCCTGCGTACGCGGCGACGGGGACGCTCTGAGCGCTCCTCCCGGTCGGCCCGGTACTCGTCGTAGTGCTCGTCGGCAGCGTAGCGCGGATTCTCCCTGCGGCCACGATAGCCGCCACGTCCGGAAGAGCGACGCTCATGACGACCGCCACGATCACCGCGGTCATCACGGTCGGCACGGCTGCTACGGCCGCGACGCTCGCCACGGCCACGGCCGCCACGATCCTCATCATCGTCGCGGGAGACCCGACGACGATCACGACGGGAGCCACGGTCCTCGTCCTCGAACCAGTCTCCGCCGTCCTCATAGTCACGGTCGCGGCTCTGACGACGGTGCCGGGGACGATCCTCCTGGTCCTCGTCGTCGTAGTAGCGATCATCACGCTCGGAGCGGGAACGGCGCGGGGCCTCATACCGATCCTCACGCTCAGAGGAACGGCTGCGGCGATCACGACGATCACGGTCACCACGACCGCCACGCTCACGACGATCGCCACCACGGTCACGACGGTCTGTGCGGCCGCCGCGATCACGGCCGCCTGCCGACTCCTGGTCCTCGAAGCCGGGGATGGCCAGAGAGATCTTGCCGCGGTCGTCCACACCCTGGACGACGACCTCGACGGTGTCGCCCTCCTTGAGGACGTCCTCCACGGAGTCGATGCGCTCACCGTTGGCCAGGTTGCGGATCTGCGAGATGTGCAGAAGCCCGTCGGTGCCAGGGGTCAGATTGACAAAGGCGCCGAAGCTGGTGATCTTGACCACCTTGCCGTTGAAGGTCTCCCCCGCCTCGGGCACGTGCGGGTTGGCGATCTGGTCGATGACCTCCTTGGCCTTGGCCGCTGCCTCGCCGCCCTCGGAGGCGATGTAGACCGTGCCGTCGTCCTCAATGGAGACGTCGGCACCGGTGTCCTCCTGGATCTGGTTGATCATCTTGCCCTTGGGTCCGATGACCTCACCGATCTTGTCGACAGGAACCTGGGTGGTGATGATGCGCGGCGCATAGGGGCTCATCTCGGCGGGCCCGTCGATGCACTCGTTGATGACGTCCAGGATGGTGGCCCGGGCTTCCTTGGCCTGCTGCAGGGCGGCGGCCAGGATGTCGGCGGGAATGCCGTCCAGCTTGGTGTCCAGCTGCAGGGAGGTGATGAACTCGGAGGTGCCGGCCACCTTGAAGTCCATATCGCCGAAGGCATCCTCGGCGCCCAGAATGTCGGTCAGGGTCTTGTAGGTGGGCCGACCGTCGACCTCGCCTGTGACCAGGCCCATGGCGATGCCCGCCACAGGTGCCTTCAGAGGCACGCCGGCAGCCAGCAGGGACAGGGTGGAGGCGCAGACGGAGCCCATGGAGGTGGACCCGTTGGAGCCGATGGCCTCGGAGACCTGACGGATGGCGTAGGGGAACTCCTCACGGCTGGGCAGAACCGGGATCAGAGCGCGCTCGGCCAGGTTGCCATGGCCCACCTCGCGGCGCTTGGGCGAACCCACGCGGCCGGTCTCGCCGGTCGAATAGGGCGGCATCTCGTAGTTGTGCATGTAGCGCTTGGTGGTGGGCCCGGACAGGGCGTCGATGGTCTGCTCCATCTTCAGCATGTTCAGGGTGGTGACACCCAGCACCTGGGTCTCACCGCGCTGGAAGAGGGCGGAACCGTGTACGCGGGGCACCACGTCCACCTCAGCGGACAGGGTGCGGATGTCGCGCAGGCCACGGCCGTCGATGCGGTAGTCCTGGGTCAGGATGCGGCGACGGACGATCTGACGCTGGAGCTCCTTAAAGGCGTTGCCCAGCTCCTTGTCCTTCTCGGCATCATCCATGTCGGTGAACTCGTCGGCCAGAGCCTCGCGGACCTTCTCCTTGATCTCGTGGATGCGCTCCTGGCGGGGCAGCTTCTCCGCGATGGAGAGGGCCTGGTCCAGGTCGGCGTGTGCCACCTGGTCGATGCGAGCATAGAGCTCGTCGGTGTACTCGGGGAAGAGCTGGAAGTCCTTGGTGGGCTTGGCGGCCTTGGCCTTGAGCTCGCTCTGGGCCTCACACAGAACCTTGATGAAGGGCTTGGCAGCTTCGAGACCCTGGGCGACCACCTCTTCGTCGGGCTTGATCTGGCCCTCGTCATAGATCAGGCTCCAGGCGTTCTTGCCGGCGCCTGCCTCGATCATGGCGATGGCAACATCCCCGCCCTCGACCACACGGCCGGCCACGACCAGCTCGAAGACGGCGCGTTCGCGCTCGCTCCAGCGGGGGAAGGCCACCCACTGACCATCAATCAGGGCCAGGCGCAGACCCGAGACCGGACCCTCGAAGGGCAGACCGGAAATCAGGGTGGAGGCGGAGGCCGCGTTCAGGGCCAGCACGTCGTAGGCATCCTCGGGGTTAACAGCCAGGATGGTCTCCACAACCTGGACCTCGTTGCGCAGGGTGTGTGGGAAGAGGGGGCGCAGGGGGCGGTCAATCAACCGGCAGGCCAGGATGGCCTCGTTGGAGGGCCGACCCTCGCGACGGAAGAAGGAGCCGGGGATCTTGCCCGCGGCGTACATCTTCTCTTCCACATCAACGGTCAGCGGGAAGAAGTCGTAGTTCTCCTTGGGGCTGGATCCGGCGGTGGTGGTGGACAGCACCATGGAATCGTCATCAAGATAGGCGGCTACTGCCCCATCCGCCTGCTGGGCGAGACGACCCGTCTCGAAGCGCACCGTGCGCTTGCCATATGATCCGTTATCGATCGTGGCTTCTACAGCCGTGATTTCGGGACCCTCCATAGGGTTCCTCCTTTTGTCTACTGCTTGTTTACTACCTGATGTCAGGATGCTCGGCATCAACTTACTGCCGGATATCCTTCTACTTCGGTCTGGTCCTGCCGAACCCCGTGTCCGGCTATCTTCATTCCTTGCGGGCCAGCCTTGCATTCTCAGTTCGGCACCATCTTCTGCAACCCCATCCCGGGGTTAACGGTGCCTGGTTCAGTCATGCAAAAGCGCCCGAGCGCTAGGCCCGGGCGAAAGCATGCATATCAGTGGCGTAGTCCAAGACGCTCCACCAGGGAACGGTAGCGGTTGATGTCCACCTTCTTGAGGTAATCCAGCAACCGGCGACGATGGCCGACCATGAGCAGCAGGCCGCGACGCGAATGATGGTCGTGCTGATGCTGCTTGAGGTGCTCGGTCAGGTCGGAGATGCGCTTGCTCAGCAGAGCCACCTGGACCTCGGGGGAACCGGTGTCACCCTCGTGGGTCGCGTATTCCTTGACGATTGCCTGCTTCTGCTCACTCGTAAGAGCCACGGCTCCTCCTCTTGCATTCTTCCGTTACGCGGTGCACCAGCCCTATGCTGAAGCGCTCTCGATCCGCGGGCGAAACACGCCAAAAGTCAATTATACACATTTTGCGGACCAAGCAAACAGTGACGGAATCAGCAAAACAAAGGAAAGCACACCGAAGATTGGATTGGCGCCAATGAGGAATGAGCCATTTCACTCCGATGTAGCGAAGATGTCGCACTGTGTTGCATGAACCGACCGTGATTTACCGTGTAGTCCTACCATAGGTTGTTAGAGAAGTTGAAGGAAGGCAACTTCATTCATCCACCGAAGAGGGCACCTAATGAAACAATCCGAGCAGAACTCCATCAAACCAGAAGATACCATTCTTCCTTTGGGATCCGTGGTGAAAACCAGAAGAGACCCGGGTACCCTGCTGGTCATCATCGCCCGCGCTCCGTTGACAGTCATGCATGGAACAACGGGTTACTTTGACTATGGTGCCGTACAATTCCCGTATGGCATGACCGATCCGGCCAAGATCATTTTCTTCAACCGCCAAGACGTGACGGAAAAAGTGTTCATGGGATATATCAACGCCGAGGAACGATCCTATGAACAAAGGTTTGATGAAGTCACCAAATCAACCTCCTACCCCCACCTTCATCTTTGATTCAGTTACCGGTCACATAGGACATACTCGATAAAAGGGATAGAGGGGAGAAGACCAAAAACGACCTTGACGGATGCGTTGATGAAGCAACCGCCTAGGCCATGCAACTGAGCACGTTGAACCGCTCTCTCATGGTCGGCGATTTTCTTCGGTTTTGAATCATTGAGCGGCATTGTTGATTCCTTCGGCACATACTGACAACAGGCAGCTACCCAAGACGCTATGGCTCATGGCCTGATCACTGCCTCTGATGGTGTTATCGGTGCTGCAGCATGAGCTGCCGCTGGAGCAGTTGTGGGATTCAATCGCCCCTGCACCAGGTAGGATTGTAGGAGCTGGAATTGGTTTAGTCGTAGGATACCTCGGTACAGTAGCCGGCAACGCTTTTTACGACGATTCCGTCAATCGCGGGAATGGAGATGACAGTGGGGCCATATGAAGGACAATCTATGGTAGCTTTCCCACTGTCTCCTGCATCGCCATGTGCGCGGCTCGGATTGAAACCGGGGATGATATTAGTGGGGGCGTACTGATGTTGTACCTATTGATAGATGTCGCATTAGGCTCTCCGGCGATGCTGGTCTGGTTGTTTGTGTTGATGTCGTTCAATGCGTGGAGGTCGAGGCGGCTGATGGACCGCGTCCTGGCGCCCTACCTTCTGGCGCGGGGCCTGTGCCTGCAGACCTTCCAGGGGCATGTGTGGCGGCGGCGCGGCAGGATCGGCCGGCCCCGGCCCGGGCAGGTCCTGCCCCTGGGCTCCCTGGTCGTCCTGGCCGACGGGCCTGCCACCGTATCCGGGGCCTACAGAGGCACCGGATGGTTCGACAGGCTGGGAGAGGACGGGCTAGTGGTCCGCCTGGTCGGCCAGTATGTGCAGCCACCCGAACAGACCACCGGGTCATCCGGTCCATGGTACGCGGGCAGGATCTGCTCCGTGGGCGGCGTTGCCTGCGGACCCGGCGTAGTTCCCGGGGGCGACGCTCCCCTGCCCGAGGTCGGCGTCGGCCACACCCCCGACCCCGGCCTGGTCATCTTCACCCAGGACCAGGTCAGCCTCCTGGCCTGGAAGGGACCCGACAACCCCGTCACCAGGCTCCTGCGCGCCCGCCAGGTTCGCGCCCTCGCCCGCGATCACCGGCGGGAGGACCAGGTTCGCCGCCGGACACGGCCGATGCCGAACTGGCACGCCAGCCGCCCCGCATGGTGGCGCTACGAAGCCATCGGCTTCCTGCCCGACCGGTTCACCCGCGTCTACTGGGACCGCGTCCGCAACCAGCCCGTTAAGGCCCCCATGCGCTACCGGACCCCGGAAGCCAGGGAATACAACAGAAGACACTACTCCGTCCCCTTATCCGTCATCGCGCTGATCGTCATCATCTTCATATCCGCCTTAAAAATAGCCCGCGCATGGCACCGCTCCGAACCGTACCATCCACTCCAGGGCGGCGATGTCCTCCTGGGCATGCCCCGACGGACCACAGCGATCGTCAGCTGCGTCCTAGGCCTCGCCATCGGCGTCGGCGCATGGGTTTGGGCCACCCACCGGCAATTCCCCCAACACCAAATGACCCCGGCCAGCAGCCGCGAACTCCAAATCGCCCTCGACAATTACTGGATCGGCATGCGATACATCACAGGAACTACCATCCCCTACACCATGCATGTCCTCGGCTACAGCGTTTACATCCTGGTGCCGCTCATGCTCCTCACTGATTTCTTCACCCTTCCCGAATGGGTCCATACCCTCATGGGCTGGCCCTTCGTCGCTCTGTTTGTGACCTGCGGGAGCCTAATCATCATAGATACCTCCTACGCCGAGCGGATAGCCAAACGCCTGGATCGGGAATTAGCCGAGTAAAGCCCATATGCATCAGCCCCCTCCCCCGTGGTCAATTGCGCTTTGGTCTTACGTTCGCACCTCTTGACAGCGTGCGGACAGGAATCAACCCAAAACCACAACTGACAGTTACCGACACCCATCGTGCAGCATATTCTGGTAAATTCAGCGATCCTATGATTCATGCCGCGGTGATGAGGCCTCCGAAGAGGACGATGGCGATGGCAATCAGTTCAATGATGAAGAACATGGACAGGGCCGACCAGCTGTGAGTCAGCGTGTTCCAGGGGGAATCCTTGCGCACGCAGACCAGGATGGCCACAAAAATAACGGCAAAGACCGCCACGCCCAGCCCGGCCGCGATGATGCCCAGATTGGCCGCGTTGGCCAGGATGGCCTGATGCTGGTAGACGACAAAGGTGCTGTACCAGAAGTTCATCTTGAGCAGACAGAGGCCGGCGATCAGCTGTTCGGCTGCCAGGCCCAGCACGAAGACCACCCGCCAGAACCAGGAGGACGACTCGATGATGGACATGCCGATGCCCATAAAGGTCAGCACGGTCACCGTCCAAGCGATCAAGGCAATGCCACGCGGATCCAGAACCGAGGCATAGTGGAGCACGCCCTGGGTATGGTTGATGGCCAGCGAGCGCCCATATCCATAAGGAATGACGATGGCCAGGAGGATCGCCAGCGCGAAGATCACCCAGCGGACCGGGCGAGCACGGCGCTGCTCAATCTCAGCCAGAGAGTATTCAGAGTCCGGAATGGTCGCCTCAGGATGAGCCGAAACCTTGTTCACTGCGGTCGCCTCATCCGGATGCGGTTGCACGACTGCGGAATCCGTTGCCTCGCTTCTGCAGGATTCCGCGCCATCCGCATCGTCGAATTGCTCCATCGGCGACCACACCTCCAAGTCCGCTACTCGTGGACACATCGCCTACAAGCTTATACCGGGAGGCGCATCCGCACCCAGGAATACCCGGGCCGCGTCTTCTGCCCAACCGATCATGCGCATCTGAAAACCATAGCAATCCGTGTGCAAACACTCTGCTAGTCATCTGCAAAGCGGAAATGGGTGCCTTGAAGGCAGAAACAACTTTCAATCAGGACGCATCAATGCGATTGCTGGGACTGAAGAAGAATCAAACACTCATGTTCGAACCATGAAGCGGTCATGGATGCTCCCCGGCGCTCCTATAGCGCTTCCTTTACTAATTGCAGCAATATATAGGAGCCCCGGGATGAATCAGTCGAACTGCCTGATGCCGAGGACATCGTAGAAACTCACCTTGCTATTGCCGCCGAAACCAGCACCATAGTTCGTCCCATAGTATGTCCGATCCGACTGGATCATTTTCCTGTCCTCATCATCCAGCGAATCCCAGACCCGCCGTTCGGTCTCATCCATATCATCAGTAATGGGATAGCATGACGCGTAACTGTTGATCCGGTCATCAGGAATATGGTCATGAGTGGTGCAGGCCTTATCCTTGGATGCCATTTTTCTCATGAAATCCTCATCCATAGCCATTCATCTCCTCTCATATTTGTGTTCCTGAAGGGCATCATCCGATGGCCCGTGGGATCATTCCTGCAGATGCGGGGAACACCAGCAGTATTTGTATACTCCTAAACTGTTGAGGTCCACTTCTTTGTATCATCCTCGCGGATGTAGGGAGCACAAGTTGGCAGTCCGTGTCGCGGTACGCTGATTGGGATCATCCCCGCAGATGCGGGGAGCACGTGTCGGAACCGAGCGGCAGTAGGAAATTGCCGGGATCATCCCCGCAGATGCGGGGAGCACCATTATATATACCGCCTTATCTGCCAAGAATTAGGATCATCCCCGCAGGTGCGGGGAGCACAACCAGGTGGCTAACCGGTTCAAGTGGAATCACGAATCATCCCCGCAGATGCGGGGAGCACAAGCGTCCCATGTGACGTTGCACAGGGAGATTGGGATCATCCCCGCAGATGCGGGGAGCACAGCATCCATAAGATGGTCGTCGCCATCCTTGGGGGATCATCCCCGCAGATGCGGGGAGCACCGTGTTGATAAGACCCGCAGTGGTCGCCCCGTAGGATCATCCCCGCAGATGCGGGGAGCACTATTGGCGCATCACCTCGCCACGCGCACCACTGGGATCATCCCCGCAGATGCGGGGAGCACACCTCCTCGACAGTGATATGCAGTTGGTCGAGCGGATCATCCCCGCAGATGCGGGGAGCACCGGGACAGACCTTCGAGCAATGGGCCCAGACCGGGATCATCCCCGCAGATGCGGGGAGCACGCATCCGGCAAGATCGACACCTTCGAGGACGGCGGATCATCCCCGCAGATGCGGGGAGCACTGGATCGTATGCCATGCAGAATTTTCGTAACGAGGATCATCCCCGCAGATGCGGGGAGCACTCTTTCCGCCAAACGGCTTTATCTGCTGACCTTGGATCATCCCCGCAGATGCGGGGAGCACGTGGGCGTGGCAGCCGTCAAGGCCTTCATGGACGGATCATCCCCGCAGATGCGGGAAGCACGAACCACATTACTGTGTGCATTGCGGACAGCGGGGATCATCCCCGCAGATGCGGGGAGCACTGCCGCGAATGAACTAAAGTTGAACGACCATAAGGATCATCCCCGCAGATGCGGGGAGCACTACCGGTATCCATGGTTTCCCCTTTCCTCGCCAGGGATCATCCCCGCAGATGCGGGGAGCACCCGGAAAGTACAGGATACACAGACTGTTCAGGAGAATCATCCCCGCAGATGCGGGGAGCACGCCGGCCTCTGGTGTTGTGCGCATCTGCCGTCCGGATCATCCCCGCAGATGCGGGGAGCACAGAATGATTTTCGGCAGATTTTCATACGCCATAGGATCATCCCCGCAGATGCGGGGAGCACGCAAGCTGATGGAAGGCAGAACCATTAAAAAGGGGATCATCCCCGCAGATGCGGGGAGCACGAAATGAATTGTATACAGCAAACGATGCGAATGGGATCATCCCCGCAGATGCGGGGAGCACGCTGAAAAGTCCATCCGTCGTCATTACAAGGACGGATCATCCCCGCAGATGCGGGGAGCACGATAATCTGGATTTGGACATGGAGGGACCGGAAGGATCATCCCCGCAGATGCGGGGAGCACTGTTCCGCATTCGCCTTATCAATTTTTGAGTCAGGATCATCCCCGCAGATGCGGGGAGCACGCGCCCGGCTTGATTGCGGATCGCATTCAAAAAGGATCATCCCCGCAGATGCGGGGAGCACCTTATTTTGAGATTCGCGGAGAGACAGAAAATAGGATCATCCCCGCAGATGCGGGGAGCACTAGTCGGCGGACGGGGACACCCCGTACCCGGGGGGATCATCCCCGCAGATGCGGGGAGCACGATATGAGCCGGCAGAAAGACAAAGGAACGAAGGGATCATCCCCGCAGATGCGGGGAGCACCTCGTGGCAGGTCCTCGCAGATCGGGCATTTGGGGATCATCCCCGCAGATGCGGGGAGCACTGGCACACCACCTTTCAGCAGATAAGCGGCCTAGGATCATCCCCGCAGATGCGGGGAGCACAGCTTATCGCCGTCAGTCCTGTCCAAGTACTTGGGATCATCCCCGCAGATGCGGGGAGCACTCTATGCTGATCTGCCGGGGTCGTTTTGGCGGAGGATCATCCCCGCAGATGCGGGGAGCACAGTGCCTTGGATACGGCCTGAGCTGTATCGAGCGGATCATCCCCGCAGATGCGGGGAGCACCCCATCATCCGATTCTTCATAGTGGGTGACTGCGGATCATCCCCGCAGATGCGGGGAGCACGCCTTGAAGGCTGCTCGTTCTGACATCCATACGGGATCATCCCCGCAGATGCGGGGAGCACGCAAATCACTTGTGAAATACTTCAATGTGTGCCGGATCATCCCCGCAGATGCGGGGAGCACTGCGTGCTGCCGCCGGAGAGCATGAGCGCGGTGGGATCATCCCCGCAGATGCGGGGAGCACGAAAATTCAGGTATCTCCCAGCTAGGCATGCAGGGATCATCCCCGCAGATGCGGGGAGCACACCAAAACCTCACCAACTCATTTAGTCTCGGCAGGATCATCCCCGCAGATGCGGGGAGCACCAACGCCTATCTGCATTTTTGGTCGGCCAACGGGGATCATCCCCGCAGATGCGGGGAGCACATACCGGATGATGATACTCATCTCTACCACCCAGGGATCATCCCCGCAGATGCGGGGAGCACCCACCCGCTCACAAAAGCAGATGGACATGTTGCAGGATCATCCCCGCAGATGCGGGGAGCACGTCTGGGCGTTGTAGCACCCCTGATAGGAAGTGGGATCATTCCCGCAGATGCGGGGAGCACGGAGGCAGGGGATGTGGTCATGTGGCGTGGCGGGGATCATCCCCGCAGATGCGGGGAGCACCGTCCCCCAAATTCCCATAAAACAAGATTCAAGGGATCATCCCCGCAGATGCGGGGAGCACGGTCGGGGAGCGTGGGCCGAGTCCCCTTGGTCCGGATCATCCCCGCAGATGCGGGGAGCACGTTTCGGTTCCTTTCGGGCTGACTGGGAATGCGGATCATCCCCGCAGATGCGGGGAGCACGACTCGGCAGCCGGAGGCCCGCATGGCATGCTGGGATCATCCCCGCAGATGCGGGGAGCACATGCTCACCAGACGGGTGTGGACCGGACTGCCAGGATCATCCCCGCAGATGCGGGGAGCACCCTCTAGCTGCAGAATGATCGAACTCGAACATGGGATCATCCCCGCAGATGCGGGGAGCACGGTCTGCATGTCGTCACCACACTAAGTGTCACAGGATCATCCCCGCAGATGCGGGGAGCACTTATTTAGGCTATCCACGTATGACTTACAGGCATTAGTAGAACAGAGGATCATCCCCGCAGATGCGGGGAGCACATCTCCACTCCTACGGTGACGCTGGATGTGACGGGATCATCCCCGCAGATGCGGGGAGCACAATTTTCGATTGATAACCAAATCGATGAAGACAGGATCATCCCCGCAGATGCGGGGAGCACGTCTTATCAGAAGTTCCAGAAATTGTTGAATCAGGATCATCCCCGCAGATGCGGGGAGCACTAAAACTGACCTCAGACCAACCCATATGCACCGGGATCATCCCCGCAGATGCGGGGAGCACTCCTCCGTGAATGCATACCGTAGCTGACTTTCGGGATCATCCCCGCAGATGCGGGGAGCACGTAGAGGGGGCGACTCGATAAATGGCTGGCAAAGGATCATCCCCGCAGATGCGGGGAGCACATCACAAGGAGGCAATCTCCCTTTCGCCGTTTGGGATCATCCCCGCAGATGCGGGGAGCACTGGTGGCTGGACGACAATCCAGGTTCGGACAAAGGATCATCCCCGCAGATGCGGGGAGCACAGCACGGCCTTGTTGTTGTCATGCGTCAGGTCAGGATCATCCCCGCAGATGCGGGGAGCACTCAATCGTATCGCCGGAATGTATGTCAATCAACGGATCATCCCCGCAGATGCGGGGAGCACTCATCATGTACATCCGATCCGACCTAACATCTAGGATCATCCCCGCAGATGCGGGGAGCACCTTTCCTCTTGGCTACCCAGACTTTACCCATGAGGATCATCCCCGCAGATGCGGGGAGCACCTCTACGATACTGGTAGCCAGATCATCAATGGGGGATCATCCCCGCAGATGCGGGGAGCGCCGCCCCAACACTTGCCTCACAAGTTGAAAATAAGGATCATCCCCGCAGATGCGGGGAGCACAGCATGTCTTGCATGGTCTTTCGCAATGACTGAGGATCATCCCCGCAGATGCGGGGAGCACTATCACACGGCCCCTAGCAGTGAGTAGGAAAAAGGATCATCCCCGCAGATGCGGGGAGCACTGGCTGAGAGTAAATGTGACAATTGCGGCAGAGGGATCATCCCCGCAGATGCGGGGAGCACAAGTTGCTTAGTTTGGATCAGATATTGGTTAAGGGATCATCCCCGCAGATGCGGGGAGCACATTCACTCATTTTCTTCCCTTACGTTTGATTGAGGATCATCCCCGCAGATGCGGGGAGCACGTATACCTTGTTGGATCGTCCATGTCAAAATTGGGATCATCCCCGCAGATGCGGGGAGCACAGGCGAGCGGCTTCTGGAGCGTCGTCAACGGAAGGATCATCCCCGCAGATGCGGGGAGCACCCACCGGCGACACTGGCAACACCGCCACCTGGAGGATCATCCCCGCAGATGCGGGGAGCACATTAGCTGCTGCTGTTGTAACAGCATCGGCAACGGATCATCCCCGCAGATGCGGGGAGCACATACTTGGCAGTAGTATTGTTATAAGTGTTAAGGGATCATCCCCGCAGATGCGGGGAGCACGACACCAGCGGCACCCTCAATCAGCGGCAGTGAGGATCATCCCCGCAGATGCGGGGAGCACACTTAGAAATCCTTGCAATCCCAACAATACAATAGACAAGATCTCCGATTTTTAATGAGTTTGCATTTCGAACCCCTCTTCTATTCCCTGTCTCAGTTATTACAATTCAGACCATCTACACTGAGATCCTTATCAATGCACTGGCCCAGTAATCAGTACCTGGCACTCATCGGCAAAACTCATCTGAAAAGTGCAGCCCCGCTTGGACTCAGCTGGATCGCGAGCGCCGGAACTTTGCCGCTCGTCTGTACTTGCTTGCATTGCTCCAACCAGTTCGACGGTATCGGTTTCCACCACCCGCAGATCTGCCATCGCCGCCTTCAGCAGGCCTCTCCATAAGAGTCAATCCTTCACAGTCGACTGGGTTCCAATCTGAGCGATGCACCTTGAAACTCAGATGCTACTCATTGCGGGCAGAATAGACCATGATGGCCTTTCCGGTTCGGATCTGCCCTGTGATACGTTCCCAAAGCCGGTCCCGGACCCTAGCGGTGACTTGGCCAACGAAAACTCCAGAGGCTATCTCTAGGAGCCATCGGGTCAAATCCCCGCGCAGGCCCAGTGGGCATGCCGTCAAAACAACGACCACCATCAGCTCATCCCCTCCTCTTCATCTGCATAGGATCTCCCAGCCGGGACGCCGCCGACCTTCTCATCCCAGAGCTCCAGGGTCCCGCCCTCTTCATCAGAAGAGGAAGAAACAGGTGCTCCAAGCAGTCGTGGAATATCGCGAGCCATCCGTCGCATGAGCGAGAGGTCATAGACAGCATCACGCATGGCGTGCCGGGTGGCCGAGCCGATGTCGTCGGGCTGCTTTGCAGCGGTTTTAAAGGCTACAGGAATCGATATCTCGGCCTTGTACAGATCAGCCACATCATAGACAAAGGAGCGCTCATGGCCGACATGGACGAATCCCAAGCCCGGTGAACACCCAAGCGCCACGATCACCGAGTGAGCGATTCCGTACAAGCAGGTATGAGCAGCCGACAGGGCCTTATTGATCTCGTTGCCGGCATCGAAATCCTCGTGATCATAGGTTCGCTTATCCCAAGCTACGCCAGTCAGTTCCGACCAGTGACGGTAGACCTGTCGAACTCGGGCGCCTTCACGTCCACGCAGCTGCTGCATGGTACAAGAGCTGACATCTTCGTTAAGGAAGCGCATCTGATACATGGCCCTCGCCACAGCCAAACGCTTACGGGTGTTGGAGACCAAAGCCGCCTGCCTTTGTAGAAGGGCAGCCGAATGCGTCAGAGGACGGCCGAACGCGTACATCCTCACACCGCGCTCCCCCACCCATACCACGCTGGCACCGTTGTCGCCGATAACCACCATGGCCTGATGACTGACGGTAGTGCCGGGACCCAGCATGAGCACACCTAGATTGGCGGCAGGCAGCCGTATAGTCCCGGTATCCCTGGTAATCGCGATGGCATTGTCCTCGCGAGTGATAACACAGTGCTCGAAATAAGCGAACGAGAGCCTATCCTCGGCCCGCACCAGATCACCCAATTCAGGAGGGGGACTGCCGGGAATCTCGGTTCTCCCGGCAGCCCCCATAGACTGATGATCCCCAGTCATCGGATCGGAGCCACCGTCAGCAACCCACAGCCGAAACTCTTGGCCCTGCCGATGCCCTGCCGCAGGCAACGCTGAAAAGCTTGAGCATCAGTTACACGAAGCTGTCCATCGAACTGGGCTGTAACCAAGGTGACCTTGCCGCCCCCGTGGTCGAACTTCTCCTTGCGGCGCTGGGAAACAAGGCAGGACGGCCCATGACCCTCATCCGAACTGCCTAGGAGGGCAAACCCGTTGCGTTCACTGTGCTTCTCCAGCCAAGACAGCTGATAATCCGCAGTGACATGACCCATCACCTTGCCGACTACTGCATGATTGGACCGTCGCCCCTTGTCCATATAGACCTGTCTGGCAGGATTGGCCCGGAGCCTGAAGGCCCACTCCTGTCCCTTGGCTATATGCGTGATCAAGGGCTCGTAGTCCTTCACCTCCCACTCAGCATGGGTCGGCCAACCAGCCTGCTCAACAATATGGGTGAAGTCAGGACGCTCAGGACTCACCACATACAACCAGGTCGAGTCTCCTTCACGGGAGAAATCCAATCTCCACAAGATACGTCCGCCATCGCCACTGCGTACAGCACCCGGCGGGAAGGACTTCTCCACGGCGGCATGAAGACGGTAAGGCGAGGCGATCAGTTGCTTGGCCGCATACCGCGCAGTGTTCAACGGCATTCTGGATATATACATGCCTGCCTCCTAGAAAAACGACATTGGATCATGATCCGGAACGGCTTTAGTCCGCTGCTCGTCTGGGCCAGGACCATCCGGATTGGGGATTCTGTATCGGCAAACCGTTCTGACCGCATATCTGCGAGCTGCACCGAAACTCAGCGGAGCATCTGCCTGTGAAGAGACAACCCCGTTGTCTTCGTCCTTGACACAGACCGCATCACAGACCACCTCCAGTCGGCAGCCCTGATGGCGCCTCTTGTACCAAGAAGCAGCCATCCAGGGATGGGTGCGCAGCGCCTGGTCCACACGGTCCTCCTGGACCAACCCAAGCGAGACCGGGTAATCCGGCGGGCAAGCCCGGCGACCCAAATATAATGGCCACCGAGGATGACGCAGAGCCTGGTCCAGACCTTCCAGAAGTGCAGAATCAGCGCCTAAAGCCACCAGGAATTTCGCATCGGATAAGTAGTACCGTGTGGTTAATGGCATGGCTTTGACGTTGACACCATGCTCTGTTTGCATGTCATTGACCAAGATGCCCGGTTGATCGATGCGGACACCGAAGCTGAGATGTAGCAGGTCCTCAATGTCGTCACCGCGTTGACGCCCTTGCGCCGAAGCAAGTAGACCAATCACCGCGCTCTTGGTGGGCTCCCGTTGTGTGGTTCGAATCGTAAAACGCGAGGAACTCCCCCAGGACTGCAAAGGACCCGACAATCGCAACAGCAATATGCTCATAGCTACTCCTGCTGACCCAGCACACGCATAGTCTCAGCATCCACCTGGCTGGTCAGATCCTTGAGACCGACAGACTCAGCCACCGGAGCCAAGTCCTGCGCTGACAAATCCGTGCTGATCGCCCAAGCGTGCACAGGCTGCTCATCATAGACATCCTGAATCCTGCGCAACTCCTCAACCAGCCTGCGGCCAGCGACTTGCGAGATAGGCCGGTCACGCTCGGCCACAACCGGACGTTCAAAGGCTTCCACAGCATTAATAGGCTGGCTATCACGGAAGGCCACAATGCAGGTCTCGGGCAGAGTCCTGTTGGCATAGGAATTCTGCTTGCCGGTCGGCATGGACCGGATGAAAGCCTCTACGAAGACCGAAGCCACTCTCGCAGTGGCCTCCGCATTGCCGATCTGCTCCTGCAAGGCATCCAGGTTCACGGTCGCGTAGCGATACAGTGTGGATGAGTTGAAACCGACGGAGTCTATCATAGCCGCACCGGCGTTGTCCGCTTCCGTGCAGTCATCAGCGGCGGTGAAATAGTCGTACTCAGGCTTGATGGCATCCACGGAGATGGCGTGAGCCACCTGAGCGCTGGCATCCGTATTCAGGTCAGGAGCATCAGCCAGCATACGGCCGAACAGGGCGATGTCGACCGCCTGCTCACCGTGGAAGACCGCCGATACTTCCTTCTTCATAGCCGAATCCGGAGCCTTGGCCAGGTCCTTTCCCTGATCCATCCACTCCAGTGCGATAGTAGCCAGCTTGCCGATTTCGGTGTTGCCGATGAAGATCAGATATTGAGTGACCGGCTTGCCACTGGCTGCTCCTGCACGAGTGGAAGCGACGACCTTAACGCCAGTGGCCTGCAAGACCATAGAAGCGTAGTTTTCAGCCCGGTCCGCCGATTCAGGCCGTTGGTTAACCATGGCTTTCGCGATCAGCTCGACTGCATTCTTCGTCCGCACCCCCAACTGTTTCTTGTCCAGCAAAGACTTGAAGGTCTCGCGCATGGCCCGTTTCCAGGCCTGGCTGGAGACTCGTGAGCGCAAGACACCGCCATACTGGGCGGTCTTGGGATTGCCTGTCTCGTCACGATTGATGTTGCTCGGCGGGACGTTCTGAACTGCATAGATATCCATAAACATGGCTTTTCTCCTTAATATTCTTTATAAAAAGACCGGTGATCTTGTACATATGTATCTGCTAGATGGCGAATCATTCGAGACGACCTGTCATCATTGACCGTGCTGCTGGACCTCAGCTGTTCTCTTGGCCTTCTCACCCTCTTTCGTCTCCGCGGTCTTGTGTACGGCGTAATACTGCCGAGCCCAACGGTGAAAGACAGAGGCCCTCCGACCGGACAGCTGCAGCAGATAAAGATCCTGGGCGAAAGCCTGATAGTCCAGCTTCACATCCTGATTCCTCATCATCCTTATCAGCGAATAAAGCTGATGCCGGATGCCGTCGAAATCAGGAGCATCCTCCATGATTTGTAGCCGTCGAAGAACCGGGGTGGCCTTGGAACCGTCCTGGTCAGCGTCAATCATGCGGCATGCGCGGCCGAAACTGTAGCGGAAGTGCTCGGATTGCGCCCGCTGCTTAGCCTCGGCGCCATTCCCTGTGCCCTTACGATCAGACATCCAGGCCATACCCTGAGATTTCGACTGCTGATGAAGCGCATACATCTGCAAGGCGGTGGCAATAGCCCGCGTTTCAGTGACTATGTTGGGGTCGTTGTCGAGGGCTGGGTTTCCCAAGGTATCCTGTGGCCAATCCTCATATAGATCAAACCCCACATTCATCCACCGCACCCTGCCATCGTCAATTCCTCGGCGCAGCAGAGCCAAATGAGCCCTGGCCACGCTGCTGGCCTGAACCGTGTAGGCGTACTGCAATTTTCCGATCCGGTAGTTGGCATACCGCCCGACAGCCTGTTTGCGGTCGTCGACTGACAAGACATGATTGTTCGTCATGGTGGCTGCAGTCATCATTGAACCTCCTTTTCGTTTGCGGTCTCGCCCTCACGCGAGGGAAGTGGACCTAGATATTTATTCAATTGGCTTAGGAATCTATCGAAGATCTGCTCAGAAGATCGGGCACCATTGGCCTTGGGCAGGAAAGACGGCGCCGGAGACTGATTACGGTACTCACCAGCTACTGCAATCAGATCCCGATGGATGGCCTGGAACCAGTCATTACGGTAACGTTCGATGTCCTCTGAAGGACCGAACTCCGCAATCCTCTGTCTGAACAGCTGATCCAGGGAAGCATATGCACGCTCCTTGACGCGAGCTATTGCGGCATAGAAGCGGTCCTTCTGCGCTTTGTCGCCTGCAGATTGGTTCAATTGGGCAACCATGGAGTCCAGTGCCTTGACGGAATCCTCAGTACGCTCAACAACCTGAACCACCACATCCACGGCGGCAGCATCCAAATGAAGCAGTTGAAGGTTTGCATCGAGCGAATCATCAATGGCATCCGAGAAGAAGCTGTTCTGCGGACCATAGATCATGCTCTGGGTATGAATGCGAGCCATCTGCATCACTTTTCCGGACCCGGCATCATCCTGATTCCAATTCAATAGAGTCTCAACCCATCGAATAACGCCAGGCCGTGTGTCATCAGTCTGACCCGCACCGTTGCTTCCCGCGCTGATCAAAGGTTGCAGCTGCCGCCAAATGGCCTTGTCGGAAGTGAATGTGACTGGCATGCGAGGAGCCGTCGGCAGGCCCAGTTTCTTCCGCAGGTTCTCGCTGCCGTAACGCCAGGCCGTCATAGGCTCATAAGCGTCCATGTTGTCAGCGCTGATGACATCGCCATAGCAGACGATGATGCCGACTACACGGGAACCTGAATCATCGGGCACCAACCTCACCCTGCGTGATTGCAGAGTGAGCATGTCCACAATGCCTGTGGGTTGATAGTCAGGATTCATGTCAGGCCCGGCCGGCTTACGTTCCCAGGGCGCCAAATCACCAGGCTTGCCGAACCAGATATCATCATCCCCACGGCCTCGGGGATTGATCAAGCACCAGTTGAGCATCAGAGTGGCGAACAAGTTGTCCTGTTCCAAATAAACATTGCCCAAGGCGCCCAGCCAGCCGGTTCCCACCTTGGATTTGGGTGGATAAACCCTGTTGCGCAGAATATGGGTCTCCCCATCTACCGGCGATTTGATGCCTGCAGGGTCATAGGCCTGGAGAAAGACCAGCCATCGGGCGGCCTCAGGCAAGGTAAGCGAGTCCAGGTCGTTCTTGGCACGCATGGAAAAGAGAAACTTCTTGGGCTTAGGCACGTCAGCCTGAAGTTCGCCAATGCTGTCATATTCTTTATCCTCGGACGAGTAGGTCAATCCTGGCGTCTGGTAAAAAGGATGCTCCGGGTTGAACAAATCAAACCGGTCATGATAGCGCTCAAGGTAATCGTCAATTACTTGAGGGTCGAACTGCCCAGTCTGCCAAAGCGTCCACCACAGCTGCAGCAAAGCCGTCGGATCATCATCCCCGATCATGGGTTGATACCGCTGGGCATATGCCTGGTAGAGCACGGCTTCGACGGTTCTCAGGAGAGGCAAGGTCTGCTGAGGCATGTCACTTGAAATCTCACGGATTCGATGGGCCTCGACCAAAAGGTCACGCAGGGAGACCAGGCCGACGCGTCCTTTCAAGTATGTAACCCTGATCCAGGGTTGCTCCAAGAGATTGAACGACGGCCGACCTCCGCCGGTCGCTCCAACATCATTCATTATGATTGTCCTTTCTGCTTATTCGATTATTCATAAGTGGAAAATGCCTACACTAGCGAGGCACTGCAAAGTTCAGCTCTTTTCGTCCTCATCGGCTTTCACACAAGTAAGCCCATCCTTACGGGTGTATCCGATAAGGTAACCATGTACAGTGGTGACAAATCTCCGGCGACCCGAATCAGATTTTTCCTCTTCCAAGACCAAAGGTAAACAGCCATCCAGCCAAGGAGATTGATGCCATGCATCAACACAGTCACTGGCTCGGAGCTCTAGTTCATTGATCAGCGCATCAATGTCGTGACAGATGCGATCCGGCAGATTTACCGAGCAACGCAACACCACTTGCGCCAGCCGGTTTTCAGGTTCGGTTTTTGTGGGCACAGGAGCCCCGCAAGGTACTGTATCGCTTCCGATCCATGGCAGAAGTGCATACTCATCACCGCACCGGCGCAGAAGCACCACCTCCACCGAATCATGAGTGTCTCTGACAGCCTGTCTGGCTTTGGCTTCAGACCTGGCGTCCACAGTGCCTGTAAACAGGTCCACCAAGGTGTGAGACTGGTGCAGCAGACGGGCCGAATCTTTCATCAAATAGACTTGGGCCTTATCGATCTCTTTTGCATCCTTTTGGGCACGCTTGCGTACATCCAGCCGATACCGTTTTTGCCAGGCTTTGGGTATCAACTGTGCAATTGCATCAGAGTCATAAGCCGTGCGGACCAGCGGAGAGATGTCACCAGGAAGATGCAGCAAGCGGTGGGCGCTAACTGTTTGCAGACAAAGCACAGCAAGAGCTTCAAGCAGGGATGCCGGTGGATAGACGCTGTCTATATAGTCAGGAAATACTGGCCCATCCGCGTTCCAGGAGGCAATGCCTCGCAGATAGCAGAAGGCTTTCCGCAGACCAGCTGGACGGTCCCCCTCACCTTGTCCTCTGCGATGGCGATGCAGACGACCCATGCGCTGTAACAACAGATCGACCGGAGCTATATCGGTGACCATAAGGTCGAAGTCGATGTCCAGGGATTGCTCCAGAACCTGCGTGCCCACGACAATCAGCCGGTGAGGACGTCCTCCATTGGCTAGGGTTGCATCCGGACCAAGGAGTTCTCGGAGTTCTCGTTCGTTATCCATACGATCCAGGTCGATGAAGCGTGAATGCGTCAGTCTGACCTGGTCCGGACCAAATACATTGGTCAAAGCTGCAGCAGTTTGCTGGGCACGGTCTACGGTGTCGCAGATCACAGCGGCGCAGCCACCTTCAGCCAGACGCTCGTGCAGCAAGTCTGACAGATGCTCAAGATCGTCGTCGATGACACGACAATCGATGTCCACCGCACGACCCGAAGGATGCACCGAGCTAGTCCGGCAGGTCGTTCCAGACGTGTAAGTAATCAGCGGATAAGCATACAGGTCGTCAGGGTCCTTTTCCTCATTAAGGGGCTGCCTGTCACCCGGCTGTGAAGAGTCAGAAGCCTTATCATTACGTTGCTTGGAGTAGCGGTCAGCAAATGCCTCCATGCTTGCAAAACGACGCGGTGCAACTTGGGGGGACTGCTCCGCATGGTTACTCGACCCGCCGAGCACCGAGGCATACCCCTTAATATAAGCGTCCACCAGCTCACGTCGCAGCGATGCAGGCAGGGTTGCCGACAGAAGGATGACTGGGTTGTGGAATCCTCCCAACCATTCCAGGGTCCTCTTGAGGTATTCACGCATGTAGGTGTCGTAAGCGTGGCATTCGTCGATGATGACAACTTTGTTGGCTAGAGCCAGCTGCCGCAGACTGACGTGCTTCATCTGCAGAGCGGCCATGAGCACCTGATCGATAGTGCAGATCAGGAAGTTAGCCAGCACCCCTTTCTTCCTGCCTCTCAGCCAGTCATTCACCACTGCCTCGGGATAGACGGCCTTTTGTGCACCAGAGCCTTGGAGGACATCCTCATCGAAGACTGATGATGTGGCCGAACCCTCGGCTGAAGTCGCCATTGACATGAATTCCCTGTTGAGAGCAGCTTTGCCATGTCTGAGCGAGGTGGATTTCTCAGAGCGTCCCTCAGGCTGAGGCAATCTATCGATCCAGCTCTTGCACCGTGAGAACATGGCATCGGTGGTGGCCATTGTCGGCAGGGCCACGCAGACTCCTCCCCTGCCTGTTCGTTCCGCCAGGATTTCCGCACAGGCCAGGGCTGCTTCGGTCTTGCCTTCGCCCATGGGCGCTTCGATGACCATAATGCCTGGATCCTTGGTCGTTTCCGCCAAATGTGCGGCCTGCTCCTGGACTGGTCTGGGATTGGCACCTGCCGGCAGATCAAACCTGGAGGCGAAGCGCTCCCCTATGCTGATCTGCTCGTGAATCGGTTGCCACTTAGGAGACAGATCGAGATTACGCCATCCGCGCTCCTGACGTGCCTTAAGACCAGCTCTTGTACGTACTGAATTCATCCGGTCCCAGGTCTGTTCGTCATAGCTCTTAGGGTTGAGCGGCACCAAGGGAAATAGAGCATCGTCGCTGTTGCTGGCGATCCAGTCGGCCATAATGACCAGCCCCTCCAGCACAGATTCGGCATATATGTTTAGACACCTTCTGCTCAGCCGAGCGAAGTCATCATCACTAAGCTCACACTGCTTGGCCACGAATTCAATCAGTTGGCGCTGGACTTCAGCCCAGTCCTCATAACCCTGAGCAGTGCCCATCCGCACATCCATATCGGACTTGCATAGAGCCTGACGCGTAGGAGGCTGACCATGATGCCCTCCAACGACACAGGCATAGGATTCGGCCACTGACTTGCTCCAATTCCGTACCTGCGTCAGATACGACTCCAGAATCCTTTGGCCCGCTATGGGATGGGTAGGATAATTGGTATCCGTAATCGGAACATCAGGGAACCGCAGACCAGCCTGTCTGGGCTTCCACTGCAAGGAGAGATCCTGCATACCAGGCGCATGCGTCAACGGCTTACTTTGGAAAACTGGGGTTGCCTTACCGATATCATGGACACCGGTGATAAACATGCAGACTTTGCGAGCCAATTCCGGATCACCAACATCGCGGATGATGATCTCTCGGGTGCCCCGGGGCACCCAGTCACGCCAAAGATTCCTAGCCACTGCAGCGGAATCGCTCAAATGCGCGAAAACTTGTAGCCAGTCATCCTCGTTAAGCAGATTAGTCTTGCCCCACAGGGACATGGCTATAGCGTCCAGACCCAAGTCTGTTGGTATCACTCCGCTCATTGTTCCCCCGTTCTCAGCTTAGCGATCCTGCCAATTGGACAACTTCGTTGTAACAATTTTTAAGCATAGCACATAGACTTGGAATATACTAAACTTATAATTTCATAATGTCACAAGTTACTTTATTTGCCCTGACTATTCAGGGAACACATAAAATCCTAATGACACAAGGGATCATCCCCACCCACGCGGGGAACACACCTGAAAAACAGGCTGTATGTAGTCTACACGGTAGCCGCAGTCAGCGCTTAGAGCGACGCATGTAATACATAGAGCTGACCGCATCTGAAGCCTTGAACCTTGAATTCGACTCCGATACGGTCAGAGCATCGCTCCACATGCCGAAGACTTCTATTTAGCTGCTTAACGTGATAACTAGGAATTAACGCCACATGCGTCACATGTCCTTGTCTAGTTTCAGATACGCCTGCACAAAAGTACAACCGCCGAAGCCATCGGTCCATCATGGCTGAGAGCGATGTGCCAGCACAACTGCACTCGATCGACCTGACCACCGGTTAGAGGCAAGGAATCGTAAAGCTTGGCTTCCACGGAGGACTCTAGATTGACGCTCGGCCGACCTCGGCTGTCGTCCAGAATCTCCACCCCGCTCCAGGGGAAATCATCCAGATCATAGGGCGATGGCTCAGACCCCAGGGCCTGCGACCAGGCCTTGAGCACCGACTCCTTACCGGCCCAGCGCACCGCCAAGTGCGCCGTTATGTCGTCACGCTTAAGCAGGGACCGCTGCCCGGCCTGCCGCCGCTCCCGTGGCGAGAACAAGCCCGTCATGCGCGTGCCCGGCATGGCCAGTTGCCGGCCGAACTCCTTCAGGTCGACCAGGTCATGTCCCAACCCCAGCACTTGTCCAAACCCGGCATCTTCCATAGGCCCGAGTATGCCCCTCATCGGCCCCTGCAGCAAATCATCCGGTCAGAAGCTTGAAGACTACACAACCTATGGTCCTAATCAACAATCACTGCAATCGTGCATAAATGGCCCTAGGAAGGGATAAACCACAAGGAACAAGAGGTTAGCAAGAAAGGAAGGTATGGATAAGAATAGATAGAGTGAGAGTCTGCCATATCTCATAGAGTGCAGTCGGCAGCCTGCTTGGAAGTCAGCGGGCTGGGCCAACCGCACACAAATCATTTAGGAACATTCAGCGCAGCAACTCAGAGACTCTTCGCAGGACCTGAAGCCACAGGAATCCAATCCAAGCGGCGATGAGCATACATTGTCCTCAGACTGCCACGTACCTGCGAACGGAGATACTGAAAACAGTAGCAAAAGAATCATGAGCAGCTAGACATTTATCAGGAGTTCAACTCACTCGGTCATGCTCTTATGCCTATGCTTGAATCTCGGCCAGAGCGGTTCACGCCTGGGTGCTTGTTTGGTCAGGAAGCACTGCGACCTTCTCCAGCTCGGAGTGGAGTTGCTTGAGCCTTTCGTTCTCGACGAGCAGCCGAGAGAATGTCATCATAGACAATGCAGGACTACGCTTGTCATACCGAAAATAAAAGCAAGAGAGTGGTGTTGAGAGAAGGGTAATAATGTCAATTTTATGATGGCGCAGAGTGGCGTCGTACCTGCTTCGCATAGTATTGCCTGCGTCGTTGCTATCGCAGTTGGTGGGGACCATTGCATTTGGAAGATCTTCGCAAGGCGGATCTACTCAACCCTGGATCGATTGCGCTTCTGTGGCTGTTGCCTGCGTTATTTCCGCATGGTCCACGCGCAATGGGCAATCCTGGGCGCACCGTCTCCTCAAGCTTCAGGTATGCGATCAGAATTCCAACCTGCCTATATCCGGTCTGAGAATGGGCGTGCGGGAGATAGCGCATCTTGCTGATTTCGCATCGCTCTTCATTGGTTTTCTTTGGCCTTTATGGGATGGCAGAGGGCAGACCTTCGCCGATAAGATCATGGGAACAACAGTGACTAGAAAACAATAGGCATGCCTGCAATACCGCGACGACGCCCTGTACCCATCGTGCAGGCATGCGAAAAAGATACGGCTTCCAGCAGCAAGCAAGCTGCAGGCATTAGTGCGCATGGCGCAGCAAACTATAGCTAGTTTTCATCCGTATCCTGCTGGCCACTATGTGTCTGCTTGACAATGGAGAACGCCGACCGTATAGCCACGTATATCACCAGCAGTGCTATAGCGATAATCCAGTTAGTCATGGGAATCGAACCCTTAGGGCTACTCATGAAATGCAGGGAGACAAACCCCAGAATTATCAACGCCAGGCATAGCAGAACAACAAAGACTGCCCGGCCAGTGGTCACTCCTTTGGGGAATAGACGAGTCACACACTCGACCAGGCAGATAATTGACAGCACAAAACCGATGGATGCCACAATACTCACTATCATCACCCCGCCAATCCCTTGAACAATGCCCAACAACCATCAACACCGAGGGCTGCCAGCAGTGTCTTTCCTACAGTGTTCTCGAAATTCTTTCAATCCTTAAGGAAGCGGCAACTTTCTTGCCAAGCTTCATACCTCGTAATGCACCAAGCATACTTGACTGGATATAACAACTCAATTAGCTTTCCATTCTTGGCGGACCGTTTTATCAACTGTTCAACCTGGTTGTAAGGCCCAGAGATGGTTCCAGTGGAAATACCAGTAGCCTCTCCCGTCCTGGACGATTACGATACCTATGCGACATCTGACAGACCTTGTCGCTGTAGTCATCCGAGCACCTCCGTGTGTACCCTAACGTGTACCCATTTAGCCCGTAAAGTGCCGAATACTGGGGAAGATTTCGCTCAGTCAGGCCCGATCCTGACCGCTCCAAGTTGTTGGAAAACCCGCCGAGAATGGCGGAATACCAACGATAATCATGGAGCGGGCGACGGGAATCGAACCCGCGTAATCAGTTTGGAAGACTGAGGCTCTACCATTGAGCTACGCCCGCAAAGCCGTTGGCTCGGTACAGAGCATAGCACATGGGCCGGCCGGAACATGCAGTAAATTGCTCATCCGAGGTTTAATTCACCGCGAAACCTATGTAGACATCTTTGGACCGAATCCCAGTGCGACATGGAGACCTGCGCCGATTACCCCTCCCCCCACGGATAACCGTGAAGATTCATACAGAAATTCTGGCCCTTGCCGGCCGAACTAATATCAGGCAATTCATCCACATTGAATAAAAATCCTCTCTCGCCAGTATCGCTTCATTGGGTATGCATGGATCAATCCCGTGGATTCGAGGAACATCTTGCGTGTAACCGCGACTGCCTGAGCACTGCGGGATCATTCATGCTAACGCGGTAGACACTCATTACTGAATACTATGTAGGGAAAGAAAAAATAATCCGCAAGATCTTTCATTTTTACAGAGCGAGGCGAATCGGACTGATATCAAGCCGCCATTCGATCTTGAAGAAAGAAAATAATAGGGAATTGACATTGACAGCGGCAAGTTCGCCACGCACATCAGCCTCGTCTTTCGACGATGGAAATTCCACTATGCCCGAGCATCGATTGCAATGGCTGAAATCATGCGGACGATAACAGTATGAGCATTAATTCTTCTGATACCATCTAAAGCAACGTCAACAGATATTTATTAAGCAGTTCTCAAAAACGAGAACAGCGGGAAACAAGTAGTTGGCCACAGTTAAGAAGGGAACTATAGCCAAACATAATTGCCGAGTAGTTAGCCTAAGTTCTTCTGCTTTGATTAACGAAGAGATGAGATTTGTTTGCAGATGAGGTCAGATGTCAGCTTGTTGCTGCGGAGCTAGCATCATAACCTATGCGACAACTTGTTCTGCTTCAGTATCGACAGATTGACCCTACCTAATTTTGGCAGCTTTTCATCTTGCAGCTCCTTCTCAAGAAAGGAAATGAAATGATATTAGCCATTAAACATTTTCTGTCACTATGTTCAGATGACCTCAAGAACAATTGGGGCGAGCCAGATTACATGAAGCACCTCGTTGGGGCTACGATATTCGGATTGTGCGGTGTAGCTTTTGGTGTCGCGATGTTCGTTTTATTTCCTTAGACATGCACGATACCTTGCTGCAATATAGTTATATCTACGAGCGCAGCAAACACCGATGAGTGCGGTGTCTTTGCGGAAACGCCGAGTCAGTACGAGCTACCATTATTCACTGGCTATCGCTTCCCATCAGGGACACCTATCCGTGGGGCAACAATAATCAGTGAGGTTTAGACGACGACATCGTACACACACGGGCATGCCTGTCTTTGTTCTGAAAGATAAAGCGGCACTCCTTACAAATCCCTCCAGTCAGCATAGGAACCTTCCAGTCCCTAGGCCTTGCCTCAGGCATAAGGACTCATGTCTAAGAAACCAACTCGAATAGGCAACTGGAAACAGGCGATCCCCTCAATGCAGTAAATCGCCCGATCCGACACCACCAACAACCAGTACCTGCGTCAGCTTTTAAGGGTCCCGCCCACAGCATAAGGGGAAAAATATCGGCGTGGCTATGGTGGTCGGGCTTCTTGGCATGAGTATTATGGCAACAAACCTCAGCCGCAGGAATCCCATAGCAGCGGCCACTAACACTAACACTTCGCACGAGTAAGCGGCCGGACGACTCCCCCAAGACAAGTTCGGCCATTCGGGTGGCCCAGCAATAATCCCAAGTAAAACCTGGGCCACCCATCTACTTTTCTATACCTTTTCATGAATGGGGTCCAATCATGTTCAGGTTGTAAGGGCCGCCTGTCCCTCAAGCAGCTTTGAAGCAACCCAATGCACGCCCTTCTTAATCGTACTGAAACCAGATACAGATCGTATGCCTGTGTGGGACAAGACAAGTGAAGGCCATAACCAAGCCTGACGTACCCAGAATCATTTCAATCCACGCTCCCGTGAAGAGAGCAATCACCCGAGTACGAGCAGTTGATGAGATCTATCCATAACAAAAGAGGAGGTGAGCCGTCTGGCCCACCTCCTTGATCAGCGCAGTGATTGAACTCTCACCGATTTCCTATTTCCCACTGCAGAGAATAAGAAACCGACCAACTCAGGATGCTTTCAGCTCCGGTCGTAGTAACCGTCGGCACCCAGACGGGCCTGGGGATCCAGCAGCATGGCCTTCTCGACCTCATGGCCCACATAGCCGTGGCCATCCTCATGGAAGCGGCGGTTGTCGATGGGCTCATAGAGCGGGGCCCGACCCATGCGGCCCTCCTCCAAACGGCGCTGACCAGCGGCCAGACGGTCGTTGGCCCGGCGATGCCACTCGTCCAGGGCCTCCTGACCGGAGGTCTTGAGCACAGCTGCCTCGAAGGCTCCGGGGCTGACGATGACCCCGATACCGGAGACATGGCCGAAGCCCAGGGATGTGACCAGTCCGGCCTTAATCTTGCCCACCTTCAGAGGCTGCTCCAGCCAGACCAGATGGTCGTCGCGCTTCAGGACCGGATCCACGCAGTCCAGGGAGGCATTGGCCGGGATGACCCCGGACCGGAAGAGCTGGGTGAGCCCGTTGATCTGGAAGATGCAGGCACCACCCTTGGCATGGCCGGTCAGGCTCTTCTGGGAGATGACGTAGAGCGGGTTGCCGTCCGTCCGCCCGATGGCGTGAGCCAAAGTGTTATGCAACTCGGACTCGTTCGGGTCGTTGGCGTTGGTGGAGGTGTCATGCTTGGAGACCACGGCGATGTCGTCGGGGTCCACGCCCAGCTTGGCCAGCGAGCGCACCAGGTCCGAATCCTTGCCGCCCATGCCGGCAGCCAGAGCCCCCAGCCCGGGTGCGGGGATGGAGGTGTGGGCACCGTCCGCGAAGGAGTGGATGTACCCGACCACGCCAGCCACAGGCAGCCCCATGCGCAGGGCGATGTCACCGCGGGTCAGCAGGATGGTCCCGCCGCCCTGGGACTCCAGGAAGCCCCCGCGCCGACGGTCGTTGGCCCTTGAGAAGAACCGTGGCTGGATGCCCTTGGCGTACATCTCGGCGGAGTCGGCGGTGGCGTTCATGTTGCCGAAGCCGATGACCGATTCCACACCGATGTCGTCGATGGCGCCCGTGACCACGAAGTCCGCCTTGCCCAGGGCGATCTTGTCAGCGCCCTCCTCAAGGGAGACCGCAGCCGTGGCACAGGCCGAGACCGGCTGGACCATGTTGCCGTATCCGCCGATGTAGGACTGCATGACGTGCGCGGCCACCACGTTGGGCAGGGCCTCCTGGAGGATGTCCGTGGGGATCTCCTTGCCCAGGAAGCGGTCCAGGTAGAGCTTGCGCATGGAGGCCATGCCGCCGAAGCCGGTCCCCTGGGTGGAGGCCACCTTGGAGGGGTGCACAGCCTGCAGGATCTCCACCGGGGTGAATCCAGCCGACAGGTAGGCATCCACGGTGGTCACGATGTTCCAGAGGGCGATCTGATCCACGTCCCCGACCATGGAGGCGGGAATACCCCACTTGACCGGGTCGAAGCCCTTGGGGAACTGGCCGCCCACGGTCCTGGACATGGTGGCCCGGCGCGGCACGCGGATGCGGGAGCCGGGCAGGCGGGTGACGGTCCACTCGCCGGACTCCTCGTCGCGGGCGATGCTGGTGTGGTCAGGATCCTGGGCCACGTACTCATCAGCCATGTCCTTGGTGGGCACCGAGAAGGCCACGTCGTGATCCAGGAAGACGTCCACCTCCTCCTCGTTGGTGCCCTGGCGGTAGTCGGAGCCCATGCCGTCGTCGAAGGGACGAATGCCGGAGCGGGCCACCACCTGGTCGTGGTAGCGTTCGGCAATGTCCTGCTCTGGTACCAGCTCGCCGTCGGTGTCGTACCAGCCCGGCTTGGGGCTGTCCTGCCACTCGACCAGACCCATGTTCCAGGCCAGTTCGAGGACGGCGGCGGCGCTCAGGTCGACCTGGCCATCCGAGTGGATGCCCATCTCGGCCTCGAATCGGGTGCGGCCGGAACCCCAGGGACCCATCTCGCCGATGGAGACGATGACGATCTGATCCTCGGGCCGAGCGGTTACTCCCTGCCAGTCCTTCAGGTCCACCGGGGCCTGAGCGGGCACCCGGGGTGTGGGCAGGGCTTTGATGACCCGGCCCGGATCCTTGTCGGCATCTGCAGATGCATCCCCGGACTTTCCGGCTGGAGCCGGTGTCGACGAATCCTCATCCTGGGCAGCCTCAGCCTTCAGGGCCTTGAGGTCCAGCGGGCTGGAGCCCAGGCCACCGGTCAGGTCGGCCTTAAGCGGAGACTGAAGAGCCTGCTGGCGGGCCTGCACAGTGCAGAGCTCCAGCAGGGAATCAGCCATCTGCTCGGTGGAGTAGGTGTGGATGCCGTGGCGCTCCACCACCTTGACCAGCGGATCGTTGCCGCCCATGAGCCCGGTGCCCCGGACCCAGCCGATCAGCGGGTGGGCGAAGGTGACCCGGCCGGACCAGTCCTGCTCGGGGCGGGACCGGTTGACGATGGCGTCCAGGGCGGCCTTGACCTCCCCGTAGGCTCCGTCGCCGCCGAACATGCCACGGTTGGGTGAGCCAGGCAGGACCACATGCAGACGGTGGTCGACGTCGGTATCCGCCCCGATGCCGGCGAACCCGGCGATCTGGCGTTCCAGGCTCCAGAGCATGAGTCGGGCCTGGGACTCGAAGAGCCTACCAGAGTCGGCCATGGTCCCGTGCATGGCGGGGGCCGCGAAGGGCAGCAGCAGTGTGGGCTCGTAGGCGGGCTTGAGCACGGTGGTCGTGGCCCCCGTGGTCTTGCGCTGCTCATTGCCGACCCAATCGACCAGGGCATCCACATCCCGGTAGCTGGACAGGTTGGCGGGCACGATCCAGAGACGGGCACCGCCTACAGCATGGCGACGATAGAGGTCGCGGGCCCAGATGACGGTCTGCGGCTTCAGGGAGTGGCAGACGGCGATGACCGTCGCCCCGCCTTCCAGCAGGCCCGCAGTCAGAGATCCCGCGATCGACTTGGGAGCCACGCCGGTGACCACAGCTACATCATTAACGAATCGTGCGGCGGTCTGGTCCGAATCGGGAGGGGTCATGGCCTGGTCGGCGATGTCGCTGAAGACCCGGGCCAAATCCTGCTCGCCGCGGTTGCGCGCCTGTTCGGCGTACCAGACGGCCTGATCGTGCACCTCGCGTCCGGCTCCTACGAAGCTCAGGCGGCTGCGGTCATCATCGTGCTCGTGGTAGATGTGAGCCAGGTCCTCGCGGGCGCTGGCCCAGCGATCGTCGAAGAGGACGGCGCGCGAGGCCTCGAACCGTGGCGCCACCTGCTCGGGCCAGTCGCTGCCCAGTTCGGCATCGACTGCGGCCACAACGGCAGCATCCTCATTCTCGCCAGGCTGGACGACCGGAGGCTTAAGCCCCAGCTTGTCCAGGAGGAAGCGTGCGGTAGAGGCCAGCACACCCTCAGAGCCGGTCACCTGGGCTGCGAAGGCATCCAGGGCGGCGGAGTCGACCACGGCCCCGCCAGCAGCACCACCTGCAGAGGGCATGGAGACCGTGACGCCTTGACGCTGGGCCACCTGTTGAACGGCCTCGTCGATCAGCGCATTGGCTGCAGGCACAGTGGAGACGGCTTCGGTGGGCAGGAGCGCCAGGTCGCCGCCACGCGAGGAGGCACCCTCACGGGTGTCCAGGACCAGGCTGGCCACGGTGGCCGAAACCCAGCCCGCACCCAGCTGCCAGACATCGGAGACCCGTTGCTCAACCTGCTGCAGCTTGAGGCCGGAGGGGCCAAAGAGGTCGCGGATGCGCTCACGAACGATGTCGGAGAGCACCGGGCCGAAGGGCCGATAATTGGGGGCCACCTTGTTCACCAGGGCGCTCAGGTCGGTCATGCTGGCTTCGGCTGCGCCATCCACGCTGGCCACGCCCAGCTCGGAGCTGATGTCCATCAGCAGCTGATTGCGCCTGGAGGAGACGCCGTTGGTCAGGGTGTCGGTGGTGTCGGTCTGCCCGATCTGCTCGGGACGGATCTTGGTGGAGTAGGCCAGCAGGACGGCGATGGCGTCCGAGGCCTTGAAGGGCAGGTCGGCTACATCAGCACCCGATGGACCGCCGGTCGCCGGGGCCGGAGCAGGAACCGAATCCTCGGATGCTGCAGGGGCCGGAGCCGGAGCTGGAGTCGATGCAGGTGCGGGCGCAGCAGCCTGAGCAGGTTCAGGGCTGGAGACCTGGACCGGAGCTGCGGGCTCCTCCTCCACCGGAGCCATGGGATCGGTATCGGTCAGATAGACCCGGCTCTCGTCCCGGCCCAGGTTGTAGACGCTCACGTGGCGCTCGCGGAAGTCGGGCAGCTTCAGGGTCTTGGTGCCCAGGTTGGCCAGGGTGGGCGAATGGCCCAGCCCTACCTCAATCAGCTGCTCCACGCCCAGGCCGCCCTGCTCGGGGGCATCGAACATGATCGCCTGGGTCTCGATCCAGCGCACCGGGGAGGCGAACTGCCAGGAGAGCAGCTCGGTCAGCAGCAGACGGCCAAGCTTCTGGTCGTCGGCCGCATACTGGTCCCAGACCTTGGGATCGTCCAAAGCCTGTTTGATGCGTTCGGAGGGAACCACCTCCAGGATGGAGGCCGCAAACTCCTTGGTCATCTGGAAGGGCCGTGCAACCAGGTTGGGTATGTAGCGACCCTCCAGGCGGGAGTAGTCGATGTGTTCGGGCAGCAGGGCGTCCAAGGTGTCGCGGAACTCGGGCACCCCCTTGCGCAGCAGTGTGGAGTGGAAGGGCACATCGATGCCGGGCACGTACATGAAGGCCGGCTTGCCGCCCGCTTCCTTTGCCCGACGGTTGGCGTCGGCACGCAGATACTCCAGGCCTGCGATGGTCCCGGCTATGGCGTACTGCTGGCCGGCCAGGTTGTAGTTGACGATCTCCAGGAATTCGCCGCACTCCTTGGATACGGACTCCACATACTGCTTGACGCCGGAGTCGCCCACACCGAACTGGTTGGGACGCAGGGCGCCCATCCGGTAGTTGCTGCGCCCCTGCTCGTCACGTTCGATCAGGGAGTGCATAGTGGAACCACGGTGGAAGACCAGCTCCAGGACCGTCTCCAGGGACATGACCCCGGCGAAGGAGCTCAGGGCGTTGTACTCGCCCAGGGAGTGGCCGGCGAAATAGGCGGGCCAGATGTCCATGCCGGACTCGCGCAGGCGGGCGGTCTGGGCGAAGGCCACGGTGGCCAGGGCCACCTGGGTGAACTGGGTCAGGTTGAGCAGACCCTCCGGATGGTGGTAGGTGACCCCCTTGGCCGTCAGGGTGTGGGGGTTGTCACGCACCACGGCCAGGATGGAGAACCCCAGCTTGCTGCGGGTCAGGGCATCGGCCCGTTCCCAGGTCTCACGGGCGGCCGGGGACTTGGCCCGCTCGTCCAGGACCATGCCCTGCTGCTGGATTCCCTGGCCGGGGTAGACGTAGGCGGTCCTGGGGGCGCGGGCGATCGCCGTGCCGCGGGAGACCAGCTGGCCGTCGATCCTGCAGGTGACCTCCAGGACCAGGCCACCATGGCGGACCTTGCCCACACGCTCCAGGCTGATCTCCACCTTGTCGCCCAGCTGGACCATGCCATACATGTTGTAGGTCCATCCGGCGATCTCGTAGTGGACGCCCTTCTCATCGGTGGCCTGGGCCGCGTACTGGGCAGTGGCCGACAGCCACATGCCGTGCACCAGCGGCGCAGACAGGCCGGAGACCGCAGCACCCCGCTTGGAGGTATGGATGGGGTTGAAGTCCCCGGAGGTACGTGCGAAGGCGGTCATGTCCTTGGGGGCGGTGACGGTGACGCGGCGCAGCAGCCTGCGTGGTGTGTCCACCGTGTCGGCGCGGATACCGCCGTACTCGGGAGCCTCCTGGGGCAGCTGGTCGCTGTAGGCGCGGCCACGGATGGCGAAGCGCTCGACCTCGCGGGCCAGCACAGTCCCGTCCTGGGCGGCGTGGACCACATGGATGGTCACCACCCGGCCGGAGGCGGATTCCTGGTAGGGCTCGGCCCAGCTGGTCAGTTCAATCCGCTGGCCGGTATGCTCCAGCAGGCGCTTCTCGCTGACCTCCAGCTCAATCAGATGGTCCAGGTGGACCGCGTTGAGCAGTCCCTCGATGATAGGGAAGCCATCCACATAGACGGATCCCAGGGCCGCATAGATGGCCGGCCATGCCGGACCCACCAGGGCGTCGGGGGCGAAGCCTGAGGGGATCAACGCATCGGGCAGGGCGCCGCCGGTGGCCGCCTCATGATCGAAGCCCAGGTTGGATGCCAGGGTGTAGCCGCTGTGGGCCAGGCCGAAGGGATGCTCAGGGTCGTCGTCGTCCTTCTCGATGGCAGGCATGGCCTCCAGCTTGTCGCCGGTGATGGTGGTGTTGCCGATGCCGGCCGTATCGGCCAGCAGGGCGTAGACATCCTTGGGCAGGCGGCTGCGGTCGACCACCGGGAAGAGGCCGACCTGGTCGCTCTTGAGGGTCAGCGGCACGACGATGTCGCGCACCGCATGCCGGTCCAGGCCGCCGTCGGGGTCGTCGTCCCAGTAGGTGTCCAGATGGATGTCCAGGTCGTAGTGCTCGCCCTGGTCGTCCTGGCCGGTGGCGGTGATGGTGTAGTTGGGGTCGTCCATGGCCGTTCCATAGGCCGGATTGGCCATCAGGTGGCCCACCCAGGAGATGTTGGGGCTGCGGCGGATGAACTCCTGCGCGTCAGCGGCGCCTGCCAGCTGGCTGTAGGCCTTGGCGGGGCCGTTGTCCAGGTCGCGCACCCGGTCTATGGCCGCCTGCTCGAACCGTCTCAGAATGGAGGCCACCGGCTCGTCCACCGTGGTGATGCCCGCCACGGAGATGGGTCCGGGGATGGCCCTGACCGAGTCGGCGCCGTAGCGGGGGTCCTCGGACTGCCAGAGCTGATCCTGGCCCCACCAGCGCAGCAGATCGTTGTCGATGACCGGCACGAAGGGCATGGGCTTGGGGTACTCGCGCACCAGAACAGGGAACCAGGCCACATCGGTGGGCACCACCTTGAGTTCGGCAGCCTGGGGATAGGCCTCATGCAGCCGACGAAGCGCCTGCTCCGGCTCGGCCACATCCTGCCTGGAGGCAAAGATGGAGTCGAACTCGCCGCTCTGACGCTCGCAGACACGGGCCTCGATGCGCCGTAGCAGGTGCAGGAAGCGGTCGATGTAGGTGTCGTCGGCCCAGGGGTAGGCCAGGTCGGCGAAGCGCCGGGCCCAGTCCTGGTAGGTCATGGTCTCCAGATCGCCGAAGTAGGGCTTGGCGGTCTTGTTCAGGGCCTCGATGATCTCCCCGCGGCGGGTCTCCAACTCCTCGGGATGCTTCATGACCCGGACCAGCAGGCGACCGCACTCGGCGGAGGAGTTCTCCATCTCGTAGATGTCGGCGTGCAGATGGCTCAGGCCGGAGCCCACGCCTCCCACGGACTTGCCGCTGGGCACCCACTTTTCACCCATGGGGGCGAAGGGGTCCGGATCGGGGGTGGAGGTGTCGATGCCGGGGGTGGCCACCAGAGCCCGCTTGATCTCGGGATTGGTGTGGGCCTCCTTGGCAGTCATGGCAGCCGTGCCGATCATGACGCCGTCCACGGGCATGTCCGGCAGGTTGTAGGCGCGGGACCACTGGCCGCTGATGTAGTCGGCCGCCCGCTCAGGGGTGCCGATACCGCCGCCGGCCACCAGAACGATGTTGGGGCAGGCGCGGACCTCGGCATAGGTGGTCGAAAGCAGGTCGTCCAGGGACTCCCAGGAGTGGTGGCCGCCAGCGGCTCCACCTTCGACCTCCATCAGAATATGGGTGGGGGCGACCTTGCGGGCGATGGCCACGACCTGGCGGATCTGGTCCACCGTGCCGGGCTTGAAGGCCACGTAGGGGAAGCCCTCCTCGTTGAGCTGACGGATCAGGGACACGGCCTCGTCCAGCTCGGGGATGCCGGCAGAGATGACCACCCCGTCGATGGGGGTGCCGGAGGCGCGCTTCTTGGGCACGATGTGCTGGCTGCCGAACTGGAGGTTCCACAGGTAGCGGTCCATGAACATGGCGTTGAACTCGACCGTGCGGCCCTCCTGCAGCTGGTCCTCCAGCTGGGACACATGGCGGTCGAAGACCTCGGCGGTCACCTGGCCGCCGCCCGCCAGCTCGGCCCAGTAACCGGCGTTGGCGGCCGCAGCCACGATCTCGGGCTCCACGGTGGTCGGGGTCATGCCGGCCAGCATGACCGGGGGCTTGCCGGTCAACCTGCTGAAAGCGGTCTCCACCCGGGGACCTGCCGGTGTCTCAAGCAGACGGGGGGCCAGCTTGGACCAGTCCTGGGTGCGGGCCGGATCCTCCTCCATGGTGGACAGCTGTGCGCGCCGGGCCTGGTTGGAGGCTTCGACCACGCCCACGCCGGTGCCCTGGACCAGGTTGTCCACCAGCTTGCCCAGGGTCTCGCCCGGGCCCAGATCCACCAGCCAGAGGGAGGCGGCATCCTGCTGGTCCATGACCTCCGCGATCCTGCCAGCCCAGTCGGCATGGTTGAGCAGAACTTCTTCAGACAGAACCCGTGCACGCTCGGTGTCCAGACCGCAGCGGGAGGCCCAGTCCACGCTCAGATCCACGGCCTCCTTCATGAGCGGGGAATGGAAGGGCAGGGTCACATCCAGGTACTCCAGAACAGGTGAGAAGGCAGTTCCGCCACGGACCTTGTCCTCGCGCAGTTGGCGCTGGTGCTCGCTCTCCTTACTCGCTTCAATGGCAAAGGCGGCCAAATCCTCCGGATAGCCGGACAGGACCAGGTTGCGATCCGAGTTGGTCACGGCCACACTGATGGGGCCGCGAGCGCCAGGAACCCGGTCAACCAGAACCTCCACCTGATGGCGGGTGGCACCGCGCACCGACAGCATAGGGGTGGCCTCACCCTGGCGGTGGATGCTCAGACGACGGGCCTGGCGTGTGCCGGCCGCACCGATCAGCATGGCGGTGGCCAGAATCTGATCGATAGCGCCTTGGGCAGCCTTGAGAGATCCGGCAGCCTGGATCTCCTGGACCATGTGGACGCCGATGATGCCCTGGGAGTGCCCCAGCAGGGCCACCGGACGGGCCTGGGCTGCGTCGTAGCCCAGCTGGTCCATGTCCATGAGGGCGCCCAGCTGCACCAGGGCGATACCTGGCACGCTGACCGCCGCGTCTGCAGCCGGCCCCAGCCTGACCGGGTCGGGCCTGTAGCCGAACAGGTCCAACTGACGGCCATTGGTGGCCAGCAGGTCGGGCTTGACCCCCCCGAGCAGGTCGGTGGCCGCCGCCATCCGCTCCCTCAGGGCCTTGTCGATGTCAGGATCGCCCTGCAGATCGGCCAGGGCCACGGTCCAGGGGTTGGACTGACCGGCGAACATGAGTGCATGCGGCTGCTCGGCGAGACGGTTGATAAAGAATGTACTGGTCATGATGTCCTATTCATAGAGAGTTGTTGATTGCCGATAATGACGAGGTGAAGTTCACAGAGGCTGGTTGCCGTGGTGCTTGTCGTTGACCCTGACGCGCTGCTTGTCCGCCAGGAGGTCCATGGCCTGAATCAGGACCGGTCTGGTCTGCTCCGGGTCGATCATGGCGTCCAGCTCGCCCATCTCCAGGGAGAGATTGGCGTTGACGGTGCTGGTTTCGTACTCCTGGGCAAGCTTGTTTCGCAGCTCATCCACATCCCGACCGGCCTCCTTGGCCTCCTGCAGGTCGCGCCGATGGATGATGTTGACCGCACCCTGGGCTCCCAGCACTGCTATCTGCGAGGAGGGCCAGGCGTAGTTGAGGTCCGCGCCGATGGCCTTGGAGCCCATGACGATGTAGGAGCCGCCGAAGGCCTTGCGCAGCACAATGGTGACCATGGGCACCTGGGCGTTGGCGTAGGCGTAGATGACCTTGGCCCCCCGGCGGATGATGCCGGCATGCTCCTGGTCCGAGCCCGGCTTGTAGCCAGGGGTGTCCACCAGGGTGATGACCGGCAGGTTGAAGGCGTCGCAGAGGCGGACGAAACGGGCCAGCTTCTCGGAGGATTCCACATCCAGGCTGCCCGCGTCCACCATGGGCTGGTTGGCCACGATTCCCACCGGCCGGCCTTCAAGGCAGGCGAAGCCCACCACGATGGACCGGGCATAGAGCTCCTGGACCTGGACCAGCTCGCCGTAGTCGACGATGGCGTGGATGACGTCCAGCACATCGTAGGGCTGCCGGTCGTTCTCGGGGATGACCGTGGCCAGTCGCTTGGCGGCCTGACGCTCGGCATGGCCGGAGATGAAGGCGTACCGGGGAGGCTCCTGTCCGCTGTTGGCAGGCAGGTAGGCCAGGACGGTCCTGGCATAGTCGATGGCGTCGGCCTCATCCTCACCCAGGTAGTGGGCCACGCCGGAACGGGTGTTGTGCACGTAGCCGCCGCCCAGCTGGTCCATACTGATGGTCTCGCCGGTGGCCGCCTTGACCACGTCGGGACCGGTGACGAACATGTCCGAGTTCTCCTTGGTCATGATGATCAGGTCGGTCAGGGCCGGGCAATAGACGGCACCGCCTGCGCAAGGGCCCAGGATCAGGGAAATCTGCGGGACGAAACCGCTGGCCTGGCAGGTCTTGCGAAAAATGTGGCCGTACTGGGTCAGGGCGGCCACACCCTCCTGGATGCGGGCACCTCCCGAGTCGATCATGGCCACGATGGGGACCTTGATCCGCAGGGCCATGTCCATGAGTCGGCAGATCTTCTCGCCCTCGGCCCGGCCCAGGGTGCCGCCCCGAACGGAGAAGTCCTGGGCGTAGACGCCGACCTTGCGCCCATAGACCAGGCCGAAGCCGGTGATGACCGCGGAGCCGGCCCGGTCCCCGGCGATGTCGCCGCCAGCGAATCGGCCCACCTCCTCGAAGGTGTCCTTGTCGAAGAGCAGATCCAGGCGCTCCCGGGCAGTCTGCTTGCCCTTGGCATGCTGACGGTCACGGGCGTGCTCCTCGGCCTGCTTGGCCAGGGCGGCGGCCCGGTGGATGCCCTGGCGTACCGGCTGGGAGCCCAAGGTGGATTCGGTGACGCTCATGCCTGCTCCTCCCCGCCCAGATCCAGGGTGACCAGGGTCTGGCCCGGATCAACCCCCTGGGCCACGGACACGTCGATGGTCTTCACACGGCCCTTGGCCGGGGCATAGACGTAGTTCTCCATCTTCATGGACTCCAGAACCACCAGCAGGTCGCCCTTGTCCACCTCCTGGTCGGGGGCCACGTTGATGCGGGTGACCACAGCCTGCATGGTGGCCACGATGACCCCGGATCGGGCTGCATCCTGCCGGGGTGCGCCGGGCTCCTGATCGCGCAGCCCGCGCCCGCGCAGGGGCTGCCGGGGCCTCGAGATGCCGCCGTGGCCGCCGACGCCGCCCATGCCTTCCAGCAGCGACTGGGGCAGGGCCAGCCTGACCCGCTTGTCGTCGATCTCCACGTTGTAGGTCTCCATGGGATCGCTGTCCCGGTCCTGTTCCTGGGCGGAGGCGCCGGAGACCGAGGCGGGCTGGCCGCTGCCGTTGGAGGCTGGCTCCACGTTCAGGTAGACCCGTTCGAGCCACTTGGTGGACACGTCGAAGGAGTGACCGTCCTCGGCGGTGAACTCGGGGTTGGTGAAAATCTTCTGGAAGAGGCCGGCCGGGGTGGGAACCCCGCTGATGCTCATCTCGCGCAGGGCCCGACGGACCCTGGCCACGGCCGCCGGACGGTCCTGGGCGGTCACGATCAGCTTGCCCATCATGGAGTCGTCCCTGGGCGAGACCGTGTCGCCCACCTCCACGCCCGAGTCCACGCGGATGCCGGGGCCGGAGGGCCACTGAATCGACTCGATGGTCCCTGAGCTGGGGGTCAGGTTGGTGGCCGGGTCCTCGCTGGTGATGCGCAGCTCAAAGCTGTGGCCTCGGGGTGGAGGCGCCACGTTCAGGGAGCCGCCGTCGGCGATCCGCAGCTGCTCGCGGACCAGGTCCAGCCCGCAGACCTGTTCGCTGACCGTATGCTCCACCTGCAGCCGGGGGTTGACCTCCATGAAGTAGACATCGTCCCTGGGGGTGACCAGGAACTCGCAGGTGCCCAGGCCCACGTAGCCCACCGTGTCGAACAGGCGGCGGGAGAATCCCTCCAGCTGGGCGATCACGTCGTCGGACAGGAAGGGGGCCGGGGCCTCCTCCACCAGCTTCTGGTTGCGGCGCTGGACCGAGCAGTCCCTGGTGGAGTAGACGGTGAACTGGCCGTGGCTGTCTCTGCCTGACTGGGTCTCCACGTGCCGGGCCCGGTCCACGAACTTCTCGATGAAGTAGTCGCCCAGGTCGCCGCCCTGAAGGGCATCGTGGTTCATGTAGAAGGTGCGCAGCTCGTCGCTGTCGTTGATCAGGGTGATCCCCCGACCGCCGCCGCCGTCGGCCTTCTTCATCATGACCGGATAGCCGTGCTCGTCGGCGAAGTCCAGCAGGGGGCGCATGTCGGTGACGGGCTCGCTCAGGCCTGGCACCACGGGCACCCTGGCCCGCTCGGCCACCTTGCAGGCGGTGATCTTGTCACCCAGCTCGTCCAGGACCTCCGGGGCCGGACCCACCCAGGTGATGCCCGCATCAAGCACCTTGCGGGCGAAGGAGGAGAACTCGGACAGGAAGCCGTACCCCGGGTGGAGGGCATCAGCGCCGGCCCGGCGGGCGATGGAGACGATCAGATCCTCGTTCAGATAGGTCTCCAGGTTGGTGTCCCCAGGCAAGAGGTAGGCCTCGTCCGCCATCTGGGCATAGGGGGCATCCCGATCCTGGTCGGCGTAGACGGCCACGGTTGCGATGCCCATCTCCTGGGCAGTGCGCACAACCCGCAGGGCTATCTCGCCGCGGTTGGCGATCAGCAGTTTTTTCATTCCCCTCTCCTCACTGGTTGCTCAAGGGTGATTGGACTGACGGAAAGCATGAACAGGGTGGGGGTTTAGACCCCCACAGCAGCTACTTCAGGCAGGACGCCCACATCTGCCGTGGACACGTCGACTTGGCTGCCGTCGGGCAACCGCACCTGCAGGGAGGCGTCCGGATTGATCTGCAGGGCACGGCCCTCCACGGGCTCACCAGCCACGGGAATGACCCTGACCCGCCTGCCCAGCGTCCAGCTGAGTGCGACAATCCGCGAGCGCAGCCCCTGCGGCCCGTTCAAGGTCCTGTCCAGCGACCCGTCAACGCCGAGGGGGGCCATCTCCCCGCTCAAGTGCCAGCTGATGGCGTCGACCAGATCGTCGCGCAGGGTCCGGTAGTCGGGCAGGTCCTGGTAATGGAGCTGCAGGGAGGTGGACTCAGCAATGGGCAGCGCCTGCCGAGGTAGGAACAGGTTGATGCCGATGCCGACAGCCAGGGCCGACCAGTCCTGATCCACCCGGACCAGCTCGCAGAGGATGCCCCCCAGCTTGGCTCCGCGGCAGAACAAGTCGTTGGGCCACTTGAGGGTCAGGACCCCGTCAGGGTCGCCGCCGCCAGCCAGCCGGCAGCCGTGGTACTCAAGCACGTCCTGCAGACCTTCCAGAGCAGCCAGTCCCGCCACCATAGGCATCCATCCGCCAAAGGGTCCGGTCAGCAGGCTGGTGGGCATCGGCAGGGCCCAAGTGGCCAGCAGGGAGCGTCGGGGCTGATTGACCCAGGTTCGGGCGAGACGACCGCGGCACCGGGACTGCGCATCGGCAACCGCTACGCTCAGCGGCATGGTGCTCCCCCCGGCGCCCGGCCATCGCCGAATACCTTTACTTGCGACTCTTCCCTCGTATCGTGTAGTCGTAGAAACACCCTGACGGGTATTTTTTCGAGGCGTATCTTCGGCTTTTCCCCTTGTGCCAGAGGCCAGTCCCTTCACGGCCTCCGTGCTCGTTGTCGCTTCACCGCCCCCAAACAGCCGCTCGACCCGGTCGCGCGCATCCGAATACGTCGAGGCTTCCAGAGCATGGGCCACGAGCGTATTGGTCGAATCGACGGTGTCGAGCACCACGATTGATGAAATTACGCCACTGTCCAGCGATGCCGATGGCTGCCACTTGATATTCTGATGAGGCACGCGTTCCACTATACGGCACAAGGGGTCAGCCCCGGTAGCGAACCACCCACAAAAGCGAAGGCCGGTTTTTGTATCTTTTCACAGGGAACCCCTGGACAGCTCTGAGCGCATCCTCGGATGGGCACTGGATAAAATGGGGAAGCCGTACACCAGGCATGACCCGCGAAAGGGGTTCTTTTGAGCGCAGACAGCGGAAGGGCGCAAGCGAGAGAGGCGGGCGAACAACCTGTGCAAACATCGGCCTTGCAGACCAGGAGGCCTGGTTCCCGTGCTTCCCGGACCGTCGGCCTGGCCCTGGCCTTGCTGGCCTGCCTCTGGATTGCTTTCTGCACTGGACTGGGCCCCATCTACCGTCAGCAGGGTTCGCTGACACAGGTGGGCCTGCCTCAGGTGCTGATCATGCTAGGCACCCTGGCCCTCTGTCTGGCTGTAGTGCTGGTCTGCCGCCGGATTCTGCTGGGTTGCGAGCCCCTTCGGATGCCACAGCGCTTGACCGCCCTGGCGCAACGTCCACGGATGCGCGCCTACGCGGCATTCATCACCCAGCAGACCAGCGGCTGGCGACCCATCATGCGCCTGCTCCTGCTGGGCTGGGCCTGGGCCTTTCTTACCCTGCTGGCCGCCTACGGGGCCGACCTGTACGCGCAGGCCCAGGAATGCGCCAACTTCCTGGCCCAGCTGCAGGGCGATCAGCCCCTGTACGGCGGCAATGCCTTCACCCAGATGGACGTCTACCCCATCGGTCATTACCTGTGGCCGGAGCACCCTGCATTCCTGACCGACCAGCACAACATAGTGCTGACCCTGATCTATGGGATGACCATTATGGCCTCCAACCATCTGACCGGATCCTATGATGCGGGCATCGTGCTCCTGGCAGGGCTGCAGGTGCTCTTCGCCGCTTTCTGCTGCGCCGTCACCGTCGATCGCTTCCTGCGCGGCAGCGGAACCGCACAGGTCGGTGCCCTGGCCCGTACCCTGGTCGTGCTCTTCTTCCTCTTCTCCCCCTTCGTGGTCTTCAGCACCTTCAGCCTGACCAAGTCCCCCCTCTTCGCCTTCGCCTTCATCTGGTGGTTCGGCATCTGGCACCAGCTGGAGTCGGGGGACAAGAACTCGCCGCTCTACGCCAGCCAAGCGGCCCGGTTGCGCCCCGGCCTCGCCTTGAGCACCCTGATCATGCTGATCAGCGCCAAGTACGCCCTCTACATCGTCCTGGCCCAGCTGATCCTGGCCCTGTTCATCCATCGTCGTCAGTGGGCCACCATCCTGATAGGACTCCTACTGCCCCTGCTCCTGTTCACGGGGGTGACAGGGGCCCTGACAGCGACGGGGACAGTCATCAAGGGCGACCCCGTGGAGAGCCGCAGCATCCAATTGCAGCAGATCGCCCGGGTGGCCCAGCGCAACCCCCAGGGGATTCCGGCCCAGGCAAGAGCAGACCTTGAGCCCATCATGGACCTGGACAATGCCGCCATCCAATACACTCCCTGGGAGGCTGACCGGGTCAAATCCTCGGGCAACCAGCCCAAACTGATCGTCTACCGCTGGAGGACCGTCACACCCGAGCAGCTGTCCCGGCTGAATCGTGCCTGGCTCCAGGTGGGACTGCGCAACCCGGTGATCTACCTGGATGCATTCATGGCCGAGTCCTACGGCTACTTTGACCCCGGCGACTCTGCCTACGTGGCCATGTCCTACTACCTGAACAACGGCTACGTGCAGAACTCGGGCTCCTGGCTGGCGGCCTGGTGCCACGACTGGCGCAACGGGGTGACCGGATTCGTCAGAACCTGGGCCGACACCCCCCTGCTGGGCCTTGCGGCACGGGCCAACTTCTGGGTGGTGGCCGCCCTGCTGCTGATAGTCGCACGCCTGGCAGCCGGTCACTGGCGCGGTGCCCTCTGCTGGTTTCCCCTCCTGCTGATCATGGGGGTCATGATCACCGCACCAGCCAACAACTTCGAACGGCACATGCTTCCGGTGGACATGGTGGTGCCCTTCCTGATCCTGGACATGGTCCGGCAGAGCCGCCACTCCCTTGCCGAAAACCTGATGGATCGGCCGACATGATCGGCAAGCCGAAGCGGCCCAGACCGAAGGACCACGACCCTGTCGAAGCGCAGCAAACTCACCGGACACCTGTCGCCTCCGATGCCGCCATTGAGCAGATTCTCCTGAAGACACTGGATCATCTGGAGGAGGCACTGCCCTGGACCAGGTCCCTACCAGCCGATGGGCGCAGAACCTTGGAGGGGGCCATTCGAACCGCTCTGGACGACCTGCTCTCCCGACTTGACGCCCAAGGCACGGAAGACAGCGAAGTCCCCTCCCCCGTACCAGCCGAGCTCTCCCGGAGCCTGGGCCCGCACCGGGCCATGGAGCTGACCCAGGTCATTCTGGACATGCTTGAGGATGCTGGCCGGACCATGGGTGCCGAGGGGGAACGGTCCACGCTGGTCTACACCCGTCATGCCGCAACCGCAGCAGCCGCTCTCTATGCCGACCTGGCCGAGGCAAGAAACGGACGCAAGGCCGCAACGGAGTCCAGAATCATCCGGCATTTGATTGAACAAACGGCGGATACACGGACCGTAGACGATCTGGCACGGCTGGGATGGCCGACCGAATTCGACTGCTTCGCCGTCGTTGGTGAAGCCCGGGGCAACGATGACGGACAGGGCATGGAGAACGCCCGCCAGCCCATCCACACTACGATGGCCCGTCAAGGTGGCAGGGCATTGGTAGGCGAGAGCGAGGGACTGATGGTGGTCCTGATCGACCCCAACCGGTCGGGCAGTCCGACCGACTTCTGCGCGTCCATCCTGCGCTTCTTCGCCGACGAGTCAGCTGTCTGCCTGGGGCCGCTGAACCACGGAATTCCCGGTGCGGGAGCCTCCATTCGAGCCGCCCTGAGCACACACGCGGCGGCCCCGGCAGTTGCCGACCCCATCACCGCAGCCCTGCCCAGGCCACTGCACGCCGATGACCTGCTGCCCGAACGAGCCCTCAACGGGGACAGGGACGCTGCCGATCAGCTCGACCAGGAGGTCTATCTGAGCCTGGCCGGCCAGGATCCGGACGGGCCCCTGCCAACCACCCTGCTCACCTTCCTGCGCTCGGGCAACTCGCTGGAGGTCACCGCCAAGAAGCTTGGAATCCATCCCAACACCGTGCGCTACCGGCTCAGGCGCTGTGTGGAGGTAACCGGCTGGGATGCCATGGACCCGCGAGAATCCTTCGTCCTTCAGGCAGCCCTGATCATCGGCAGAATCCGAAGGTCGCATCCGGGTGCCGACTGACTGAGGCCTGTCCAACTGCTGCCTGGCCAAGATATGAAAAGGGCGGGGACCGAAGGTCTCCCGCCCTGGAAGTATACAGCCGAACCGGCTCAGAGCACCGCGATGTCCAGGGGGACGCCCGGACCCATGGTGGTGGTGACGGTGGCCTTGGTGATGTAGCGGCCCTTGACCGTGGCCGGCTTCAGGCGCTTGATCTCCTCGTCGACCGCGTGGAAGTTCTCCTCCAGAGCCTGCTGCTCGAAGGAGACCTTACCCACGGGGAAGCTCAGGTTGCCGTTCTTGTCCACACGGAACTCGATACGTCCGGCCTTGATCTCGGTGACCGCCTTGGCCACATCCATGGTCACGGTGCCGGTCTTGGGGTTGGGCATGAGGCCACGGGGGCCAAGCACGCGGCCCAGACGACCGACCTTGCCCATCATGTCTGGGGTGGCCACCACGGCATCGAAGTCCAGGTAGCCGCCGGCGACCCTGGTCACCAGCTCGTCGTCGCCCACCTCGTCGGCTCCGGCCTCGGCGGCTGCAGTCGCCTGGGGACCACGGGCGAAGACCAGGACACGCACGGTCTTGCCGGTGCCGTTGGGCAGACTGACGGTGCCGCGGACCAGCTGATCGGCCTTACGGGGGTCCACGTTCAGGCGGTAGACGGCCTCCACGGTCTCGTCAAACCCGCGCTTGGGCATGCTCTTGAGCAGGGCGATGCCCTCCTCAGGGGTGTACAGGTTGGTGCGATCGACCTTCTCGGCCGCCTCACGGTACTTCTTGGAACGCTTGGTCATCTGCTTCTCCTATCAGCAGTCGCGGTGCGGGCAAGCGTATGCCCTACCGCTCACAACGAAAATTTCAGTCGGTGACGGTGATGCCCATGGAACGGGCAGTGCCTTCGATGATCTTCATTCCGGCCTCGACGTCACGGGCCGACAGATCCTCCATCTTGGTCTGGGCGATCTCGCGGACCTGGGCCTTGGTGACGGATCCCACCTTGGTGGTCAGCGGGTTGCCGGCACCCTTGGAGACACCGGCCGCCTTGCGCAGCAGGTCGGCTGCCGGCGGGGTCTTGGTGACGAAGGTGAAGGAACGATCCTCGTAGACGGTGATGATGCAGGGGATGACCTGGCCCATCTTGTCCTTGGTGGCATCGTTGTACTGCTTGCAGAAGTCCATGATGTTCACGCCGTGGGAACCCAGTGCCGGGCCCAGCGGGGGCGCGGGGTTGGCCTTGCCGGCCTCTATCTGCACCTTGATCAGCGCGGTGACTTTCTTCTTTGCAGCCATATGCTGGTTCTTCTTTCTACGAAGCGGTGATGTCGGAGACCATGGGTCCCCTCCCGCAACCTGTTCTTTCCAAATGCGCTCCACAGGGGAGCACAAGCTTGACGATTATCGCATCGACCGGGGACCGGCCGACGGCGCTCAGACGATCTTCTCGACCTGGTCGAATCCCAGCTCCACAGGAGTGTCCCTGCCGAAGATGGAGACCAGAACGGTCAGCTTCTGCGTGGTGGGCTCCACGTCGGAGACCACGGCGGCCATGGTGGCGAAGGGCCCCTCGGTGACGGTGACCTGGTCGCCGACGGCGTAGGAGACCTCCACTGTGCGCTTCTTGGCAGCCTCGGGCTTGTCCCCAGCGGCCTTCAGCGCCTCGGAGGCAATCATGGGGGCCATCATCTGGACAACCTCCTTGCGGGTCAGCGGAGCCGGCTCCTTGCTGGGGCCGACAAATCCGGTGACGCCCTCGGTGTCGCGGATGATGCGGCGGGCGTTCTCGTCGGGCCACATGCGAATCAGCACATAGCCGGGCACGCGCACGCGGGTGACGACCTTCTTGCCCTTGTCGGTGTGCTTCTCGACCTCCTCCATGGGAATCTCCACCTGGAAGACCTTGTCCTCCAGGCCGAAGGAGGCCACGCGGGACTCCACATTGGCCTTGACGCGCTTCTCGTAGCCGGAATAGGTGTGCAGAACGTACCACTTGCCCTCAAGGGTGCGCAGCTTCTTGGAGAACTCGTCCACGGCACGCTGACCGGGATCCTCCTGGTCGGTCTGATCATCGTCAGAATCGGAAGATTCGACCTGGGTGTCCTCGGCCTGGGCGGATTCGGCGGGTGTGCCGTCCTGCCCAGCCTGCTCAGAAGGGGATCCGAGAGACTGATCCTGGACCTGGGCATCCTCCTGTGTGGGGGCATCATCGGACGCCGACGGGACCGACTCGGCGGCCTGATCGGGGTCCAATCCCTCTCTGGTCAGATCATCACTCATGGATCACTCCACCTTCTACCTTGTCACGGCTCAGCCAAATATCAGGAAGGCCAGTTTGCCCAGCCCGAAGTCCATCACGGTCACGAAGACCATCAGCAGCAGCACAAAGATGAAGACGGCCACGGACCAGCCCACCAGTTCCTTGCCCGTGGGGGTCACGACCTTGCGGATCTCATCGATGACCTGCTTGATGAAGAGCCCGATACGCATGAAGAAGTTCGGCTTGGCTTCCTCAGCCCCATCCTTCTGTGCCATGGTCATCCGTCCTTCGTTTGTTCTGCATCATCTGCTGCAAGCCTTGGCAGGGAAGGCGGGACTCGAACCCACAACCTACGGTTTTGGAGACCGTTGCGCTACCAATTGCGCCACTTCCCTATCGGAACTTCCCACCAGCCTACTCGGCAGGGAGGAAAAACCGCCAAATCGCTAGTTTAGCCTAAAGGGTGGATTGAGTCCAACCGTGTTGCCCCGATAGCATTTTGCCCGGGAGCCGGATCAGACGCTGACCCATTCCCCAAGTCGCCGCATGCCCTCGGCCAGGTCGTCGTCGGCCAGCGCGTAGGAGAAGCGCAGGCAGCCGGGCGCGCCAAAGGCCTCACCAGGCACGGCCGCCACCTGGATCTGCTCCAGGATGACCTCGGCCAGCTCGCCCGAGGTGGCGCAGACCGTGCCCTGCGGACCCACTGGCCGATTCAACAGACCGGTCACGTCGGCAAAGGCGTAGAAAGCGCCCAGGGGTTCAGGGCAGGTCACCCCCTCCATGGCATTCAGGGCATCCACGATGGCCCGTCGACGCAGTGCGAAGGCCGACCGCATGGCCTCAACGTCCTCCAGACCGCCGGTCAGGGCAGCCAGAGCCGCCTGCTGGGAGACGTTAGCCACGTTGGAGGTCATATGCCCCTGAAGCTTGGCGGCCGCCTGGGCCACCGGCAGCGGTGCGACCAGCCAGCCCACCCGCCAGCCGGTCATGGCATAGGTCTTGGCCACACCGTTGACCACAATCAGCTGATCGCGCACCTGGGGTACCAGAGCGCCCGGATAGGGGGTGTGCGCCCCCTGGTAGGTCAGGTGTTCATAGATCTCGTCGCTGATCACCCAGATCTGGTGCTCCACAGCCCAGCGGCCCACGGCTGCCACCAGGTCGTCGTCCCAGACCGTCCCGGTTGGGTTGGCAGGCACGTTGAGAACAATGGCACGGGTGCGCTCGGTTCGGGCCGCCTCCAGTTGCTCCAGCCTGGGGATATAGCCCTGATCGGCTCCGCTGAGCACCGGGACCGGCCGACCGCCAGCCAGCAGAACCATCTGGGGATAGCTGGTCCAGTATGGTGCTGGAATGATGACCTCATCGCCGGGATTCAAAAGAATCTGGAAGGTTTCGTAGACGGCCTGCTTGCCGCCGTTGGTGACCACCACCTGATCCGGATCGATCCGGTAGCCCGAGTCACGCAGGGTCTTGTCGGCGATGGCCTGCTTCAGCTGGGGCAGACCCGCCGTAGGCGTATAGCGGTGGTTGCGCGGATCCAGACAGGCGCGGGCCGCAGCCTGAACGATGTGGTCAGGAGTGGGGAAGTTGGGTTCGCCGGCACCGAAGCTGATCACATTCATGCCTTGGGCCTTCATGGCCTTGGCTTTTGAATCCACGGCCAGAGTGGCACTGGGGGCCACCGCATCTATGCGTCTGCTCAGGGTCTGCCATTGCGCCATAGTCATACTGTCATGCTACCGCCCAGCACCCCCAGGGCTGTGCTCAGACCAGGACCAGAGAGTCCCGATGCACCAGCGGGTGGGCATAGTGGGCGCCCAGTCGGCTGCGGAGCTCCTTGGTGTTTAGGCCCAGCATGTCCTGGGCCTCCTCGGAGTCGTAGCCGGACAGGCCCTTGGCCACCTGGTGGCCAGACTCATCGTGGATCCAGACAGGATCGCCGGCCGAAAACTCACCCTGGACCGATCTGGCGCCAGCTGCCAGCAGGCTGGCTCGGCCGCCGCGCAGGGCTTTGACAGCCCCCTGATCCACCAGATAGCCACCCCGGGGACGGGAGGCGAACTTGATCCAGAGCCGATGCGAGGAGCCCCGCGGACGGATGGGGGCGAAGAGGGTGCCCACCCTGTCGCCGGCCAGGGCAGGGCCTGCAAGGTCGGCGCGGGTCAGAACCACGGGCATGCCGGAGGCCGCGGCAATCCGAGCCGCCTCCAGCTTGGTGGACATGCCCCCGGTCCCCAGCCCGGAGACGGACCCCTGGGCATCCACCTGGTCCATGATGGCCGCTACATCGGGCACGAAGCCGATCTTGCGCGCCCCTGGCCTGGATGGGGGCTCGGTGTAGAGGGCGTCCACATCAGTCAGCAGGACCAGGGCATCGGCGCTGACGATGTTGGCGATCAGGGCCGAAAGGTGGTCGTTGTCGCCGAAGCGGATCTCGTTGCTGGCCAGGGCATCGTTCTCGTTGAGGATGGGGATGACCCCCAGATCCAGCAGACGGCAGAGGGTGCGCCGGGCGTTGCGGTACTGGACGGCATGGGTGGTGTCACGGGCGGTGATCAGAATCTGGCCCACCCGCAGACCATAGCGCGCGAAGGCGGTCTCGTACTGGGCCATGAGCAGACCCTGGCCCACCGAGGCCGTAGCCTGCTGGGTGGCCACGTCATCAGGTCGTTGGTCAAACCCCAGGGTGCCGAAACCTGCAGCAATGGCTCCGGAGGTGACCAGGACCAGGCGAGCACCATTGACGGCCGCAGAGGCCAGGGCGCCCACCAGCGAACGCAGGCGGCCAAGGTCCAAGTGCCCGTGAGAATCAGTCAGGGAGCTGGAACCTACCTTGACCACCATGGTGCGGGCCTGGGCCACCCGGGAACGGACCGCGGCCTCGTCGGATCCCTCCCCTCCGGTCATTGCCCAGCCTCCTCCGAACTGGCAGCATCCGTATCCCCGCGCCCCAGCAGACCCTGCCTGTCGTGGGGATCGTCGTCCACGGAGGGGTCGGCCCAGTGCCCCTGGCGCCGCTCCTGCTCCATGACCTGACGAACCGCCTGCCGGGCGTCCATCATCTGGTGGTACTGGCGGCGGCGTTCACTGTTGGTGCGGCGGCGGTTGAGCCCCTGGCTCTCCTCCAGACGCAGGTCACGGCCCCGGGCTACCTGGGGGGTGCCGTCCAGCATTTCAGCGCCGGCCGCCACGCTTGGATCCCAGTCGAAGGCCACAGCATCGTCGCCAGGACCGATGCGGACCTCGTCACCAGGTCTGGCGCCGGCCTTGCGCAAGGCATCCTCCACGCCCATCCGAGCCAGGCAGTCGGCCAGATAGCCCACGGCCTCCTCGTTGTCGAAGTTGGTCTGGCGAACCCAGCGCTCGGGCTTGGCTCCGCGGACCCTGAACCAGGTCTGTCCGGACCGGGTCTGATGCCGCTCAAGGGTGAAGTCCCCGGACTGGTCGGCATTCCTGCGCCGACGCTCCAGGGGGCGGATGACCACACGCTCCTCCTGCCTGGCCTCCTGCTGCTCCTGCAGCTGCCTGCGCAGGCGGTCCACCAGATCGGCCAGGTAGTAGCCCAGCTCCTTGAGCCCCTGATGCGAGGCCGTGGAGACTATGAAGACTTTGAGGCCCAGGGCCTCAAAGTCGGGACGGACGAATTCGGCCAGTTCACGGGCCTCCGGCAGGTCGGCCTTGTTGAGGATGATCACCCTGGGCCGCTCGGCCATGGGGATGACCCCCAGCGGAAGTTCCAGGCGGTCGGCATAGCGGGAAAGCTCCTCCTCCAGGGCCCGATAGTCGCTCATGGGGTCCCGGTCAGGCTCCAAGGTGGCGCAATCGATGACATGGGCGATGATCTCGGTGCGCTCGATGTGCCTCAGAAACTCCAGCCCAAGGCCTTTGCCCTGGGAGGCCCCCGGAATCAGCCCTGGCACATCGGCCATGGTGAAACGGCTCTCCCCTGCCTGGACCACGCCCAGGTTGGGTACCAGGGTAGTGAATGGGTAGTCGGCGATCTTGGGACGCGCCGCGCTCATGGCCGCCACCAGACTGGACTTGCCCGCGCTGGGGAAACCGACCAGGGCCACGTCGGCGATGGATTTGAGCTCCAGCACCAGGTCGCGCTCCTGCCCGGGGTCCCCAAGCAGTGCGAAGCCGGGAGCCCGCCTGGCCTTGGTGGCCAGGGAGCGGTTGCCCAGGCCGCCCACGCCACCCTGGGCCGCCACGAACCGGTCCCCAACATGAGCCAGGTCGGCCAGACGCTCGCCCGGCTGCTTGCGCTCGCCTTGGCCTCCCTTGGCGGTGAAGACCACAGTGCCCACAGGCACCGGCAGAATCAGATCCTGGCCACGGCTGCCGTCCTTGTCGCCGCCCAGACCCATGGTGCCCGATTCGGCCTGGCGGTGGGGCAGGAAGCGGTAGTCCAGCAGACTGGTGGCGTTGGCATCGGCCTGAAGAATGACCGAACCGCCCTGGCCGCCGTCGCCCCCATCGGGCCCGGCCAGGGGCTTGTACTTCTCGCGGCGGATGGAGGAAGCCCCATTGCCGCCGTCGCCACCCTTGACATGGACGGTGACCTGATCCACAAATGCACTCATAGGGGCCCATGGTACTCAATCCGGCCTGACATGCGGCCCCTGAGAGCTGAATGCCCGGCATCTTCATACATATATGCAAAAAGGCCACCCCATGACAGGGATGGCCTTTGGCCGATGCCGATAAAGGGCAATCAGGCGGTAAGCACGTCAACGACCTTGCGGTCACGCCGGTTGGCGAACCGAACGGTGCCGTCCGTCAGAGCGAAGAGGGTGTGGTCCTTGCCCAGGCCGACATTCTGGCCGGGATGGAACTTGGTGCCACGCTGGCGAACGATGATGTTGCCGGCCACTACAGCCTCGCCGCCGAACTTCTTGACGCCCAGGTACTGTGCATTCGAATCGCGCCCGTTGCGTGAGCTGGACGCGCCCTTCTTATGTGCCATGTCTGGTTCCTTTCCTACCTCGACCTAGGCCCTCAGGCGATGGCCGTGATCTTGACCACGGTCTGCTTCTGGCGGTGGCCCTTGCGGCGCGCCACGCCGGTCTTGTTCTTGAACTTCTGGATGTTGATCTTGGGGCCCTTGGCCTCGTCATCCACGACCTCGCCCTTGACGGAGATCTTGGCCAGATCCTTGGCGGCCATGGTCACCTTGGATCCATCGACGACCAGCGCGACCGGAAACTCGACCGACTCGCCCTTCCTGGCAGCCAGACGGTTGACCGTGATCTGGTCACCGACCTCGACCTTCTCCTGATGGCCTCCGGCCTTCACAATCGCGTACATAGCCCTACCTTGCCTGTTGTCCAAAGCTGTATGCGCCCGGCATCCGAGTCCTGCCATGCGATTGACGGACCCGTCCAGACACCAGCTAACCAGTATAGAAGCAAACACACCGCGTCGTCAAATGTGCCTGCCCCGCCGACAAAACGAGATTAAGTTTATGACTCCTTGGCGACATCCGCCGTCTCAGCCTGGGCATCGTCCTCGTCCGATGCCGCCTGGGCCGCCGCAGCGATCCTGGCCAGCTTGGCCTTGACTGCAGGTGTCGAGCCGGTGGACAAGGTCTCCTTGGCAGAGGAGCCATGCCCATGCTTGTTGGTCTTGACGAAGGGGTCGCCGCCCTTGACCGCGTACGGATCGGCGTAGGAGGCGGAGATGGTCGGCTTGTCGTGGAGGATGAAGCCTCGGCCATGGCAGGTGGGGCACTCCTCGGAGAAGGCCTCGACCAGACCCTGGCCCACCCGCTTGCGGGTCATCTGCACCAGGCCCAGTGAGGTGACCTCGGCCACCTGGTGCTTGGTGCGGTCCCGGGCCAGGCACTCCACCAAGCGGCGCAGGACCAGGTCGCGGTTGGCGGGCATGACCATATCCACATAGTCGATCATGATCATGCCGCCGATGTCGCGCAGACGCAGCTGCCTGGCGATCTCCTCGGAGGCCTCCAGGTTGCAGCGGGTCACCGTCTCCTCCAGGGACTTGCCCTTGCCTATGAAGCGGCCCGTGTTCACATCGATGGTGGTCATGGCCTCGGTGCGGTCGATGACCAGGGAGCCACCGGAGGGCAGGTAGACCTGGCGCTCCATACCCTTGCGCAGCTGGCTGTCGATGCTCCAGCGGTCGAAGACATCCTTGCCCTGGTGTTCGGCCGGATCCCAGTGCTCAAGCTTCTCCTCCAGGTCGGGTGCCATGGTCTCCAAGTAGTTGCGGACCCTCTCGTAGACCCCCTCGCCCTGGACCACCAGCTTGGCGAAGTCGTCGTTGAAGATGTCGCGGACCACGCGGATGGCCACGTCCGGCTCGCCCTGCAGAAGCTTGGGGCGCTTGCCGTGCAGGAACTCCTTGCGCTTGTCCTCGATCTTGCTCCACTGACGTTGCAGGTTCTCCAGGTCCTTGGTCAGGGCCTCCTCGCTGGCCCCCTCGGCCGCGGTTCGGATGATGACGCCCATGTCCTTGGGGGCCACCCTGGAGACGATGCTCTTGAGGCGGGAACGCTCATGGTCGGGCAGCTTGCGGCTGACACCCGTCATGCCGCCCGAGGGGACCAGGACCAGGAAACGGCCGGCCAGCGTGACCTGCGAGGTCAGGCGGGCGCCCTTGTGGCCGATGGGATCCTTGGTGACCTGGACCAGCACGGGATCGCCGGATTTGAAGGCCAGTTCGATCCGGCGAGGCTGGCCCTCCAGACGGGTGGAGTCCCAGTTGACCTCGCCGGCGTAGAGCACGCCGTTGCGGGCCTGGCCTATGTCCACGAAGGCGGCCTCCATACTGGGAAGGACGTTCTGGACCCGGCCCAGGTAGATGTTGCCGACAGTGGAGACCTCCTGGATGTCGGAGACGTAGTGCTCGACCAGGATGTCGTCCTCGATGACCGAGATCTGGGTGTGGTGCTCCTTCTCGCGCACCACCATCAGACGGTTGACGTTTTCGCGGCGGGCAAGGAAGTCCTGCTCGACCAGCTGGGACTGGCGGGAACGCTCGCGGCGGTTGTCCCGTCGGCGCTGCTTCTTGGCCTCCAGGCGGGTGGAGCCCTCCACGTCGGTGATCTCGTCAATATATTGCTGCTTGCGCGAACGGCGGGTGCCGGACTCCTCTGACTCGCCCTCAGCGGACTTGGAACCCCTGCGACGACGGCGACGACGGGTCAGCGGGGCCTCATCCTCGTCATCCTTGTCCTTCTCCTGCCCGCGACGGCGACGACGAGTGGAAACGGGCTTCTCAGAGTCCTCATCCTCGCTCTTGGCGCGGCGACGACGACGGGTGCGGGTGCCGGACTCCTGCTGGGCCTCGTCCTGCTCCTGATCATCGTCGACCACGAAGGTGATGCCCTCGTGATCCAGATCCTCCTCGATGCGCTCCACCTCGTCGGCAGCCCTGCGCTCCTCGGCGTTGAGCCTTCGGGAACGGCGTGAGCCGCCCTCTGAAGTACTCCTGGACCTGTTCCGGCGGGAGGTCTTGGACGATTGCTCGGTATCCTCATCCTCCTCATCCCGGTCCTCACGCTCATCCCGCTCAGGCCGGGAGGCTGGTATGACGGGCTCCTGGAAGAGCAGGGATGTCATGGGACGGGGACGGGAGGCACGGGCGGCGCGCGAACCCTCATCCTGCTTTTCGGCCTTTCGGTCTGTCCTTTGGCTGCGGCCCGAAGTCAGAGCCTCCACAGCCTCGAGGGCACGTTCCTGGCGGTCCTGATCAGGTTCGCCCTCCTGGGCATGCTCCTCGGTGCGTCGACGGGCAGTAGTTCGGGTGCGACGACGAGTGGTCGCCCTGGCCGGCTTGGACTCGCTCCCATCCTCCTGGGCGCTCTGATCGGCCGCCTGATCCTCCTTGGGTTTGCGGGTGCGACGACGACGGGTGGCGGAGGACTTGGACTCGTCGTCCTCCTCCTTGGCCTTGCGGGAGGCCTTGCGCTTCTCGGCCTCGACCTTCACAGGTACGTCGGCACCGGCGGCGCCGGCCACCCTGACCACACGTCGTCCAGTACGACGACGGGTGCCGGAACTGGCAGTCTCCTCGACCTGTCGCTCCTGCCCATCACCGATGGTGGACCTATTATCCTGGGTATCCTCAGTATTCGTTTTTTCGGGCACAATGCTCCTTGCGGCACGCCGCCTCGCGCCGCTCTCACGGTTCCGATCCGTCCTCACGCTGCACTCTCACTGCAACCGCGCACCTACGTACGCCCGATCGAAACGCCTTGGCAAAAAGTCTTCCTGACGCAGGCGGACACCGACGCCCACACGGATCACTGGGTCTCCGTCCGGGGGGATCAACGCCTACGCTGCAAGTGGTCAGGCAGAACCACCGTCCTCTAGTATGACACAGATCAGCGGCCTTCAGGTCCATTGAGCCACTCGACCAGTATTGCCTCCAGCCGGACCAGGTCATCCAGGGGCACCTGTTCGTCGGCCTTGTGGGCCAGCAGGGGGTTCCCTGCACCTAGGTTGACGGCTGGTAGGCCAAGGGCTGAAAAACGCGCCACATCGGTCCATCCCAGTTTGGCGCGAGGCTGCTGGCCTGTGGTCCGGGCGACCAGGTCCGCCAGCGAACGTGCCCAAGGCGAATCCAGGCCTGGACGAGCTGCGGGCGATTCGTCGCACATGCGTACCGAGAAACCCTGGAAGACCCCGCCCAAGGCCATATGCTCGCCATTGCCCAGCTCAGCGCCTGTCCCCTGACCCATCATCAGCTCCTTGGCCTGGGCCAGGCTCTTGTCGGGGGCGAACCGGTAGTTGACGTGCACCCGGCAGCGGTCTGGAATGACGTTGGTGCCCAGACCGCCCTCGATCATGGTGGCGTTGAGCCCCTCCCGGTAGTCCAGGCCATCCACCCTCACCGTAGCCGGACGGTACTGCTCCAGACGGTCCAGAATGGGCGCGGCCGCGTGGATGGCATTGCTGCCCATCCAGGATCGGGCGGAGTGGGCCGCCGTACCGTGGGTGATCAGGTCGAATCGCATGGTTCCGTTACAGCCGGCCTCGATGGCGCAGTCGGTGGGCTCGCCGATGATGGCGAAATCCCCCTGCACCCAGTCGGGGTGGGCGGCCACCACCCGACCCAGCCCGTTCAGGTCGGCCTGGACCTCCTCATGATCGTAGAAGACGAAGGTCAGGTCATAGACCGGCTCCTGCAGGGTGAGCGCCAGATGAAGGAAGACGGCATCCGAGGCCTTCATATCGGCTGTGCCCCGGCCGTAGAGCACCCGGGATCCAGGGTGGGCGGCGGCCAGATCGGTACGAATGGCCGGGTCGCCGGGCTCCAGCCAGCGCGGGGGCAGGTTCCCATCCACGGGCACGGTGTCCAAATGCCCGGCAAGGACGATGCGGTGGGGACGACCCAGCTGGGTGGAGGCCACAACCGTGTCGCCCAGCCGACGGACCAAGAGGTCAGAGCGTGAGGACAGGGCCCTCTGGACGGCATCGGCCAAGGCGGTTTCCTGACCGCTGACCGAGGGCATGGCGGTCATGGACTCCAGTATCCTTGCCAGGGCCTGGGCAGGTTCAGCCCCCCGGACTCCGGCGAGAAGATCAATATCCGTCTGTGTGTTCTTGGCCATAGTGCCATGCTAGCGGGCCGAAGGAGCGCGGATGGACCTGCAGCCGCAAGCATGGGCTCCGGGTGGCACAATGGGGACGACGGAAGCGGTGGCACTCTGCCTGGGAGGCCGCCGCCCACCATGCGAGACGAGGAGGATGCCGGAGTGCCTGGACTGTTCAGTGCCATGGAAGGATTCTTCATCATCGGCGTGGTCATCGCCGTGGGCTATGTGGCCGCCCGCTTCCATGTAGGCGGTCCCACGGCCCAGCTGGTGCTCAACAAATACTCCTTCTTTGTGTCAACGCCCTGCCTGATGTTCGCCATCCTCTCCAAGCAGAAGCTGTCCGTCATCTTCCACCCCAGCATCATCGTGGCCTTCCTGTCGGCGGCGGCCGTGGGTCTGCTCTTCGTGGCCCTGAACGCGGCCAGCTTCCACCTGCCGGCCGCCGAAGCCACCATCGGCGCTCTCGACTCCCTCTATTTGAACTCCAACAACATCGGGCTGCCCGTAGCCACCTATATTCTGGGCAATCCCACACTGGTGGCACCCATCCTGGTCATGCAACAGGCCCTGTTCACCCCCATCGGACTGACCGTTCTGGACGCGACCACCTCCGGCAAGCTCTCGGTCAGGACCATCCTCAAACAGCCTCTGAAGCAGCCCATCCTCATCGGCTCCATAGGCGGCATAGTGATATCGGCCATCAGCGCCCAGATCGGCCATTTCGTCATCCCCGACTTCATCTACAAGCCCATCGATATGATCGGACAGTCGGCCGTGCCCATGATCCTCATGGCCTTCGGCATGTCCCTACGGGGTTCGCGGCCCATGGGCCGGGGTACCGACCGCCGGGCCACCATAAGCGCGGTGATCCTGAAGAATCTGGTCATGCCCATAATCGCCTACCTGCTGGCCCGGTTCATGATGGGCTTCAGCGGAGCGGAGCTGTACGGGTGCGTGGTACTTGCAGCCCTGCCCACCGGCCAGAACGTCTACAACTACGCAGCCCGCTACGAGGTGGGAACCACCTTCGCCAGGGACGGCATCCTGCTGAGCACGATCAGCTCGCCTGTGGTCATCGCCCTGATCGCTCTGCTCCTGAGTTGATGAGCCCGGACAGGCCTCCTGCTCAGCCTTCGGCCGCCAGGGCCTTCAAGCGTTGCCGGAAGTGCGGCCAGTCCTGACCGAAAGCCTTCAGAAGAGGAAGGTCCGCGACCTTGTCCAGATCCACCCATTCCAGGGCGATGCTCTCATCGTCATTCATGCGCGGATCGACCTGGTGGCCGGGACGCTCGAAGGCCAGGATGGTCGTGTAGCCCCAGGGGCCATGGTCCTCCAGGTAGGAACCCACCACCTGAATGTCCTCCGGGCGGATATTGGCCTCCTCATAGCTTTCGCGCAGGCCGCCCTCCAGGGGGTTCTCCCCGTCGGAGATGGCGCCGCCCGGCACACCCCAGGTGCCGCCTTCGGCGCTCCAGCGCGCCCGGTGCTGCAGAAGCACGCTGACCGGCGACCCGGTACGGGCATCACGCCGGGCCAGCAAGACGCCGGCAGCCCCATTGAGCCCCCAGTGCCGCTTACCGCAGGCACAGTCGACCCATCCGTCGCCAGGCTGATGGATGTTCTCCACGGGGGCGACCAGTCCTTCAGGACCATGCGTCGATCCGGCAGTCTGTTGCTGCTCGGGCATGACGCGTTCGGCCCACAGGTCAGGCCAGGAAACGCCCAGCTCCTGAGACAGGGCGCGCAGGGTGGGCATGCTCAATCCCATCACCCCGCTGGGATCGCCCTGGATGCCCTGGATGAAGGCGCTGCCCAATCCCTCCAAGGTGAAGGATCCGGCCACCTCCAGGGGTTCGCCGGTGGCCACATAGGCCTGAATGGCGGCCCGGTCGTAGTCTCCGAAAGTCACCTGAGCGCCGCTGACCGCTTGGGCCCGGCGACCGGTGGCCAGATCGATCAGACAATGACCAGTGACCAGGGTGCCGGTTCGGCCGCGCATGGCCATCAGCCGTTCCAGAGCACGCTCCGGCTTATGAGGCTTGCCCATGACGGCGCCGTCCATACAGAACAACGAGTCGCACCCCAGCAGGAGGGGCCCGCGCCCGGCACCGAGCATCCCGCCCCAGGCCCCGATGACCTGGCTCATGGGATCCCGGGAAGATGCACCCGGATCACCCTGGCTCAGAGGCCTAAATGTGACCAGGTCGCCCCGGGAGCGCCTTTCGGCATCTTTGACGGCATCCATGGTGGCTTGGACAGCCGAAGCCTTGGCCTCAGCCAAGACACTGACCCGTTCGCGCACATCCAGGTCCTCCAGGCGACAACCTAATGTGCTGGCCCGTTCTTCCAGAACGGCCGGCTCATCCACCTTTGAGGGTCGGATGATGGGGTCGATGCCCGCCTGGACCAGAAGCCGCCGCCTGGAGGGAGAGGATGAGGCCAGGATAAGAGGGATATGCCTGTCTTCAGTGTCCACGATTGCCTTCCTGGTCCCGTTCCACCTGGACCCCCTGGCAGTCCACATCCAAGGGCAGAATCCGCCAGCGGCCGGAATCCAGATAGTCCTTGGCAAGGGTCCGCAGCTCGTTTTCAGCTTCCCCATAATGCAGGACGATAATGCAGGGCCCGGCTCCAGAGACGGCCGCCGCGTAGCCCTGACGGCGCAGGAGTTGCAGGAGCTTGGTTGAGGAGGGCATGAGCCCGGCCCGGTATGGCTGATGGAGCCGGTCCTGGGTGGCTACGAAGAGCAGGGCGTTGGCCCTGGCAGCCTGCTCGGCGGCCTCGGTCCCCGGATCATCCAGTGACCCGGGGTTCAGTGCGCCGGGAATCAGGGCCGCCCTTGACAGGTTGTGAACGGCATCCGCGTAAGGCACCCGGTTGGGCAGGGCCTGGCGGGCCTTCTGCGTGGACAGGCGAGCGCCAGGGACGAAGACCGTGGCTTTGATGGCCGGATCCACCTTGTAACGCAGGGTGTGGTAACCGCCCTCCAAGGGTGCGCCCCCGGCTATGGGCAGGGAACCCACCCCTTCATCAGTGGCCAGGTCATAGGAGACGGTCAGCCCCCCGTAGACGGCAGGCGCCACATTGTCGGGATGCCCCTCGATCTGGGCGGCCAGTGCGAAGACGGCATCACGGCGCAGGGGGCCGGTGTGGGCAAAAGCCGCAGCCGCAGCGATCCCGGCCACGATGGCCTCGGCGCTGGACCCCAACCCCCTGGCCTGGGGGATGCGGTTGACCGCGCGCATGATGAACCCGAACCTTGGCAGCCCAAAGACCTGGCAGGCCCGCCTAAAGGTGGAGACGACCAGATGGGTCTCGTCTCGGGGCAGTGTCCGCTCCCCCTCGCCCTTGATCACGACATAGGCGGTGGTATCGCCCGGGTCCACGGAACGGGTGAAGACGATTTCGTCATGGTAGTCCAGTGCCAGACCGACCGCATCGAAACCCGATCCCAGGTTGGCGCTGGTGGCCGGCACACGCACCCGCACAGTGGACGGGCCTTCTACAGCAGGGGTCATCATTGGGCCTGCCGATCGAAGACGCGCAGGATGGAGGCCTGCCCGGTGACCGAGTCGAAGGTGGAGATCCGCTCGACCACCTGCCGCAGAGTCACCTCGTCGCACAGGTGGGTGACCACGCGCAGCTGCTGGATCTCGCCGCTGTAGCCCGGGTCATGGAGTGTGGGCTTGATGTCCTGGTTGACTCCGTTGATGGAGATGCCCGCCTCGGAAAAGACCTGGGCGATGGCCGCCAGCACGCCAGGCTTGTCATGTATCAGGAAACGGACGGCAAAGGCGGCCCGGGATGCATCCAGCGGGGCCATGGGGATGTTGGCATACATGGGAATCCCCGGTCCCATGCCATGCTGGACGATGTGGCGGGCCTCGGTGACCACGTCCCCCACAACGGCTGATGCTGTGGGCGCTCCGCCGGCACCCCGGCCGTAGAACATGAGGTCATCGGCGGCCTTTGCGGTGATGAAGACGGCGTTGAAGCTGCCATGGACCGATGCCAGGGGGTGACTGTCGGGGATCAGCGCCGGATAGACCCGGGCGGAGATACCCTGTTCGCCGCGTTCGGCCACGGCCAGAAGCTTGATGACCCGATGCTCGGTCTGTGCGGCCGCAATATCGTCAGCGGTGATGGCGCGGATGCCCTCCACGGGGACATCGTCCAGGCGCACATCGGTGTGGAAGGCCAGCGTGGCCATGATGGCGGCCTTGGCGGCTGCATCCAGGCCGTCCACATCAGCAGTGGGGTCCGCCTCAGCAAAGCCCTTGGCCTGGGCATCGCGCAGGGCCTGGTCGAATTGAAGACCCTTGGTGGTCATCTCATCCAGAATGTAGTTGGTGGTCCCGTTGACGATACCCACCAGGCTGGTGATGCCATCACCCACCAGAGACTCGCGCAGGGGCCGCACGATGGGGATGGCCCCGCCCACGGCCGCCTCGAAGTAAATATCAACTCCACGCTCTTCAGCAGCCCGGTAGAGCTCATGGCCATGCTGGGCCAGCAGGGCCTTGTTGGCGGTGACCACGCTGGCGCCGGACTCAATGGCCTTGAGCAGCAGGGTGCGGGCCGGCTCGATCCCGCCGATCAGCTCGATCACGATATCCGCCCTGGTGACCAGGCCGGCTGAGTCTGTGGTCAGCAGTGACGGATCAATCCAATCTGCCTTGACCTTGTCAGGGTGGAGGACTGCGATGCCCACCAGCTGCAGGGGACGACCCACTCGACTGGCCAGATCCCGGCTCTGCTCCACCAGGAGGCGAGCGGTCTGGGAACCCACGGTCCCTGCCCCTAGAAGTGCTATGCGGATAGGCCTGACGGCCTCCTGCTGCTGCGTATTCGTGGGCATATGGATCCTCCATCCGCCCCAACGGGGCCGGTCACCGTGTGTTGCTCCATCTTAGAAAGCCAATCCGACACCCGTATCTACCCCGGCGGCCATTTCCATCCGGAACGGGACTCATCCCTGGTCCAAGGCCAGCAGGTCATCCATGGTCTGCCGCCGCAGCATCAGATGGGCACCGGACTGGTCCAGACCTACCACAGGAGGGATCAGAGCCTGGTTGTAATTGCTGGCCATGGTCCGCCCGTAGGCGCCGGTCACCGGCACCAGGAGCAGATCACCCCGGCGAATGTCGGCAGGCAGGGGCACATCCTGCACCAGGATATCCCCCGATTCGCAGTGCTTACCGACGACACGGGCCTGAATCCGATCCGCGCTGCCCGGTCGGTTGGCCAGAACGGCAGTGTATTCGGCGCCGTAGAGGGCCGGACGGATGTTGTCGCTCATGCCACCGTCAACCGAAACGTAGGTGCGCACGCTTCCGTCAGACAGGGGGACGGGCTTGACGGTGCCCACCCGGTACAGACTCATGCCACAGGGTGCCACGATCCAACGGCCGGGCTCGAAGGCGATGACCGGCATGGGCATGCCCAAGCGACGGTTGATGGCGACCATGTCAGCCCCCAGGCTGGTCAGGGTCTGGTCCAGATCCATCCGATCCTCATCCGGGGTGTAGGGCACGGAGAAGCCGCCACCCAGATCCACCTCGGGCATCAGGTATCCGTCAGTGGCCCAGAAGGTATGTCGCAGCAGCATCATGCGTCGGGCGGCCTCAATGAAGGCCGAAGAGTCATGGATCTGGGAGCCGATATGGGTGTGGATGCCCACCAGCTCCAGTTCCTTCTCGTGGGAGCGAATCTCCTTGAGCAGGGCGATGGCCGGTCCGTCAGCCAGGGCGGACATGGCCTTGATCCGGGCGGGATCAGGCGGTTCAGCAGGCCCGTTGGCAGCGGAATACAGGGCCGAAGAGGAGGATGAAACCACGGAATCGACAGGAGTCGAGGAACCGTTGTTCTTGGTGGCCGCCGAAATCGCTGCCCCAGTCTGTTCGGAGGAACCAGGCTCAGGCCCAAGGTCCAGCAGGCCCACGTCGGTGCCCTGGGGCAGCAGGGGAATGCCGAACTTCTGATCCTCGTGGGCAGTGGAGATGTACTCGTGGCCGCCTGCGTGCACCCCCACGGTCACCCGGAGCATGACCTTGGCGCGACGTCCCTGCGCCCTTGCGGCAGCAGCGATTCGGGCAGGCTCGTCAGGCGCATCGATGACGATGGCCCTGTAGCCTTCCTTCACAGCCAGGTCGATCTCCTGGTCGGACTTGTTGTTGCCGTGCAGGACCAGGCGACGGCCAGGGGCGCCAGCGGCCTGGGCAATCAGCATCTCGCCCAGGGAGCAGGTGTCGATATCCAGCCCCTGGCGCAGCATGATCCGCACGGTCTCCTTGCTGAGGAAGGCCTTGCCGGCGTAGCTGACCCTGGTGGTCGCACCACCCAGATCCCGCAGGGCCGCCTGACGGAAGGCCGAGGCCCGTTCCGCCATCATCGCGGTATCCATCAGATACATGGGGGTGCCGTAACGCTTGGCCAGGTCCTCCATAGAGCACCCGTGCATGGTCAGCATGCCCTCGCTGTCCCGCTGCAGAGCTCCAGGCCAGAACCCGTCGAGCCCCAGCCCGCACATCCCTGTTTCCATCGACGACCTCCCGGTGACCTTGAGGGTTTACATACGGTCCGGGGCCTGGACGCCCAACAGACCCAGACCGTTGGCGATGACCTGCTGCACGGCATCATTGAGCCGCAGACGCGCCGCCGCCCGGGCCGGCTGTGGATTCCTATCCTCGTCCTGGTCCAGATCCGCCCGGCCAGTAGGCTCCATGGGTACCACGCGCTCCAGGTTGTACCAACGGTGATAGACCCCAGCCAGCTGCTCCAGGTAATGGGCCACCCGGTGGGGGGCCTTCTGGTCGCCGGCGGTCTGAACCACATTCGGATAGAGGGCCAGGACACCCAGAACATCGTTGTCAGCGGCAGTGTCCAGCAGGGACAGGTCAGCCCCGGACCGGTCGATGCCCGCCTGGGCTGCGTTCCGATCCACGTTTTTAGAGCGGGCGTGTGCGTACTGCACGTAGTAGACGGGGTTGTCGTTGGTGTGCGAGGCCAGCAGGTCCAGGTCGATGTCCACGCTCTGGTTGTAGTCGGTGCGGGCCAGGGAATACCGTGCGGCATCCACCCCCACGGCATCCACCAGATCGTCGATGGTGACCACGTTGCCTGCCCGCTTGCTCATGCGCACGGCCTGGCCGTCCTTGATGACGTTGACCATCTGGCCAATCAGAATCTGCATGTTCACGCCTGGGGTGTCCCCGAAGGCCGCGCAGATGGCCATCATCCTGCCGATGTAGCCATGGTGGTCGGCGCCCAGCATGTAAATGGCCTCGTCGCAGGGATCCTTGGCCCTGCGCCGCTTGTTCAGGTAATAGGCGATGTCTGCCGCCACGTATGCTGCGTTACCGTCGGACTTGATGATCACCCGGTCCTTGTCGTCGCCGTAGGTGGTGGAGCGGAACCAGGTAGCCCCGTCCTTCTCGAAAATGTCGCCCTTGGCCCGCAGCTCGTCAATGGCCCGGTCCACCTGGCCGGACTCATACAGGCTGTTCTCATGGAACCAGACATCGAAGTCGACCCGGAAGTCACGCATGGACTGCTGAATCTCGGCGAACATCATGGGCACGGCCCGTGTACGGAAGGCCTCGCGCTGGGGGCTGTCACCCTCGGCGCCGTCCTCGTCGCGCACCCTGGGCATGGCCAGGATGTCCTGCCCTTCGTCGGCAGCCTCCTTGACCACCCGCGAGGCTATCTCATCGATGTAGGAGCCCTTGTAGCCGTCAGCGGGCACAGGCTCGCCGTGGGCCGCCGCCACCAGCGAACGGGAGAAGCGGTCGATCTGCGTGCCGTGGTCGTTGAAGTAATACTCCCTGACCACCTTGGCGCCGTTGGCCTCCAGGACGCGGGCCATGGAGTCGCCCACAGCCGCCCACCGTGTGCCGCCGATGTGGATGGGACCCGTGGGGTTGGCGGAGACGAATTCCAGATTGAGCGTGCGCCCGCTCAGGTGATCGTTGCTCCCGAAGGCGGATCCCGCCTCCAGGACCGCATCGACCACAGCGGCCGCCGAGGCCGAATCCAGGGTTATGTTGATGAAGCCGGGGCCTGCAACGTCCACCTGGGCGATCCCGTCGGCCTCCCGCAGGGCCTCGGCCAAGGCCTGCCCCAGTTCGGCAGGCCTCATGCCGGCCTTCTTGGCCAGCTGCATGGCGATGTTGGTGGACCAGTCCCCGTGGGAGCGGTCCTTGGGGCGCATGACCGCCAGATGGTCGGCGTCAGGAACCATGTCTGGCTCCAGGCTTCCCAGGCGGCCTGACTGGGCCATCTTAGTGGCGGTCGAAGAGATGATACGGGCAAGTGCTTCAGGACTCATGCCCTCAAGTCTAGCGACGGCGGGGACCAGCAGCCGGCCTGCATCAGGCCAGAGCCACGACCTCGATCTCGACCAGGGCCCCCTTGGGGATGTCCGCACCACCGAAAGCCACACGGGCCGGCCGCACCGAGCCGATGAATACCTGGGAGTAAGCCTGGTCCACCTGGGTGAAATCCTCCACCCGCCGCATAAGGATGGTGGCCTTGACCACCCTCTCCATGCCACTGCCGGCTGCATCCAGGATGTTCTTGACGTTCTTCAGGGCCTGGGTGGCCTGGTCAGCCGCAGTGCCCTCCACCAGCTCGCCGGTATCCGGGTCGATGCCCAACTGCCCGGAGACAAAGACAAAGCCCCCGGCCTTCACAGCCTGACTGTAGGCTCCCAGGGCCTGGGGCGCATATGGCGTGCCGATCTCTTCCGGTCCATCTTCCATGAGTCCGTCCTTCCTTCAGGTCCGCCGCACCCATGCCGAGCCGAAGCCCCGGGCGGACACCGTCCACTATAGGAGTGCCCGCCCGGCGCAAGTGGCAACAGTCTCAGCCCTTGCGAGCCTCCTGACCCATCCAGTAGGCCAGGGAGCGCAGATCGCCGGCCTCGTAGGTCTTGACGAATTTCTCGACCTGGTCCGGATCCGAGCAGGTCTCCGGGAACCGCATGTAGCGGGTATCCAGAGGGCTGGCTCCTGTCAGCTTGACATCGATGACCGAAGACCTGTCGGCCTTGCGGGCCTCGGAGAAGGCGTGGCGGGCATCGGCCACCGTGCGCACGGTGAAGCCCAGGGCGCCCATGCCCTCACCGACCTTGGCCCAGTCGGTATCGGGCAGATCCACCCCGCTCAGGGGCTGATGGCTGTCGTCGCGCTGCTCGGCCTCGATGTAGCCCAAGGACTGATTGGAGAAGACCACGTTGATGACCGGGGCATGGTACTTGAGCTGGGCCAGCACCTCCTCGCCGAGCATGGCGAATCCGCCGTCGCCACTCAGGGAGTAGACGGTCGATTCCGGATGCTCCAGCTTGGCAGCCAAGGCGGCCGGCACAGCGTAGCCCATGGTGGCGTGCTTGCCGGAGACGGTCCAGCGGTTGGTGGGCTTCAGATGCAGCAGACGCAGGAAGTCGATGTCCACATTGCCCACGTCGGGGATGACAATGTCATTGTCCTCAAGCTGCTGATCGATGACGTGGAAGACAGGCTCGGGCCTCAGCGGAGTGCGGGTGTCTTCGTTGAAGGAGGCCAGCCACTGGTCCCAGTTTTCCTTGCTGCGCAGGCAGGCCCTGTAGAAGACGGACTCCTCCTGGTCCTGGCCGGCGGCGGTTATCGCCTTGAGGGCCTCGCGGGCGTCGGCCTGGATGGCCAGCACCACGTTGGCCTGGAAACGCTTGCCCAGCTTGACGGGGTTCAGGTCGATCTGGATGACCTTGGTGTTGGGGGTGACGAACATGGACCCGAAGGGGTTGTCCGAACCCACCCAAACCGTCAGATCCGAGGTGTAGATGGCCTCCGTGGCGGTCTTGGTGGCCACGCGGCCGGCCGACTGCAGGTAGGCAGGATAGGTGTCCTCCACAATCCCCTTGGCCGGGAAGGTGGAGACCATGGGCATCTTGAAACGCTCCGACATGGCGACCAGCTCATCGCGGGCCCCGGCAGCGCCCTGGCCGAAGTAGAGCAGCGGCGCCTTGGCGGATTGAATAATCTCCACTGCCTTGCTGACCTGGTCAGCTGCGGGCTTCAGAGGCTCCGGCTTGCGGAAGTTGGGCGCCGATGCCACCGGGCGGTCGTCGATCTCGGCCCAGGCCAGATCCTTGGGGATGATGACCACGGAGACCCCGTGGCTGGCATAGGCGCGGCGGATGGCCTCGTCCACCAGGGCCGGCAGCCCCTGGGCGTTGGTGGCGGCCCGGGCGAATACGGCCACATCGGTAAAGATAGGCACCTCATCCATGGCCTGGAAGAAGTCCATGTTCATAAAGGCCTGGGGCACCTCGCCCACCAGGGCCAGCACCGGCACGCCGTCCTCACGGGCATCGTAGAGGCCATTGAGCAGGTGGACCGCACCAGGACCAGACGAGCCGAAGCAGACACCGATCCGGCCGGTCAGCTTGGCCTCGCCGGCGGCAGCCAGGGCTCCGGCCTCCTCATGACGAACCTGGATGAAGTCGATGCGCTCGCGCTCGTTATGGATTGCATTCATCATGGAGTCGAAGGAACCGCCGGGCAGGCCATAGATGCGCGGCACCCCCCACTGCTCCAGGACGTGAAGGACAGCATCCCCTGCATTGATTCGATTGGCCATGTGAACTCCTTTGCTTCGCCGCGGAAAGGAGGCTCCGCCACAACGCGGAAGCGTCGGTCCTCCCCGACGTTCGGTCTTACCCTTTCACTATGGCACCTGAGGACGAAGACACAAGCGGGCCAAGGGTCATGTTCCTCAAAAGCTTAGTGATTCACCACACATATGGTGACGCATAGGGTGCGATTACTTCATCCAGTCATTCAGTAAGTGCCATGATCATGATCCCGGGCATGATGACAGACGGGAGTCGTATAAAGAAAACCCCTGCGCTTTTCCTTGCTGCAGGGATTTCATCTTGGTGGGCTCGAAGGGATTCGAACCCTCGACCTTCTGTTCCGGAGACAGACGCTCTATCCGCTGAGCTACGAACCCGACAGCCACTTTTCAGTGGACAACAGAGACCATACTAGGACACTTTGCGCATTTTCGCACCCATGTGCGTCCTGACGTGTCGGTCAGGCGCCAGCCACTCTCGGCGTGTTGCCGCAAGATTCCGGGCGTTTCGTAGGTATCGTGATGGCAAGGCCTCGTGCCACCGCCCCGGTTGCGCCATTGCATCCTCATGCGGTGGCGCGAAGCCGCCAACATTCCCGGATGATCTTCTCTCGGGATAGTCTCCACTGTAGTTCCTTCACCCGGCCATCACAAGCGGCCTTCACATACCTGGACAACTCCAATGGGCCGTGAACAGCAAATGGTGGCCGCAACCGGCCTACCGTACCATTGGATATATGGCCATGAATGAGGACGAGGACGATTTCGAGTTCGAGCGCAGATTCTTCTGCCGGGACCTCCCCCGGGAGCTGCTCGGAGAGAGTCGGCCGACCCTGATTGTGCAGAGCTACTACGTGCATGAGGACAACTTCGCCCTGCGGGTTCGCCTTCAGGGGCAGGTGGATCCGGTGGTGCCCATGACGGCCCGGACCGATGCCCTCCATACCTTGCTTGAGGAGGGAGACCACTTCGACGCTGCCTCAATGACGGCCAAAGGCCCCTCTGTCGGTGGCACCCGCTACGAGGCCGAACGGGCCATAGACCCGGGAATCGCCCTGGAGCTGGTTCTGCGCGGCGGCATTCCCATTGTGAAGAACCGGTATGGGGTCTGGCTGGACGAGGACTGGTGGAACCTGGATGTCTTCGGGGACGGCAACGCCCCCCTGGTGGTGGCCGAGGTGGAGCGGACCGGGCCGGTGACCGACCTGACCATCCCCGACTTTTGCGCCACCGAAATCACCGACGACGCGCGGTTCTCCAACGACGGGCTGGCCGACCATCCCTTTGGCGACTGGGCGACCGACTTCGACCGGGAGCTGAAGACCAGCGGACCGCGCTTCCTGACCAACTTCGATGGGAACCGTGAGTCCTGACCCAGGAACGGCTCAGTACATCAATGTGGACAGACGGCGACGGGCCTTGGCCAGCCGGGGATCAGTCGGTTCAGGAATGACGAAGTACTCCAGCAGACGGCGACGGATGGGATCGGTCTGATCCCGGTGTCCGGCCAGAAAGTCCAGCAGGCGATCAAAGGCATCCTGAATCTGGCCGCCGATCATGTCCACATCAGCCACATCCAACTGGGCCTGCAGATCATCAGGGGCATCTGCAGCCGCCTGACGGACCTTGCGGACATCGGCCTTGGCTGAACGGGCCATCAGCAGGCACTTGGCCTGTTCACGCTTGGCCAGATCGTCGGTCGAGTCGGTCTGGACCAGCTTGCCGTAGGCCTCGGCTGCAGCTGCATAGTCGCCCTCCTGGGCCAGCCGATGGGCCTCCTGATGGGCAGGAGGAATGGCATCAGCAGCTGCCTGGCCAGCCTGCTCGTCCTGTCCCTGGTCGTTGGTCTCCTGGTAGGGAGCACTGCCGGTGATACCGGCCTTTTGTGCCATCTGAATCACCTGGGGAATGAGCTGATCGGTGATCTGGTTCATCTCCTCATCGGTAGGCAGCCCCTGCAGGATGGGCATGGGCCTGCCGGCCAGCAGGGCGAAGAGGGCCGGGGCGCCCTGCACCTGGAAGGTCTGGGCGATCTGCGGATTGGACGCGATGTCGATGCGGGAGAGCTGGATGCGCCCCTCCTGGGCGTTGACGGCCTGGGCCAGACGGGTGGCCAGGGGGAAGAGGCGATCGTCGGTGGGCACCCAGAGCAGGACCAGAATGGGGAAGGTGGTCGAGGTCTGGACCATGGCCTGGAAACTGGCCTCGGTGGTATCGATCACGTAGCCCCCGGCTGCGGGCGCACCTCCCTGCTGGCCTGGCTCGGCATCAACCTGGTGCCTGAGCGCGCCCAGGTCAACCGCTCCTGCCAGCGAGACGCCCGGCTGCCCCTGCCCGTTCTTGTTCGCCATGTCAGTCCTCCTTAACCCCGCGGTCGCCGATTGCAGCCTCGGCCCGCCCTCGATTGCAAACTCCTGAAAGCCAATCTAGTCCAAGGCCCGGGCGTTCACCCAGCGCAATCCCGCCCCTCAGACCGCTTCCACCTTGATGGGCTCACGCTCGGCGCCCACGGCCCTGATGGGCTCATGCGAGTCCGCCGAGGGCACGTAGAGAGCGATTACGTTGACATAGGTGACCTTCATGGTGCTGGTGGGCTTGCCCTGCCCAAAGAGGGCCGTCTCGGCATCCGAGGCCGGCGAGGATTCACGGCCCTCCCCCGCCTGCCTGGTCCAGACCGAATCGATCCGGGCCACGACCAGGTCGCCCCCATCGGAGGAGTGCATGACCCGCAGCTGCCCCTGTGCCGGGGTGAAGGTCTGGGACTGACTGCCCTTGTTGGCTTCGATTCCCTGCTGGACCACCTGAGTCAGCGTGCCCAGGGAGTTGCGGAAGTCATCCTGGGCGAACTCCTTGACATACTTGCTGCCCTGGGGGTTCTGCAGGAGGTCGGCATAGCGGCGCACGGCCTCCACCGGTGTAGCCTTGAGCCCCTGGTCGTCGCCCTGCCCCATCCTGGCGCCGATGGTGGCCACCGGGAACTTGGGCAACTGGGCTCCTTGGAAGAGTCGGGCCACGCCCCAAAGCTTGTAGTTGTCATGGGCGGACTCCTGGTCCAGAACCAAGAGGCGCTTGGACTGCTGATCCTGCGTGGTGGTGGTAATCGAGAAGACCGAACGCGGCCAGCCCGGATCGCCGGGAATGACCGTCTGGGCGATGGTTGTGGGGATGGTCGTCTTGGGATCCAACTGCCCAGTGGCCCGTGCTATGGTCAGCTCGCTGGTGCGGATCTCCAGTTGGGGGCCGCTGACCCGCTGGTCCAGCCCGGCCGGGTCTTTGGCCTCGTTGGCCTGATCGAGAACAGCCCCGATGCTCTTGCGGATACGTGCCTCCTGGGCCGGGGTCAGGTTGGGGGCGGGAGCAGTGGTTGCAGTGCTCTGGGGTTCGGTCCGGCGCGCCTGGGGAACCTGCCCCTCGCAGGCGGACAGACCCGGCAGAAGGGCCAGGGACAAAGCCAACGCCGCTACAGCCGCCACCCCGTTCAACGGTTTGTTCATACTCATTGGCGCTCCTCCTCCCCCTCGTGGGCAAGCCTGGCCAGGTAGGAGGCCATCTCCTGGCTGCTGATAACCCTGGTGGACGACATATCGTCGGCTCTCCGGTCGCCGTTGACGGTACTGCCGTCGGCACCCTCCTGTTGGTCAGCGACCAGGTTCCGATTGCGTGGATCAATCACCACAGGCGGCCTGGGCGGGGGTCCTGGATCCCCCTGCCGCGCCTGGCCGCGGGCGTGACGTAGGCGTCGGCCGGAAGCCGGGCTACGCCGATTCCCGAGACCAGGCAGAATGGCGTTGCCCAAAGCCTGGGCCACGCTGACTTCGGGAGTCTCTTCAGCCTCCTGTTCAGGCTCGGTCTGCTTACGGCGCTTGACCGGATCCATGGCGAAGACCGTAGCCGAAAGAACAGCCAGCAGGGCCAGAAGCCCGCCGGCAAAGTAGAAGGGCATGGCGAAGTTGGGCAGTTTGTCACGCTGCCAAAGCATCTCCAGTCCCAAGGAATGAGCGCCTTGGGGAACCGCCACCAGCAGGACGGCCTGCGGATCGTCGGTCTTCAGGGACATTGACACGCTGCTGTCGGAGCAGGTGACCTGTTGCCACATATCCGAATCCTGAAAGGCCACGCCCTGATCACTTTTGACGGACTTGCCAGGACTGGTGTCCCTGCCGACAGACAGGGTCTGCCAATCATCCAGGCCGCGCACCCGGGCCACATCTTGCCCGGCCGTCCAGCCAGCTGCATCCTTGGCCGTGGTCAGGGCCATACAGATGGTAGGCTTCTGTGAATCCTGATCTGCGGACGCGGCAGTTCCAGCCGATGCCGCATCCACTCGCATGGTCACTTTGCTGTCCACCAGGGGAAGCACACCTGGATCGGTCACCACATAGGCCGCCTTCGTGCGCGCATGCGCATCCACATGAGCCGAAGGCTTCCAGACCGTGGCGTTGAAGATACCCAGCACTATGGCCGTTACAGCCAACAGTCCGAAGATGGGGGTGACGATGCCGCGCATGATCATGCTGTGACGCGAGGGCTTGCCGGGCCGCGTCATCTCATCTTTTTCCTCGGGTACTTGCTCCATATCATCCACATTCTACCGTCGGCACCCTATGAGATGGTTTCCAGCACCGGGAAATCACCCATAAGCCCTAAACTGGTCTTCCATGACCATCATCGCAAGGAAATCAGGCAGCAAGCGTCTGCTGGGCGCCATGACCGCTCTGGCCCTATGTCTCGGACTGTCAGCCTGCGGCGGGGAATCCGACGGGGGCGGGCACTCGGGCGACACCATGCAGGGGGTATCAGCCAGCGGCAAGCCTGGCAGCAAGCCCGACGTCAGCTTCAAGACACCCTTCAAGGTCGAGAACCAGACCCATCAGGTCATCCAGGAGGGCAACGGCGAGGTCATCCGCGACGGGGACCGTGTATGTACAAGGAGCCTGGCCCTGGATGCCAAGACCGGCAAGGTAATCAACTCCACCTGGGACAAGAGCAGCCCGGAGTGCTCCATCGTCATCAGCAGGAAATCCATCCCGGCCTACTATGACACCTTCAAAGGCCTCAAGGTCAACTCCACCGTGGCCGTGGGCATCGATGAGTCAGGCTCCGGCAACAGCCAGGCGACCGACTCCTATATCATGGCCCTGACCTTCGTCTCCAGATCGAAGAACCTGACCCGCGCCCAGGGTAAGAAGGTGACCAACCTGCCCAGCGACCTGCCCAAGATCAGCCTGGACGACAAGGGCAAGCCCTCCCTGGATCTCAACGGATACAAACCAAAGGGAGGATTGGTCGTCCAGCCCCTGATCAAGGGCGAGGGGGCCAAGGTCGGCGAGCATCAGAGCGTCAGCGCCAACTACACCGGCTGGCTGGCCTCCGACGGCAAGCAGTTCGACTCCTCCTGGGACAGGGGTGAGGCCAGCGACTTCAGCCTGGACCAGGTGGTCAAGGGCTGGCAACAGGGTCTGGCAGGCCAGACGGTGGGCTCTCAGGTTCTTCTGGTCATTCCACCCGACCTGGGCTATGGCAGCCAGCAACAGCAGAAGATCCCGGCCAATTCGACCCTGATCTTCGTGGTCGACATCCTGGCCGCCTACTGACCAGCCAATCCACCGACTCAGACAGATCAGACAAGCAGGGGCCCGTACCCATCCAGTCGCATTCGGATGAGTACGGGCCCCTGCCATAAACCAGACGGCCGGGTCAGTCCTTGCCGCCCTCGACCACGATCTCATCGGGGTTGGCTGCGCTGCCGTAGACCGGCTCCAGGGTCTTGCGGTAGTCCTCATGGAAGAACTGCTCCTGGCCCAGCTTGACCAGCTCCTTGTTGATGTAGTCCAGCAGGGGCTTGTTCCCCTTGCGCACGGCCGGGGCGATGACCGCCTCATCCCCGAGCTTGGTGATGCCCACCGAAAAGCCCTTGTTGGCCTTGGCCCAGGCCAGCACCTCGGTGTTGTCGGTGCTCATGGCATCGCCACGGTGGTCCAGCAGGGCGTTGTAGGCATCGGCATACTGGTCGTACTTCTGCAGCTTGACTTCCGGATAGTGCTGTTCGAAGTAGGGCTCGGCCGTAGTCCCCTTGGCGATGATCAGGGTCTTGCCATTGAGTTCCTTGACATCCTTGATCGGCGCCGAATCCGGGGAAACCACGCCCAGGAAGACCTTCATATAAGGCTTGGCGAAGTCCACCTTGCGAGCGCGATCATCAGTGACAGTGAAGTTGGCCAGGACCACGTCCACCTTGTTGCTGGACAGCACGTCCACCCGGGCGGCCGGGTCCACCGAGGTGTATTCGGGCTTGACGCCCAGGTCCTTGGCCAGGCGCTCGGCCAGGACCACGTCGTAGCCCTGGTTCTTGCCGTCCTTGTCCACGTAGCCGAAGGGGGCCTTGTCGGTGAAGACCGCCACCTTGAGCTTCCCGGACTTGGTGATCTGCTCCGGGGTGCGTGCAGACCCGGATGCCGCCGAGGAGCCGGAGCCGCCCCCCGAACCGCTTCCGGCGTCACTGGGGGTGGCCGCCGAAGGGCCGCAGGCCGCCATGGAAGCCATCATCGCGATCGTCGCCCCCGTGGCCAGCGCCGCCCGTATCAATCGGTTCATTACCCTTGCGGTCATGATCCCTCTTTTCCTATTCTCTTTCCTTTGGCCGCCCCTGGGGACGGTTCCGGCGAATGCCGCCGGACGAATATGCGGAGTACTCATCGGGACTCCTGATCCTGATCCCGCCTGCGCTCATAGGTGAAGGTGGACAGGAAGCGTTGCGCCCGGTCAGTGGCCGGGTGGGTGAAGAAGGCCTCCGGATCGTCGGACTGCTCGACCAGGGCGCCTCCATCCAACAGGACGATGTGATCGGCGATGCCCCTGGCGAAGGCCATCTCGTGGGTGACGATCATCATGGTCAGCCCCTGGTCGGCCAGCTCCAGAATGACCTGGAGGACCTCGCGTACCATCTCCGGATCCAGAGCCGCGGTCACCTCGTCAAAGAGCATGATCTCGGGATGGAGGATGAGCGCCCGGCAGATGGCGACCCTTTGCCGCTGGCCGCCCGAGAGCTGGCTGGGCCAGGCGTCCCGACGGTCGGCCAGACCAACCCGGTCCAGCAGCTCCAGAGCCTCCTGACGCGCCTGCTCCCGCTTGCGCTTCTGAACCAGGACGGGCGCCAGGGTCACGTTGTCCAGCACGGTCCTGTTGGGGAAGAGGTCATAGCTCTGGAAGACCATGCCGATCCTGGTGCGCAGGTCAGAGCTGCGGCTGCCCGACATCAGGCCTCCAGGACCTCCGCTGTGCTTGCCCAGGGGATGGCCGGTCTCCACCACCTGACCGTCCAGAAGGATGCGGCCGCCCTGTATGGGCTCCAGTCCGGCTATGGTCCGCAGCAGGGTGGACTTGCCTGAGCCCGAGGGACCCAGGACCACAAAGACCTTGCCCTTGGGCACCTGGAAGGAGATGTTGTTGAGCACAGGGCTCTGAGCCTGCGGATACTGCTTGACCAGATGCTCGACGGTCAGCACCGCCCGCTCCTTCTGTCCGTTCTGTGGCTGGTTCTCTGTCGTTTGCCCCTCAGTCATGGGCCCACCTCTTTTCCAGATGCCGGGCCACCAGGGACAGGGGCCAGCAGATGAAGAAATACATGAAGAAGATCACCCCATAGATCCACAGGGTCGCCTGGGGATAGGCGAAACGGTTGGCATCGATGATCTGCTGGCCGACCTTGATGACCTCGATGACGCCCAGCAGGGCAGCCAGGGATGTGGTCTTGACGATCCTGGTGGCCAGGTTGACACTGGCCGGCAGCAGTCGGCGCAGGGCCTGCGGAAGGATGATCCTGGAGAAGGTCTGCCAGGACCCCAGTCCCAGAACATAGGCCGACTCCACCTGGGTGCGGGGAATGGACTCCAGGGCCCCGCGGACCAGGTCGCCCAGCTCGGCCCCGCCCCAGAGCACAAAGACCAGCAGGCAGGCACCGGTGGCGTCCAGATTCAGGTTCCATGCCCTGGACAACCCATAGAAGGCAATGAAGAGCAGGGCCAGCTGGGGCATGATGCGGATGAAGTCCAGATAGATCCTCATCAGGAAGCGGATCAGGGGGTTGCGCAGGGTCATCAGCCATCCGACCACCAACCCCAAGGGCAGTGAGAGCAGGACCGAGACGCCGGCTATCCATACGGTCACCCAGAGTCCCTGGAAAAGCCTGGGCATGACCCCTGGCTGGAAGAGCACCTCAACGCCGTGCATAGTCGAACCTCCGCTCAAGAACGGTTCCGATGACGGAGATGGGCAGCAGGATAACCAGATAGGTGACGATGAGCAGAGTCAGGGACTCGTAGGTGTCATAGGAGGTGCCCATCAGGTCCTTGGTGACATACATGACATCGGCCAGAGCGATGGCCGAGACCACCGAGGACTCCTTGATAAGGAAGATGATGTTGGCCACCACGCCAGGTATGGCGCTGCTCAGAGCCTGGGGCAGCACGATTCTGGACAGGATCTGGGATCGTGTGAATCCCAGGACGCGGGCTGACTCGATCTGCACCCGAGGCACCGCCTCCAGTCCGCCACGCATGGCCTCGGCCATGTAGGAGCCACCCAGGAAGGCAAGCCCGACGATGGCGCAGGTCTGGGCGCTCCAGTTGACCCCAAGCTTTGGCAACCCGAAGTAGAGGAAGTAGAGCTGAACCAGGAGCGGGGTGTTTCTCGACAGCTCAATGTATACCCTGGCCACCTGCGAGAGCAAGGGAATCCTGAAGACCTCCAGCCCGGCGCAGACCAGCCCGATCAGCATGGAAAACACCACGCCGAAGAAGGAGATGAAGACCGTGACATAGGCCGCATTGACGAAGAAGTGCAGATTCTGCGCCATAAAGGTCCAATTCATGCCCCCACCCCCCTACTTGCATGAGTCCTGTTCATCGTCTCCTCTTCACTGCTTCTCGCCCGTTTCCCGCCGCCTGCGGCATATAGTGGACCATCCTAGGGAACGCGAGCCGGTTTCCTTTGCTTTTGGATATACGAATACCGGATACCGCGTTATCATCCGCTCTCACAGCAACTTCGACGGCGATTCGTATTCATGCCGCAAGCAAAGAGCACCAATGAGATGACCACTGGTCGGCAAAGGCTAACCGACACCTGCAGATCATGCCTTCTGAAGCTGTCGGATACATTCCAAAACCACAGATGGCCTCTCTGTCATTGCAACACCTATCAAGTAGGCAGTGCCCAATCAAACAAGTCCAACTGATCAAGCACTTGCAGAACAAACATCAGCCAATTACTTACCTACCAAGCATCTACTAACCAAGTAGGCGCACAACGCGATTTGCACTAACCCGACTGCTGGCCAGGCTATGAAAAAAGCCCGGTCCACATATTCGTGAACCGGGCTCCGAGTGCTTTGATCAGGCAAAGACCTTGGCGCTCTGTGCTACCTTCCTGATCAGATCGGGGCGATACCCGCTCCACGTCTCCTGGTCAGTGACTACGATGGGGGTCTGCTTGAATCCCTGGGCGATAAACTGGTCGATCAAGGTCTGATCCTCGGTCAAATCCACCTGCTCGAACTCCAGCCCCTGCTTGGTCAACTGACGCTTGGTGGCATCACACTGGGGACAGTGCGCCTTGGTGTAGACCGTGATGGACATAATCGCCTCTCCCTTAAATGTAGCCGTGACATTCCAAGCCCTATAGCCCTCTGCTTGGAACCTGTTGTTTGCACTCTACACAATCCCAGACGCAAGCACAATACCACCTGTAGTGGCGTGTCAGGCCATAAACCCCAATATCTAGTAGCTTTTCGGGTCTTATAGAGTCAAATGAGAATCTATGTGAGCTGCCTGACATATTGACTATGCAAGACGATACAAGACTGAAAACCGTCTCAGAAGAGGGTCAGTTCATCGCTGTCCGCGCCCTTCATGGCCTCGTAGTCCAGGATCAGGCACTCGAATCCCCTGTCCTCGGCAAGAACCCTGGCCTGGGGTGTGATGGTCTGGGCCGCGAAGATTCCGCGGACAGGAGCCAGCAGGGGGTCTCGATTGAGCAGGCGGCAGTAGCGTGTCAGCTGTTCCACCCCGTCGATGCCCCCATGCCGCTTGATCTCGATGGCCACATGCCGTCCCTGACCATCCACGGCCATGATGTCCACTGGGCCGATGGGCGTGGGATACTCCCGGCGGACCAGGGTGGCCCCCGGGCCAATGCGGTCAATCTGTTCAGCCAGGTAGCGCTGCAGATGCGCTTCCACGCCGTCCTTGACCAAGCCGGGATCCGTCCCCAGGTCGTAGCTGTCATCGGCATAGACCTGGTAGAGCCTGATGGTGAGTACATCGCTGGATTTGACCGCCGAAACACGCAGGACCTTACGGACAGGCCGAGCCTGGTCCTGATCCTGCTCCTGGGCGATCAGCGCATCGGGCGCGGCAGCTTCGACCACCTCGTCCGGCCCGGTCCCGGCCACGGAACCAGCCTTGACACCCGCGCCGTCCTCGCCCGCCTCCTCGGGTTCGATCTCCCTGATGGTACAGGGGGCGCACATCCAGTTCAGGGGCTTGTAGGAGCCCAACTCCGAAAAGATCAGACAGCTCATGTCGGCCTTGATCAGCAGAACGCGTCTGGCCGGCGGCAGGCTGGCATTGAGACGCCCGGAGTATTCGGCGGAGCAGTCGGCAACAATGATTCGCACAGGTGCCAATATATCAGTCGTTGTTCCAGGCGAAAAAGAAAAACCCGGCCGATGCAAGTGCACCAGCCGGGCAGAAGAGGAAAGGAGGTCAGGACTGTTGTCCCTGATCAGCATCCTCCAGGTAGTGGTCCACAGCCACAGTCAGCTTGTTGCTGTCGAAAGAGGCGAATCCGCTGTCCACATGGAAGGACTGACGACCGCCATCCGTGGCCTGAACCCGGATGTTGCCCTCCTGCAACAGGGCCAGCACCGGCTCGTGATCGGGCATGATGCCCATGGACCCCTGGGTGCCGGGCACGGTGACCGACCGCGCCTGACCAGACCAGATGGGCCTGTCTGCCGAGACGATGTTGACCTGCATGGAGGCCTTGCCTGTGTCCGCCATGACTACCGGTATTCCTTCTGCATGTCGTGCCACTTGTGCTCAAGGTCGTCGATTCCGCCGATGCCGGAGAATGCCTGCTCAGGCACGTCATCGTAGGCGCCGTCGCAGATGCGGGTGAAGGCCTCGATGGTCTCGTCCGCAGGCACGTAGGAACCCTTGCGACCGGTGAACTTCTCGGCCACATAGAAGTTCTGGCCCAGGAACTGCTCGATCTTGCGGGCACGGTTGACTGTGGTCTTGTCTTCCTCGCCCAGCTCGTCGATGCCGATCAGGGCGATGATGTCCTGGAGCTCCTTGTTCCTCTGCAGGATAGCCTTGACCCGGTTGGCGCAGTCGTAGTGGGCCTGCCCCACGTAACGTGGGTCCAGAATCCTGGAGGTGGATGCCAGCGGATCCACAGCCGGGTAGATGCCCTGGGAGGCGATGTCACGGCTGAGCTCGGTGGTGGCGTCCAGGTGGGCGAAGGTGGTCGCAGGCGCCGGGTCAGTGTAATCATCAGCCGGCACGTAGATGGCCTGCAGGGAGGTGATGGAGTGGCCCCTGGTGGAGGTGATCCTCTCCTGCAGGGCACCCATCTCGTCGGCCAGGTTGGGCTGGTAGCCCACGGCCGAGGGCATGCGGCCCAGCAGGGTGGAGACCTCGGAGCCGGCCTGGGTGAACCGGAAGATGTTGTCGATGAAGAGCAGCACATCCTGGTTCTCCACGTCGCGGAAGTACTCCGACATGGTCAGGGCGGTCAGAGGCACACGCAGACGGGTCCCCGGGGGCTCGTCCATCTGGCCGAAGACCAGTGCGGTCTTCTCCAGAACGCCGGCCTCGTCCATCTCCCCGATCAGGTCGTTGCCCTCACGTGTACGCTCGCCCACGCCCGCGAAGACCGAAACGCCGCCGTGGTTCTGTGCCACGCGCTGGATCATCTCCTGAATGAGCACGGTCTTGCCCACGCCCGCGCCGCCGAACAGGCCGATCTTGCCTCCCTCCACGTAAGGGGTCAGCAGGTCGATGACCTTGATGCCGGTTTCGAACATCTGGGTCTTGGACTCCAGCTGATCGAAGGCAGGCGGGTTGCGATGGATTGGCCACCGTTCGGTGACCTTGATCTGCTCACCCTCCTTCTTGTTGAGGATGTTGCCGGCCACATCGAAAACGTGCCCCTTGGTCACGTCGCCCACAGGCACCATGATGGGCCCGCCGGTGTCGGTGACGGTAGCGCCGCGAACCAGGCCGTCGGTGGGCTTCAGGGCCACGGTGCGGACCGTGGAATCGCCCAGATGCTGCTCCACCTCCAGCATGATGGTGGTCAGCGACTCGCCCTCGGTGTCCGAGGACTTGCTCAGATTTACGGTCAGGGCATTGTAGATGTCCGGCAGGTGACCTGCCGGGAACTCCACGTCGATGACCGAACCCTGGACTCGGGTGACGCGCCCCTTGGAGGCCGAATCCGGCTTGCGGCTCGCTGTGGTCGGCTGTTCTTGCTGTGCAACCATTGGCGTTCCTACTCTTCCTCTTTGTTGAGCGCATCGGCGCTGCCGACGATCTCGGTAAGTTCCTGCGTGATAGCCGCCTGACGGGTGGCATTGAGCTTGCGGGTCAGGTCGTCGATCAGCCCCTTGGCATTATCAGTGGCGGTATGCATGGCGTTCTGCCTGCTGGCGGTCTCCGAGGCGGCCGAAGTGAGCAGGCATTCATGGATGCGCGACTGAATGTACTTGGGCAGAACGGCATCCAGCACCTCCTGGGAGCTGGGCTCGAAGTCGTAGAGGGCCGCATAACGGTCGCCCTGGCTTCCATGCTCGTCGTCCGGTACGGGGGCATCAATGGCCTCCTCGGGCTGCTCCTGGTCAGGTCTGATCAGCTCCAGTGGCAGCATGCGCAGCACCCGAACCTTCTGCACCACCATGTTGATGAATTCAGTGAAGACGATGTAGAGCTCGGAGACGCCCCCCTTGGCTGCTGGAGTCATATAGGTCTCCAGCAGCGCCTGGGAGATCTCCCTGGCCACATCCACGCCGGGCCGATCGCTGTCGCCCTCCCAGGTCTTGACGATGCTGCGGTTGCGGTAGCGGTAGTAGGAGACGCCGCGACGGCCGTAGACGAAGAGCTGGGGCTGTCGACCCTGCTGGTCAAGGCGAGTCAGCAGAGACTCCGTCTCGCGGATGACCGAGGAGGTATAGGCCCCGGCCATGCCACGGTCGGCCGTCAGCGCCAGCACAGCCACGCGCGGGTTCTTCTCGTCCTTCCTGACAATGGGGTGGCGGATGTCGTCAGTGTGGGCCACCAGGGCCTGGACTGCATCGAAGATCGCATCGGAGTAAGGCTTCGCCTCCAGGGCCACGGTCCTGGCCTTGGCTATATGCGAGGAGGCTATCATCTCCTGGGCATTGAAGATCTTCTCCAATGCCGATGTGGAGGCGATCCTTGACTTGAATGCGAGTTGTGAGGCCATGGTCTACCGCTTCCCAGCCTTGCTGCCGCTCTTGCCCTCGGCCACCAGCTTCTCCTGCTGGACGGCCACCGGCTGCTCCTGATCCTGATCGGCCTTGTGACCATCCAGGGTCTCGCCCTTGTGGGTCACGAAGGTCTTGGTGAACTCGTCCACGGCCTTATCCAGGGCTTTCTCGGTATCGTCGGTGAAGTCCTCCGTGTCGCGGATGGTCTTGAGGATGTCCGTGTTGTGGTCCAGGTAGTCCAGGAGCCCGGACTCGAAGGGCAGCACGTCCTCCAGGTCCAAGTCGTCCAGCTTGCCGTGGGTGCCCACCCAGACGGAGACAACCTGCTTCTCCATGGAGTAAGGGGTGAACTGAGGCTGCTTGAGCAGCTCGGTCAGCCTGGCGCCACGGGTCAGCTGGGCCTTGGAGGCCGCATCCAGATCCGAGGCGAACATGGCGAAGGACTGCAGAGAGCGGTACTGGGCCAGGGAGATCTTCAGGGTCGAGGAGACCTTCTTCAGAGCCTTGGTCTGTGCGGCGCCGCCCACTCGGGAGACGGAGATGCCCACGTCCACGGCGGGACGCTGGTTGGAATTGAACAGATCGGACTGCAGGAAGATCTGGCCATCGGTGATGGAGATCACGTTGGTCGGAATGTAGGCCGAGACGTCGTTGGCCTTGGTCTCAATGATGGGCAGACCGGTCATGGATCCGCCGCCCAGGTCATCGGAGAGCTTCGCGCAGCGCTCCAGCAGACGCGAATGCAGGTAGAAGACGTCGCCAGGATAAGCCTCGCGCCCCGGCGGACGACGCAGCAGCAGGGAGATGGACCGGTAGGCCTCGGCCTGCTTGCTCAGGTCGTCAAAGACAATCAGGACGTGCTTGCCGCCATACATCCAGTGCTGGCCGATGGCCGAACCGGTGTAGGGGGCTATGTACTTGAAGCCCGCGGAGTCGGAAGCCGGGGAGGCCACGATGGTGGTGTACTCCATGGCGCCGGCCTCTTCCAGGGAGGAACGGACCGAGGCGATGGTGGTGCCCTTCTGACCGATGGCCACGTAGATGCACCGTACCTGCTTCTTGGGGTCTCCGGACTCCCAGTTGCGCTTCTGGTTGATGATGGTGTCGATGGCGATGGCCGTCTTGCCGGTCTGCCGGTCGCCGATGATCAGCTGGCGCTGACCGCGGCCGATGGGTGTCATGGCGTCGATGGCCTTGATGCCGGTGGCCAGGGGCTCGTCGACGGGATGCCGGTGCATGACGTCGGGGGCCTGGGCCTCCAGGATTCTGCGGCCCTCGCTCTTGATTTCGCCCAGGCCGTCGATGGGCTCACCCAGAGGGTTGACCGTACGCCCCAGATAGCCGTCACCGACAGGCACTGAAAGCACCTCACCGGTCCTGTGGACTTCCTGGCCCTCTTCGACACCTGCGAAGTCGCCCAGGATGACCACGCCGATCTCTCGGGCGTCCAGGTTGAAAGCCAGACCCAGCGTGCCGTCCTCGAAGGTCAGCAACTCGTTGGCCATGCAACCAGGCAGTCCCTCCACATGCGCAATGCCGTCACCGGCCGTACGGACGTAGCCCACCTCCTGGGTGGGGGTGTCAGTCGGCTTGTAGGACTCGACGAATTGGTCGAGCGCCTTGCGCACCACGGCGGGATCAATGGTCATTTCTGCCATGATCACTCCTTATTTCTGTTCTTGTTCAAGTCTGTTGGTCCCCTGCTTATCCTGCCACGGCCATTCGCCGCTTCAGGTGCTTGAGCTGGGTGGCCACCGTGCCGTCGGTGGAGACCGATCCATACTGGACCTTCATGCCACCTAGGACCGAGGGATCGACCACCGAGTTGATGTGAACCGGTTTGCCCAGCTTGCGCCCGTAGACCTCCTGCAGGCGGCTGACCTGCTCGTCCTTCATGGAGACCGCCGTGGTGACGGTCACCATGACTTGGTCCATGTGCTCGGAGAAGCGATCCACCAACCAAACGATGGTGTCGGGGAAGCGCCGTCCGCGCAGATCGATCGTGGCGTTCAGGGCCATCTGCTCGGTGACCGGATGCATATGCTGCCCGTCAAGGAGCGCCCTGAGCAGGTCGGCCCGGGCTTTGGAATCACTGTACTCGTCCGAGAGCCGGAAGAGCACCAGAGGCATCCCGAGCAGGGCCGAATGAATCTCAGCCAGCTCGCCGGCCACCTGGTTGGTGATGCCCAGAGCATCGGCGTAATAGGCGGTGGCATCCACTGACATGTCCTCGGCCGCGTTGGCGATGTGCACCACACGACTCCACTGATGATCGGTCAGATCATGGAGGATATCCACGGTCAGCGGATCGGCCTTATCAGCCAGGATGGTGTCGATCACCCGCCACTTGTCCTCAGCAGGACGGGAGGGGTCGGTCAGCGCACGCTCCAGGGGCCTGTTGGCATCGAGCAGGGTCACGAAGGTATAGAGCTCCATGGCCACACGGAGGGCATCCTTCCCCTTGCTCTTGAGCAAAGGGGCATACTTGGCCCTGGTCTCCTTGTCGGAGCTCAGCGAAGTCTCTCCTCGCATGTCACCTCCCCTTTCGCGGAATCAACGTTCCCATCGTCCGCCAATCAGTCATCCTGCCTGCCGCTTGTCCGAGCCCTGGTCCGCGATGATCGAGTCGATCATGGAGGACTGCACGGCATCATCCTGAAGCTGCGAGCCCAGGATTTTGCCGGCAAGAGCCGTAGCCAGCGTACCCACCTCGCCCTTGAGCGAGACCAGCGCCTGCTGCTGCTGGGTCTTGAGGGATCGCTGGGCGTTCTCGGTGATCTGGTTGGCCTCGGTCTCGGCCCGGGTCCTGGCATCCGCCACGATCCTGGAGGCCTCGGCGCGGGCGTCATCACGGATCTGGGAAGCCTCAACACGAGCCTTGCCCAGCTGATCCTGATACTGCTTACGGGCCTGATCCGCCTCTTCACGAGCCTTGGCGGCCTTCTTGATGTTGCCCTCGATCTTGGACGAGCGCTCATCGAAGATGGCCTGGAACTTGGGCATGAAGAACTTATAGAAGAAGACGGCCAGGATGACCAGGATGACCAGAGACCAGAAGATGTCGTAAATCGGAGGAATAAACAGCTTGATCCCTTTGCCTACCGCTAGAGCGTACATTGGCTCCTCCTTTCCTTTATCGAAGCCGGATCATGCAAGAATCACACGGCTCAGGCGATGAAGAGCGCCACGAAGCCCAACAGGGCCAGCACCTCGATCAGAGCCAGGCCGATGAACATGGTGGTGCGCAGCTGTCCGCTGATCTCAGGCTGGCGAGCCATGCTCTCGACGGTCTTGCCGACGGCGATGCCCAGACCCAGCGCGGGGCCGAGAGCTGCAATGCCGTACCCCAGGATGCTCAGATTGCCGGAGACCTCAGCAAGTGTGATGATGTCCATTTATTTTCCTTTCCTCCACCGTTGCCGGTTCTTGGATTGTGGTTCGGCCCCGACCCCCGTCTACTGGTCGGAACCAACGAATATGTGGGCTGCGACCGCTTAAAACGCCGACCGCGGCTTGTTCTTTTCGCTCAACCTTCTTCAGGGTAACTCATGGAGATGTAAACCGTGGTCAGGATGGCGAAGATGTAGGCCTGAAGGGCCGCCACAAAGATTTCAAAGGCCGTCAGGGCGAAGCCCAGAACGAACCAGCCGACGCCAGCCAGTGCCAAAGCCTTATTGCTGACCTCAACAATGTAGAACTGGGTAAAGGCCAGGGTAACCGCCACCAGCAGATGGCCGGCGATCATGTTGGCGAAGAGTCGGATGGTCAGAGAGGCCGGCTTGACGATGACCATCTCCAGCAGCTGGATGGGCGTCAGAATGATATAGAGAGGCCAAGGCACACCAGCTGGGAAGAGCTCCGACTTGAAGTAGCCCCAGACACCCTGCTCCCGGAATCCCGTTACCATGTACTGGCAGAAAGTCCAGATGGCGAAGACCAGAGGCATGGTGATAGTGGCCGTGGCCGCTATGTTCATGCCCGGCACGATGCCACAGAGGTTGAAGACCAGGATGGTCAAGAAGATGGTCGTGATCATGGGCACGTAGCGCTTGCCACGAATCTCGCCCAAGGTGTCATAGACGACCGAGTCACGGATGAACTCGATGACCCACTCAATTGCCCCCTGCCAGCGGGATGGAATCAGCTTGGCCCTTGCGGCAGTGATTCCCAGCACCAGAAGAATTATGACCATGGCCACGAATCTGATCAGGATGATCCGGTTCATGGCAAAGGGCGTTCCCTGGAAAAGAATCTCAGGAGGCAGGAAATCATCGATGGAAGGCAGCTCACTCGGCTTGGCCATGGCCAGACTGAAAGCTTCACTTCCCATTGCCTCTAGCATCTATCGCCTCCTGAACGACACAGTGAACACTATAGCGCGCATGCGACTCATGGCTGCACCGTATGGGTAGTGTAGCCCACACCAAGAGCCACGGTAATCATAGATTCATCCAGTGTGTCACAAATAGTGGCCGCAGGTCCAATCCGCCCCGCGACGTGGACAAGTTGATGATGAACTTAATGCAATCGTCATTAACTCTTAACAGCGCCCGGAATAAGCCCGTACCCGTCACCCGTCAAGGGCCGATAACCGTCGGTGCGTGGGCAGCCAGGGGCGTGTCTGATGGATCGGTCGGTGCCTAGCCGGCCAGCAGCCCGCAGAGTCGGCACCTGGTCCAAGTCGTAGGGGGTGGTCTCGTAGACCCAGTTCAGCCAGTTGCGCCAGAGCAGGTTGGCGTGGGCCCGCCAGGAGAAGACCGGCTCCAACGTCGGATCATCGTGAGGGTAGTAGTTGACCGGGAAAGGCACCTGATCCAGGCCCTTGGCCATGTCACGCTGGTACTCGTGGGCCAGGGTGTCACGGTCGTACTCCCAGTGACCCAGCACGAAAATCTCTGAGAAATCCTGGGTGCTGATAAGCCCGGGACCGGACTGGGGACCCCAGGTCAGCACCTGTAGATCCGGACAGGCCCGCACCTGGTCCTCGTCCACCCCGGCCCAGCGGGAGTGGGGCTGCAGGGCGATCTCGTCGAAGCCATTGGTGATGAAGCAGTACTCGTCCTGCAGATACTGGGGAAAGACCCCAAAGACCTTGCGATCCAGGTCGCGCTTGGCGATGCCGTGGCGGTAGTAGAGCCCGGCCATGGCCCCCCAGCATAGATACATAGTGGAGAAGACGTGAGTAGAGGCCCAATCCAGAATGCGGGTCAGTTCATCCCAGTAGTCGACTTGCTCGAAGTCCATCTGCTCCACGGGGGCGCCCGTCACGACAAGACCATCATAACAGTTGTCCTGGAAGGAATCCAGATTCTCGTAGAACTTGACCAGGTGATCCATGCTGGTATGCACGGCCTGATGGGTGGAAGTCTTCATGAAGTCAATCTCCACCTGAAGCGGCGACTTGGAGATCAGTCGCAACAGCTGGGTCTCGGTCTCCACCTTGGTAGGCATCAGGTTGAGGATGACCAGCCTGAGCGGACGCATCTCCTGGCGCTCCGCCTCGTGGCTTTCCAGGGCGAAGATGCGCTCCGAATCCAGGATGGATCTGGCCGGCAATCCGGTGGGGATGGTAATAGGCATGACTCTATTATGGCCTAGCGCAGGCCTTCCCACACACGGACTTGACAAGTGCGCTGGAATCCGTAACATAGATAACTGCTGTGTTGAACAGACAGCCGACGCGGGGTGGAGCAGTTCGGTAGCTCGCTGGGCTCATAACCCAGAGGTCTCAGGTTCAAATCCTGACCCCGCTACCAGTAAGGCTCGGAATCGTTTGGATTCCGAGCCTTTGTTTAATTTGGCATTTTCCATTGAAAGACAAAGAGACCCTGACCGGGTTACCAGACACAACTAAATAGATAGTCTACCTGACGCTAAACAGCGCTAAACAGTTTTAGTGTTTAAGGATTCAATGATATCCGACCATTTAATGCTATTCCTTATCGCCTTGCAGGCTTGTCGAAAATTCCCTGCCTGCTTTGCATCTTCAAAAGCTTTAGCAACAGTTGGTTGGTCAATGTCAACTGCCTCGGCAATCCAAAGTAGAGATGCAGCGTTTTGTAGATTACCATAGCAGCTTTTGGCACTGTCAGTTGTATGGTTGGCGAACCACGGCACCATAAGCTCTTGCTGCGTTTTCCCATCTGTTTTCTCTGATTTGTGTACCTCGCTGTCATACTTTTTGGAATAGAAATAGTACGGTTCCTTAGTGCTCAATAGATTCGAAAAATCAATGCAATCCATATCTTCTTGATATGCCATATGGGCCCCCTTCATCAAAGGATATTTTGATTCGGTTACAATCATATCATTGGCGGAAACCTTGAACAACCGATTGAAATTAGACAAAGAGTAATCAGTAGAGGCATCGCTAAACTTGAAAGACCGAGATTCAAAAACCATCGTGTTATCACTTCAATGGAACCAGACAACAATCAATCGGCCAAACCCATTGAAGTGAATCAGTGAACCCTTAACTCACATTGCTTATTATGCCGCCAGATATCGATTTCATACCAAAGCACGATTGCCGGCGAGGCAAACAGCCATGTCTTGGGACCGCTCACGCATGTTGCATCCGACAACTGCTAAAAAATATGAGCAAGCACATGTACCACAGTTGTCGGCGACATACTCATTTAGGCAAGATATCAGCCTGCAGGCGTGCGCAACCGACTGGAACGCAGTCACATACCAATACAGAGGGCATTGCAATGTCGCAGAAATATCAGTGAACTTATCTGAATCAAAAACCGACAGGCTTGACACTTGATATTGGAATCCTGAAGTTCTATATGGACGAGACTGCGATCCCAAGGATTAGGGAGTTCTTGTTTCCTAGCGTATCTTCGATTGTTGTGTCTGCAATCGTCAATGAGTTTGCCTTCCCAGTCAAGAAGCGAGAATCGTTATAAGTCAGCCGACTCGATAACGCAACTTGACCATTCCTATTTCCGCAGGTCTCACAAGAAGACCATAGGTGGAAGACGCGATAATCGTTCATCGTATGTTACGCCTAAGCTCTATCAGTACGAATGCTTGCAGAAGATAAGGTCAGCAGCCACTGGACTGTCAGCTGGATTCGTGTTTGTTGTTCTATTTCTGGTTGAGTGCGTTGGAATGTCAGCATTTTCAGCGGTGTCATCCTCGGGCAGAATACACATGGGGACAATACTCTGGGCTTTGTTCTCCATAGCTCGGGTAATTATCTGGTCAATATGGGCAGCCTCAACTTTGCTCGCACGCTGCATGGCACCTATAAGCTCATCCTCGAAGTAGTAGTGAATGCAGTTGTTGGCCTGGCTTACTGGGTCATCGATGGAGATAGACCTGCTGTGATTTTCGCTACAATGGTATTTATACGTATTTGCAGCCCCGTTACTCCATACCATTCAAGCTTTGCCTGGATTCGTCACGAATGGACAACTGTATTAACGCGCCCCTGGTGTCAGTGGCAAGTTCACAACAACAGTCACAGCTTTGACCGCCATATCCGACCATCGGTCTGATCATGCAGATGGCCGAACCTCTATACCCATCAGCCGAAAATCTTCGGATTCAAATCCGAATCTCCAGGGTCGACCCAGACGAGAACCACATGAGTTCAAACCGTTGAATCGATATCCGAATCCAAGAGCCACTCGTTCAGAGTCCCAACTACTACAGCTACCTGATAAGTAGACTTCCACCGACTCGAACTTGCCAGCATGATTGCACCAGCACCAAGGAAGGCCAAGGGGGCTCATCATGCAATACACACAACTGGGTAAAACGGGCATCAACATATCGAAAATCTGCGTGGGGTGCATGAGCTTCGGCAAACCAGGCACCATGCACGACTGGACACTGGATGAGGAAGGGACTGACGCGGTCGTTGCGCACGCGCTGGATCTGGGCATCACCTTCTTGATACGGCCAACGGCTACTCCGCTGGGACCAGTAAGGAATATCTTGGAAAGGCGCTTAGAAAGCATACAAGCCGCGACCGGGTGGTCATCGCCTCCAAGGTCTATTTCAATGAGGGGCGACTTTCATCCAAGGCCATCCACCGGGAGATCGATGGGACGCTCAAGCGACTGGGCACCGACTACCTGGACCTCTACATCATCCACAGGTTCGACTATGAAACCCCCATCGAGGAGACCATGGAAGCGCTGAACGATCTGATCCAGGCCGGCAAGGTGCGAGCGCTGGGTGCCTCGGCCATGTACACCAGCCAGTTTCAGGATATGCAGAAGGTCGCCCAAGACAACGGCTGGACCCCTTTCAGCGCCATGGAAAACCATTACAACCCGCTCTACCGGGAGGACGAGAAGGACCTGATACCCTTCTGCAGAAAGACGAACGTCTCGCTCATGCCCTACAGCCCTCTGGCCGCCGGACATCTGACAAGGCCTACCTGGACCGCCGACACTCTGCGCAGCGCCACTGACAAGGTCTCGCGCGGCAAGTACGACCGGGCCGAAGACAACGACCTGACCATCATTGACCGCGTACAAAAAGTGGCGGAGCAGCACAATGTTCCTATGGCCCAGGTAGCCATAGCCTGGCAGTGGGCCAAAGGCGTTGCTTCACCGATCATCGGAGCCCCCAAAGCCCGGCACCTTGACGATGCGGCGGCTGCGCTGGATTCGGAACTCACTCCCGAGGAAATCGCCTCCATGGAGGAGTCATACCTGCCACATGAGACCGTGGGGGCCATCGATAGCAATCCTCCCCAGGGCGTGGTGTTGCTGGATGCAGAGGAGAATTGATCCTGCCAACCTCCCTCCGCGTCAGGACTTTCTCCGGCAAACGCTTCGAGGTCGACTTCCCCAGTTGTGCGCAGGTCTGACGGACTGCAGAACCAACAGCATTGGTGCCAAACATGATGCGGACCCCTCACTAAGGGTCCGATCCCGCAGAAACGCGATGAGCCGGAATCTCTGTCCAATGCGCTTTTGTAAGGTGCAAGGCCATAGCATGTCCTTTCTTCATCAAGTGGGATACGAGACGCCGAAAGGATAGGCTCGCTAACGCTGGAAACCGGACCAGGCGGTCTATGGCTGGATTCTGGGCTGCAGCTCCGACACTGGTCATGGTAAGAAGAAAATTTGTTAAATAAAAAAGTTGCTGACAGTTAAAGAGTGAAAGACTCGCTTGTGTCAGTAAGATCGCGACTGTGTGACCCTCTGAAATCTGCCGACGGACTGCTTTACAACGGCATTCTGGTAGAGGCTCGCTGGACTAGCGTGCCCTTGACACATTCGACGCCCTGGTGACCTCGGCCGTCCATCATATCAGCCAGGCAGCTGGCCGCCCTGGTACCGATGGCCTTCAGGTTCAGGTCAACGCTGGTCAGCGGGGGACGCGAGTTGCCGACAATGACCTGCCGATTGTCAACACCAACCACCGATACCCTATCCGGCACGGAGACTTGGCGATCATGCAGGATATCCAGACATCCCCGGGCTATCTCATCGTTGCCGCAAGCCACCCCATCGAAGTCGATACCCTCATCCAGCAAGCCAACCATGGTGCGGCGTCCGGTCTCTTCGTTCCAGCTTCCATATCGAACCGTACGCACGGCAGCCAACCCACGGCTATCCAGTTCGGCCATCTCGCCCTTGAGTCGTCTGACCGAGGACCGAAAGGCCGGATCGCCAGCAATCAGCACGATTTTTCTGGATCCACCCTCGACCAGATGCCGGACCATCAGCCGCCCGATATCCTCGTTGTCGGTGACGACCGAGCAGTCATGGGGATCCAAGGATGCCTGGTTGGCATAGACAACAGGCACCGGGCAACTAGTCAACGCTGGCCGCGGATCGGTACGCCATCCGACCATCAGCAGACCTTTGACGCCATAGGCCAGCAGATTGTCAATATGGTGCTGTTCAAGAGCCGGATCCCTGCCGGCGTTGCAGAGGAAAACAGGAATGGACTCGACCCCGAAGTAGCTTTCCGCGCCGATCAGGATGGGCATGGAGAACTGTCCATCCAGGTCCGAAGTGACCAGGCCTACCGATTTGGGCAGGCTGGGAGGCTGGGACTGCTTCTGACGCTCATTGAGCGAGAAGGAGAGCTCCGCCGCAGCCTTGAACACCTTGGCCCTTGTCGGACCGCTGACCTGTGCGCTGTTGCGTAGCGCCTTGGAGGCCGTGGACACCGCAACCCCCGCCTTGGCGGCAACGTCGGCCAGCGTCACTTTCTTGCTCATCGGATCGCCTCCCGGCTCTGCTGGACTCTAAGCGTCTCCAACCATGCTAATGGAATGAAGCGGTCATCAGGCCCTCACAGTCGTATTTTTTCTCATTGAAAATTTTCCTAATCCGGTGTTAGCCTATGGGTGTCCGAACACGGGCGGCAGAGCATCCGCCTGATCAGTGGACAGTGGGAGCGCCACCATGGTCACCTTATTTCATCCTCAGCCCGGAACCATACCAGTGACCGCCGAGTCGGGCGCAGTTCTGGCCGATTCAGGAGTCCGGCCTAATTGGCTGCTGGATCATGGGGAGGATTCTGCCGTGCAAATTGCGGCCGGCAATCTCATGAGGGATTTTGCGACTGTGACTGGCCGGACACAGAGGTCAGTCAACCAGATTGATGAGAGTAGCCCGACCATCCGCTTGGGCACTCTGGACCATTCCAGCTGGATCGATTCAGCTGTCTGCTCCGACAAGATTGATCTGACCCCGCTCAAAGACCCCCAAGGAGGGTACCGCTGGGAAGGCTTCACCTTGCAGATTGTCGACGGCACCCTCTATGTCGTCGGAACCGACCGACGCGGAACCATCTACGGAATCTACGCTCTTAGCCGGGCCATCGGCATCTCACCCCTGCACTGGTGGGGGAACGTGCCGGCACGTCACCATGAACGGATATGCCTGCCCGATGATCTGCGCGTCTTCGACTGGCCCTCGGTCAAATACCGGGGCTTCTTCATCAACGACGAGGAGGAGCTGGACGACTGGGCCCGCCTGCGCACTCCGGACGGAACCATCGGACCGACGACCTACGAAAAAGTCTTCGATCTTATCCTGCGACTGGGTGGTAACTATCTGTGGCCGGCCATGCACGTCAACGCCTTCAACGCCGATCCGCGCAACGGGAGGCTTGCCCAGAGCATGGGGGTGGTCATCGGGAGCAGCCACTGCGATATGCTCCTGCGGAGCAACCAGCATGAGTGGGACCCCTGGGTAGCCTCACAGGGCAGGCATGTGGACTATGACTATTCGCTGCCCGGACGCAACCGGGCTATGATTCGGCGCTACTGGTCGCAGAGCGTGGACATGAACCGGAACTACGAGGTCACCTGGACCCTGGGCATGCGAGGCATTCACGACACGGGCCTGACCACGCGTGCCATCGACGAGGATCCGAACCTGGGCCAGAAGGGCCGCCTGCAAGCGCGGGTCGATCTGCTCGGTCGGATCATTCATGACCAGAGGGACATCCTGCGTCAGCACCTGGGCCGACCTCCACAGGAGGTCCCCCAGCTCTTCATTCCTTACAAGGAAGTACTGCCCCTCTACGACGCAGGCCTGGACCTGCCCGAAGACGTGACCATCATGTGGGTCAACGACAACTATGGGTATATGCGCCGCTTCCCCAATCAGGACGAACGGGCACGCAGCGGGGGCAATGGGGTCTACTACCACAGCTCCTACTGGGCGCCGCCGAGGACCAGCTACCGGTGTACTTCATCCACTCCCCTGGCTCTGATGAACGACCAGCTGGGCAAGTGCTGGGATCGGGGCATCCGCCGGGTATGGGTGGATAATCTGGGAGCCATCAAGCGCCTGGAGCTGGAGGGGTCCTACTTCCTCCACCTGGCCTGGAATGCGGACGAGGATCACCACAGTCTGTCGGCCCGCGACTTCGTGGCTGCCTGGTTCGATCAGACCTTCGACGACGATCGCGGATCTGAGGCTGCCGACCTGTGCATGAGCTACTACCGGATCAACAATCAGACCAAAATCGAACACCTGCACGAGGACTCCTTCACCCAGATAGGTTACGACGACGAAGCCGGCGGCCGCCTGGCAGCCTTACGAGAACTGGCTGAGCGCTCGCACAATCTTGGCAGGAGCATGAAACCAGAGTTTCGCGAATCCTACCGATCGTTGGTGGATCTGAAGATTGCCATGGCCTACTACGTGAACGCCCAGTTCTACCATGCGGACCGCAGCCGTCTTGAGGCCGCCCGAGTCGCCATGCCGGCCGCCGACAGGCAGATGAGAATCTCCCATCTCTTCCAGGGGATGATCCGGGCCCTGCTCCATTGGTACAACAAGGAGCTTGCCCAAGGCTGCTGGGACGGCATCCTCACTCCAAACAGGTTCCCTCCCCCTACGCTGCCTCAATACCCGGCTTGCAGACCGGTCAAGGTACAACCGAGCCAAGGGCTGATCCTGACACCACAGGGAGCACAGGCGAGCGTCATGGTCCCTGGCAATAAAAATCACGCCAGGCTGGTCTTCGACCCCTACGGCATCGACGACCAGTGGTTTGATCTGGACCTTACGGGCAGCCCTGCGCAGGAAGTGTGCGTCAGCGCCGATCAGGACTGGATCCGCCTGCCAGAGGGGCGGCGGATCGTCAGGGACGAGTGGCGAATCCATGTACAGGTCGAGAACGCCCCAACCCATGCGGGTCGTCAAGGCACGCTGACCATCATCACTCGTCCCTGCAACCCGGAGGCAACCGAAAAAGCCTGGTCTACACCGATCAGGGTCGATGTTCTGGTAGGCGAGGACCCTCGTCTCGAGCGAGGATTCACCGGCTACGTTGAGGCGGATGGCCACATCAGCATGGACCCCTCACGCGGACGCGTCAGCCCCGACCTCACGGAGGCCACTACTTGGCTGGCGACCCAAGACCTGGGCCGTTTCGGTCCGGACCTGATGCAGACCAAGGGCTGGAGCGACCCGGAATCGGGAAGCGGGGCCTGTCTGAGCCTTGACTTCTGGCTGAAGACCCCCGGCCGTCATCGTCTGGTAGTTCACCGGCTGCCCACCCTGAACTCACGTGGACGAATTCGCCTGCGTGTCAGCCTTGATGGCAACCGGGGCGAAATCCTGGAATCGCCCACCACTGACGAATTCCGTGGCAACTGGCAGGAAACCATCGTATACAACGCCGAGCAACTGACCATGATCCTGCCCTATTTGGAGGCAGGACCCCACCGGCTGCAGCTGATCGCCGTGGACGACTCCTTCGGCATCGACAAAGTCGTGATCAACACCAGCCTGGAACGGCCCAGCCGGCTAGGACCGGCCTTCAGTACCTGGATGGCAAATGACCGGCCCTCCGAACAGGCTGATAACAGTAGTTCTCACGCAACCCACATAGACAGGGCTCAGACCAGCAATCAGATTGCAGACCTTCAGCCAACGCCCACGGCCGAGGCCTTGGACCGCCCCCTGCGGAATCTGGCTATTGGAGACTACGGAATCGATCCGGACCACGCTCCGAACGAACCTGTACCCTACTTCGATCAGGACTACTGGCTACACGGCGGTTTGTATACCCGGCCAAAGCTGGTCTGGCCAGACGAACGCCAGAACAGCGACATCAACAAGACACCAGAACGCATCTACCTTGAGGTCTCCGACTGCCTGAGACAGGATGAGAACGCCTGGCTGTCACAGGATGGACCACACAATGGCAAACCTCGGAGGGGCTGTTGGGTCCCCACCGATGCCCCCACTCACAGGGGCCGGGGCCTGGCCATGCGGGCCGAGCCAAGACAACAGCTCTGGCCCGATGCCGGTCGAGCTCCCGGCATGAACCTGTCCTTCCAGGTTGGCAGGCCAGGCAATTACCGGATCTGGCTGCTGGCCCAGTTCGCCTCCGACCTGGAGGACTCCTGCCATGTGATCTTGGACGGCGACCCGCTGGCCCCGGACGATCTCTTCCCCCGAGGAGGAAGACTGATGACCTTTGCCACCGAGCATGTCTGGGGATGGTCGGAAGTGACCGCCGTCCAGCTGACCGGCGGTCGGCACGTCCTGACCTTGGAGCCGGAACGGGCCGGTATGCGCATCGCCCGTATCTACCTGGCCTGCGATGGAACGCGGCCGCCCTTGGATGAGCAGTGGCCCCGTTAGAAAGCCGACAGACCAGGGGGCGCACATGGGCTGGACGCCTGAAATCAGCGGTCACTGCCGTCCCCTATGGCCCTTGGACACCTGCCTGACCAGGCCGGTGAGGAGCGAGCCGGTCACGACTGCCGCTGCAACGATGGCCAGAGGAAGAGCCACAGCTGCCCCGGTTTTGGGCAGTGCTTCCCCCAGGGCGTTCCAATCGTCGCTATTGGAACGGACGGCCCGATCCGAGCACAGCAGACGTCCGTCGACCTTCACGCCCCGGGAATCAGGCTGTAGAGAAGCCTTGCCGGCATCTTCCCTTTCAGGAAGGGACGCCTCAGCTTCTATAGGACAGGGCACAAGAGGACTGCCGATCACCCTGGCCCTGTCGGTGTGCCGACCTGATATGCCCGTCACCGTGGCATGCACGTCCACTGACTGGCCAGGACGGAGCATAAGGGTCGACCAATTATCCGGATAGTGGATCCCGGTCACCCGTCCCTGACCCACGACTGTCTGATCCTCCAAATGCAGTTGCCCTGCGGGGAAGACTGCTCCGGTCCCATCGCTGGGATCGCGAGGAGAATCATTGGTGATTCGGAAGACAATGGGGACATCGTCATGAGTCCGGAGAGCCTGTTCCGGCTGATCCCGATCCCCTTTGGGTATACCGCCTGCCTGATCAAACTTCTCAATATGCAGGGCCGGTGTCATATCGGGCGTTCTGGTCCAGACCGTGTTGGAGACCAGGGTCTTGTCCTGATAGAACTCAGTGAATCGGTTCTCATGACGCTCCACGTTCTTCAGACGCCTGCACTGCAGATAGGCCCTCCAACCGACAGGGCGGTCGCCTGAAGCGCTGACCAAGGCCAGATACCGCGATGTAGCCTCCACTTTGACAAGACCTGCAGGGTCTGCAGTCATAGTAAACAAAGGACCGCCATGGACATCTGCGGTCATATCTGAACCAGCCATAATCTGTCCATGATGAATCAGGATGCGCCCACTCTCGTAAAGGTCCTGGGTTGCGTAGACGGCCCAATGGCCGGTGAACCGATCCACCGCTGGGTTCAGCCGATCCTCAATCCGCCAGGTCGTCACCTGCGGATAGGCACGTCCGGCCGGCAGCAGACTGGAGTCCAGACGGTAGAGGAAGAGTCGGTCACGGTAGATGCTGCCACCATGAGCGCTTCCTCCACCCACTGCGACTACCACATCCTTGGCGGGATTGAGCTGCTTGACCGGATTGGCGACCACGTTGGTCGCTTTATGCAGGTCGTTGACAATCTGGGTCGCCTGATTGCGAACCACGTGACCGGTTTCCGCACGGATGACCGTGTATGGCAAGACCAGATCGTAAGTGCGCCCCAGCAGCCCTTGGTCAATCGCAGGCTCTCTAAGGGGATTATGACCTCGGGCGGCGGCATAAGCAGCCAGATCGGCAGGCTGGGGATCCCCTTTAAGGATCACACCTGTGGCCGGAACATAGGTATCAACGGTTTTGGCGAAGACCAGGACTGTACCGTTTTTTACCTGAATGTTGAAGGCCTTGGTGTAATCACGGCCATCGGAACCCAGAACCTCGATGCCCTTGGGATCGATATCCAAGTGACGGGCGTCGTAGGCATCCGTCATGCCCAACCGCCAGACCGGATAGGCATTGTCCTTGCGGCGGGCGTCCAGACTGATCCGATAGACCCCATGGTCGCCCACAAAAAGTACTTTGCCATCGATGCTGATGCCTGGATCGTGCACGCTGACATCGCTCTTTGAAGGATGGAAGTCAGCCGGCGGGTTGCCCACTTGGTTGGAGGGAGTCAGCGAGTCGTTCAGCGTCAGCGCCCATTGATTGTCCACACGATGATCCGTTGGGGCCTTGGGATCAACACTGCCCTCGAAGCGCAGGCGGATTCTGGGGTGGCCCCCGGCCCGCCACTGGCTGATACGGGCGGGATCGGTAATGGTCACCCGCAGGCTATGGTCCTTGTCCTTCCACTGTGTGGCATATCCGGTCTTGGCTATGACATCGCCGCTCTGCAGGTCAGTCACCTCAAGGGTCTGCTTGTCGGGCAAAAACCAGCGGTCATAGACATCCGTCAGGATGATTGATTTGACAGGATAGGCCAGATTGTCAGGCAGGCTGGGCTGGGTATCCAGCTGATACTCCAGCCGCTGACCAGGAAAGACCACCTTGCCGTCAACACTGGCCTGCTCCCCGCCCTGACCGGCTTCAGAGATGACATCCTTGCGCACCGGAGGCAGATACCCGCAGATGCCTGGCTTGTTGGTCTGTACACTCTGCGTATTGACCGTTTGGGAGCCCGAGTTGGTCAAGGCCTCGCCCTGGTTGCCATGACCGTCGGGCGCCTTGCAGAAGGTCAGCTCCTGGTCGGGTGTTCTGCCCAGATCCTTGCGAACCTGGGCCGCGCCACCGCCATTGGCGAATCGGACCGTGAAGGGAACCAGCATGGTGACCTGCATAGGGTCCTCCATCCCCTTGAGACCGCTCAACCATCCGCTCTTGGCCTGGGCCCGCGCGCGAGTGCCTGTCACGCTGATCTCAAAACGATCGGTCACATCTCTGCCCTTGGCCACGATGTCTCCGACGCTGCTACGGCGGTAGTGCCCGTCTGCATCCGCCTTGGCCTTAGACACAAAAATGCGGATAGCCCCAACCCCATCCTGATCAACCAGATAGTCGGCAGCACTCCAGTCGTCAGTCAGGGCAAAAGCCTTAGGGGCTTCAATCAAATGGGCTTCGACAGTAGCGTTGACCACCGATCCCACCCGGTCGCCGTCCAAAAAGACATGTCCATCAGCACCAGTCCCGTTACTCCACTGGGGGTCTATTACGCTCTTCCACGCCCCCGTGGCAGTGTCTCGTAGAATCCAGGATTTGTCCGGCCTGGGCTTCCAGGTGGGCGTACGACGCTCGGGAGTCGACTGGTCAACCTGCCGGGCAACGCCCTTCCAGTGGATTCCTCCCTGGTCCAAGATCACCCCGGTCTCCGGCCGGTCGACAGTCACATCCAGCTGCCATGCCCAGCGGTGTTCCTCCGGCAGGGTCCCGCCCTTCCAGGTCGCTGTGGCCCGGTCACCAGGCGGCCTGGCCCCTTCGGCGGTGTTGAAAACGAATTGGTCGGTCAGGTCTTCGCCGCTGGTCTGGTCTCTGACATGCTGACCACTGACACGGTACTGCTTGCCCTGAGGGTTGAAGACATCGGTAAAGGTCAGTTCGCGACCGCCCCGACCGGTTCCAGTGACGATATGGGTGCGATTGGTCATCCCATCCGCGCTGGTGCCCCGATCCACTTGCTTATCGGGTGGATCCGGCGGCAGATCGGCCGGCTTGGGCTCGTAGTCGTTGAGCATGATCACCACCAGGGAGATGCCCTTTTCGTCGCCTGCATACTCTTCAGCGAATTTGTCCAGATTGTCGTTGGACTGATCCCAGAAGGAGTCGCTGGTCCGATAGGTCACCCCACGGTTGCTGAAGGTGCTGTTGGCCACCTGGCTACGCCAGTTATCCATCCAAAGCTTGTGAATAGCCACGGAGATCCCGTCAAAGATACGTTGGGATCCACGGTAGCCGGCAACCACGCCCACGCCGGTCACCCGGCAGTGGCCCTGTCCGGACTGGTCGGCATGGGCCTCGTTAAAGCGCGCCTGGCAATTGCCGTTGGCCTCATCCAGAGCCTGTCGCTTGACCCGGGCCGTAGTGGCATTGCCTCCATCCACCACGCCCATCTGGGAGAACGCCCTGTCTACGCTGCCTATCTCATAGCCACCAAAAGCCCCCTGGTCATCATCCTTGTAGGCCCAACCCTGCCAGAGCCGGACCTTTTGGCCGCCGGGGGGCACTGGTCTGCCACCGGCATGACCTGATCCTCCGCCAGCCATGGCCGGGGCCGCCGGACCGACAAGGGTCGCCAGGGCAGCCAGAGCCGCCAAGAGGCCGATCCATCTATGCTTGTTCATACTCGTCCTCACTCTTCACCCGCCCCATGCCTTGAGTATGAGCGGCCGCTGGGCATATAGGTGCGTGAGCGGGAGACTGTGGTCGAATGTGCCGCGGGACGGTTATGCTGTGTATGAGACATACCTATGCCGTCCAGACCGAAAAGGAGACAGGACAATGGCAGAGACATTCGACGTATTGGTCGAGATTCCCCGGGGCTCCCGCAACAAGTACGAGATGGACCACGACAGCGGCCATATCAGGCTGGACCGCACCCTCTTCACCTCCATGGGCTACCCCGATGACTACGGCTACATCGACGGCACCCTGGGCGAGGACGGGGATCCCTTGGATGCCCTGGTCATGATTCCCGACTCGGTCTTCCCGGGCTGCATCGTTGAATGCCGCGCCGTAGGCCTCTACCACATGGTCGACGAGGCCGGCGGGGATGACAAGGTCCTCTGCGTGCCCGCCGACGTCCGCTTCGATGGCATCAAGGACATCGACGATGTCTCCGATTTCCACAAGCAGGAGATCAAGCACTTCTTCGAGCAATACAAGGCTCTGGAACCGGGCAAGGAGGTCATGCCCGGCGACTACTGGACCAACGCCGAGGCCGCCGAGACCCAGATCAAGGCTGCACGCGAGCGCCTGGCCGCCCAGCACTGACCACTCAAGGCTGATCAGCAGTCATAACCACCCCGGCAAGGGCCCAACAGAGAGCCCGAACCGGGGTTTTGCATGCCTAAATCCTCCCAAATTGCGTCTGCCCGTCTACGATTACGAATTGCGGGTGCGCGCGCAAGGGCAGGAGCGGCTATGACTTTCTATACGTACCAATACCTCAAGGGCGGGCAGACCAATTGGACCATGATCAGGATCATCGTGGTCGTCGTTCTGGCCTTGGCCTTCCTCTTCTTCCTGTTTATGTACTCCCGCCATCGCTGGAACCATAAGTACAAGGATCTGTCCATCATCCTGGCCACCCTGCTCCTCTTGGCCGCGGCCATCCAGTACAGCGACTACACCAATCTGCGCACGGCCAGCCTGCAGAGCGGCCAGCTGACCACGGTCATCGACAAGTCGGCAGCCAAGCTCAAGGTCAATCCTGAGCAGATCAGCATCAACGACACCTCGCGCAACAACGACATGATCATCAAGACCCCCAAGGGCTACTACACCCTGGTATTCAACAGCTCCGGCTCAGAGTTCCTGCTGCAGCGCGCAGACCTGTACCACCCAGACATCACCGTGATCGGAGAGTGACCCATGGATATCAATTTCTACGTCAACGTGGCCCTGAAGCTGATCGTCGGGCTGCTCTTCATCACCCTGCTCATCAATGTGACCGGCAAGGGGAACCTGGCGCCCACCTCGCCCATGGACCAGCTGCAGAACTACGTCCTGGGCGGCATCATCGGCGGCGTCATCTACAGCGACAGCATCTCAATGGCCCAGTACATTGTCATCCTACTGATATGGGCGGCGCTGATTCTCATCACCCGGTATGCCAAGACCCACATCCACGCGGTGGGCAAGTACATCGACGGCGAACCGGTCACCATCATCAAGAACGGCAAACTGCTGGTCCAGAACTGCCTCAAGGTCAACCTGACGGCCAAGGAGGTGGACTTCAAGCTGCGCACCAAGGGCATCAATGACATCCGCGACGTCAAGCGGGGCATCGTCGAGCAGAACGGCGGCCTGACCATCATTTCCGAGGGCGACAAGGACGTGCGCTACCCGGTGGTCATGGACGGGCGGGTCAATCCCGACGTTCTTGACACCATGGGACGGGACGAGGACTGGCTCGACGAGCAGCTGGCCAAGCAGGGCATACACAAGGTCAGCGATGTGTACATGGCCCGATACCAGAACGGCGAGTTCTACGCCGTCACCTACCAGGACCAGTAGTGTGCTATAGACGCAATCTGAAGCATCCTGACGGTGACCAAGGCTCATTGAGCGGGGCCATCCGGCCTTATCTCAAGCTTGATTGTTCCAGCGCTGACAGGTAAAATCCATGTCCATATTGTTTTGGCGTAGCATGTGAACGGCATTCAACGAATTCAAAGCCGACTCCAATCGGCAGTTCCGCGCTCGACGCTCCCGAGGCGTAGGCGGGTTTGAGGAGACCTGGTCGAGGCCCATCCCAGCGGGGATGAACCCTTTCAAGGAATGCCGTGTTTTTGAGATTGTTGTTTATCGCTTTAGGTGTATCTTCTGACGCTTTTGCCGTCTCCATCAGCAAGGGACTGTCCGTGGACCGGCTGCGAGCCCGCCATCATTGGCTGGTCGGACTTTGGTTCGGCGGATTCCAGACTCTGCTGCCCCTGCTGGGCTACTTCACCGCCTCCATGCTGCAGGACTCCTTGGCCGCCGTGGATCACTGGATTATCTTCGGCATCCTTTCAGTCATCGGGGTCAACATGATCCGCGAGGGCGTCTATGGCGAGGAAGAAGGAGCAAAGGGCGAGGAGGACTTCTCCTGGCGGCAGATGCTCCCTGCAGCCATCGCCACCAGCATCGACTCATTCGGCGTGGGCGCAGGCCTTGCCTTGCTGGGAATCAACATCTGGCTGTCCGCATTGGTCATCGGGCTGGTGACGGCTGCGGCCTCCATTCTGGGACTGCGCATCGGATACGCGGTCGGGTCCCGCTGGCGCAAGCCTGCCAGAATCGCCGGCGGCATCATTCTGATCGTCATGGGCATCCAGATTCTTTTGGATCACCTGATGAATGCCTGACTCAGAACGTCGTCTGCAAGACCATAGCGGCCAGAACCACGATGGAGCCGGCCAGAAGAACCGACATCAGCGCCAGGCCAACGGCCCCACGCCGATCAGCTGCCTCCTGGGCCCAGCGATAACCGGAGGTCATGAGCCCAACCAGCAGCAGCAAGGCCACAAGCACCACCAGAATCGGCATCAGGTCAGGATGCAAGCCTCTGACCAGCTCCGGCAGAAAGACCCACCCTGAGGCGGCCACAGCGGTCACCCCGCCCATGGCGGTTGCAGAAATGCCACGGATAACCATCCGTCGATCCCGACGCAGCATCTGACGAACAAACATAAATACAGCCAGAAGTGCCAGCAGGAATGCCGCAGCCGACAGCCAGGCCCAGAGGGCACCAGGCCCCTGCACGACCAGGGACGGCACCAGAGCGACCAAGGCCAGCAGACCAGACACGGCTCGGTCAGGACCGGGTCGGATGCCCCGGCCCACCAGGGGCCAAGAGACCAGCATGGCTGACGACAGCACCAGGACCAGAACGGCCTGCACCCATCGAGCGACCCGGGGCTCGGCCAGCAAGCCCGCCGCCACGCCCGGCAGAATCAGGGCCGCCAGGGCCAGCAGCTGGGTCAGGGCGGGCGCGCGCCCATCCCGGGTTTCTTTTACGGTCTGCGCCATGGGTCCTCCTGCCTGTCCCCGTCGGGGAGCCATACGTCACATCCTAGGGCAAGGCCATCCTGTGAACTCGGAGCCCCTGTGACGGGCCGATTGTACAATGATGACGACTGTTCAACGAATCCACCCCCGCTATGGACGAACGGACAGGGAAGAAGGTACCCCCGTGACGGATCTGACCTTGATGACCTGCGCCGAGGACCCGGCATCGGTTCTGCCAGCCTTGGCCCTGCTCTCCCATCGAGTGCGCGTCCTGCCCCTGGATGCCGCCTCCCTGGTGAGAATGCCCGAGGACACCGTGCTGCTGATTGATGCCAGCGACGACCTGGCCGAAGCCAAGACCCTCTGCAGCCTGACCCGGGCCTCGGGTCTGTCCACACCCATCATCCTGATTCTGAGCGAGGGCGGCTTCACCGTGGTCAATGCCGGCTGGGGCGTGGCCGACGTCATCATTCAGTCCGCATCACCTGCCGAGGTCGAAGCCCGGCTGCGTCTGGTCTGCCAGCGTGTGACACCGACACGCAAGCCTGATGTCCAGCCGGAAGAGGTGGAAGACCAAGTCCCCACCGGTCAGGTCCGCTCGGGCGATCTGGTTGTGGACACCGAGAGCTACACGGCCCGAATCCACGGTCGGCCGATCAATCTGGCCTACAAGGAGTTCGAGCTGCTCAAATACCTGGTCCAGCATCCCGGCAGGGTCTTCACCAGAGCCCAGCTCCTCCAGGAGGTCTGGGGTTATGACTACTACGGCGGCACCAGAACGGTGGATGTGCACGTGCGGCGGCTCAGGGCCAAGCTGGGCAGCGAGTACGAGCACCTGATCGGCACGGTCCGCAACGTGGGCTACCGGTTCGACCCGCCCTCCTCGGCAAGGACGACCTCAGTGCCCAAACCGGAGCCGGAGGCCGGGACCAATCCAGACCCAGCCGAGCAACACGAGCAACAGGACAGCCAGTCAGAACAACCCCAGGATTCCAAGAAGAAGAAAACCGATCATAGTGACTGATGCATCATCAAACCGAAAGCGCCCCCAGGGCAGGGAAAGCAAGGCCCGACGCCTGGCCCGCATGCACGAGGAGTACCACATCCTCTGCCAGGTCTTTCCCGAGGCGGTCTGCGCCCTGCACTTCCGCAACCCCTTCGAGCTGCTGGTGGCCACGGTCCTGAGCGCCCAGACCACCGACAAGCGGGTCAACTCGGTGACCCCCGAACTCTTCGAGCGCTACCCCGACCCCGAATCAATGGCCCAGGCCCAGCCTGCCGAACTGGAGTCCATCATCCACCCGGTGGGCTTCTACCATGCCAAGGCCCGACACCTCCTGGGGCTGTCCCTGATGCTGACCGAGGACTACGGGGGCAAGGTCCCCCAGACCATGGAGGAGCTGACCAGCCTGCCCGGCGTGGGGCGCAAGACCGCCAACGTGGTCCTGGGCAATGCCTTCAACATCCCCGGATTCCCGGTGGACACCCACGTCACCCGGGTCACCGGCCGTCTGCGCTGGCGGACCGACTGGCGCAGCACCCACCCCGATCCGGTGAAGATCGAGCATGAGATCTGTGACTGCTTCCCGCCCGAGGACTGGACCAATCTGTCGCACAGGCTGATTCTGCACGGCCGGGCTACCTGCCACGCCCGTAAGCCTGACTGCCTCCACTGCCCTCTTGCCGAAACATGCCCCAGCGCCGAGCTCCTGGCCGGACCAGCCTCTCGGTAGAATCAAAACCATGGCACGCGGCAGACACAAACAAATCAGATCCGGAATCATCTTTTTCCTGGTACTGGCGGTCCTGACCGCGGGCACCTACATGGCCTGGCCGCTGGTGACAGGCCAAGGAGGCTGGCGGCTGCCCTGGGCCCAGGAGGGTTCAGGCCGAATCGTGCGCATCCGTGCACGCCAGGCCCCCGTCTCCCTGGACATCCGCACCGAACCAGGACGCGCCACCGACCAGGCCCTGATGGGCAACGTCTACCAGACCCTGACCAGGCCCGACGCCAAGGGTCGGCCGACGCCCGGCCTGGCCCAGAACTGGGAGGTCTCCGCAAACGGCCTGCTCTACACCTTTCATCTACGCAATGACGCCCGCTTCGCCGATGGACGCCGCCTGACCTCGGAGGATGCCCTCTGGTCCCTGCACCAGATCATCGACCACCAGTACCAGGGCCATCGGGACTTGGACGGACTGGCCAGGGTCACCAACCCCGATGATGCCACACTGGTAATCGGCCTGAAGAGCCCGAACGCCAGACTGCTGACCGCCCTGAGCGGTCGGGCAGGCATAGTCTACGACCGCCAGGCCCGGGTCAACTATTCCACTCGATCAGCCGGCTCAGGCCCCTACCAGGTGGATGACTGGCAGCCGGGCACCAGCCTGACCCTGACTGCCAACAAATCCTACCGAGGCCCGGATAAGGCCGCCATCGGCAAGGTGATATTCACCTATACCGGCAGCCCGCAAGAAACCATCAAGGATCTGGACCAGGGGCGCCTGGACGCTGTAGTGGACCTGGATCCTGCCACCGCCGCACAGGCCCACAAGAAACCGACCGCCACGCCCAGCACAGACAATGTGGTCCTGGCCTTCAACAACATAGCAACCAGCCCGCTGTCCGACCAGCATATGCGCGAGGCCGTCCGCTACGCCCTGGACCGGGAAGCCGTTGCCAAACTGGAGGGAGGCGGAGCCAAGGCACTGGGCGGACCGCTCAACCAGCTGAGCCCCGGCTACGATCCTGACCTACAGGCCTTCCCCTTCGACCGTGCTCAGGCGATTCATCGGTCCTCCTACTACCGCCCTTCCTTCTTTAAGAACGGTCTGCGTCTGGTCTATCCCCGCGAATTCGGCAGCCAGGTGGGCGAGCTGATGCGCACACAGCTCAAGGCAGCAGGCATCCCCACCCAGGTCTCCATGGTGGATCAGCCTACCTTCCGTGACCAGGTGCTCAACCGCCGCGACTACGACATGGCCCTGATGGTCATGGACAACGATGAAATCGACCGCTTCGCCGACCCCGACTCCACCATGCTCTTCGACAACGTCGATGTCCAGAACTCCTGGAAGCAGGTGACCGACTGCACCGACCAAAACACCTATGCCGAGCGACTGAAGGCCTTTGCCCGACAGGTCAGCGACCTCTCCCCCAGCGACTGGCTGTATCAGCGCACGCCCCTGGTCCTCACCGCCCCCCGCCTCCAGGGCATGCCCAGCTCTCTGTTGGACCGCTACCTGCCCCTGTGGAACCTGCGCATCCAGGGGTGAAAAGGCCGGCGCCCCTTGTCACTGTTCGTCCATAAAATGCTGGTATGTCTGCTGAACACCAAGGAATCGTCAATGCCCATCTGACCCCCCTGCCCGACAGGGTGGGCGTGGATGGCCTGGAGGAAAAGTGGTGCCGCGACTGGGACGAGTCCGGCGTCTACCGCTTCCGCAACACCCGCGAGCGCTCCCGCGTCTACTCCATCGACACCCCGCCGCCCACGGTCTCCGGGCATTTGCATGTGGGGCACGTCTTCTCATACACCCATACCGACGTGATCGCCCGGTTCAAGCGGATGCAGGGCTACGACGTCTTCTACCCCATGGGCTGGGACGACAACGGCCTGCCCACCGAGCGGCGGGTCCAGAACTACTACGGGGTCCGTGTAGACACCTCGCTCAAATACGATCCGGACTTCAAGCCCCCCTTCCATGGGACCAAGGGCAAGAAGATCAGCGCCAAGGATCAGGTGCCCGTCTCCCGTCAGAACTTCATCGAACTGTGCGAGGAACTGACCGCCGAGGACGAGAAGCTCTTCGAGCAGCTCTGGCGGTCGCTGGGCCTGTCGGTGGACTGGTCGCAGACCTACCACACCATCGGCGAGCATCCCCGACGGGTGGCGCAGAAGGCTTTCCTTCGGAATCTGGCCCGGGGCGAGGCATACCAGAAGGAGGCCCCGGGACTCTGGGACGTGACCTTCCAGACCGCCGTGGCCCAGGCCGAGCTGGAGTCGCGCGAGTACGACGGCTTCTACCACAGGGTGGCCTTCCGGTTCGCTGACGGCACGCCAATATACATCGAGACCACCAGGCCTGAGCTGCTGGCGGCCTGCGGCGCTCTGATCGCCCACCCGGACGACAAGCGCTACCAGAAGTATTTCGGGCAGAAGGTCTACTCCCCCCTGTTCAAGGTCGAGGTGCCCATCCTGGCCCATCCCGCCGCAGAGATGGACAAGGGAGCCGGCATCGCCATGTGCTGCACCTTTGGCGACGTGACCGACGTGCAGTGGTGGCGGGACCTGAACCTGCCCACCAGGTCCATCATCCAGCGCAACGGACGAATCGTCATGGACGTGCCGGATTGGATCACCGATGAAGGCGGACGACGCATCTTTGAGCAGACCGAGGGCAAGACCACCTTCTCAGCCCGCAAGATCATCGTGGACGCCCTGCGCGAGTCCGGCGACCTGGACGGCGAGCCCAAGCCCACCAAGCGCATGACCAATTTCTACGAGAAGGGCGACAAGCCCCTGGAGATCGTCACTTCCCGTCAGTGGTACCTGCGCAATGGCGGCACCGACCAGAAACTCAACAAGGAGCTGCTGGAGCGCGGCAAGGAACTCAACTTCCACCCGGACTTCATGCGGGTGCGCTACAACAACTGGGTCGAGGGCCTGAACGGCGACTGGCTGATTTCCCGCCAGCGCTTCTTCGGTGTCCCCTTCCCTCTCTGGTACCCGGTCAAGGAGAACGGCGAGACCGACTACGCCCGTCCCATCACCCCGGCCGAGGACAGGCTCCCCATCGACCCCAGCAGCGATGTGCCCGAGGGCTTCGAGGAATCCCAGCGCGACCAGCCCGGCGGCTTCACAGCCGAGAAGGACATCATGGACACCTGGGCCACCAGCTCCCTGACCCCCCAGATCGTGACCCACTGGGCCGAACCGGGCGAACAGGACCAGGCCCTCTTCAAGGCCACCTTCCCCATGGATCTGCGCCCCCAGGGCCAGGACATCATCCGCACCTGGCTCTTCAGCTCCATGGACCGTGCCCATTTGGAGAACGGCTGCCTGCCTTGGAGTGATACCACCCTGTCGGGGTGGATCCTGGATCCGGACCACAAAAAGATGAGCAAGTCCAAGGGCAATGTTGTGGTGCCGGACGAGCCCATCAAGAAGTATGGCGCTGATGCCGTGCGCTACTGGGCATCCTGCGCCCGGCTGGGTCTGGACGCCACCTACGATGAGGGACAGATGAAGATAGGCCGCCGTCTGGCCGTCAAACTCCTCAACGCCGTCAAGTTCGCCCTGGCCATCGGTCGGGAGGATGAGAACCATAAGGTCACCCGGTCAGCGGAGGCCACCTGGAACCCTGCTGACGTGACGGCTCCCCTGGATCGCGCGGTCCTGGCCGGCCTTGCCCAGGTGATCGATCAAGCCACCAAAGCTCTGGAATCATACGAGCACTCCAAGGCCCTGGAGGTGACCGAATCCTTCTTCTGGGACTTCTGCGACAACTACATCGAGCTGGCCAAGAACCGGGCCTACGGAACTGCGGATGCCACCGGCAGAACCCCTGACGAGGCCCAGGTGCTGAGCGCCCGCACGACCCTAGGACTGGTCCTGGATGCTCTGGATCGTCTCCTGGCTCCCTTCCTGCCCTTCGCCACCGAGGAGGCTTGGCAATGGATGCACCAGGGGGATGGATCGGTTCACCGGGCATCCTGGCCACGCCCAGAATCATACCGGGCAGCTGCCCAGGGCCAGGATCCGGCTCTTCTGGCATGGGCAGGTACGGCCTTGGCCTCCCTGCGGCGAATCAAGTCCGAAGCCAAGGTCTCCATGAAGACCCCTATCCTCTCCGCCTCCTTGAGCGTGGCGCCGGAGGGCCTGGGAGCCGTCAAGGCCGCCCTGGACGACATAGCCGAAGCGGGCAAGGTCACAGGAGATCTGAATCTGGTCGAGGAGACCACCCAGCCCGAGGCCAAAGGAGCCGGCGAGGATGAAGCGGGTATCCGAGTGACCGCCAGCCAGCTGGGCGAACCCCCGGCCAAGAAGCCTCGTAAGTAGGCTCTACAATTCCCAATACAACCGGGACGGTTCGGCCATAGGCACCGCCCCGGTTTTCCTTCCGTGTCACTGGTGACAACGGCAATCCTACAATGTCAGTCGAGCCATCGTCGCTCATGCAAAAGTGCAGCTTCCATACTTCTCCGTAACTGAAGCATGCCTCTTGCAATCAATTTGCCCAGCAAGAGCCTGATCAGGTCACTATGAACTGTACGAAGAGTGTAATGCTATAGTAAAAGTCATAGAGGGACTTTATTTTAGTGTGCATCGACGCAGATTTAGGGGCTACGACCTGGGGAATCGGCACGCTTGGGGAGGAAGAATCGAATGGGGAATGCTCATGGCATCCGCAGACTGGTGACGCTGACAGCCATGATCGGATTGGCACTGATCGGAGCATCAACAGGCGCATACGCAACCACCGGCGACATGGCACCTGCATCTGCCACAGAATCGCCCTCGCCCAGTCCGGACAGTAGCGCAAGTCCATTGCTTCGGACAGGAAGCGAAGCACAGGTTGGAGCCGTTGCTCCGACCGCCTCACCATCACCGCTGGCCAGCAACAATCCTTCACCGTTCAAGTCCATCCAACTGTTCAACAGCAAAAGGGCGGACAGATCGTTCAGGGACAGCTCACCGAGAGACAAGTCACCCCAGACCAGGGATTCATCCTCATATACCCTCACCTTCGAGCCCGACGGGGGCTCGCTGGTATCCGGCTCGCCTGCCCTGAGCCAGACAGTAGCCTCAGGTCATCTGGCATCCCCACCTGCTGTCAACAAATCAGGCTACCTGTTTGACGGATGGTTCCTCAAAGGTTCCAACGTCGCTTATGATTTCGGCAAGCCGGTCACCAGCACGCAGTCGCTTACGGCCCATTGGTCATCGGTCAATGATAGGCAGTGGACGACAACCGACGTCAGCGGCGACGACACCGGCGGCTCTGCAATCACCTTGACTCCCCCTAAGCCCAGAGGGGTGAGATTCGCTCAGGTCAGCGCCGGCCACGACCACACCCTGGCCGTAGGTTCGGACGGCCACGTCTACGCCTGGGGCGACAACATCAAGGGCGAGCTTGGCGACAACAGCACAATCAACAAAAACACCCCAGTGCGGATTACCGAAAACGAGGCCATCAAGGGAAAGACCTTCATATCCGTCAGCGCGGGAACCACATTCTCCATGGCCCTAGCCTCGGACGGCACCGTCTACACCTGGGGCGACAACAGTCGCGGCGAACTCGGCAACGGGTCCACCACGAATTCTTCAGTACCGGTAAAGGTGAATCTTAATGCCACCATCACCGCCATCAGCGCCGGATACTGGCATGCCATGGCCCTGTCCTCAAGCGGGACGATCTACACATGGGGAGACAATCAATACGGCCAGCTCGGCAACGGGCGCACGGGCATCAACGTCAACTCTTCACCAGCAGCAGTCTCTTCATCCGGCGTCACCTTCACCACCATCAGTGCCGGATACGATTTTCAAACGGCGCTGGACAGCCAAGGACATGCCTACGCCTGGGGACGCAACCAGGGCGGCCAGCTCAGCATCGGCACCATGGACGGCACCAGCAGTGGTTCCAACGTCTACACTCCATCGCGCATTTACGGCGACTCGACCGGCAACCCAGACAGCACTGTCTATACCGACATCGATGCAGGGTACCTGCACGTCCTGGCACTGAGCAATACAGGCAAGGTGTACTACTGGGGTTATCCCCTGACCAAAGGAGATGACCCCAATGCCGACAGCGTCCACTCCTTCTATCCCAGCCTGTTAAGTCTGCCCACGGGAGCGGCGACGCCTGTTTCAGTCAGCGCCGGGGACTACTCCTCTGCGATAGTCGACTCTGCAGGCAGCCTGTACATGTTCGGCAGCAATTCCAGCGGCCAGCTGGGCGACGGAACCACAAAACCCAGATCAGATTCAGATATGACCAAGGTGAGCCTGACAGGCATCACAGTCGCCGCATTCGATGTCTGCCGGCACAGTCTGGCCATCGGCTCGGACGGGCTCCCCTACAGCTGGGGCGAAGCGAAAAACGGCAAGCTGGGACAAGGCAGCAAGGGACTTCAAAGCGGTTCGCAGACCACGCCTGCAGCGGTCGGCCCGCCTCAGATAGATCTGGCCAAGGTGACCTTCGGCAGGACGGATGTAGCCAAGACCGACACCAACAGCCCGATTAGCCGAACTTCAGCAGGCGACGACACCTGGAGTTCAAATACCCCATGGACGGTCACTACCCCGCACCACACTTACGGAACCACCAAGATCAGGATCAACGACGGTCAATGGTCCATTGGCGGCGCCGCACAGCAGGGGCAAAGCATCGGCAACTATACATTCACACCCACTGCCCAGAAGATCACTTTTGATTCGGACGGAGGCTCATCAGCCTCGGACCAGTTCGTCACCGCAGGCAAGCAGGCTTCGCGCCCCACCGTCACCAAGGCAGGTTTCCTGTTCGACGGCTGGTTCATCAAGGAGGCGGACGGCAGCTCCAATGTGGCCTACGACTTCAGCAGTCCGGTCACCGGGCCACTGAATCTGAAAGCGCATTGGTCTTCGTCAGACATGAAATGGAAGACCTCGGATGCCCTCCATGGCGACGACACCGGGGGCTCCAAAATCACCCTGACTCCCCCCAAGCCCAGAGCAGTGAGATTTGCCCAGGCCAGCGCCGGGCGCTACCACACTCTGGCTGTGGGTTCTGACGGACACGTCTACGCCTGGGGAAATCAGGCCAGCGGCGGACTGGGGAACAGCAAAAACTCAGGCACGGCGACGACACCTGTGCGGATCACCGAAAATGATGCCATAAAAGGAAAAATCTTCATAGCCGTCAGCGCCGGGGATGCTTATTCCATGGCCCTGGCCTCGGACGGCACGGTCTACACCTGGGGCAGCAACGGCAAGGGACAGCTCGGCAACGGCACTACCGATAATTCCAACGAACCAGTACAAGCACAGACAGGCGATGCCAAAATCACCGCCATCAGCGCGGGACGGGCATATGCCATGGCCCTGGCCTCGGACGGTACGGTCTACACCTGGGGCGACAACGGCAAGGGACAGCTCGGCATCGGCAACTATGACAGCCATTCCACCCCTACCAAGGTCACGGCGTTGTCCAACATAACAGCCATCAGCGCAGGATTTACCTCGGGCACGGCCCTGGACAGTCAAGGCCACGCTTGGACTTGGGGCCAGAACGACAAGGGGCAGCTTGGCAACGGCGCTCCTAATGACAGTCCGACACCGACACGTGTCCAAGACCTAGACACCGGACAGCCTGATACTCGGTTCTATATAGCCATCAGCGCGGGCTACCAGCATGTGCTGGCGCTGGATACGGATCATGACCTCTATGGATGGGGTTCCGGCACCGCCATCGGCTCCACCACAGATACCAATGTCAGTAGGAGAGGATCCACCGCGATTAGCTTTGGAGACGAGCCTGTCAACATCACCTCCATCAGCGCGGGCGACGATGGATCCGAAGCCATAAACGACAGCGGAAGGATCTATACCTGGGGCAAGGAGGGCTACGGCCAGCTGGGCAATGGCGTGAACGACAATACGGCATGGCAGACCAATCCGAAAACCATCACCCTGGCCCAGTCGGTAGGGGCTCGCGCGGTATCCACCTCCAGCCATCACCAGACGGCCATTGGGTCTGACGGATTGCTCTACACCTGGGGATACAGCTACTACAACCAGCTCGGCCGAACCGGAGCGACCTCAGTGCCTGGCACTACACAGTCGCCGCAGATCACCCTGATTAAGGTCATCTTCGGCACCATGGCCAGCAGCACCAAGCCAGCCACAAACCTGACCCAGACAGGTAAAGACACCTGGGATGCAAACCGGGATTGGACCTTCGTCACACCCGCGTACCCGTACGGCCCCTCCAGTTTCACCATCACATGGACTATTGCCGACGATACCGGGGACTCAAGGCAGACACAGCAGTTCGACTACACCTTCGATCGGACCAAGAAACGCATAACGCTTGACCCTGAGGGAGGTACTGGAGCTGCATGGACAAGCAAAGACATCGAGGAAGGCGAATTGGTACCCCGACAGACCGTGGCCAAGACGGGCTTCCTGTTCGACGGATGGTTCGTCAAAGCGGCTGACGGCAGTTCAAATGTTGCCTACGACTTCGGCAAGCCGGTCACGGACCCGTTGACCCTGGTCGCGCACTGGACACTGTCGACTCAAATGACCGTCGACCCAACCGTCAGTCCATCCACTGGCGGATACCAGGTCACCGTCACTCCGCCCTCGCAGCGCGGCATCCGCTTCGCCCAGGTCAGTACAGGCAAAAACCATACCCTGGCCGTCGGCAGCGACGGCAACGCCTACGCCTGGGGAAACAACAGCACGGGACAGCTCGGCAACGGCAGCAAGGACAGCAGCAAGACGCCCGTCCAAGTGAAGAAGCCATCCGACGCAGGTACCGACTTCGCCTACATCCAGGTAAGTGCTGGATATGGATTTTCGTTGGCCCTCGGCAGTGACGGCAATGCCTACGCCTGGGGAGACAACGGCAGGGGGCAGCTCGGCAACGGCAGCAAGGACAGCAGCAAGACGCCCGTCCAAGTGAAGAAGCCATCCGACGCAGGTACCGACTTCGCCTACACCCAGGTAAGTGCAGGAGGCTATCATTCCCTGGCCATCGGCAAGGATCATCAGGTCTACGCCTGGGGAGATAGAAGCAACGGCGGACAAGTGGGCGATGGCAACACAACCGGGAACGCGCCTGCTCCTGTAGCTGTCAACGCAAGCGCCACCAGTCCTGGGTTCCAGGCCAGACAGGTCAGTGCGGGATACCAGCACTCTCTAATCATCGGCATAAGCGGACAAACTTACGCCTGGGGATACGGCGACAGCGGCAGACTGGGCAACAATGCCAAATCCTCACAGGCCACTCCTGTGTCGGTATCGTCACCCGTGCAATACGAGGACGGATCGACAGGATTCTTCGCCACTCAGGTCAGCGCAGGAGGCTCGCACTCCCTGGCCATTGGCAGAGACGGCAAAGCCTACGCCTGGGGTGCGAATACCGATGGGCGACTGGGCACCGGAGACACCAATGATGCCGCAATACCGACCCTGGTGGCTGATCCTGACGGAGGCAGCGATGGATTCAAACCCACCGAGATCAGCGCCGGTGGATGGTTCTGCGCGGGAATCGACGACAAAGGGCGAATCTATACCTGGGGAAACAACGGACAAAACGCCCTAGGCAATGTCTCCATCTCAGGATCCATCAGCGCATCCCCCGTCTTGGTGAGTAAGGACGGTAGCACCATACAGATCAGTGCAGGCGAGCGCCAAGTCCTGGCCATCGATTCCGACGGCATGGCCTACGGTTGGGGCGACAACAGCGGCAGACAGCTAGGCACCAATTTGGACAGCACTTCCGTCAAAGCAGCAACTTTGGTCTGCCCGCCGCAATTGACCATCAGCTCAGTCACCGTCGGCACGGATCCACATACTGCTGCAGTTCTTGAACTGACCCGGAGCGGCACGGCAGACACATGGGGATCATGGAATACCTGGACCTTCTATACCCCAGCCTTCAAGGCAGGCCAAACAACAGTCAATATCACCTGGGATGTGGGCCAAGGCAGCTCTCAGACTGAGAGCCTGCCCTTTACCTACAGGGATATTCTGCCCCTGACCGGCAGCCAGGGTCTGCTCGTCATTCTGCTTGTAGGGCTTTTCGTGACGGTGACGGTCCTGGCGGCGAGGCAACATTACCTGGAAACAGCCCATCAGACTCTAGCCAGCACTCACTGATACCTCATGGCCGATGGCACAGGAGTTAACCCGTGCCGTCGGCATGACAATATGACGGATTTGCTCAGCGTGAGTTGACCTGGCTGGCCAACTGTTTATGGTCGCGCTTTGCGGCATCGGCCACCAGATGCAGATAGGCCTCAGCTAGATCAGGATCCAGCCCGTAATCTTCAGCCCTGCCTCGCAGGACCGCTATTTGTGCGCTCTCCCGATGCATATCCGCCGAGGCGAATCCTGCCTGGGCCTTGAGCAGCCCGATGCGGCGGGTCACCCGGAACCGTTCGGCCAGCATGGCTACAACGGCGGCATCGATGGTGTCCACATCGGCACGCAGCTCCTCCACCTGGCGGGCGGCCTGGGATTGTGGACCCCCGCTCTGCGCCTGGTCATCGATCACTGTTTCCGTCTTTGCATCGCTCATAAAATACCAGTCTAATCAAGCGCCCTAGGCGACTATGCCGGGCTCCTCTCCACCTTGCCAGTGGTGTTATTGTATTGGATGGGATTATTGACTCTTGGGGAGAGTCTCGTTCGCCTACACCTGCCTATGCAAGTGCCGGACGCATGGGGGAGGATGCCTTCACATGAAGATGGTACGTAGTCGTCGCGTCACAGTGCTTGTCAGCCTATGCTGTATTTTGGTCACCTGCAGCATGCTCGGCCTGCAATTCGGTCAAGCAGCGCCGGAAGCCAATGAGACCGCAGTCGCAACTCAGGGAAATGGAGCAATTGGTACTGGAACCAATACTCCCGGACAGATTCCTTCGGTTTCCCCCGGTCCGTCATCATCACCGTCGGGCATGCCCACCCTGTCCAACGGCACTCATGCGACGGCAACAGAACAATCAGCGCCTGCCGCCAGCACATCGCCTACCTCGCCGTCCTCATCATCGCCCGACACAGCAGGTTCCCCGGAGCCGACCTCAACCGCCTCTTCCCCATCGAATGCCACCAGCCACACAGTCACTTTCGACTACAACATGCAGTCTGCAACTCCGACAACCACGACTGTGGCTGATGGCGCCCAGGTTGCTCGCCCCAGTCCTGAACCCACCCGCCGAGGATTCGTTCTCGAAGGATGGTTCGCAGGCAAGGTAGCCTATGACTTCTCCGCTCCTGTACACGCGAACCTGACCCTGAAAGCCAAGTGGGCCCGGGCCGACCAGACCTGGACCATGCAACCGCAAGAGGGACCAGAATCAGGAGGCACCGGAGTGACTCTTACCCCGCCCCCGCCCTCCGGTGTCCGTTTCAGCCAGGTCAGTGCAGGCATCCGGTTCTCACTGGCTTTGGGATCGGATGGCAACGTCTACGCCTGGGGCTTTAATCGTGCCGGTCAGCTGGGCGATGGCACTATTGTCAACAGGTCGACACCCATAAGGGTGCCTAGGCCCGAAGAGGCCCGCAATGACAAGGATTTTCGGTTCGTCAGCGTCAACGCTGGTCAGTTCTTCAGCATGGCCCTGGACAACCATGGCACCCTCTGGTCCTGGGGATACAACTATCTGAAGACCTTGGGCAACCCCAATGTGCCCGACAGCGGCATGCATGACTACTCAGAATATCTGGTCAAGGTGATGCTGCCTGAAGGGGCGCCGGCCGGATTCACCTACAAGGCCGTCAACGGTAATTACAACCACACCCTGGCCTTAGGATCAGATGGCAACGTCTATGGCTGGGGCTCCTGCAGCGAAGGAGAGACCGGCCACCACGATTGCGACGACACATGCGACTACAAGCCCAGCCTCATCCAGGGATTCGACAAGAAACACAAAATCGTCGCCCTACAGACCGGACTGAACTACTCCACGGCTCTGGACGACGCTGGCACGGTATGGTCATGGGGAAGCAACCTTGACCACCAGTTGGACCCATCCGCCGGCGCGGTCGTTGGTAACGATAAGCCGATCAAGATTTACGGCCTTGACAAGGTCCATGTGGTGGCCATTGCAAACGGCTTCGCAAACACTCTGGCCCTGGATGACCAGGGAAGGGTTTGGACCTGGGGTATGAATAAAGCCGGCCAAATCGGCAACGGATCAAGCCCCAGCAAGACCGATATATTCAAAGACCCGGTCCAGGTCAGCTTCCCGCAGGGGACCAGAATCACTGCCATCACTAGCGGCGGCAATTTCTATCTTAGCCACGCCATGGCTCTGGATTCCGACGGCAATATCTGGGCCTGGGGCGACAACAGCTACGGACAAATGGGCGACGGCAGGACCTCTGCAGCAGACAGCCCTCAGACCACTCCGGAACGCTTGGAGGATCCGAAACTTGCCGGCCGACACTGGATCAGCATCGACGCTGGCGAGGAGTATAACCTGGCTATCTGCGACGACGGCCTGACCTACAGCTGGGGACGTGACGACATGGGTCAGCTGGGTCAGGGCACCAGCGGCGATGGCGCCCATAACCGGCCCTCCGCGGTCGCCTTCCCCTGGCCGGCAAAACTGACCGGACTCAAATTCGACACAACGGATATCACCACCGGAATGAAGGCGCAAAAGAACGGGACCTGGACGGCTACCACCCCACCGCACGCACCAGGGCTGGTGGATGTGGCCCTGGCGTGGACTTTGAACGACCAAGAACAGACCCAGGTCCACCTGCCCTTCCGCTATCTGTCGAACGGTGTGACCGTAACCTTCCAGTCGGAGAGCGATTCACCGGCGCCACCCAGCCAGAGTCTGGAAGCGGGAGAGCGGGCAGTCCGCCCCAGCGCTGATCCGACCAAGGCCGGCTTCCGCTTCGATGGCTGGTTCCTAGGCAAGACCGCCTACGACTTCTCCAAGCCAGTCACCAGTTCCATGACGCTCAAGGCCCACTGGAGCCCTGAGAGTCAGAACTGGACCATGACCCCGGACCATGGAACCGAGATGGGCGGGACGAAGGTCACCCTGACACCGCCAGCCCTGCGAGGCATTCGCTTCAGCCAGGTCAGTGCCGGTTCCCACTGGTCCCTGGCCCTGGGATCCGACGGGAAGGCCTACGCCTGGGGCAAGAACGACAGCGGCCAGCTGGGCAATGCGAACATCGCCAAGGGCGGCACCAGCACCATGCCGGTCCGAGTGGATATGCCCGAGAAGGCGGAGGCCAACTTCGTCTTCACCCAGGTCAGCGCGGGCCGGGACTATGGCCTTGCTCTAGGCTCCGATGGAAAGGCCTACGCCTGGGGCAACAACGATGTCGGCCAGCTGGGCGACTCCACCCTGAATGCCCAAGGCCGGCCCCATCCGGTACCGGGTCTGCCGGCCAAGATCCAGTCCATCAGCGCCGGCGGTGGACATGCCTTGGCTCTGGATTCCCAGGGACGAGTCTGGTCCTGGGGCGCCAACCAATACGGGCAGCTGGGCCTGGATAATGCCGGAGGCGATACCGTCTCGCCAGACGGGCGAACCAGCCCTGCCATGGTGACCGGAATCCCGGTTACTACAACGGCAATAAGCGCTGGAAGCCGGTATTCACTAGCCATGACCGTGGATGGACAAGTCTACGCCTGGGGCACCAATGATTCCGGCCAGTTGGGCGATCCCTCCCTACCAGTGAGCGCTGACGGCGCCAACCCCACGCCGTCTGCCGTTCAAGGACTAACTGGCGAAATGAGCGCCATCAGCGCTGGAGACCACCAAGCTCTGGCCCTGGATTCCCAAGGACGCATCTGGACCTGGGGACAGGTCAAGGGCGAGAACAAGAAAACCCCTGCCCTATTGACCCTTCCCGACGGACTGCCGACGGGGTTTGCCATCACGCAGATCAGCGCCGGCACCGGAGCATCCTCCGCCCTGGGCTCCGATGGACAGATCCTGACCTGGAGCAATGCCGCAGAAGGCTCAGACCCAACATCCTTGGCCAAGCCCGAGGACACGCCTGCAGATTTCAGTTTCACAGCCGTCAGCACGGGCGACCCGAGCTCACTGGCCCTAGGCTCCGACGGCCTGGCCTACGGATGGGGTGCCGACGATGCCGGCCAACTGGGCGACGACCAATCCGGACCGGACCTGAACAGCAAGACTCCACAGGCTGTTGTGATCAGAAGCCTGGTTAAGACGGTCACCTTCGCCGGACTGGCTACAGAGGGAACCCCGCAGTATCAGAACGGCACCTGGTTGGCAATCACTCCTCGTTACAGGCCCGGGCAGGTGGATACCGTCATTCAATGGAGCCTGGTAGGCGTGGATCAAAAGGATCAGACCCTGCCCTACACCTACGACCAGTTGGCCGTCCTGCCCCTGACCGGCAGCACTGGCGTGATTCTGCTGATCATAGCTGGCCTGCTGGGCATGGGAGCCGCCATGGCTGCCAGATTCCATCGGCGGGAGAACAAAATGGCAGCATGACAGGGGCAGGGACGACACTATGAAAAAACCTGGGCTGACAGGCTTCGAGTAGATCATCGCCCTAAACAGCTGTCTTGTTTCGCCACTGCTTATGCATTGGGCCCTATCCACGAACTGAATCGCGGATAAGGCCCAATAAACATGTCAGGCGTCAGGCCCGAGTCACTTCTGAGCCAGCATGGACTGGTTGATAGCCGACAGGAAGTCCCGGTTGGTGGCCGTCTTCTTCAGCCTGGGCACCAGGGTCTGGTAGGCCTGCTCGGTCTCCATGCCGCCCAGGAGGCGACGCAGCCGGTAGACCACAGCCAGCTCCTCGGGCGCGGTGATCAGCTCTTCGCGCCGGGTGCCGGAAGCGTTGATGTCGATGGCGGGGAACATGCGCTTGTCGGCCAGGTCCCTGGTCAGCCTCAGCTCCATGTTGCCGGTGCCCTTGAACTCCTCGAAAATGACCTCGTCCATCTTGGACCCGGTCTCCACCAGGGCCGAGGAAATGATGGTCAGGGAGCCGCCGTTTTCGATGTTGCGGGCGGCGCCAAAGAAGCGCTTGGGCGGATAGAGGGCCTGAGCATCCACGCCGCCGGAGAGGATGCGGCCGGAGGCGGGAGCGGAGATGTTGTAGGCTCTGGCCAGACGGGTCATGGAATCCAGCAGGACCACCACATCCTGCCCCAGCTCCACCAGACGCTTGGCCCGTTCGATGGCCAGCTCGGCCACGGTAGTGTGATCGCTGGCTGGGCGGTCGAAGGTGGAGGAGATGACCTCGCCCTGGACCGTGCGCTCCATGTCGGTGACCTCCTCGGGCCGCTCATCCACCAGGACCACCATCAGATGCACCTCGGGGTTGTTGGCGGTGATGGAGTTGGCGATGGACTGCAGGGTCAGGGTCTTGCCGGCCTTGGGCGGCGAAACGATCAGACCGCGCTGACCCTTGCCAATGGGGGCGACGATGTCGATCAGACGACCAGTGATGTTCTTGGGCTGGGTCTCCATCCGCATGCGCTCCTGCGGGTAGAGGGGGGTCAGCTTGTTGAAGTGGGGCCGTCCTGCAGCCTCCTCCACACTCATGCCGTTGATGGTGTCGATGGCCTGCAGAGGAACGAACTTCTGCCGCTGATTGCGGTGCTCGCCCTCGCGGGGGGGACGGATGGAGCCGTGCACGGCATCGCCCTTGCGCAGGCCGTACTTCTTGACCTGGCCCATGGAGATGTAGACGTCGTTGGGGCCGGGCAGGTAGCCGGAAGTGCGCACGAAGGCGTAGGAGTCCAGCACATCCACAATGCCTGCCACGGGGACCAGGTCCTCGGGCTTGAAGTTCTCCCTGGGCTCATAGTCACGATCCCGGCCGCTGCTGCGGTGGTTGTTGCGGTTGCGTCGGTCGTTGCGATCGTTGCGGTCATTGCGATCGCCCCGGTTCCGGCGGTCATAGCCGTTATGACGGTAGTCACGCCCTTCCTCGCCGCGATCCTCGTAGCTGCGCCGACGGGGCCGGTCATTCCGTGAGGGCAGAGCCGCCAGAATGTCGTCCAAATTGCGAACCGAACCGGAGCCTGCGCGCTCCTCATCATGCTCATGCTCGTTCCGGCCACGGTTGGAGTGGAAGCCTCGGGATGAATCCGTGCTGCGGTGACGGCGACGGGATATGACCACGTTCTCCTCGTCCGCCACCGTATGGGGGAAGCGGGTCCGGTGCTCGCTATGACCGCTCTTATGATCGTCAATACCCAAAACATCGAAGAGGTCTCCGACAGGACGATCGTCCTTGGATTCCTCCGATCCCTTGGTATCCGTGGTCTCCTGTCCTCCTTCCGCGGAGGAGTCCGTCTCCTGCTTCGTCGGCTGCTGCTGATCGGTGGCCTGGCCCCCCTTGGCCACGGCGGCCGCAGCCTTGGGCTTACCAACGGTTACTCCCTCAGGGGCCTTGCCGCCCGAGCGTGCCGCCTCGATCGTCTCGATCAGGACAGGCTTGCGCATGCCGGAAATACCGCGCAACCCCAGCTGCCTGGCCAATTCCTTGAGTTCGGGCAGCTTCATGGAATGAATATCTTGGCTTGTTGCCACTGTTGTAATGCCTTTCCTTCGCTATGCCTACTTAGGCTAGGCAAATAGCTTGAGAATAGTGCGGGGGTACCGCTCATGAAAATTCGACGCCGACTCGGCTTGTCGAACTTCCATAAGCCTACAACGAGTGCACGACCGGTGCAAGAACCGACCTGCGTGTCCAGAAATCACAGGTAAACCTCTAGACTGGGCATATGACTGACCGATCATCTCTGCGTGAACAACGGCGGAGCGAATTCGTAACCACCGCCATGCGGGTCTTCGACCGGAAAGGCGCTGCAAACACATCCCTGCGTGACGTAATCCGTGCCATGAACCACGGCAAGGGCGTAGGAATGAGCGTTTTCTATTACTACTTCAAATCCAAGGACGACCTGATAGATGCCTGCGTGCGCACCTACCTGGCCTCCTACGTGGACAATGTGGTCGACATTCTGCAGAATCCTGACCTGAGCGTTCAAGAGGCGCTGGACGACATCTGTCCGCATCTGGTAAGGGCCATCTGGAAGATGGACGTCATCTTCGCTGATAAAGCCAACTGGTACAACTACCTGAGCACCAACAGCAATGTGATGGAGGGCTTCGTCAGACAGATCATCGACCCTTTGTCCAAGGCCCTGGACCGCTGGCTGGATCGGGACGACCTGCCGCAGACCCAGCTGATCCAAACAGCCGGCACCCGCACTGTGGCCTGGCTGATGGCCGACGGGCTCTCGTCCATCGTCAGCAACGGCAGAGGAGCCGCCGGAAACCCGCAAATCAGAGAGGTGGTCCGCCAGCGTGTCCGCGAGAGCGTGGCCTTCTTCTCGCAGCTTCTCGGCCTGCCCTTGAAGCCACCAGCCATCGCCCTGTCGTAAATGACAAAGCCCCCGACCCTGCAGTCGGAGGCTTGAAGGGAAACGAAGGCAGAGGTCTGTCTACTTCTCCTCGTGATAGGACTTCTCGGTGTTGACGTTCCAGACGTTGGCCTTGTCAGTACGACCCGATTTGATGTTGGCCACGGCTTCCATGGATGTGGCCATGGAGTGGTCCTGGTTGTTGTAGTGATGCTGCCCGTTGCGGCCCACGCAGTAGAGGTTGCCGAAGGAGTCCAGCCATTTGACCAGCTCGGGCATCTGGGCGTAGGTGTCGAAGTAGGCCGGGTAGGCCTTGACCACCCGCTCCCGGTGCGAGTCCAGCACGTCGGCAGGTCCGTTGATGATGCCCATCCGGGTCAGCTCCTTGATGGCGAAGTCAGTCGTCTCCTGATCGCTCATGTTCCAGAAGTCATCACCCTCCTTGCAGAAGTACTCCAGGCCGATCCAGACAGTGCCGTCCACGTTCTTGACCATGTAGGGGCTCCAGTTGTTGAAAATCTGGATGCGGCCCATCTTGTAGCCGGGATCCTGCACATAGATCCAGCAGTCGGGAACGATGGGCGGGTCGCCCAGGGTCTTGATGGAGGTGGTGTTGCGGATGCGCAGGTGGCGGACCAACAGGCCAACGGTCACGAAGTCGCGGTAAGGCAGGCCCTGAGCCACCCTGACCATCTCCTTGTCAGTGGAGGGCTCCTCGTGGGCGATGGCCTCCACCAGGTCCTTGATGGGCATGGAGGAGATGATCTGGTCAGCCTTCAGGGTCACCTCCTTGCCATCAGCATTGCGATAGATCACACCGGTCATGTGGCCGTCGCTCTGGGTCAGTCCGATCACACGGGCATCGGTGATCACGTGGACTCCGTGCTCCACATTGCGTCGCTCCACGGTCTCCCAGAGCTGCCCCGGACCCAGCTTGGGGTACCAGAACTCCTCGATCAGGCTGGTCTCGACCTGATGGGCGTCGCGCTTCTTGGGCAGCAGCTTCTGGAAGGCGTTCTTGAGCACGCCCATGATGCTGAGCCCCTTGACCCGCTGGGCGCCCCAGTCGGCGCTGATCTCGCGGGGGTGACGGCCCCAAAGCTTTTCGGTGTAGCCCTCGAAGAACATGGAGTAGAGCTTGCGACCGAAGCGGTTGATATAGAAGTTTTCCAGATTGTCCTCAGGCAGCTTGTGGACGACGGACTTCAGGTAGCTGAATCCGGCCTGCATGGTCAGCTTGAAGCCCATGGCCCTGAGTGTGTTGAGCGTCAAAGAGATGGGATAGTCGAAGAAATGGTGGTTCCAGTAAATCCTGGAGACACGATGACGCTTGAGCATGACCCGGTCGGTCTTCTCCGGGTCGGGGCCGCCGGGCTCCAGGTCATGGTGGCGACCAAGTTTTTTGTCGTCATAGGAGGGCGCGCCTTGCAGTGGCAGGACCTCCTTCCACCAGTCCATGATCCGGTCGTCCTTGGAGAAGAACCGGTGTCCACCAATGTCCATGCGATTGCCGTTGTGCCGAACTGTGCGGGAGATGCCGCCAAAGGCATCAGTGGCCTCCAGCACAGTGACGTCATAGCGCTCGTCGCCGCCGTCCTTGACCAGTTCCCATGCCGCTGTCAAGCCGGCGGGCCCTCCGCCGATGACGATCACGGACTGCTTGCGCTCCATGCCAACCTCCTGAAAACCGTATGAAATCATCACCACTGTACCCGGCTCGTCCCCAGTCAGATGCTACCGAGCGACTTCCCACACGAATTCCCGCCATTGCGTGGTGCAGACGTGATGATGCTCGCCCCTGCGCACTGTTTAGCCCAGCGAGTCAGGGATATCGATGTCCGTCTTCTGCACTTCCTCCACATTGACGTCCTTGAAAGTGACGATCCGGACGTTCTTGACAAACCGGCTGGACCGGTAGACATCCCAGACCCAGGCATCGGTCAGTCGAACGTCAAAGTAGACGTCCTGCCCAGCGGATCGGACGTTGAAGTCCACCTTGTTGGCCAGGTAGAACCGCCGTTCGGTCTCGACAACGTAGGTGAACAGCTTGATCACGTCCCGATACTCGCGATACAAGGCCAGCTCGGCGTTGGTCTCGTAGTTGTCGAGATCCTCAGCACTCATCGACTACCTCCATTCGCGCGATCACGGCCATGGCCAAGCGTACGCCACCAGGCACGCTTGGATCGCTTGGCCTCAGCCGACCCGTAGGCCCAATCCGACGCTGTATGCTCCTCGCCAGACCGCTCGGCAACGGGTTCTTCGGAACCGGACTTCTTCCCCGCATCCTTGGCGTCCGTCTGACCAGGGCCCGCCGTTTTGTCATTCCTGCCGTTGGGTCCTGCGTGGCCTCCAGCAGATTTTCCTGAACGTGAACCACTCTTCGGGGCCAGACCGATCTGTTCGCTTGACGTCTGCGAATCCTGAGATGCCGAGGTGGACTCTTTGGACTTTGTTTCGCTGATACCACCATCCTCATCCGCTGCATATCCATGTGCAACAAGGGCTTCAGCCACACCGGGGTTTTCGCGGATGACATGCATGCCGAAAGCATTCAAAGAACGGATGGGATCGTACTCGTCGACCAGGGCGTCCATGACGATCTGATCCTGATACTTGCCGTTCTCGGCGTCCCAGAGCGCATCACGGGAGGTGCCCGAGATCATGAATCCCAGGGACTGATAGACGGAGATCGAGCGGGTGTTTTTCTCTGGCACAGCCACCCAGATCCGGTGCAGGCCCAGCCCTGTAGGAGCAGCCGCGTACCCGTAGGTCATGATTCTGGGCATGGCATCCCGCGAGTAGCCGCGTCCGCGGAAGTGTCTGCCCAGGACCACCTGGATCCTGGCCGAACGGGACCAGCCGTCCACGTCGATCAGGAAGATCATGCCGATAACCCCCTTGGTGGCATCAGCATCGGGAGAGCCGTCCTGGTCGGTGTCCGCGTCAGTGACCATGGCCCAGGCCAGGGTGCGGCGGGACTCGGGATCGCCCACACCCGAATCACGGGCAGCCAGGCCCTTGGACCAGGCCACCGACCGACGCACCCAGGCATTGACCACGGCTCGTTCGGCACTGGGCCCCTTACCGGTGATGCCGGTGGAATTGTAGAAGGCCTCCAACTGGTCCATTGCCGTCAGATCGGCGATGACGGCCGGCCGCAGGTGCAACATTTCGCCGCGGATGTAGGGAATCTCGATCCGGTCGGGCAGCTGTCTGTTCGCTGCGTCTTCGGATCCCTCGGATTGCGTTTGCGGTCGGTCATTGCCCCTGCCGCTCATAGACATCACGTCACCTCCATGATCGCCACCTTGCGATGGCAATCAATTGTAATCCCTCGCCCCTGGGAAAACCATGAGAAGCCAGGCAGTCCGCCGGTCCGAACCCGATGGGACCGGGCCGGCGGACCGGGCGCGGTCAGGACTTGGCGATGCGCTCCATGACGATCTTGCTTACCGCCTTGGCATCGGCCTGACCCTTGGTGGCCCGCATGACCGCTCCGATAATAGCGCCCATGGGCTTCATATTGCCGCCCTTGAGCTTGGCCACGATGTCCGGGTTGTCCTTGAGGGCCTGATCGACGGCTGCATCCAGGGCCCCGTCATCCGAGACCACCTGGTAGCCGTGCTTCTTGACGACCTCGGCCGGCTTGCCCTCGCCTGCCAACACGCCGGAGACGGTCTGCTTGGCCAGCTTGTCATTGAGCTTGCCATCAGCGATCAGCTGCTCCACATCAGCGACATCCTGAGCCGAAATGGGCAGCTCCTGCAGGCTGACCCCACGGGCGTTGGCTTCGCGGGAGATCTCGCCCAGCCACCACTTGCGGGCTCCGGCAGCCGTGGCGCCGGCCTTGACCGTATCCTCGATCAGGTCCACGGCATCGGCGTTGACCGCGTCCTGCATCTGCCGGTCGGTGAAGTCCCACTCCTTCTTGAGACGGGCGCGGCGTTCGCGCGGCATCTCAGGCATCTGGGCCCTGAGCTCTTCGATATGATCCTTGGTCACATGGACCATGACCAGGTCAGGATCGGGGAAGTAGCGGTAATCGTTGGCATCGGTCTTGACCCGGCCGCCGGCAGTGGTCTGTGTGGACTCGTCCCAGTGGCGGGTCTCCTGCAGCACCTCCCCACCGGACTCCAGCAGGGCGGCCTGACGGCGGATCTCGTAGGTCAGGGTCTTCTCGATGCCCTTGAAGGTGTTGACATTCTTGGTCTCCGACCGGGTCCCCAGAGGGGCATCCGGCCCGGCGTGCAGGGAGACGTTGACGTCGGCGCGCATGTTGCCCTGCTCCATCCGGGCGTGGGAGATGCCCAGGGCCCGGACGATGTCTCTGATGGCCCGGACGTAGGCCCCGGCCACCTCGGGGGTACGCGCTCCGGCACCCTCAATGGGCTTGGTCACGATCTCGACCAGGGGGACACCGGCACGGTTGTAGTCCACCAGGGAGTGGTCGGCGCCTTCGATGCGGCCATCGGCCCCGCCCACGTGCGTGTTCTTGCCGGCGTCGTCCTCCACATGGGCCCGCTCGATGGGCACACGGAAGATGCTGCCGTCGTCCAGCTCCACATCCAGGTAGCCCTCGCCATTCAGGGGCTTGTCATACTGGGAGATCTGGTAGTCGCGGGGCATGTCCGGGTAGAAGTAGTTCTTCCTGGCGAACTGGCTCCACTCGTTGACCTTGCAGTGCAGGGCCAGGCCCAGTTTGACCGCATAGTCGATGGCGGTCTTGTTGACCACGGGCAGACTGCCGGGCAGGCCCAGGGAGACCGGGGTCAGCTGGGTGTTGGGTTCGCCGCCGAACTCGATATGGGCCGGGCAGAAGAGCTTGGTGTTGGTGCACAGCTCGACATGGACCTCCAGGCCGAACACCGGGTCGTACTTGGCCACGGCATCGGCGTACTTCATAAGTTTTTCAGCCATTGTGATTCCGTTTCCTTCCGATGCCTACTTGGTCGATCCCTGAGCCAGGCCATCCAGCCAGGGGGTGGACAGCTTCTTGGAGATGGGCCCGCCCCACTGCTCCTCCAGGGCCGCCTCAAGAGCTGCGGCAGGCCGGTACATGACCTCATCACGCATTTGGGGGGCGAAGAACTGGAAACCGACAGGCAGCCCGTCGTCGCTGAGCCCAGCGGGAATCGACATGGCCGGAGTGCCAGCCAGATTAGCCGGAATGGTGGCCACGTCGTTCAGGTACATGGCCAGCGGGTCGTCCATCTTCTCGCCAAAGCGGAAGGCCGTGGTCGGCGAAGTCGGCGAGACCAGGACGTCGGCCTGTTCAAAGGCCTTCTCGAAGTCGCGGATGACCAGGGTGCGAACCTTCTGGGCCGAGCCGTACCAGGCGTCGTAGTACCCGGCGGACAAGGCGTAGATGCCCAGGATGATCCTGCGCTTGACCTCGTCGCCGAACCCGGCCTCACGGGTGGCGGCCATCATGTTGGCAGCCGTCTGTGGGACGCCTTCGGGGGGCATGACCCGCAGTCCGTAGCGCATACCGTCGTAACGGGCCAGGTTGGAGGAGACCTCGGAAGGCATGATGATGTAGTAGGCGGCCAGCGCATAGGGGAAGTGCGGGCAGGAGACCTGGACCACCTCGGCGCCCATGGACTCCAGCAACGAGACGGCCTCGTTGAAGCGGGCCTCGACGCCGGGCTGGTAGCCCTCGCCGCCCAACTCCTTGACCAGCCCCACCTTGAGGCCCTTCAAATCACGATTCTGACCTTGACGAGCGGCCTGGGCCAGAGGGGGAACCGGATTGGGAATTGATGTGGAGTCTCGGCGGTCATAGCCACCGATGACCTCCTGCAGCAGGGCCGCATCCAGCACGGTCCTGGAGACCGGACCAATCTGATCCAGGGAGGAGGCCATGGCGATGGCCCCGAACCTGGAGACACCGCCATAGGTAGGTTTGACGCCCACGGTGCCGGTCAGTGATCCGGGCTGGCGAATGGACCCGCCGGTGTCGGTGCCCAGAGCCAGAGGGGCCTCAAAGGCGCCGACAGCCGAGGCCGAGCCGCCGCCCGAGCCGCCCGGGACCCGTTCGGTGTCCCAGGGGTTGTGTGTGGGCTTGAAGGCCGAGTGCTCAGTGGAGGATCCCTGGGCGAACTCATCCAGGTTGGTCTTGCCCAGAATGGGCATCCCTGCGGTCTTGAGTTTCTTGATGACGGTGGCATCGTAAGGCGGCACCCATCCCTCGAGGATCTTGGATGCGGCCGTCGTGGGAATGCCCTTGGTGACGATCATGTCCTTGATGGCAATAGGAACGCCGGCCAGTTCCGGCAGCCCCTCGGCGCCGTCATGGGCCAGACGCTGGTCGAAGGCGTCAGCCTGTTCCAGGGCCTGATCGGCGCTCACCTGCAAAAACGCATCAATGCTGGGCTCGGCGGCTTCGATCACATCCAGATGAGCCTGGACCAGCTCGCGGCTGGAGACCTGCCCCGACCGCAGCTGTGCGGCCATGTCGGAGGCGGATTGCTTGACCAATTCTTCCTGTGCGCTCATCGTCTCACTCCTCACCCAGAATGCGCGGGGCCACAAACATGCCCGACTCGGTGACCGGTGCCCCCGAGAGAGCAGCCTCCTGGGTCAGTGGTTCCTCAGCCTCATCAGGACGCAGGTAGGCCTCCAGAGGAATGGGATTGGCAGTGGGGGGCACGTCGTCGCCGGCCACCTCCTGGACCTTGGTAATGGAATCGGCGATCACGTTGAGTTCGCCCTTGAGGCGGTCAGCCTCCTGATCGGTCAAAGCAATCCGGGCCAAATCGCCCAAGTGCTTGATCTCTTCACGTGTAAAAGTTGGCATACTACTTATCATATGGGTGCTCTATGACACGCAGAAGACAGGGTCAACCGATGTCTGCGCGCCTAAAGACCAGGGTTCCCAGAGCACAGCATAGAGCCGTCCAGACCATCATGATCAGGCCCGACTGCCACCAGGTGGGCCACCATCCGATGCCTGCCCCTGCTGCCTGGCCCAGACCTGAAAGGAAGGTGCTCAGCAGGCTGGTTGGGGTCAGGCTGAAGGGAACCTGCAGCCGGTCGGCATGAGGGACCAAACCCGCCAGGAGTCCCAGAATCAATGGCAGAATCACGGTCAGCCCCAGGAACAGGCCGATCCCACCAGCCTTGGAGCGGCTCAAGGCCCCCAGACCCAGGCCCGTCAAAGCAAAGAGGACCAGCATGAGCGGACCGCCCAGCAGATCAATCATGGCAAGCCCGGGCTTGTAGGCGGGCAAGGCCCCCGATTTGCCTGGCAGAATCAGGGTCGCCAGGATCCAGCCGAGCAACAGACCTACCTGTGCCGCCAACCAAGTCAACAAGGCCAAGGCAAGACCCTTGGCCGTCAGAACCATGCCCCGACGAGGATTGGCCGTCAGCGTGCTCTCAATGGTGGCTCCGGAAAACTCACGCGTAAGGACCAGAACCCCCAGAATGCCCGCCACGACCATGGCCGGGAAAAGGCCCGACGCGATGGCCGACCGGAAAACGTCACCGGAGGCAGGCAGCAGGTGATCCGGAAGGTGATTGGTCTGCCGACCCGGGCCAGCCAGGACCCGGGTCGCACAGGCCATCAGGCCGGCGCTCAATGGCTGCAGCAGCATGACGATCAGGAGGAGGACCCAGGTAGATCGTAGGGAGAGCATCTTGCGCAGCTCCCCTCGGACCGCCCCGAAAAGGGTCAGCTGACCTGACGGACGACGCGAATCCAGGAAGGACAGCACCGAAGTCCGACGCAGCCGCGTGAAGGCGGAGCCATGCCGTGGGGTTGCATTATCAGGCCCTGCGGGTACCTCTCGCCGACTCCGGCGGACTCGGCGGCCGCTGTCGGCACTCATGGCCGCGCATCCCTTCTGCCGTGAATCATGTCCTTGTAGGCCTGTTCCAAGGAGGCTTTCTCCGGCTGGAAGTCGTAGAGCACCACGCCCTCCTGGGCCAGAATCGAGGCTGTCGAAGCCAGGGGCGCGCCCTGGATGCGGAAACGGGCGGCATCCGGCGGACAGCTCTCGTCTGGCGGCAGACGGGTGATGCTGATTCCGGCAGCCGTGGCCAGGGCGGCCCTTAACTGGTCGGGCTGCGGCGTTACCGCATAGATGGAGTCCCGGGAGTGCTCGCCGATGAATCGGGCCACTGTCGTTCTCTCCAGGACCCTTCCCTTGGCGATGATGACCAGATCGTCGGCGATTTGAGCCACCTCGTTGATCTTACGGGAGCTCAGGAGGACTGCCCTGCCCTGTGAGGCAAGACCGCGCCAAATGTCCCTCACCCGCTCGGCTCCCCCGGGATCCAGACCGTAAAGGGGATCATCCAGAACCAGGTTGTGCGGGTCACCCAGAAGGGCTGCAGCCAAGGCCAGTCGCTGACTCATCCCAAGAGAAAGGGAACCTGTCGGCCTGTCGGCGACCGATTGCAAGCCGACCATCTCAAGCACCTGGTCCACCCGACGTCGATCAATGCCATTGACTGCGGCCAGGGCCAGCAGGTGGTCCCTGGCCTTGCAGGCAGGATGGGCGTTGCGTGGATTCAGTATCGCTCCTGCTGTCCGCATGGGCGATGAGAGCCGGACGAAAGGCTGGCCATCGAACAGGGCCTTTCCTGCATCAGGGCGAACCAGCCCCAGAGCAGTGCGCAGTGTGGTCGACTTGCCGGCACCTTTAGGCCCCACAAACCCGGTCACCCGACCGTCCCTGGCCGTGAAGGAGACACGGTTCAGTGCCTTGCGGGAGCCAAAGCGCTTGGTCAGCGAGTCGATGACAATCATGGCCCCGCCACCTCCGCGTGCTGGCAGATCCAGGAGTGCATGGCCACGGCAGCCGCAGCCCCGGCGTTGATGGAGCGCACCGATCCGAACTGGGAGATGTAGACCACATCGTCCGCCAGCTCCAAGGCCTTCTTGGACAGCCCCGGCCCCTCAGCGCCGAACATGAGCAGACAGCGACGGGGAAAGCGATAGGTCTCCATGGGGACGGCCCCGGGGACGTTGTCGATGGCGATCATGCGGGGGGTGGACTCCCCCTGCCCGGCCGCCTCTTCTCGCAGGGTGGCCGTCATGGTTGCTATGTCGGGGTCGTGGACCACATGCTGGTAGAGCTCGGTCATCAACGAGCCCTTGCGGTTCCATTTGTGAGGACCGACTATATGGACGCAGCGGGCGGCGAAGGCGTTGGCGGTTCGGACCATGGAGCCGATATTGAAATCGTGGGTCCAATTCTCCACAGCCACCTCGAAGTCATGACGGCCCCGGCGATCCAGGTCGTCCCGAATGGCATCGACCTTCCAATATCGGTAACGGTCCAAAACGTTGCGCCGATCCCCCTGCTCCAGCAGTTCAGGGTCATAGCGCTGGTCCGTCGGCAGGGGCTGCTCAGGATGCTCTTCCTGCCAGGGGCCGACCCCCACCTGGCGGAAGACCGGCTCATCAGAGGCCATGGCCGCTCGGGTCACCGGATCAGGTTCCCTCATGACCGCTCCGGAGAGTCATCGGCCGCACCGACGAATTGATCCTCCTGGTAGGCGCAGATGAAAGGCAGTCTTTGCCGGGAGCCGTCCACTGGATCGACCACCTGAACGCTGCCATCGGTCCGGCCACCCACCAGCGAGGCGATGGCCAACGTCTTGGCACCCTGACGCTGGATGATCCCGCAGTCAAGATTGAGTTCGTTATTCCTGCCCAAGGTAACCAGGGACGAGGTCTGCACATAGGATTTCCGGCCCAGCCAAGCATCCAGAAGGATAACCCGTCTGCCTTCGATGGACGGGCCCTTGATGGAGGGGTAAACGAAGTCCATGACAAAGGCGTCCAGATCCTGCCCACGCGAGGCTGCGGCATGAAGCATGGCATCAGCCAGTGGCACGGCAGCGGCGGTCAGGGCCCCAACCGCATCGAAGTCGTCGACTGAATAGCCCGCATCCTCCAGGGTGTCCAGAAGAACATGCCCGGCAAGTTCGGCCCCGCGATGATGAAAGGTGACCCCGCTCAGCTCGGTGAAGGGACGCCCGCCGATCTCCTGGGTCAGGAGTTCACGCAGCTGATCGACCGGCTCAGGCAGGTCCACGTCGGATTTGCGTCCGACCAGATCAGGCGACCCAGTGGGCCTGAAGGATGAACCCTCTTGTCTCTTCGTTGCCTCGTTCATGCTTATCAGACTAGCGCCGGAGGCCCCTAAGCGGCACTCACTGCCCTTGGTCAGGCAAAACTTCCGGAGCTGTCAGCTCCCTGATATTGCCCTTGTCTGAATCGATCATGTCGACCGAATCGATGACCTTGGAGGGATCCATCTGCTGCAGCTTGCGGGCGGTGACCAGAACGCGCGACTCCAAAGAGGAGGCGAACTTGTTGTAGGCGGTCACTGTGGCAGTGATGGAACGGCCCAGTTTGTTGGCCCGATCACCCAAGACCACAAAGCGGTCATAGAGCTCGTGGGTCAATGTAAAGAGAGTCCGGGCGTCCTCGGACAGGTTCTGCTGCTGCCAGGCATAGGCCACCGACTTGAGCACAGCCCAGAGAGTCACCGGCGAGGTCAGGGCCACCTTTTGGGCAAAGGCATCATCCATCAGGGTGGGATCCACCTCCAGGGCGGCCTGCAGAAGGGAGTCGTTGGGGATGAAGGCCACCACGAAGTCCGGGGCCGTTTCGAAGGCGTTCCAGTATTCCTTATCGGCCAGGGCCTTGACGTGCTCGCGCAGGGCCCGGGCATGCGCCTTGAGCAGTTCGTCCCGGCGGCGCAGCTCGTCGTCCGAAGCAGTATCGGGAATCTCGCAGGCCCGCTGGTAGTCGGAATAAGGGGCCTTGGCATCAATGGGAATGGTCTTGCCGCCGGGCAGATGGACCACCATATCGGGGCGCAGGACGCGACCATCCGAGGCCGTGACCACTACCTGAGTATCGAAGTCCACATGCTCCAGGAGCCCCGCAGATTCGACGATATTCCTGAGCTGAGCCTCGCCCCAGGCGCCGCGTACCTTGTTGTTGCGCAGGGCCGAAGCCAAAGAGCTAGTCTCCTTGTCCAGTCGCCCCTGCTGCTCGCCCAGACTCTTCAGCTGCTGCCCCAGGGAGCCCATCTCCTGCTTGCGGCCCTCCTCGATCTGGGCAACCTTGTGTTGTAGGGCGTCAAGATTCTTTTGCACCGGGGCCAGAGCCGAGAGCACCTTGCTCTCCTCCTCCATGCTCTCAGCCTGCTTGCGCCGCTTCTCCTCCTCCTGAGCCTGGGCGCGGCGGCGCTCCTGCTCGATTCTGATCTGTTCGGCCTGCTGGGCCTGGGCCAGCTGGGACTTGACAAAGGAGAGCTCGCGGTTCAGACCGTCCACCTTGGTCCGTGCCTCAACCAGAGCCGCATCGGATCCATGTAGCCGTTCCTGGGCCTGATCCAGCTGCGCGCGCAGCTCATCCACCTGGCCGTCGGACCCCATACCGACGGCCTTCCGACCCTGGGCACGACCCAGCACATACCCGGCCAGTCCTCCCAGGACTATACCGATCAGCAGGAGAAGCACCACCATGACCACTGATGACGTAGAATCGAACATATGTTCTAGTAAACCTCCTGCACTGGACCCGGAAACCAGATCGGCGCGGCAGGCTGCCGGCGATAATCGGAGAATTCGTTTTTTCCGCAAGGAATCGGCCTTAAGACCGGTGCCGGACCGCAATTAAGGGCAGAATAGGAAATATCAAGGGGTTGGAGCAAGACCGAAGGAGATCCGTGGGTATCGATATCTTCCTGGCGATAGCCGATCTGGTCGTGGCCTGTGCGGTCACCTGGCTGATCATCTGGTACTTCCTTATGCCGTCGGCCCACACCAGTGACCAGGATGCAGCCGCGGGCTCCCCGACCAACCGCTCCTGGCGCGATCCCGAGGATTGGGGCAAATGGGGAGCCGATCTGGACTCCCGCAGCCACCGTCTGCTCAGGCCGACCATCGTAAGTGCCCTGCTGACCGCGCCCGTCCTGGTTCTGGATCTGTTCGATCGATTCGGCCCTGATCTGATTCCCTCCTGGCTGGCCAGCCCCTGGGTCCAGGCTATTCTGATAACCCCGGTCATCTTCTACTGCGGCCGTGGAATACTCATGGATGGCTGGAAGTCCATGACCGAGCACCGCTGCAGCCCCGATCTCCTGGCCATGCTGGCCACAAGCCTGGCCTACCTGTACAGCCTGGCCACCTGTCTGGCCGGATCCCTGCTGCCGGAGGGATCACGATCCCCATACTTCGATCTGATTGGCGTGGTCATCACCCTCCTCTTGCTGGCCCGGGTCATCGGCACCAAAATGGAAGCATCCTTGGTGGCCTCTCTGAACCATCTTACGGAGATCCGGCCAGTCTCAGGTCTGGTGGCCGATTCCGAGCATCCGCAGACAGTTCCCGCCCAGATGCTTGCACGCGACCGGATCCACCCAGGCGATCTGCTCCTGGTACGCACAGGAGAGCGCCCAGCCGCCGATGGGGTTGTGGAGTCAGGGTCGGCCCTGGTGGACGACAGCGAACTGACTGGTGGCGACCGACCCCGGCCATGCGGACCCGGCGACCGGATCCTGGCCTCCAGCAAAGTCCTGGAGGGTCGACTGTCCATCCGCGTGGATGCCGCCGGCGATAATACCTATGCAGCCAGGCTCGTGAAGATCATTCCTCAGGCCCTGGTCGAGCGATCCCCCGCCATGCGCAGGATGGATCGAATCGTCCACACAGCCATCGCCCTGATCATGATCCTGGCTGTCTGGACCTTCATGCTCTGGCTCATGCTGGGACCACAGCCCCACCTGGCCCATGCTGTAGGCAATGCCGTCTGTGTGCTGACCATCGCCTCTCCCGCCGTCGCAGCCATGACCATCCCCATGGCCTTTCGAACCAGCCTGGAGACGGGCCTGGCCCACGGTCTGCTCTTCACTTCGCCGCGGGCCATGAACCACCTGGGGCGGGTGCGCACCTTAATTCTCGACGACTCCTCTCTGCTGGATCCCGACGACTCGGAGGGCCAAGGTGTCCACACGGAATCCCTGACCAGGACCGCCACCCATCTACGCTCCCTGCGGGTGAGCAGCCTGATCCTGGATGGAAGCCACCAGCCGGACGACAGGATTGAGCGGGCGGCCCGTCAGGCAGGTGTGGATATGCTGATCACCCGGCTGACCCCCGAGCGCAAGCGCGAGTGCATGGATCGGCTCAATCACGACCTGACCCGGACCAGCAGGGGCGTACCAGCGGATCGAACTGGTCAAGACACCGCATCAGGCTCAAAGCAGGACCGCACCAGCCTCGTGGCTCTGGCGGCTGGAACCGCAGCGGATCCCGAACTGACGGCCAGGGCTCAGGTGGGTATCACTTTGGGTCCAAAACTCAAAGCCGACAGGGACCATGCCGAGGATGACACCGACCCGCCGCAGCCGGACCTGATCCTGCACCAGGGCGACCTGGACGGGACCAGTAGAGCCATAGAACTGAGCCGAGCCACCACCCAGGTCATCAGGCAGAACCTGACCTGGTCCACCGTCTACAACATGATCGCCCTGGTCATTGCCACCGGAATCTGCCAACCTTTCCTGGGCTGGATGCTCAACCCCATGATCGCAGCAGTAACAGGAGCCCTATCCACCATCCTGGCCATGCTCAACGTTCGTCGCCTGCACCGGCTGCGGCACCTGCGCCGCCGCTGGCTACACCTGGCCCTGATCGACACGGACCAGCTCCCGACAGTCGCTGCACGGCGCCCTCAGATCATCGTCGACAGCCAGTGGGAGTCCATGCAAGAGGGCAAGGACCCGGCTGCTGCTATGGATTGAATCCACAAAGAACAATCTGTGGAGCAAAAAGGTTCGGCACCCGGGAATGATCCCGGGTGCCGGACCCAATTGACCTCAGTGAGACTGGGTCTGACCTTGATCGTCACCACGTGCGGCATGACGGCCACGACCTCCATCGCGTCCGGCATCACCGGCATCAGCATCAGCGTCGCCATCAGCCGTCACATCGTCGACCGTGACCGAGTCATCGACCAGGTTTTCAGTGGTCCAGGCGGTCAGCTCCAAGTGATCGCCGCCGGTCTGATCCACCAGGACCGTGTCGCCGTCGTGGACCTTGCCAGCCAGCAGCATCCTGGCAAGCTGATCGCCCACCTCAGTCTGGACCAGTCGACGCAGCGGACGAGCGCCGAAAGCCGGATCATAACCTATGTTGGCCAGCCACTCCCGAGCGGAGTCGGTGACATCCAGAGTGATGCGCCGATCGGTCAGCCGCTGGGCCACCTGCTTGACCTGGATGTCCACAATGGAACCCAGCTCGTCGCGGGTCAACGGATGGAAGATGACCAGATCGTCCAAGCGGTTGATGAACTCGGGCTTGAAGTTGGCGTGCACAGCATCCATGACGGCCTTGCGCTTGCCTTCCTCATCCAGGTCGTCCCGGACCAGGAACTGCGAGCCCAGGTTGGAGGTCATGATCAGGATGGTGTTCTTGAAGTCCACCGTCCTGCCCTGGCCATCGGTCAGCCTGCCGTCATCCAGGACCTGCAGGAGCAGGTCGAAGACCTCAGGGTTGGCCTTCTCCACCTCATCGAAGAGGACCACCGAGTAGGGCCGCCTACGCACGGCCTCGGTCAGCTGGCCGCCCTCCTCATAGCCCACATAGCCGGGGGCAGCGCCGATCAGCCGGGAGACCGAGGCCTTCTCCATGTACTCTGACATGTCGATGCGGACCATGGCCTTCTCGTCGTCAAAGAGGAAGTCTGCCAGGGCCTTGGCCAGCTCCGTCTTACCTACGCCCGTGGGGCCCAGGAACATGAAGGATCCAGTGGGCCTATCGGGGTCGGCGATGCCGGCACGCGAGCGCCGGACCGCGTCGGAGACTGCATGGATGGCCTCCTGCTGGCCGACCACCCGCTTGCCCAGGTAGTCCTCCATATGCAGGAGCTTCTCGTTCTCGCCCTCCATGAGCCGTCCCACAGGGATGCCGGTCCAATCAGAGACGATCTCAGCCACGGAATCCGCATCCACATGGTCAGGAACCATGGGCTCCTGGGCCGGGCCGCCGGCGATGTCAGCTCCATCGGGACCCGCATCATTGGCGGCGTTCTTGGCCTGCTCGGCCGCGTTCTCCGCCTGGGCCAGCTGCTTGCGAATGCCGGGGATCTCCCCGTAGAGAATGCGGGAGGCCTTCTCCAGGTCGCCCTCACGAGTGGCCTTGTCGGCCTCGACCCGCTTGGCATCCAGCTGGGCGCGCAGGTCGCCGACTTTGTTGTGGCCGGCCTTCTCGTTCTCCCAGCGGGCCTTGAGACCACCCAGCTTCTCGCGGGAATCCGCCAGCTCGGCCTGCAGCTTGCTCAGACGGTCCTTGGAGGCGGGGTCATCGGCCTTCTTCAGCTGCATCTCCTCCATCTCCAGACGGGTGACGCGGCGTTGAAGCTCGTCGATCTCCTCAGGCTGGGAGTCCAGCTCCATCCGCAGGTGGGCAGCGGCCTCGTCAACCAGGTCGATGGCCTTGTCGGGCAGCTGACGACCAGATATGTACCGGTTGGACAGCGTGGCCGCAGCCACCAGGGCATCATCCCCGATGGTCACCTTGTGGTGGGCCTCGTAACGCTGCTTGAGACCACGCAGGATGGCCACGGTGTCCTCCACGGAGGGCTCGCCTACGAAGACCTGCTGGAAGCGGCGCTCCAGAGCCGGATCCTTCTCGATATTCTCGCGGTATTCGTCCAAGGTGGTGGCACCGATCAGGCGCAGTTCACCCCTGGCCAACATGGGCTTGAGCATGTTGCCCGCGTCCATGGATCCCTCGGCGGCACCAGCACCGACGATGGTGTGAATCTCGTCGATGAAGGTGATGACCTGACCGTTGGCGCTCTTGATCTCGTTGAGAACGGCCTTGAGTCGTTCCTCAAACTCGCCGCGGTACTTGCTGCCAGCCACCATGGAGCTCAGATCCAGTGAGATCAGTCTCTTGCCCTGCAGGGTGGTAGGTACGTCGCCAGCCACGATGCGCTCGGCCAGCCCCTCGACCACAGCTGTCTTGCCCACGCCGGGCTCACCGATGAGAACAGGGTTGTTCTTGGTGCGCCGCGACAGGATCTGCATGACACGACGGATTTCCTGGTCCCTGCCGATGACCGGGTCCAGCTTGCCCTCCTTGGCCTGGGCGGTCAGATCGGTGGAGTACTTCTCCAGGGCCTTGTAGGTGCCTTCGGCATCCGGGCTGGTCACCTTGGCGCCGCCGCGCACCTGGGGCACAGCCTTGCGCAGGGTATCGGCCTGCAGACCGTTCCGATTCAGAATATCGGCGGCCTGCGAGGGACCCTGGGCGATGGCGATGAGCAGGTGCTCGGTGGAGACGTACTCGTCCCCCATGGCCTGCATTTCCTTCTCAGCCTGGGCCAGGGCCATGCTGAGCTGACGGCTGGCATCGGGCTGCGAGGCCGTGGATCCGCTGGCCGACGGCAGGGCCACCAGGGCCTGACGGACCTCGGCACCGACTCTTTGGCTGTCGCCGCCTGCGGCCTGGATCAGTCCAGGTACCACGCCGGACTGCTGACGCAGCAGGGAGTCCAGCAGATGGAGCACATCCACCTGGGGGTTGCCGGCAGCCGAGGCCGACTGAATGGCATCGCCTATGGCCTGCTGAGCCATGGTGGTGAAGTTTTCGTTCATAGAGCATCCTCCAACATTCTTCGGCGGGGCCAGCCGAATCACTCGACCAGACCCCGTCACGGGTTCATCTGTCTTCTACAACAGCGAAAGGAGGACACCTATTCCCAAACTTGAGCCTTAACGACTCAAGTTTTTATATCGTTTGTTTTCCTGCTATTTGCTACTCGTCAATGACCACATTGCGCAGGTAGCCGATTCCCTCCACCTGGACAGTGGCCTCGTCACGGTTTTTCAAGGAACCCGTGGCGTGCGGGGTACCGGTCATGATAACATCGCCGGGCAGCAGTGTGGCGAAACTGGAGATGAAGGCGATCTGCTCAGGAATGGAGTGAATCAGGTTGGCGGTGGTGCCGCTTGCCTCGGGCACCTCTTCCCCGTTGAGCCTGAAGGAGATCTTCGCATCCCGATAGTCCAGGTCGGTCTCGATCCAAGGCCCGAGGGGGCAGGCGGTGTCGAAGCCCTTGCAGCGGGTCCACATAGGATCATTCTTCTGCAGATCGCGCAGGGTTACGTCATTGACGCAGGTGTAGCCCAGCACATAGTCCATGGCCTCGTTGACGCTCACCTTCCGCGCCATCCTGCCCATGACAACGGCAACCTCGGGCTCGTAGTTCATGTCCTTGCTGTAGGAGGGCTTGACGATGGGGTCGTCAGGGCCGATGACCGAGGTGGAGGGCTTCATGAAGAGCATGAGCTTCTCCGGAGGCTCCGCGTCCGAGGACTGGCCATGCTCGGCCATGTAGGCGGCGTGAGCTCGGTAGTTCTTGGCCGCCCCGTAGATCTTGGAGGGGATGACCGGAGCCAGCAGCCGCACATCCTCGTCGTCCAGGGGGTAACGCTTGCCGGTGGGTTCGACCTGCTGACCGGTCAGGGGGTAGCCGCTCAGCTCGACCAGGTAATCCTTGCCGTCCTGCTTATCAGTTTGGACGAAAGCATATCGTGGGGTGTCCTTGTAGGAAAAACGCGCGATTCTCATAGGGCACAGTCTAGCCCCAGGCCGGGCCGCTTGATAGGTTCGGGTTCCGAAACAGGCAGTGGCTGGTCAGATAAAAGCCCGCGGTCCGAAGATGGCTGTGCCCACACGAACCTCGGTCGACCCCTCAGCCACTGCATACTCCATGTCTCCGGTCATTCCCATGGACAGCATGGTGCAGGTGTCGGTGCCCGGCTCCCCCGAATCCCTGATGCGGTCGCGCAGACCGCGCAAATGGGCGAATCCGCTCCTGATGATGGCCTCATCGTCCACATGTGCGCCGACGGTCATCAGACCCTTAAGCCGAATCCCCTCCATAGCTGCCAGCTCATAGGCCAGATCCAGGGCCCTGTCGGGGGCACATCCCGACTTGGCCTGCTCGCCGGACTCGTTGACCTCCAGGAGTATGCCCACAGTCCTGCCTGCAGCCAGTGCCCGCGTGGCCAGCTTTCGGGCCAGCGAGGGCCCATCGACAGACTCGACCGTGTCGACATACGGCAGAATCTTATTGATCTTGTTGGATTGGAGCTGCCCGATAAGGTGGAAGCCCAGGCTGGCGCTTGATGAATCACTGTCTACAAGGTCGGTGCCAAGAGCCAGTCCCCTGTCCCGACAGAGCTCCAGCAATCCCTGGGCCTTGGCGGTGACCTCCTGGGGACGGTTCTCGCCGATCCGACGCACCCCGGCATCGATCGCTGCCATAATCTCGCCCACATCGCGGGTCTTGGTGGCCGCCAGCAGGGTTACCGAGCCTTCTTTTCGACCAGCGGAGTCTTCCGCTTTGGCGATCCTGTCGGCCACACGCTTGACCCCATCCGCAATCTGTACGGCCCGTTCTCTGCTAATCTGCTGATTGCCCAGATCCTTGTGGTCCATATAGGCGACCATGACCCGCTACCTCCTTAAAATCCGGAAGCCTTGACTGAGGCCATGGTAGCCAGTGGCTCATACCTGCAAGCCTACGAGCCCGGGAGAAAGCCGATGTCGGAAACGAGCTACGAAATTCAGTATCGAAGAACCTACAGACTCGGTTTTGCTTCAGAAACGTTCAGCTCGCTCAGGTTTAGCTGTCGGTCCTTGCGGTCAGCGGCCAGAGTGTTCCACGTGAAACCATCCAGCAGTTCCCGAGCACTGGCAGGTCTGGGACGGTCCAAGATTCCCAGAAGCCAGCCACAGACCCCCAACACCTGCCTGGACGACCAGCCGTCTCTTCTCAGTGATCCCAGGTCCGGCGATCCGAAACGCTTGGACATCCTCCTGCCGTCCACACCATCAATCAGAGGCAGATGCGCATATTGAACGCGAGGAGCCTGTGGCTGAAGATGATTCCGGATCCACATCTGAATGGCCGTTGACCTCAGGAGGTCCCTTCCCCGCACGATCTGGTTGACACCCATGGCCAGGTCATCCACCGTCACCGCCAACTGGTAGGAAACCAAACCATCCGAACGTTTGACGACCACATCGCCGACCTGCCTAGGCAAGTTGAATGACTGCGGGCCAAAAATCAGATCGTCGAAGCGACAGATGGCATCCGGTTCGTCGGGCTGATCAGGGACTGCGATTCGCAGACTGTGCCGCTGCCCTCGAGCCATCCGTTCACTGACAACCTCAGGGGAAAGTCCTCGGCAGGTGCCGGGATAGACGATGAACCCATCGCCTTCATTCGGCGCCGATGCCGCGCGGATGTCGGCACGGGAGCAGAAGCAGGGATAAATCAGCGGCTGCTCGCCTACCAATTGCTGCGATTCCAGCAGCTTCAATGCCTGCCTGTAGGCATCGGCGCGCTGGGACTGGTAGACCACCTCGCCATCCCAATCCAATCCCAGCCAGGCCAGGTCATCCATGATCCAATGATCAGCGTCCTTGACCACCCGTGGCGTATCTATGTCTTCGATGCGAAGCCGCAGAACCCCGCCAGGCCCTTGCGACCTGACACCCAGCCAGGCCGCCAGACATGCATAGATATTGCCCAGATGCATCCGCCCGGTTGGCGAAGGTGCCAACCTTCCTACGACCTTGGCCTGGCCGACCTGGTCCACTATCGGTTCTCCCTTGTGCATACCGACATGCTTGCATACCACCCGGTCATCGAGAAACCATCAGGCAGTCAAACTACTACATGCCCTTGAATGGTCACGCAAGGTAAATGGTCAGAAGCTGTCGAGCAAGCGATCGATCTCCTCGAAGTGCTTGACCTCAGGGCGCCAGACCGGCTTGCCACGAACAATGACCAACTTCGGGTCAGCCAGGGTCCGCACATTCTTGGCAGGGTCCTCGTCAAGGACGATCAGATCCGCATCCTTGCCCGTGTCGACCGAGCCAGTGACATTGTCGAAGCCGAGGTTTCGGGCATTGACCTGGGTGGCGGCGTGGAAGGCCTGAGCCGGGGTGAAGTCAGCGTACCGCACCAGATAGTCGAGCTCTCGCCAAGTGCTGTACTGGGGCACGAAGGTCATGCCGGTGTCGGTCCCAACGCCGACGGCAATGCCGTTCTCATGAGCCTGCTTGGCGCTCTTGACCATGCCATCGACGACCAGCTCGGAGTTGCCACGAACTATGTCGCTGATTCCGAGCTCCTGCTGGCTGATCTTGACCAGCGGCAACCCGGCGGACAGGGTGGGATCCAGGGCAGAGAAACCACGAAGCGAGCGCGGATTGTCAAGGAAGAGTCCGATCATCTCGTCGTCAAGGGCGCTGCCATGTTCGATGGTGTCCACGCCTGCCTTGAGAGCGGCCTTGACCCCCTCGGGACTCTGAGCGTGTGCTGCGACGAGCACACCAAACTCATGGGCCTCATCGCAGACTGCAGCCATTTCCTCCTCGGTCATCTGCGGGCTGCCGGCCTCGCCAAGCTTGGTGGCATCGGTGACGCCGCCGGTCGCAGCCACCTTGATGGCATTGACACCATGATCCAGGTTCTCCCTGGTTCGACGCCTGGCCTCTTCTGGAGAGGAGCAGGAGAGGGCGATGAAAGGATCGCCATGCCCTCCTGGAATCGCCAGGAGTGGACCGGCAGCCAGCATGCGCGGACCGGTCAGTTCATCGGCATCAATCTTGTCGCGCAGACGAACCGCCTCATAGCCCACATCACCCAGGGTACGAATGGTCGTGACGCCCGAGTTCAACAGTGTAGAAACGTTGCCTTTGATCCTGGCGTCCATGAGGACTCTGCCGGCAGGGCTGTGCACCACCTTCAAGCCGGCATTGACCACACGCGGCGACAGGTCCGTACCGCCAGACAGGGGCTTGCCGTCGGCAAAGAGATGGGTATGGGCATTGATGAGTCCCGGTGCCACAAACTTGCCCGTAGCGTTGATCCGGTGGTATCCGGAAGGCACGTAGGCCAGCGGGGTTGGGCAGACCTGCTCTATCCGGCCGTCCGCGGACACCAGAACAGACATATCCTTCTGGACCGTGCCTTGCTCATCTCCGGTCGCGATACTCGCGTGCTCGAGCACAAACGGCTCGCGCTCTTTCCTGCCTTGAAGACGCCCCATGGTCGTACCTGCCTTCCCATCTCCGATGCACTCATTGCGAGGAATCGGGCATATATGGTCAATAATATCCATAGCAGGACGAACCATTCAAGCTTGACTACCCACAAGCTTGACAACGCAATCAATAAGGTCTTGAGCCTCCAAGATGAAGCTTGGGGCCTTGTCACCAAGCTGCTGATCAGGGAGCGAAAAGAACCTTGAAAATCGCGGCTCCGACGATGGCACCGGCGATGGGTGCCACCACTGGAATCCAAGCCTCGCCCCAGCGTGAGTCCCCCTTATTGGGTACGGGCAGAATCCAGTGCAGGAAGCGCGGCACCAGGTCTCGTGCGGGGTTCAGACCAGGGCCCGTGGGACCGCCCAGAGAGGTGACCAGCCCCCAGACGATCAAGCCGACGACGATGGAGGCGGCAGCCAACCCCTGAGACCCCCATGGGCCCTGCAAACAGCAGAGGGCTCCCAGAACCAGCACCAGCCAGCGTGCCAAAGAACTCATTGATAAAATAATTGACCAGCGATCCCGAGGCATCAGTGGTGCAGAAGGTGCCCAAAATCGGCGCAGGCTCCTTGGTCATGCGGTAGTGCGGGAAGTAGCAGACATAGACAACCAGCTGACCCATGGCTGCTCCAATCAACTGCGCGAGAATATAAGGCAGAACCTGACTCCAGGGGAAGATGCCGATGACGGCTTGCCCCAGAGTCATGGCCGGGTTGATGTGGGTTCCGGATACCCGCCGAACATGAGCACGAGAAACATGACTCCGAAGCCATATCCCATGGCGATGGTGAGCCAGCCGGAATGGTGGCCCTTGGTGCCCTCCAGGTCCACGTCGGCGACCGCGCCGTTCCCGACACATTCAACGGCCAGCTTGGTCATGAGCGAATATTCCACTCGACCCTTCACCCCTCTCTCGATGCCGCCTTGTGACCAAGGCACGGGCATCTTTCAATAGAAACAGGTGATGACACTAGACCGAGAAGCGCTCATGATCTCCATTGATTCAAGTAATTCTTTGAAATCCGATATCGCGCCAGCCCCAACCGCGTGTCACCATCAACACGACTGCACTTCAACCGGCATAGATATTCTATGCCAACTACCACTGATTGTGACGCATTGAGAATCGCATGGAGTGCACTACCTCTAGGGAAAACGAGCAGAGCCCCCACTCAATCAGGCACATAGACTTCATAAACCGCCGGAGCCTTATCCAGGGGGGGGGGGGGGCAGTGTCACTGATTTGTCAGTAATGATGTCTGGGGCAGGGCCGCCATGAAATCCTCAGAGGTGAGCACGTCGTGGAAGCCCCAGGCCTGGGCCAACTGCGCCAGATAGGGACGGGCCAGATGAGCCTGTTCAAGCAGATCATCATCCCTGAAGATCCGAGCGATGGGCCCATCCATGAGGATCTGTCTGTCGGCCATGACAATGCCCCGCTGGAAATGACGAGTGACGAACTCCATGTCATGACTGATGGTGATGACCGTCTTGCCCATTGCCGTCACCTGCTGGATTATCCCTGCCAGCAGGTCCGTAGCGGCCCTGTCCTGACCGGCGGTAGGCTCGTCCAGAATCAGCACCTGAGGGTCCATGACCAAAGCCGAGGCTATGGTGACGAACTTGCGCTGCGAGAAGGGAAGGTCATAGGGATGGGAATCCAGGCTGTCACCCAAACCGCAGACTTCAGCGGCCCAAGCAACCCGCCCCCCGATACGGTCCCGGGCAACATGCTTTTTCACCAGCCCATAGGCTATTTCCCGGCGGATGCTGTCCTGGAAGATCTGATCGTCCGGATTCTGAAAGACATAGCCGACCTTGGCTGCCACATGGGCGGCATCCTCTTGATCCGTGGAGGTCCCGTCCACCATGACGCGACCATGAGTGGGCTTGAGCAGTCCATTCATAAGTTTGACCATGGTGGTCTTGCCGGCCCCGTTGCGGCCGATGATGGCAACAGCTTCCCCAAGCTCGCATGACAGGCTGACCTCCCGCAAAGCCTGATATCCATTTGGATAGGTATATCCGACCTTATCCAACTCAAGATAGGCCATCTTCAGGCCCCTTTCCGTCCGTAACGTTTTATGGCATCCTCGACCGAGAGCGGCACGGGATCATTCAACCCCAGCTTCTTGTTGCGCTCCAGAAAGAAGCGGGTGACCTCGGGCAACTGACCACCATGATCCAAGACCTGCGGATCGGTCAGCACACGACGCGCTGGCCCACTCATGGCCACCCGGCCGCCTTCCATGAGGATGACCAGGTCACTGTAACGGGCCACCAGATCGATCTTGTGCTCAACCAGGATGACGGTCTTGCCCTGGCGCTTGAGCAGAGCGATGATGTTGAATACATCCTCGGTGCTCTGCGGATCCAGCTGAGAGGTGGGTTCATCCAAAACGACAATGGGTGGGTCCGTCACCAGCACCGCGGCAATGGCCACTCGCTGCCGTTGCCCTCCGGAAAGCTCCAGAGGATTGGCATCGGCGATGTCGTCCAGGTGAAGCAGATCAATCATGGCATCCACGCGCGCGGCCATCGCCTCCCTCTCCACGCCGAGGTTCTCCAGCGCATAGGCGATCTCCTCCCGGACATTGTCTTTGACACCGGACATCTGCGTAAAAGGGTTCTGGAAGGAGTAGCCGACGGTTTCGGTCAGTTCCGCGTCATCGTATTGCTCCACAGGCCTTCCGGCCAGCTGAACCTGACCCGTCGGCTCTCCCCGGTAAAAGCGCGGTATGAAGCCGCGGATCAGATTGCAGATAGTGGTCTTCCCCGACCCATTGGCACCCAGAAGCGCACAGACCTGCCCCTGCTCCACCTGGAAGGAGACATCATGCACGGCATCCTCACGGCCCAGAGGATAACGGTATCCCACATGTTCCAGACTGATGACACTCATTTCCAGACCCTCCATACGACAAACAGGATCAACAGCAGCAAGCAGATCACCTGAATCACCCGGTCGATCGTGTGTTTGTCCAGGCGATAAAGGGAGGTCTTGGGAACAGGCGCCAGGAAAGCCCGTGACTGCAGTGCCAGAGCGTGTTCCTCGGTTTGCTGAATCAGGGAGAAAATCAATGGTCCCAACATGGGCACGAAGGACTTCACCCGCGCCCAGGCGTTGCCCTCGGTCTCGATGCCACGGGATTTCTGCGCATCCATAATGGTCCTGGAACGATTGATCACCTGAGGAACCATGCCAATGGTCGACATGATCACAAAGGTAACCTTCTTGGGCAGATGCGCTTGTTCCATGGCGTAGACCATGTCCTTGGGCGTGGTCACCTGGAAGTACCACATGATGGCCGAAGCGCTGGATACGATTCTGGAAGTGATTCCCAGGCTCTTGTCCAGACCTGTGGGAGACAAGGCAATGAATGCCCAGATATGCGCGCTGTCTGGATAGCGGACGATGAAGACCTGCACCAGGAAGATTACCAGGACGACAGTGCCCACGGATGAGAGGAAGCCCTTGAAGAACCTCATACCGTTACCGGCCATGATCGCCAGCAACAGAAAAACCGGGAACATGGCATATTGCAGAATGTACCCAGGGGTGAAGATGCCGACAATGATGGCAAGCAGCACCAGGGCCGCCTTGGAGGACGGATACAGTCGGTCTATGAAACCAGTCATGATGCCGTGGCAACCTTCCTGACATAGGGGGATCCGTAATTGAACTTGATCAGGAACCTGTCGGGCAATTTGCGCAGAATCACCCAGCTAACCGAGACATCGATGGCTGTGGAGGCCACTGCGGTAAATATGCTGGTCGAAAAAACCGACTTGATCAGGCTGGTCCCCGTCACCAGCAAGGCCGCCGTGAGCAGATCGCTGCCGGCGCCAGTGACTCCGCCGAAGACGGCTATGGTGACCGGTGCCTTGACTATGGCCGCCGCAATGCTGATCACGAAGCAGGCGGCCACTGCGCCGACGATGTTCGTATACCACCGCCAGCGGGAGAGGAGCCCAGCCACGAACCCTGTAGTCATGGCGACCAAGGCGTAGGGGAAGGCCACAGGATTGAGCATGCCATTGATCACATTGCCCATGAGTCCCGTCACCAAGCCCACCCAAGGGCCGCCGAGCATTGACACAAAGAGGGTGCCTATCTGGTCGATGAAGATAGGGAATTTCAGAATCGAGGACAGCTGATAACCCACCACGTTGACCGAAACGCCTACTGGTATGAGCAGGAGGGCCAGCAGCGAGAAGTCATATCGCAAACCACGTTTCATCATGGTTCCTTCCCGCGCCAAGAGATACACTCCCGGCGCTACGGGTCCATGCCAGGTTCCCCACCAGTCCAAAGGACAGCAGGGAACCAGTCATGGAATGCCGATGAATTCGCAATATTCTCGTCAGGCCTGCTGCTTGTCCTCTTTCACGTTCTTGAAGACGAAGTAGTAGGACACCATGCCAATAACAATGACCACCGCAAAGATGAAGCAGACATTGGAATAGATGAATGACTGATCTGTGTGGCCCATGGTCGGCACCAACCGCTTACCCAGGGCAGAGCCAGAAATGAGCACACCTGAGGCGGCAATCATAGCCGTAAGCACCAGTCGCTTTAGCAGATTGTTGACCGCCATACCACGTCCGACTACCTCATTGGGCAACGCATTAGGCAGGATTGAATTGTAGGCAGGATAAATGATGGTGTACCCAACACCGAAGAGCACCAACGCCACCCACATAAAGGCGATATTGCCACCCATGAAGAAACCAAACATTAGCTGCGAGAGCAGAATAACCGTGCACCCGATCTGGAAGCCTTTCTTCGCCCCCACCTTATTGGTGATAAAACCTGAGGACATGCCTGACAAGAAGGCACAGATATTAGCCGGTAGATACATCATGCCGACTGTAGCGCTGCTGACATCATAATTGGCCTGCATCAGGAACGGGAAGACGAAGAAGAAAGCCGACTGCGTCCCATAGACGATGGCACCCACCAAAGAACCCGTTACCAGCTTGGGCACCTTGAACAGCGCAATATCAATAATGGGATTGGAAACGAGTTTCGAGCAAATCACGTAAACAACCACTCCCAGCACGGCTATTCCCCACCATAGAAGAGTGTTCTTGTTAATGGCCAGCAAGATCAATGCAAACGCTGCAGAGAAAACAACGACCGATGGAATATTTATTCGCTGGGCTGTATGTCCCTCATCAGCTTTGGCTGTGTCAGGCAAATACTTGCGCAAAGCAGGAAGTGCAACCAGCACCAGAACAGGGATGATCATCGTAACCTGCCAAGACATGTACTTGCTGATCATCCCGCCAAACACAGCGCCCAGAGCGGCTGAAAGCTGGAACATGGCTGTATTGAAGCCTAGATACTTCGCTTGTTTATCAGCAGACAGATACTTGCGCACAAAAACCACGAAGCAACCCGGTATAACCGCTGCGCCCACTACTTGGATGGATCTAGCGACGATAATCAGCCAGAAGGAGAACTGCAAGGCCACCATCAACAGCGACCCCAAGCCGAACATCACAGTTCCAAAAGTAAATAATTTCCGGGGTGACACATCATCTGACAGAGTCGAGTAAATTGCTCCTCCGACTCCGAAAACCAGCGAGGCGATAGTCGTCAACCAACCTACCTGAGCCGGCGTCAGTGCAAAAGTTTTTGCGATATCAGGCGACACAATTCCAAACATCTGATCGCTGAACACCTGCATGAAGCAGAGGAAAATCATAAAAGGCATCGCCTTGAGAATCAGCGACTCCTCACGCTGCTCTTGAGTTGTCTCGTTCATTGCATTCCCCTCTACTCACTGCAGGGCCGCGTTGACGTGGCCATAGAAATCCTTCATGAACCGGTCGGCATCGACCAGCAGTGCGACTTTGGTCGTCGGCTTTTCCGCGACCTTGTCGAGATTTTCAATAGTGTTCCCAGTCGCCTCACCGGTCGTAGTCACAGTCATATTCATGGGAATTGTGGTGACAAGACTCGGATCGATGGCCACACCGACGGCCAGGGGATCGTGCAATGCGCATCCAGCCAGATACGGGTGATACTTCTTATACTCAGCTAGGTAGAACTCAACAGCCGTGCTCAGCACATGCGCCATGGGCGTATCGTAACCTTGCCAGACTTCCAGATTTTCCTTGGTCAGCAGAGTCTTCCTAGTGACATCCAAACCAACCATGGTGAGGTTTACACCAGACTCCAGCACGATTTTAGAAGCCTCCGGATCGGCCTTGGCGTTAGCCTCCCCATAGGGGCCGCTGTTACCGGGCGTAATAGCCGCACCCGCCATACTCACTAATGTAAAAGTTGGTATGGTGCCTTCGGGAAAGCGCATGAGCACCTTGGCCATATCAGTCATGGGACCTGTGGTGATAATCTGCAGATCATCACCATACTGTTTGATGCTGTTGATGATGAAGTCTATGGATTCTTCGGGCTGGGCGTCACCACTGATGTCGGGCAGATTTTGATTACCCAGACCATCCATGCCATGAAACATGCCGTTGTATTCACGGGTACGGCTCAAGGGCTTCTCACTGCCCATATAGACTGGGATGTCTTCTCGACCCATCATGTTCACAATGTGCTTGGTGTTGGAGTAGGTCTTGGGGACAGTAGCCATGCCATAGGAGGCACAGATCCCGATCAGGTCAAGATCCTCGTGAGACAGGGCATAGCAAAGTGCGAGGGCATCGTCCACACCCGTGTCAACGCATAGAATTGATTTCTTCCGGCTCTCCATTGATTTCCTCGTTTCCGTTCCTCTCGGAACTCCCGTCAACCGGAATCAGACGAGCTGTCACGCGACATTCTCGTCAGCATCGATTCCCACATCAGCGGTCATCCGCCACCCGGTCGCCGTGACCGTGAGGTTGATGGCCGGCATTACTCTCCCCCGCAATTCCACGGAAAGTCGACGCTTCATCATCATCCGGTGTACAGCGCTCACGCCATTGGTTTAACGTTTTATCGCTGTCGTATGATTACGATAAAACGTTAAATCATTGCTGTCAACAGAGGCGTGTCAATACCAGATTTGCAATATCAGGTATGGTATGTGATCTTGCAGTCAGTCACGATGCAGCGGGCCGACCGAATCCCTGGCAATGAAGATGGTAGGAATAGCTACCATGTGCCGCTCCCTGCTGTCATTGGCCTCGTGCGGCGAAGCGGCCTTCCCGTCATCGTCAGCGGCTTCCTCGCGGGCCCCGATCAGCTCCAGCACTTCCCGAACACCTCGACGACCCATCTCCTGGGCCTGTTGGGATATGACCGACACCTGCGGGGTCATAAGCCGAAAGACCTCAATATCGTCGAAGGAAACCACCGAGATGTCCACGCCAATGACGAGCTGACGCTTCTGCATCAGCCCGATCATGGTGATGGCATCCGGCGAGTAGCCGAAGATGACAGCCGTGACCTGGTGGGCCATCAGCACATCCAGCCCCGCCACACGCGAGTCATACTCCCCCTGGCAATCCACGACCGGGCAGTCACAGTCCGGCATCATCTCGGCGGTCAGCTCACGGAAGGCGCTCTCCCGCTCATAGAGGGTGGTCGAAGCCAAAGAGGAATGCGAGACGAATCCGACGCGTCGATGACCCTTCCGGAAAAGGGCCTGCAGTGCCTGACGTATACCCTGGCTGGGGTCCGAAACGATGTAAGGCACCGAAGTCAGACCAGGCACCCGTCGGTCCACAAAGACCAGCGGCAGCCCCCATCTGACTACATCCTCGATGCCATGAGTGGGCACCCCCTTGGGCACAACGATGGCCCCGTCGATCCGCTGGCCCATGATATTGCGCAGAAAAGAGTCCTGTCGAGCCGAATCCTCGCCGAAAGAACCAATCAGCGTCGAAATGCCGCGAGCATAGAGCTCCTCCTCCATGGAGGCAACCATGTCGGCGAAATAGGCGTTGCGCAAGTCCGGCACCAACAGCCCCACCGTCTTGACCGGATCGGAGCGCATGGCCCGGGCCCGGGAGTCGGGCACGTAACCCATGGACTTGACCATACTCAGCACAAAATCTCTGGTCTTGCTTGAAAAGCGGCCTTTGCCGTGCAGAATCTGTGAGACAGTGGTAGGCGATACCCCCGCCCGCTCGGCCACATCGCGAATGGTCACATACGTCAACGCCAGCCCCCTTATGCCTGCCCAAGAGAGCAGGCTCCTTGCTCTTCTGCCATCATCAAGATACCTCACGACCACCGCCGCGTAGGTGAAGGGCGGCAGACAGGCAACGTGAGGAACACGCCAGCCGATTAATCAACAGACCTCAAAGCGTCCCGCTTCGGCAAGGTCTCATCTCAGGTCGAGAGTGTCAGAATTCCCCTGTTGCTATTTGGTATACATTTAGCATACATTTTGGGGCTTGCAGGCCTTAGCGTAGATAAAGGAAAAGCCCCGCAGCCTTTGCGGCTGTAGGGCTTTGACTCTGTGCCCCCACGGGGGCTCGAACCCCGGACACGCTGATTAAGAGTCAGCTGCTCTAGCCAACTGAGCTATAGGGGCAGGGCACTTTCAAGAGCCAAGTAGATACTATACACGGTTTCGGCAGGCCCGCAACACGGCGCGTCACAGGTCTGCCGAATCCATGCATAGCCTGCTTAGACGATCTTGGGCATGGGCGTGGTCAAGGAGGTGGTCAGGTTCACCTGCAGGAGGCCGGCACCCGTATGGGCCTCGACCTTCTTCAGGGTGACCGTGCGCTTGTCCTGGTCGGCCCGGTCATCGTCGGTCATGGTAGCTGGCGATTTGACCGCAACCACCACCAGATCCTCGAGGGAGATGCCTGCCTTGCTGCACAGGTCGGAGGCCGCCTGGAGGCTGTCCTGGAAGCCCTCACGCTCGACGACCCGATCAGCCGGCACGCCGTAAGCGCTCTGGGCAATCCAACGGATCCGATCCGGCACGGACATATCATGCAGGCTGGCTGTATCTGCCTGGGCATTCGTGGGCTCCTGCAAGGCCTTGATCAGATCGTCCAGCTGAGGCTCAAGGGCTTTGCCTCCATCACGGAAGAGGTTACCCGCGATGGGCCTGCGGAAGCCCAGACCATCGGCGGTCTCCCGCAAGGAATCCACCTGGTCGTCCTCGCCCTCCCAGAGGTTGATCAGCGGGAAGGTGGGGATGCCCAGTCCCTCCAGACGATGCACGTGGAAGGGATAGCGCCAGCTCAGCCTGGGATCGTCCCGCCAGGTGGTGGCACGTGTGACGACCACGGCGGCGGCCGGCCACTGGGCCCCATACTCGCGGGCGGCGATGTCCAGCCATTTCTGGGCGCCGGCATCGGCTCCGTAGCCCGCCTCGACGACGACCACGTCATGCCGGGCGCAGGCCATCTCCACGGACACCAGGCTGGGAATGCCGATGGAGACGTTGGCGAATGGCCCGCCATGCACGTAGACCGGGGAGCCCTCCAAGGTCTGAGTGAAGGCTGGCTTGACAGCATCGGTCAGAATGCCGGTGATCCGCCAGAGGTCCACAAACTCTCCGAAGGTGACCGGGCGGCCATCCAGGGTTCCCGCGACCATGGCAGCCACGCGCCGTTCGATTTCCTCCATACTCCTGGAGAGCACCACGATCTGCATGAGCTCGCAGGTGGGCGTCAGCACGGTCCGCTCAGGCAGGTCGCCCTTGCCTCGGTCCACAGTGATCTGCCGCAGGGACCGCGAGGGCACCTCGCTGACTCGGGGCACCAGAACAGTGTCCAACCGACCCTCGTCCACAGCCTTCTCAGCAAAGGAAACCAACAGGTTCTGGGCGGATTCGATGGCCGCCATCTCCCCGCACAGACCCCAGTCCACCAGCTCAGGATGAGTCAGGGAGGACTTGCCGCCACCAGAGGCGCCACCCTTGGATCCGGCAGCGGTAATGCCCATGCTGGGCTGGCGCAGGACGGCCGCAGCATCCACTCCCCGGGCGCGCAGGGCATCAATCAGGGCGATGGTGGTGGTGGTCTTGCCCTCCCCACGCGATGCCTTCAGCGGGGTGTCTGCGGTAACCAGCAGCACCTGGCCATGCTTGCGCGGCATATCCGGATGATCCTGCAGATCCTTCAGGTAGCCGAAGGCGTCGATCTTGTCAAACAGGCCATATGGCCTGACGTAATCGTCGAAGCCTGTCATGTGGCTCTCCTCCTTTATGATCCTTGTCGATCGGATGGCTCAGTTGTCGGACAGATGGTATCCGTTGCGCATGCCCATGCTGACCGTATAAAGCACCTGGCCCAGCAGGTCATCGGTCTCCTTGCGCAGACGGTCGGCCATGTCCTGGTTTGCAGCTTCCAGGACCTGACGGACCTCGGGGTTGTCCGTGCCCTTGTCGGCGCCCTCCAGCCTGGCCACCTGTTCGTCCGCAGCGGCGATCAGACGATGGCCCTCGCCTCCAACGCTCTGCTGGTAGCGTTCGACTGCAGCTGAAGTGCCGGCGAAGGCCGAGTCGCACAGTGCAGCGATCAGCCGATCGGACCAATAGAGGCTGTCGGTGGAGACACGATCCGTAGCGTTGGCGAGATAATCAGGCGTTCTTTCCACATTGGCATAGAAGGGAACCAGTGCATTGAAAGCGTTGGACCCGTAGGACATCCACTGGATGGCCCGGCAGGATTCAGGCCGGTAGGGGCGCAGCTGAATCAGGGCCAGCTGGTCATTGCGGTTGATGCCGATGGGCCGGTAGAGCCCCTTGGTGTGCTCGTCGCCGGTCCGCCCATAAGGATCGTAGGGCGTGCCCTGATAGTGGGAGCTGAGCAAGTATTTGACATCCTCCACGGTAATCAGACGCTCGGGCTGGCGGCACCAGGGGATGTTGTCGCTGGTGGGGGCATGATCAGCGTCCGGCCCATCCCAAATCTCGTCATAGGGATTGAGGAAACGCTGCATATACCAGGCCCGGGGCGTGTTGTATACATGGTCTGAATCGCTATGGGATCCGAAGGCATCACGGGGGTTGAAGGGCGAGGCCGACTCCACAGCCAGGTTCAGGTGGTTGTCGGCAATGAACTCCCGCAGGTCGGCCGAGCAGAGGTGGTCGGTCTGGTCTCCGAAGGCGTCATCCAGATCGAACTCGTCGATGCCCAGCTGGTTGGGCATGGTCACATAGGAGTCATCGGGTACACGCTTGGCTATCCAATGGTGGCCACCCACGGTCTCCATCCACCAGATCTCGTCCACGTCGCTGAAAGCGATACCGTTCATCTCATAGGTGCCATAGCGCTCCAACAGGGAGCCCAGCCGCAGGACACCCTCCCGTGCCGAGTGGATATAAGGCAGGACGATGGTGACCAGATCCTCCTCGCCGATGCCTCCGGGCACCTCGGCCAGGTAGCCCTCATCGCCGGGACGGCCCTGTGCAGGGGTGAACTCCACCAGCGGATCGGCACCCAGAACACGCTCGTTGGTAGTGATGGTCTCGGTGGCTGACATGGCCACATTGTCGCTGTTGACGCCTGCTTCGGCCCAGAGCCCCTGATCGAGCACGGCGTTGGGCACCGAAGTGTAACGCATGGGGTCCTCGGGCAGATCCATCTCCAGGTGGCTGATCACGCTGCGGTAGTGCTGGGGTTGCTGGTCGGGAGTGACCAGGACGAAACGCTTGGGACGGAACTCTCCGTTGGCTGAATCCTCATTCCGAGCGATGATGGTGGACCCGTCGTAACTGGCATTCTTGCCTATCAGAAGCGTGGTGCAGGGCATGTAAGCGTCTTCCTTTTATCTGGTCGCGGTCAACTGTCATCACCAGCCCGGAGGTCGGAGGATGCTTGTCCAACCGACTGCGTGTGTAGACAGGGATGACGTCCATCTGCGCACTTGGGGCATGGCCTCACTCTAGTGCCAGACAACCCCAATATCAGCCCCAATATCAGAGGATGTGTGCTAAATCAAATCCTCATGCATCGGCAGGCAGCCAGGCCCGAGCTGCTGCGGCCACAGGCTGGGCGGAATGGATGGCATGGGCCAGGGCATTGAGCCAGAACCCCTCCTCCAGACCGGGCAACGCCTCTTGTGTGGCCCAGACCGACAGCACATAGTCATGAGCCCGGTCTGGAGGCGTGGGGCCGTTATAACGCATAAGCACGGCGGGATCGTCGGCGATCTCTTCCTCCATGACCAGGGGCGAGGCCGCCGAGGTACGTCCTTGGGGCACGCCGGGAATCAGATTAGACACGTTTCTGGAGAAGTCCTCGGGAATGGCCAAAACGGAGCTTCCGCCCACATCAGACTGCAGGGCAGCCAGAGCGTCTACGGGCAGGTTGGCCAGGGACCAGTGAATCCAGGGGAAGCCACACACGGGCACGGAGTCAGGGTCCACCAGCATCCAGTGCAGGTAGCGGACCTCCCGAGGCACATCCTCGAGCCGGAAGGGGAAGGAGACTACGGGACGTCCCTTGCGGGTAAGGGACTGAGGGGCGCGCTTTGCGTACCGATCGGGAATAGTGCCGAAATCAGTGATAATCCTCATGATTCGATTCTCGCCCGCCCACCCGACGAGGTCAAGTTCATACTCAGACCAGCAGAGTGCAGAAGAGTGCCTCGAAGACCAGGAGCGGCGAACCGTTGGCAGCCAGCCTCCTGCGAGCCCGGGCAATCAGCTGAATGCGGTCGATGGCCCCCTGCCTGGAGAGCCTGACGGACAGATCGGCAATTGCCGCCCGATTTTCCAAATTGACCAGGCCGGCCTTTTCCTCGGCGCCGTTCTGCAGGACGCCCACATCCCGATAGACGCTGGCCAGGGTGCTTAGGTTGCGGTCCAGCACATCCCGGGTCAGTCTGGTGACCCGACGGCGAACCTGATCCTTGCCGCCCAGGGCATGATAGGCCCCACGCAGCTGCCGTGGAATACGTTCTTTGTCCCTAAGCCCGTTGATCTGCCGAAACTCCCGCTCGTCCCTGGCCACCTCATCGTCCACGGTGGCGGTGGCCTGATCCCGGGCCGCATCCACCACCCGGCCAGCCAGGATCACGGCATCAGAAGCACGCCTAAGGCCCAATAGGCCCACGACCAGCTCATCACGGTCGGCCAGAACCTGATCCCTGGTAGCGTAGAGACGGGCGATGCCGATGTGCCCCTGGGCCAGACGGGCAGCCTTGGCGGCCAGGGGCGGGTCCACCCCCACCTGATTAGTCAGGAAATCAGCCACTGCAGTGTTGGATGGCACCGCCAGGTTGAGCACCCTGGTTCTTGAACGGATGGTGGGCAACACGTCCTGAGCGCTGGGTGCGCAAAGAAGCCAGATGGTATGCTCGGCCGGCTCCTCGATCTCTTTGAGGAGCACATTGGTGGTCCGCTCCAGCATCCGGTCCACATCTTCGATGATGATGACCCGCCAACGTGAGGTTGAGGGCATCTGCTCGGAGGTCATGATCAGCTCCCTGACCTCGTTGATGCCGATGGTGACCTTGTTGGTGGACAGTATGGTCACATCCGGATGGGTTCCGGCCAGAACCTGCTGAGTGACGCGGGTAGGCTGGTCGCTCAATCCCTGATCCGGACTGATCAGGGCTGCCGCGAAAGCCCGGGCCAGATTGGAGCGACCTGAACCAGGAGGGCCACAGATCAGCCAGGACTGTGCCACCTGGTCATGGCCCTGCGCCTGCGCGGCCACCGTCCGCTTGAGTAGCTCGACCGTGGGCTGCTGGCCCACAATGGCATCCCAGACGCTCATCGGCTCTTCCGCAGGAGCCGGGACCGGAGCAGCCAGCGAGCGCGGGAACCTACAGGAACCGAATCATCATCTGCGTCACCGCCGACTGTCCCTGCCTCCAAGGACTGGTCGTCCTGGTCAACTTCAGCCTCCGGTGCCTGATCGAAGGTATCCGCAGCATCGGTCCAGTCCGGCTCGGCACCCTGCTCATCGTCCTCATATCCTGCCGTTGATTCATCTTCGTCGGCATCGTCCTGGGCGTCAGTGTCGTCAGTGTCATCATCGACATCCGGGAGTTCATCGTCGACCTGAGGCAGATCTGGCTCGCGTCCTTCGACCAACTTGTCCAAATCGTCCTGGATGATCTGCCAGACCCGGTCGATGGATTGGGTGGCGTCGATAACAAGGAACCGGTCGGGCTCCCTCTGAGCCAGCTGCAGAAATGCCTGACGCACATGCTGCTGGAAGTCATCGCCAGCCGACTCCAGCCGATCGGGCTCATGATCAAGACGCAACTTGGACTGAGACGGATCCGCGTCCAGCAGATAGGTGCGCCTGGGCAACAAACCCTGACTGGCCCAGAGGCTCAGCCGACGAATCACATCCACTGACAGATCACGACCTCCGGCCTGATAGGCCACTGAGGAATCCAGGTAACGGTCGCAGAGCACAATATCTCCGCGATCCAGAGCCGGACGCACCACCTGGGCCACATGCTCAGCCCGATCCGCCGCATAGAGCAGAGCTTCGGTCCTGGGAGCCAGATCATCGGAGGCATCAACCACATCGGTACCCCCGGTCACGGCGACCGAGGGAAAGGCAGCCAAGCCATGAAGGACGAGTTCTCGGATGGTCAATCCGACAGGGGTGCCGCCTGGCTCGCGGGTAACCAGGGATCGCAGGCCACGCTCCTGCAGATAGTTGTGTGCTTGTTGGACCTGGGTGGTTTTACCTGCACCATCCACGCCCTCGAAGGAAATGAACAAACCATCGCTCATGCCTGATGCTCCCTAGTCTTGGAAGTCCTGGTGGTTTTAGTCTTCTTTGTGGTTTTGCGGGCGCGCGTGGTCGACTTGGCTGCTGCGGATTTGCTGGACGTCGACTTCCGCGTGGTCGACTTGCGGGTGGTCCGGCCGCGCCGCTTGGCGGGCCCGGCAGCGCGCTTCTCTGCCAGCAGACGGAAGGCCACCTCCGGCTCGATGGACTGGGCCGTGTACTGCTTGGGCAGGGTCCTGTTGGTCTGCCCGTCGGTGATGTAGACGCCGTAGAACCCGTCCTTGATGGTGACGGGTTTGCCGCTGTCAGGGTCCGTACCCAGCTCACGAAGAGGAGGCTTGGCCGCGCTCCGGGAACGCCGTCCGTACTTGGGCTGGTCGAAAAGGGCCTTGGCCCCGGCCTGGTCGATAGTGAAGATCTGCCCCTCGTCTGTCAGCGAACGTGTTTCGGTGCCGCCGTCTGTCTTGGTGGCCGTCAGATAGGGACCATAGCGGCCGTTGCTGGCTGTGACGGTAGCCTGGCTGGTTTCTCCCGTCTTGGCATCAGTCAGTTCGATGCTGCCCACCGTCCTAGGCAGGCTGAGCAGCTTCAGAGCATCCTCCAAGGTGACCGTATCCGGATCCATGGTCTTGAAGAGCGATGCCATCTTGGGCTTAGGACCAGTAGTTTGTTTGGTTGTCCGTGCAGACTTGCCGGACGGCTTTTTCTGCTCGGCCGTTTCCTCCTCAGGGCTGATCAGAGCCACATAGGGCCCGAATCTGCCCTTGCGCACCTCGACGCGACCGCCGGTCTGTGGATCCTTGCCCAGCTGACGGGGACCGCCGGCGTTGGCTGCAATCAGTTCATGGCCCGCCGCCACAGTCAGCTCGTCCGGAGCCATGGTGGGCGGCAACGAAGCACGCTTAGGGTTTCCGTCGGCATCCAGGTTAGCCGTATCTTCAAGATAGGGACCATAGCGGCCGACCCTCACCTGCAGACCATCGCCTATCTCGATGGTGTTGATCTTACGGGCGTCGATGTCTCCCAGCTGGGCCACCTGCTCCTGCAGGCCCTGATGAGCCTGGTCAGCGTTTTGAGCGGCACCCGGGCCCGAGCCGAAGTAGAACCGGGTCAGCCAGTCCTTGCCTCGCTCCTTGCCATGGGCGATCATATCCAGGCCGTTCTCCATCTGCGCCGTGAATTGGTAGTCCACGTACTTGGGGAAGTTGGTCTCCAACAATCTGACCACCGAAAATGCCAGCCAGGAGGGGATCAGGGCACGGCCGCGCTCGTAGACGTATCCGCGATCGATGATGGTCGAAATGATGCTGGCATAGGTGGAAGGCCTGCCGATCTCCTTGGCCTCCAGGGTCTTGACCAGAGATGCCTCGGTGTAACGGGCCGGCGGCTGGGTCTCATGACCCTCGGGATCGACGGAGACAGCACGAAGCACGTCCCCCTGCCGGACCGGGGGCAAGGAAGAACCCTCATCAGTCTGCTCAGAGCCTGCGCCCATGGCCTTGAGGAATCCAGGGAACTTGATGACAGTGCCTGAAGCCTGGAAGAGGGCCGTACCCTCCTTGCCCGCCTGCGCCGACAGACGGATGGTGGCTGTGGACCCGGTGGCGTCGGCCATCTGCGAAGCCAGGGTGCGACGCCAGATCAGGGTGTAGAGCTTGAGCTGGTCAGGGGCCAGACGGTCGGCCAGATCCTGGGGCCTGTGGAAGGTGGAACCGGCGGGCCGGATGCACTCGTGGGCCTCCTGGGCACCGGCCGTCTTGGTCACATACTGCTTGGACTCGGCCGAAAGGTACTCGGCCCCGTACTCACGCTCAACCCCCTTGCGGGCAGCGGCAATGGCCTCCTGAGAGAGGGTGACCGAATCGGTACGCATGTAGGTGATGAACCCGTTCTCATAGAGCCCCTGGGCAGCGCGCATGGTGGCCCGCGAACTCATGCCCAGCCGGTTGCCCGCCGTCTGCTGAAGGGTAGACGTGGTGAAGGGGGGCTGGGGGCGCCGCCGATATGGCTTGGTCTCCATACCCGTCACCGTGAAGTCCCCATCCTTCAGTTTCTCAGCCAGTTTCCGGGCGTGCTTCTCATCCAGCTGCAGGACCTGCTCCTTGGCGGCCGCTTCCGTCAGCTGACCCTTGGAGGTGAAGTCCTTGGAACCCGCCAGCCGCTGCTCCCCCAGGCTGATCATCCGCGCCTGAAAACCGCCAGACGACGCCGATTCCCCGGTATCCTCCTGCACTAGACGCGCCAGCAGATCCCAGTAGGAGGCCTTGACGAAAGCCATGCGCTCACGCTCGCGCTCCACAATCAGCCGGGTCGCCACAGACTGGACACGCCCGGCGCTCAGCCCCGGACCCACCTTGCGCCAGAGTACCGGTGAAAGCTCGTAGCCATAGAGACGATCCAAGACCCTGCGGGTCTCCTGGGCATCGACCATGTGGGCATCCACGTCCCTGGTGTGCTTGAGCGAATTCTTGATGGCCTCTGGGGTGATTTCATGAAAGACCATGCGCTTTACCGGCACCTTGGGTTTAAGGGTCTGGACCAGATGCCAGGCGATGGCCTCCCCCTCGCGATCCTCATCAGTGGCCAGGTAGAGCTCGTCGGCGTTCTTCAGCGCCTTTTTAAGCTCGGACACCGTGTGCTTCTTCTTGTCGTCCACAATGTAGTAGGGCTTGAAGCCATCGTTCACGTCTACGCCGAACTTGCCGTAGGCCTTCTTCTGGGAGGCCGGGATCTGCGACGGCTGAGCCAGGTCGCGGATATGGCCCACCGAAGCCATCACCGTGTAGCCCTTGCCCAGGTACCCGCCGATCTTCTTTGCCTTGGTTGGCGACTCAACAATGACGAGCTTATTGCCGGATGCCATGGCCTCTCCTTATATTGTGGTCTTTCGCACGCCATCTTACTCACGAGGTTCCGCCACAGTGCAAATCAAGGGGTCATGTGCACGGGTGTGGATCCCCGAGTTTGATGGTGGATGAATCAGATGTGTTCAGTACGCCCAAAATCAACCTCAGTCATTTTGGGGCGGAGCCGGAGGCCGACCAACAAGGCCCATCCTGGTCAGAGGCGAAGCTGTGATCTGTCTCATCGCCAGAACCAGTCCCAAGGTCAGCGACAGAACCGAAGCCATCATTATGACAGCCGAGCAGTGAACCCCGTAGGCCGTCCACCGGGCGCCGATCTCCAGACCGGGGCTGACCTGCCAGATGACATAGCAGGCATAGAGAATCCCCAGGAACCCTGCTACCAGCATCAGAGTGGAGACAATCTGAATCGAAGCTGAGGACATTCTGGTCCCAGGAACGTCCATCCCGGTGCCACGGGTGGCGGCCAGAGCAATAAGGCAGAGACCAGCCGGAATAAGAATGCCCATGACCACGTCTGAGGGGCGGTGCCAGCCGCCCTGTACCAGCGAACAGCCCACGGACAAATCAAAGGCGAACCCCACCAAGGCGACCGGGGCCCTCCAAATGCGCGGCACCACACAGAGCAGGGCCAGTACCACCGCCAGAGCCAGGATGGTGTGTCCCGAGGGAGCTGAGTTGGCTGCAGAAGCCTGAGCATGGATCAACACAGGGCGTGGCAGGAAGCGTTTGAGAATGCGTGCCGCCCCGTAGACCACCAGAGCATAAACTGCAACCTGACCGAGCAGCCACCGCCGGCGCCGGGCCAGTACCACCGCCAGGGCTGCAAGACCCAGCACCACACAAATCGCCACGGTCACATAAGGAATGGTAAACAGCCGCAGATAAGACTTGACCAGGGGCACCTGGTCAAGAAAACCCCGGAAGTTGGCCAGGGCCATGTCGTCGTAGGTCTGCCCGGGAACAGTCCAGACGGCCGCCCACCAGACCAAAGCCGCCAGACCCAGGCAGACCAGTCCGGAGACCAGGCACAGGACCAGGGCTGAAATCCGTGGGCGAGAAGTCAGGGGATCCCGGTCAACATGACTGCCATCCTCTTCGGTCTGCTCATTCGGGCTCCGGTACCAGGTCTGTTGTGCTTCGCCCTGCTCGCGCTTGTTGGTCATACCTCAAGACTCTATCCAACCCCTGGGTCGACAGCCGACACCCCGTCCGACTAACGCGTTCAATTCACCATCTTTACTATATTTCAGCGGACAAAACGGCAATATACAAGGAAACCAACCCTGCCAATCAACCATCTTCCTGATTCCGCTGTCTAAGAGAAATCATCAACTCGCCCCAATTTGTGTATAATGTTAACAAAAGATGTTAGCATGGCAGTTATTCGCCAGCATTGGAGCCGGGGGCGGTCAGCGCGGTGTTGGCGTATTCCAGCAGACTCTAAGGAGCGTCATGTATCTCAACGTAGAGCGAGAACTTACCAAGTGCGAACGCGTAATTCGTCAACGCGTCAGCCCTTATGTGGACACGGCCCTGTCGACATGCCAGGTCCGCAGCCACGAAAATCCCGGAGAACCCATACCACCGGCGCTCTTTCTGGAGGACGCGCGCAACGGAAGAGCGGAATTCCAACCATTTAGACTCGGTACCACCTGGGGGACCACCTGGGGAACCACCTGGTTTGAGCTGAAGGGAAAGATACCCGTCGACATGCTTAACCCTGTGCCCGACCGGCCCATTGAATTGAACATCGATTTGGGCTGGCATCCCGATTTCGTAGGCGGGCACATAGAAGGGATGGTCTTTCGACCTGACGGGACGGTCATCAAGGCCGTTCATCCGCTGAACACCTGGGTACCTCTGATAGGCCCAGCCGGAGTCGATTCAGCCATTGCTGCCGATGGCTCCTTCACCCTCTACCTGGAAGCAGCCTGCAACCCTGTCATTTTGGGAGTACCGTCGTTCGCCAGGACTGAACTCGGCGCTGGGCCTACAGGCAGGCCCGACCAGCCTTATACCTTCCGAAAAGCGGATGTCTGCCTGCATGACCGACAGCTGGATGCCTACAGGGCCGACTTGGATGCAGTCAGCCAACTCATCGGCATCCAGGATAAGGACTCTCTTTGGTACTGGACGCTGGCCAAATCCCTCCAGGCATCCATGAACCTCTATGACGACCAGAACAGAGCCCAGACCGTAGGCCCAGCCCGTCAAGCCCTGGCCAAGGTGCTGTCGACTCCTGCCGAAAAAGTTGGGCTCAGACACACAGCCATAGGTCACGCCCATATAGACTCCGCCTGGCTCTGGCCCGTCAGGGAAACCCGCCGCAAGGTGGCAAGAACCGTCTCAAATGTCTTGGCTTTGATGGACGAGGATCCGGAATTCACCTACGCCATGAGCTCCGCCCAGCAATATGCCTGGCTTGAGGAAGGCTACCCGGATCTGTTCGCCAGGGTCAAGGCACGAGTAGCCGAGGGCAGGTTCATTCCCGTGGGAGGCATGTGGGTTGAATCCGACGGTATGCTGCCCAGCGGTGAATCCCTAATCCGACAAATATCCTACGGACAACGGTACTTCCGGGACAGGTTCGGACTTAGCCCCAAGGGAATCTGGCTGCCTGACAGCTTCGGCTACACCGGCGCTTTCCCGCAAATCGCCCGGCGCAGCGGCTACCAGTGGTTCCTTACGCAGAAGATCGCCTGGTCAGACACCACCCGCTTCCCCCATCACTCCTTCCTCTGGCAAGGAATCGATGGGTCGCAGATCCTCACCCATTTCCCGCCCTCCGACACCTATGGGGCCCAGGTTAGCGCCAAGGAACTGCAGTACTCAGAGCACAATTTCAAGGACAAGGACCTTTCGGACCAGGCCATGATTCTGTACGGCTACGGCGATGGCGGCGGGGGTCCTACAAGGCAGATGCTGGGCCGGGTCCACAGATTCGCTGATCTGCAAGGGGTGCCGCCGGTGACCATCGGCACTCCGGATGAGTTCTTCGAGTCTCTTGGCCGGAAAATGCCGGCAACCGCCGGAGCGGAGATGCCGGTCTGGAAGGGCGAGCTCTATCTGGAACTCCACCGGGCAACGTTGACCTCTCAACAGGACATGAAGCGGGGATGCCGCCAGGAGGAGTCCCTTCTGCGCATGGCCGAGTATCTATGCGCCATGGCGGCGCTGGACGGAGGGTCATACGTCTATCCCCGCCAGGACCTCGACCGGATCTGGAAGACCCTCCTGCTCAACCAGTTCCATGACATTCTGCCCGGATCAGCCATCGCTTGGGTGCATCGCCAGGCCCGGGAGGCCTACAAGCGAGACCTAGCCAAGCTTGAAACCCTGATCCGATCGGCCTGCGACGCTCTGACGGCAAACCATCCCGACCTTCCGATCCTGCCTCAGGCGCAATTGCTTCCCTTTGCGCAGGCAGGCGGCTCCTGGACTCCACAGTCCCCAATCCGTCAAGGTCGGGCAGTCAACCTCACCCAGACCGAAGAAGGCTGCTTGCTAGACAATGGGTTCCTGCGGGTTCGGCTGAATGCCGCCGGGGCAGTCACCTCCTGCGTGGATACAGCCCGAAACCTAGAAATGGTCGCCGAGGGCGAGACCATGGGCGTCTATGAGCTCTTCATCGATCAACCCTCCATGTGGGATGCCTGGGATATCGAGCGCGATGCGCTCCTGACTGGGAAGACCGTGACCGACTCCAGGATCGTCCAAGCGAAAGTCAATCAGAACGGTTCGGCCGAAGTCACTGTAGAGGCCGGATACGGAACCAGCAGCTTCCGCACCATGATCAGCCTGTCTCCCGGGTCAAGCTCCCTGGACTTCTCAGCTCGGATCGACTGGCGCGAGAAGGAGCGCTTCCTGAAGGTCCGCATGCCAGTCTCAATCATCGCAGACCAGGGCCAGTTCGAATGCCAGTATGGGTATGTGAATCGGCCTGTGACCAAGAACACGCCTGGAGACGAGGCCAAGTTCGAAAGCTGCACACATCGATTCGTCCGAATCGCGGATTCGCGCCAAGCCGTGTCGGTGGTCAACGCCAGCACCTACGGAGCCGATGCCTACCCGCTTCGGAATGATTCGAACGAACCATCCGGCACCATGGTCAGGCTGTCTCTTCTGGAATCGCCGATTTTCCCCGACCCGGACACGGATACAGGCATTCACGACTTCCACTGGACCGTCTCGGCCGGCAACAACCTGGCCGACACCCTGGACGAGGCCAATCGGGTCAACGCGCCGATCCTGAACGACGTGCCCGGAATCGAGCCGCCGGTGACCCTGGACACCCTGGAAGGAACCGTGGTCATCGATTGGATCAAACTGGCTGACGACGGGAGCGGAGACCTGATCCTACGCCTCTACGAGGCGGCTGGATCCACCGCCAAGGTCCGTTTGAAACCCTCCTCGACCTTCGCCGGGGCCGTCGTGCGCGAAACGGACACTCTTGAGGGTGATAACCTGCCCGCTGACGAACATAAAGCCCTGACCTGCCCTAACGGTTCAGCAATCAGTTCAGCCGAACTCGTCTTCTCCCCCTTCCAGCTCGCCACCCTGCGAGTGACCCGCTGACCAAGTACCTCACCTCATATACCGATAGTTAGGAAAGGAAACGCAATCATGAATACGACCAGAATCACGAAACTCATAGCAGCCTGCGGGGCTCTTGCCATGATGACAGGACTGGCATCCTGCGGATCGTCAGACAAGAGCGCCGACAAGGAAAACAGCACGATCAGCTTCCAGACCAAAAACCTTGAAAGCGTCTACAAGGACTACTTCAACGGGCTCATTGCCAAGTTCGAAAAGCAAAACCCCGGCATCAAGGTCAAGTGGATCGATCAACCCGGCGACGGATACGCCAACAAACTCTCGACCGATGCCGCTGCTAACCAGCTGCCTGACGTAATGGACATGATGCCCAAGGATGCATACATCCTGGCCAAGTCCGGAGCCATCGACAATGTCTCCAAAGCCAATCCGGACATCGAAAAGGAGTACACCAAGGGGACTTGGAAGAGCGTGACCTTCAAGGGCTTCGGCGACGACGGAGCCTATGCATACCCCTGGTACCTGACGCTTGGTCCGACTTTCTACAACAAGAAGATCCTGACCGAATGCGGCATGGACACAGCCAAGCTGCCGGACTCCTGGGAATCCTACTTCGAGGCCTCCCATCAGATGGCCGCGACCTGCAAGGGCAAGTACCAGTGGTCCGCAGCTCTGCCCACCATCGGCACCTTCGGCGAGTACGGCGCTGAAATCATGAACAAGGACCAGACCAAGTTCACTTTCAACTCGCCCAAGGGCGTGGAGCTGGTTCAGCACTACGTCGATATGTACAAGGACGGCATGATGAGCAAGGAGGCCGTCGCCGCGTCGGGATCGCAAACCACTGACTTGTTCAAGCAAGGATCTGTAGCCACCCGCAGCGGTTTCATGTACGACCTGAAGGACTTCAAGCAGAATGCGCCCGAAATCTATAAGAATCTTGCCGTGGCTCCAGCCATCACACGCGGGCATCAAAGCCTCAATGCGGAGGTTCTGGCTGTGAGTTCACAGTCCAAGCACAAGGACGCCGCCCACAAGTTCGCTGCCTTCGTGACCAACAACACCAACCAGGTGGACTTCGCCAAGAGCTCCCAAACCTTCCCCTCCACAGCCAAGGGCGTGGATGACCCCTACTTCCGGAAGGATGATGGGAGCCTCGAGTCCAAGACCTTGGTCATGCTGGCTGCCAATATCAAGAACGGCGAGGTCATGGATCCTCCACAGTTCATCCAGTCCGACCTGGATGAACTGGGCGAGCAGCTTCAGCAGGCCGTCATCGGGCAGATCTCTGCCAAGCAGGCCCTGGACACCGCCGTCAAGGACGCCAACGACAGGCTGGCCCAATGAGCCTGGCCGCCAACCAGAAAGCGGGGGCCCGTGTGACCCCCGCCCATGATGCTGATCAGCATCAGCCACAGAAGGGTAAGGGCTCAAGGTCCATTTCGACCATGAAGCCTTGGTCCCCCTGGCTCTTCCTGATCATTCCCATCATCTTTACCCTGGTTTTTACGATTTATCCGTTCCTGAACACGATCCGGCTCTCTTTCACGAATTCGACGCTCCTGCGTACAGGGAAATTCGTGGGACTTAGCCAGTACTCGGCCGTTCTGGCCGACACCAAGGTTCACACAGCCCTGCTGAACTCAACGATCTACGCCCTATGCATGGCTCCCTGCATGGTAATACTGCCTCTTATCCTGGCTGTACTGGTCAATAAGAAGACTAAGATCATGAGCTTCTTCAGGACGGCCTTCTACGTGCCCGCAGTAGCCGGATCGGTCATATCAGGACTGATCTGGACCAATATGATGAGCGCCAAGGGCCTGGTCAACGCAATCTTCATGGGCCTGAAGTGGATCAAAGAACCCATTCCCTTCCTCCAGGATCGTTGGTTGCTCCTCTTCAGCGCCATGCTGGTCACCATTTGGGGAGGCCTGGGATACTACATGGTCATCTATCTGGCAGCTCTGGCCAACATAGACGACAGCCTTTACGAAGCTGCCTCCATCGATGGAGCCGGTCCGGTTCGCCAGTTCATTTCGGTGACCATGCCCGGCTGCAGGATGACCATGGTGCTCATCCTGCTCCTTTCATCCATCGCAGCCTTCCGAGTCTTCAATGAGGTCTACATGCTTACCGGCGGCACCGGAGGAATGGGCGGGAAGGACGTCACCATGTCCATGCTGATCATGCGCGAGGGCACGGGTCTGACCGCCAGAACCGGCTATGCCAGCGCCCTGAGCATCATCATGTTCTTCATCCTGGGCATCATCACCTCAATCGAGTTCTATGTGCAGAGGAAGGCGGACAACTGATGCGCGCGAACAGAATCACCCCGGGGACCGTCATCCGGTACTTGGCATGCACCGTCTTGTTCATCCTTCTGGTGGGTCCCATCATCTGGCAGGTCTCATTGGCCTTCAAAGGACGCGGAGACAACATCTACGCCATCCCGCCCTATTTCATCCCCAAGGACTTCACCTGGGACAACTTCATCAGGGTCTTTCATCAGATCCCGATTCTGCATTATGCCCTCAACTCGCTGATCGTCACCATCATCAACGTCGTAGGCAATCTGGTGACGGCCACACTTGCGGGATATGCCCTGGGCAGGCTCAAGTTCCCCGGCAAGAAGCTGGTGGCCGGATTCATCTTCGGATGCATGCTGATCCCCGGCGAAACCGTTCTGGTCTCGCAGTTCCTGACCATTCGGGGACTACACCTGAACAACTCCCTGCTGGGAGTCGTCCTGCCCGGACTGTGCGGAGCCATGAACATCCTGCTAATGATGACGGCATTTGCTTCGATCCCTCACGAACTGGAAGAGGCGGCCGAGGTGGACGGCGCCAATGTCTGGCAGAGGTTCATCCACATCTGCCTGCCCCAAGTCAGAGGCACGGCGATGGTAGTCGCCATCTTCTCCTTCGTGGGAGCATGGAACGACTTCATGTGGCCTTTGGTGGTCATCGGAGACGAGTCCAAGTACACCCTGACCATCGGACTGAACAAGCTCAAGGGCGCCTTCGTCACCGATCCGCGGTTGATTGCAGCCGGAGCCGTCATTGCCCTAATCCCAATCATCATCTTCTTCGTGGCCTTCCAACGCTACTTCTTCGACGGCGTGGAGACCGGCGGAGTCAAGGAGTAAGCAGGGATGAGATTCGGCGTCAACTACACACCCTCACACGGATGGTTCCATACCTGGCTGAACCCTGACTGGCAGGCAATCGGCCGGGACCTGGACCAGATTGCCTCTCTGGGGGCAGACCACATCAGGGTCTTCCCCCTCTGGCCAATCCTTCAACCCAACCGAACCATGATCAATCGTCAAGGGTTGGACGACCTGCATCAAATGGTCGACATGGCCGGGCAACGTGGTCTTGACTCCTTCGTGGACGTGATCCAGGGGCACCTGTCAAGCTTCGACTTCCTGCCTTCTTGGGTAACCACATGGCATGCCAGGAACATATTCACTGACGAACCGACCGTCCAGGCCGAGGCCGACCTGATCTTCCAGGTCTATAGGAGCCTTGAAGACCTGGACGGGTTCCGGGGGCTGACAGTGGGCAACGAGTGCAACCAGTTTCTTGGAACAGCGCACCCACTGGGCATGACGGCGACCAGCGAGCAGGTCGAAGCCTGGATTGACGCCTTGATCAGCCCTTTGGCTGCCCGTGCTGAGCAGGACCATCGCATTCTGGTCCATAGCGAAGACGATGCGGTCTGGTACCTGCCCGGCCACGCCTTCACCCCGGTTCAGCAGGGGCATATCGGCAGCCTGTCTACGGTCCATGCCTGGGTATTCAACGGCGTCGCCAGCAAATACGGGCCCGTCAGCCCGGAGTGTCTGAACCACGGCCGCTACCTGATTGAACTGGCCAAAGCCTACGAGGATCAAGCCCATCGGCAAGTTTGGGCCCAGGAGATCGGTGCCCCGCTCAACGTCATGACCGCCGCCCAAGCACCAACCTTCATGCAGGAATCCGTCAGAAGGATGGCGCAGGCCGAGGATCTGTTCGGCATCACCTGGTGGTGTTCCCATGACGTGAACCGTAGCCTGGCCGACTTCCCGGATCTGGAGTATGACCTGGGGCTGATTGATCAGGAAGGACAGGTCAAGGAGATCGGACGACTCTTCGCCAGTCTGGCCGAGGAGATCCACAACCTCCCGAATGACCGGCAGGACGGTGGCAACGCAAATCGGGATCGCGTCGCCATCGTCCTCCCCTCGGACCCAGAGGGAATGTCGCAAATCCGAAGTGCTTGCGCACCTGGCGGGCGTATTTTCGAAGCCTGGATGAATGACGCAGACTCAGGCGAATCCCCCCTATTCACTAACCAGGATCGCGCGAACGATGCTGCCTACCTGGCAGAACGCGGGATTGCCAGGCTGGTCACAGCTGAATCGCTCTAGCAGCGGTCTGAGCCGAAGCTACTGTTCGACCCGAATGCCGAAATAGTCCATGGCAAGTTCGCAGAACATCATATTGGCCCAGCTGAACCAAGGGCGGGTGTACTTGCTCGGATCGTTGACGTCGAATCCCTCATGCATCAGATGAGTGCCGGCATCGGTTTGAACCAGGATGTCTAATATTCTGCCCTGTTCGTCATGGTCCTTGGTTGTCAGTCCCTCCATGGCCAGCGCTATAGGCCAGACATAGTCGGCTGGAGTGTGGGAGGATCCGATTCCCTTGGCCCAGGATCCTTCGTAGTAGTATGGATTCTCCGGGCTGAGCAAGGTACGACGCGTCTCCAGATAAATCGGATCGTCAAAGGTACAGAACCCTATATAAGGAGCCGAAATCAGGTTGGGAACATTGGCGTCGTCCATGACACTGACCCCGCCCAGTCCATCCACCTCATAGGCATAGATGGCTTTCCCTGCCGCATTCCTGGTGATCCCATGCTGTTCTATGCCCAGGCGGATGGCGCGGCCGAGCCTGTCTGCACGGTCTGCCAACCCTGCATCATCCAAGGGGCCAGTAAAGATTCGCTTCAGGAGGTCCATGGCCACTGAAGCGAACATGTTGGAGGGAACAAGATAGTTGTAGGTGCAGGCATCATCGCTGGGGCGAAAACCCGACCAGGTCATCCCTGTCGGAGCCACCGGATGGCCACGACCCTCTTCGGACGAAGTATCCTGGGCAAGATCGGTCTTCCTGATGAAGAAATAAGGCGAGCGGGCATGATCCTGTTCCAGCTCGAAGACATCCAGAATTCGGCGGACCCCCTTGATGAAGTTGGCGTCAAATTGGTCCGTCCGTCCCGTGTTGCGATAGAGCAGCCAGGCCAACTGAACCGGATAGCAGAGGGAATCCACCTCATACTTGCGCTCCCAAAGCCAGGGGCTGGCAAAGTCCGACCGGTCATCGGGATCCCAGGCAGCCCCTGAAGGGGTCTCATTGAAGGCGTTGGCATATGGATCTATGCAGATGTAGGCGAATTGCCTTCTGACCAGGCCCGATATCATGGCAGCCATATCGTCATCGTCGCGTGCGATGACCAGATAGGGACGTACCTGCGCCGTGGAATCTCGCAGCCACATGGCCGGTATGTCTCCAGTGAGCAGGAAAGTAGTGCCGTCATCCTCCCTCCTGACCGTGGTTGAAAGCGTGTTGGCGAAAGCCTCCTGGAAAACCCTGGCCCAAGCCGGATGCCGGTCCCCGCATAAATCGGTCACCCGCTCGATGAATGACGATACTGAAACGGGAATATTCTGATCGGTCATAGTTGCGCCCTTGCCTCTTGCGTGGCAGTGGATGCCGCCGATGCCAACCACGCATCAGGACAACCCCTAGCCAAAAGCCAAACATGGAAAACTCCCACGCACCCGCCAGAGGCCACTTACCCTTGCTGCATTCCTGCCCTGGGGGGATTGGGTGACATAACGCCACGTGAGAGCAAGTCACTATGATAGCAGACGGGCTCCATTTGTCCACCGGAAAGCGCCGATCCACCCATGCCAGGTGCGTATTCGGTCGATATTGCCGCCCACAGCTTCCCTGACCCGACCTGTCCGCTAGCATGTAGGCAACAGGATCGCCGTACTCCAGCGGTTGATCACGGATCATGCCGGAACCTGGCAATAGATAATAGTCAGCCCGGCATCACAGCGACGAGGGATGGATGGCTTAAGACGAATGGCTGACATGGATGCTGATTTGGTGATTGTGGGCGCTGGCCTGTTCGGTCTGACCGTGGCCCAGCAGGCGGTCGAGCACAGCGGGGCCCGGGTACGGATCATCGACGTGCGCGACCACATCGGCGGCAATGCATACTCCTACATGGATGAGGAGACGGGAGCCGAAATCCACAAGTATGGGGCCCACCTCTTCCACACCTCCAACCGCAAGGTCTGGGAGTACGTCAATCGCTTCACCGAATTCACCGACTACACCCATCGGGTCTACACCACCCACAAGGGCGAGGTCTACCCCCTGCCCATCAACCTGGGCACCATCAATCAGTTCTTCCACGCCCACTACACCCCCCAGCAGGCCCGGGAACTGATCCGGGAGCAAGCCGGCGAGCTGGCCGGGACCGACCCGGGCAACCTGAACGACCAAGGCATCTCTCTGATCGGTCGCCCCCTATACGAGGCCTTCATCAAGAATTACACGGCCAAGCAATGGCAGACCGACCCCTCCCAGCTGCCCGCCTCCATCATCAAGCGGCTCCCGGTGCGGTTCAACTACGACAACCACTACTTCAAAGACACATGGGAGGGCCTGCCCAAGGACGGCTACACCGCCTGGTTCGAGCGGATGATCGACGATCCCCGCATCCAGGTGAGCCTGAAGACCGATTTCTTCGACAACTCCCAGCCCTGGAATCGGGATGCTCTGGTGGGACAGGTCCCCGTGGTCTACACCGGCCCGGTTGACCGCTACTTCGACTACCGTCTGGGCGAGCTCAAATGGCGGACCGTGGACTTCAAGGAGCGCCGCTACGACGAGGACGACCACTTCGGCTGCCCGGTCATGAATTTCTCGGATCCTGACGTGCCCTACACCCGCGCCATAGAGTTCAAGAACTTCAACCCCGAACGCTACGACCGGCAGAACCATGAGCGCACCGTGGTCTGGGAGGAATACAGCCGCTTCGCCGGCAAGGGCGATGAGCCCTACTACCCCATCAACACCAGCGACGACCGGGCCCTCTACACCCAGTACAAGCAACTGGCAGCCCAGCAGCCAAAGGTGGTCTTCGGCGGCCGCCTGGGCACCTACGCTTACTACGACATGCACCAGGTCATCAACTCAGCCCTGGATGCCTGGGACAAGCGGATCGCTCCCCTGGTAGGCCCCGCCAAGGACTGAAACAGAACCCGATTCCTGCCGACCCTCTAGCGGCAATGATCCCACTGGGGTGACGGGAAGAGAATGGGTTCCGCCTTTGTCCACAGGGCGATCATGTCGTCGTCGGGATTGGTCAGCGCCTGGATCTGCACTCCATCCATGGTGCAATAAACGGTTCTAATCAACCGATGGAAGGCCGACCGATCCTGATAGGGCTCAGGCAGCTTCCAACGGATCCCATCCATAAAGTCGATCATCCGGGCATGACGATCACGGTAGTATTCATGTGCGGGATGAGCCGGATCGTGAGCCTCCACAGCCAAATGCATGAAGAGCATGACCAGGACCATACGCTCGGCGTTCTCCTTGATCAGACGACGCAGATAACCCGGCAGCGAATAGAGGGGATGCCCCTCCCGGTCTCGACCAATGGCCAGCTCATCGCGCTCGCCGGGCTTGGACCCAAAGGTGAAGGAACCCTGGTCGTAGTAGACCTGGATGACCAGGGAGAGCAGCTCCTCGCGCGTGCGGACGTAATGACGCAGTCCCGGCAAGGTCAGACCGACGGCATCCGCAATGGCCTGCATGGAGACACCATAAGTGCCGTAGTAGGCGATCATCTGGGCGGCGACCTGGGCTATCTGTCTGCGGCGTTCATCAGGGGCCATCCGCTGACGGGCGCCGATCGGGCGGCCCGGAAGGCGTCCGACCTGATCTCCGCCCGCCCTACTGGTGGTCTTCCTATTCGCATCACTCATCAGAATCATCATACCGTTGGCCGACAGACCGTCCTAGGCCGTACATAGCCCCTTTCTCTAGACGCTCCCTTGACGGAACCGCCCACAAGGACCTGCCCTCTTGCTTATTTCATATATTTAAGATATAAAACAATACAGGAAGCACGGCGCTTCCCCACTGTGCACAGACGCACCGAAAGAGAGGGAGTCGGATAATGACACAAGCCGATTCAGCAGGCAGGCAGGAGCTCGGCACCGCAGCTAAAAGCCGATACTGCATTGCCTTCTTCGTTTTCAATCTGTTCTGGATGATGGCCCTGTCCATCGTCGCCTCGGTCCTGCTGCCCCAACGCCTGACCGACATCGCTCCGGGGTCCAAGGTGGCCATATCCGGGGTCTTCAACGCCACCACGGCCCTGACCTCCCTGGTGTCCAACCTGATCGTGGGCAACCTGTCCGACAGGACCCGTTCCATCTTTGGCCGCAGAACCCCCTGGGTCGTTTCCGGCGGCCTTATAGCCGGCATCTCGCTCTTCCTCATGGGCGTCATCGCCAATGTCTGGGCCATCGGCATCTTCTACTGCCTGGCCATGGTCGGCCTGAACATGATGATCTCGCCAGTGGTCGCCTCCCTGTCCGACCGTGTTCCTGAATCACAGCGGGCCACCATGTCGGCATTCATATCGGCAGGCAATCTGGTGGGCAACTCCCTGGGCACCCTGGTCGGCGCCCGCTTTATCACCATGCAGATTCCCGGCTGGATCATGTCCGGCCTGGTCATGGGCGTGGCCGGCCTGGTCACGGTGGTCATCTGGCCCAAGGAACCCTCTTCCAAGGACATGCCCGCCTTGAGCAGCAGCCTGCGCTCCATCCTGGAATCCTTCCGTCCGCCTCGCCACGCGCCCGACTTTTGGATGGCCTTCGTGGGACGTTCACTGCTCCTGTTCAGTTACTACATGATCCTCAACTACCAGCTCTTCATCCTTCAGGACTACATGGGCCAGTCCGTCAAAGACTCGGCGGCCACCATGTCGACCATGTCCCTGGTGTTGATTGTGGTCTCCATGATCGCCGCCCTGGGAGCAGGCCCGATCTCCGACAGGATCGGCCGCAGGAAGATGCCCGTGGTCATCGCCAGCCTGCTTCTGGCCCTGGGCTATGCCATGCCCTGGATCATCCACAGCCCCCTGGGCATGATTCTGTTCACCGCCATCGGCGGCTTCGGCTACGGCATGTACGGGTCGGTCGATCAGGCGCTCAACGTTGACGTTCTGCCCAATGCCGAGGAGGCCGGCAAGGATCTGGGCATCCTCAACATCGCCACCACCCTGGGCCAGATGGTGGGGCCCATGGTGACCTCGCTGATCGTCTCGGTGACCAAGTCCTACCAGCTGGTCTTTCCCACCGCCATCGTCCTGGTGCTGCTGGCCTGCATCTTCATCAGCCGCATCCGCACCATCAAGTAAGGAGTCCAAACAGTGAGCATCCATATCGACCCGCGCCTGACCACCGGCACCATCAGCCCCTACTTGCACGGCCAGTTCATCGAATTCCTCGGCGAGTGCATCGATCAGGGACTATGGGTTGGCACGGATTCCTCCATTCCCAACACCGACGGCATCCGTACGGACGCCCTCAAGGCCCTGAAAGCACTGAAGCCTCCCCTGTTGCGCTGGCCCGGCGGCTGCTATGCCGACACCTACCACTGGCGTCAGGGGGTCGGGCCCCGCAATCAGCGTCCGGTGGGATACAACGAGAACTTCGGTACCTACCAACCTGACGGGCATGGTTTCGGCACCGACGAGTTCCTCCGCCTGTGCCAGGCCATTGGCGCCGAACCCTGGATCAACGTGAACATGCTGAGCGGATCCGTGGCCGAGATGCGCGACTGGATGGAGTACTGCAACCGTCCATCGGGCACGGCCATGTCAGCCATGCGGGCCGCCAACGGCCACCCCTCCCCCTATGGCGTGAAGTTCTGGGGTCTGGGGAACGAGCCCTGGGCCGGCGGGGGGACGATGACCCCGTCCATGTACGCGGACCGCTATCGGTTGTTCGCCTCGGCCATGCCCACCTTCGCCGAGAACGGGGATCAGCCCCCGATGATCCGGCCCATCGCCTGCGGCCCAGACGGAAACAAGCCTATGGAACGGGTGCGCTGGACCAGGGACTTCTTCCAGGCTTTGGCCCAGTACCGCCAGCCGCCCATCGCCGCCTACGACCTGCACTTCTACAACTGGAATATCGACCACCCCGACGACACTTCCACTCAGTTTGATCAGGACGGCTGGAATCGTGTGATTCAAGGCGCCCTTGAGCTCGGTGAGGTCATCGATCAGCAGTGGGATCTGATGCAGGCCTGCCTGGCCACCATGCCCCACCCTGAGAGCACCATGGATTCCAGGCTGACAAGGGTCGACCTGGTCATGGGCGAATGGGGCAACTGGCATGGCGATGCCTTCACGGCTCGTCCGGCGCTCCGGCAGCAGGTGACTATACGCGACGCGGTCACATCGGCTCTGACGCTGGATATCCTTCAGTCCAGATGCGACAAGGTGTCCATGGCCTGCAATGCCCAGACCCTGAACGTCCTCAACTCGTTGATCCTGACCGAGGACGACGCCACCATCCTGACCCCCAACTACGACGTCTTCATGATGTACCGGTGCCACCAGGGGGCCCGCGCAATTCAGAGCCTGCCGGAGGCCGACAACCCGGCCCTGCACGTCTTTGCCTCGGTCAAGAACGGACACATCATGGTGGACCTGGTCAACACCGACATGGCTTCAGCCGCCGAAGCGACGCTGACCCTGCCCGAGCCTGTGCGTCCTGCGGGCATGCAAAGCCTTTCTGCACAGGATCCACATGCCTGCAATACCCGATCCGACCCGGACCAGGTCAGGGCTCGCCAGGTCGATGTCTCGGGCATCTCCGAAGGACGTGAAATTACGGTCCGTCTGGAACCGGCCTCAGTGAATGTGCTTGACCTGGCCATGGTCTGAGAATCAAGAGCAGCGATCGGCGGGCTGGGCACTATGCCTGCAGCCCGCCGGTTCAAATCCACGATCCAACTATATAAAAACCAAAGATATAAACAGCATGTGGCCGATCCCCGAAGGAGGGACCGGCCACATGCTCATATCAGATGCCTGACAGCAACTGGCGGAGTTCTACTCAGGCGTGCCAGACGTCCTTGCCGTTCTCCTTTGCGGCCTTGACATCGGCATCCAGGGCGCTCTCGTCACCCTCCACCTTGCCGGCGATGTAATCCTCGACCAGCTGGCGGGCCTCGTTGTCCTCATGCTGGACAGCGGGCGACTTCATGAAGTAGGAGCTGGGTGCCAGCACCGGGCCGGACAGGTGGCGGTCCAGGGCGATCTTGGCGGCGCGCAAGGCATCGATGACGATACCGGCCGAGTTGGGCGAATCCCAGACCTCCAGCTTGTACTCCAGATTCAGCGGGACATCACCGAAGGTGGTGCCCTCCAGACGCACGAAGGCGAACTTGCGGTCATCCAGCCAGGCCACATAGTCGGAAGGACCGATGTGGACGTTGTGGGGATCCATGTCGTGAGGAACGATGGAGGTGACTGCACGGGTCTTGGAAACCTTCTTGGACTCCAGACGAGTGCGCTGCAGCATGTTCATGAAGTCCATGTTGCCGCCCACGTTCAGCTGGTAGGTGCGGTCCAGACGCACGCCGCGATCCTCGAAGAGCCGGGCCATGACCCTGTGGGTGATGGTGGCGCCCACCTGGCTCTTGATGTCGTCACCCACGATGGGCAGGCCGGCATCGCGGAACTTCTGGGCCCACTCGGGGTCTGAGGCGATGAAGACAGGCAGGCAGTTGACGAAGGCGCAACCGGCCTCGATGGCGGCGGTGGCGTAGGCCTTGTCAGCCTGTTCAGAGCCGACGGGCAGGTAGGAGACCAGCACATCGACCTTCTTGTCGCGCAGGACCTGGGCCACATCCACGGGCTCGGCATCCGACTCGGTGATCATCTTCTTGTAGTACTCGCCCAGTCCGTCGCCGGTCGGCCCGCGCAGGACCTCCACGCCCTTGTTGGGGACGTCGCAGAACTTGTAGGTGTTGTTTTGCGAGGCGAAGATGGCCTCGCTCAGGTCCTTGCCGACCTTGAGTGAATCCACATCGAAGGCGGTCACGAACTCCACGTCACGAATGCGGTAGCCACCGAAGTTGGCGTGCATGATGCCGGGGATCTTGTCATCATCCTTGGCGTCCTTGTAATACTCGACTCCCTGTACCAGCGAGGAAGCGCAGTTGCCCACGCCCGCTATAGCTACACGGATGCTCATACAAACTCCTCTGATTTACTGAGTTATTCCAACCTAAGCATACCTTCTCCCGATGAATAGCATGGTGGAATGAGCAGTACAGAACTCCAAGGATGGCGCAAACGTACGAAAATGATGAACGTTCAGCCTTAGGTCGAACAGTTTTCAGCCCCGCCGGATAGCGTGGTTGGCATGGCCAATCAGACTCGTTCAGTCAGTTCGACCTCTCCCACACGCAGGACCCAGTCCGGAACGCGCGGCAGCAGGAATCGCGCCGACAGGCTCACCTCGCGGCATGCCGACCGGAAACCCCGGGGCGGCGGACCCCGTCGCGGACGGCCCCACAAATCGCATCGCGTACTTAAGTGGACCCTGGCCCTGCTGGGACTGGTACTGGTCGCCGGGGCGGTGACCTTCGCATACCTGTATCTGACCACTGAAATCATCCCGCCTGAGAAGCAGGCCCTGGCACAAAAGACCACGGTCTACTATGCGGACGGCACCACCCCCATCGGAACCTACGCCAATCAGAACCGGGAGATCATCAACTGCTCGGTCCTGCCCAAGTATGTGGGCAATGCGGTAGTCGCCTCGGAGAACCGCACCTTCTACAAGGACAACGGCATCGACCTCAAAGGCATCAGCCGAGCGCTCTTCAACAACGTGACCAAGGGCACCCGACAGGGCGGATCCACCATCACCCAGCAGTATGCCGAGCGCTACTATCTGGGCGAGACCACCACCTACAAGGGCAAGCTACGCGAGGCCATTCTCTCCTTGAAGATTTCCAGGACTGAGGATAAGGACACCGTCCTTTGCAACTATCTGAACACCATCTACTTCGGACGTGGCGCTTACGGGATCCAGGCCGCCGCGCAAAACTACTTCGGCAAGGACGCCAAGGACCTGACCATGCCTGAGTCGGCCATGCTGGCTGGCATTATCCCTGCCCCTGCCTCCTGGGACCCGGCGGTCAACCCCAAGCAGGCCGAGTCGCGCTTCCGCCGCGTGCTGGCCATCATGGAGGAGGACCACTACATCAGCCATCAGGACCGGGCCAGCGCCCAAATGCCGCAGACCATCAAATACATGCCGCAGAACGTCTACCAGGGACCCAACGGCTACCTGCTGCGCATGGTCCGCAACGAGCTGTCCTCCGGCAAAAAGGCCCCATTCACCGCAGACGACCTGGACACAGGCGGCTACCGGATCATCACCACCATTCAAAAGGACAAGCAGGATCTGATGTTCCAGGTGGCCAGTCCGTCCACAGGCAACAAGCATCTGCCGCCCACCCTGCAGATCGGGGGGCTCTCGGTCGACCCCAAGACCGGGGCCATCATCTCCCTGTACGCCGGTGACGACTACCTGACCCACCAGCTCAACAACGTGGATCAGGCGACCTTCCAGGTGGGTTCGACCATGAAGGCCTACACACTCCTGGGCGCCATCCAGGACGGGGTCAGCCTGAACACGGTCTTCAACGGCAATTCACCGCGTACCTTCTCCAGCGTGGGCAAGTCCGTAGCCAACGCCGGAAATGTCAGCTACGGGTACATCAACCTCTACTCGGCATTCGCCAACTCGGTCAACACGGTCTTCATGGATCTAGGCGAACACGTGACCTCGCAAAAGATTGCCCAAGTGGCCCACACAGCCGGCATCACCGGGAAAATCGACGATACGACCACCTTCGACACCCTGGGTGTGGACGCTCTCTCGGTCTATGACGTGACCCAGGGTTACGCCACCCTGGCCAATGGAGGGCAACGGCCCAAGTTGCACCTGGTGGCCCAGGTCAAAGACACCAAGGATCAGGAGCTCTACACGGCTGCAATCCAGTCGGATCAGGTCTTCAACGCCGATCAGGTGGCCCTGCTGCAGAAGGCCATGACCACCACGGTCCAGCGCGGCACTGCATCCTATGCCCGTTCCCTGGGGCGGCCCATCGCGGGCAAGACCGGCACGGCCAATGACCAGACCGCCATCTCCTTCATCGGATTCACCCCCTCGCTCCTGACCACCTTCGCCGTTTGGAACCAGGGGCAGGACGGCGGCGCCCTGAAGGTGCCGGATCACTATCACGACAACTTCTATGCGGTCCAGCTCTTCACCCAATATATGAAGTCGGCTCTGGGCAACAGTCCGGTGGAACGTTTCCCGGATGCCGAAGACCACGGAAAGGTCGGTGGCCCGGAAGGCAACTGGGGCACCGGATCCAGGCAGAGCAGCTCGTCCACGCGCAACCGTGAATACTCATACGCACCCAGGCAACGCTCCCAGCGCCAGAACTCCGAGCAGGAGCAGTCCGGGTCCGGCAGTGGTTCGGGCGCTGGTGCTGGAGGCGGAACGGAGAACGAAGACAACAGCGGCAGCAGTGAGGGCGGCAACGAAGGCAGCACTCAGGGTCAGGGCAACTCCGGGGCCGAGTCATCCCAGCAGTAAACCAGCCAACGGTATACCTGTTCAGACAATTTGGCACGATCCGGGCGTAACTGTGCGTCCGGATCGGGCCTAAAGGACCGGTATTGGATTTTCTGGCCTTCAGCCGCGCTGAAAACGGTTGAGCGCCGAGATGATGGCCTTGAGGGAGCTGGTGGAGATGGACGAGTCGATGCCCACACCCCAGATCACCCGGGACCTGGCCGGTTCACCCACCTGGCATTCCACGTAGGAAGCCGCCAGAGCATCCGTACCGGCGGTCATGGCGTGCTCGGCGTAATCCAGGACCGAGACGGTCTGATCCAGGGACTTGAGTGCATCCAGGAAGGCCGCAATAGGACCATTCCCATGTCCCTGAACACGACGACGCTCTTCGGGATCGCCCGGGGTAAGCCCCCGGTCCAGCAGGTTGGCATCCAGGACTGTGTCGGAACCGTCCTCGCCGGAGGTGACCGCCACATTCAGCAGCTTGAAGCGTCCCCACTGGCGCAGGGTCTCGTCGCGCTGGTCGGCCATGGACTCACCGCCGACCACGCTTCCGCCGGCCTCCACAGGCAGGTACTCATCCTTGAAGAGCCGCCAGATATCGGCGTCCTTGACCTCATGTTTGGTCCTGTCGGCATAGCTTTGGACCAGCCGTTCGAACTCCACCTGGAGGCGCTTGGGCAGATCCAGATGGTGGTTGGCCTTGAGCAGGTAGGCCATGCCGCCCTTGCCCGACTGGGAGTTGACCCGGATGATGGCCTCATAGTTGCCGCCCACATCCTTGGGATCAATGGGCAGGTAGGGCACCAGCCAGAGGAAGTCGTCGGGGTTGGCGTTGGCGCGCAGAGCCGCCTGCTGCCTGGCATCCAGACCCTTCTTGATGGCATCCTGGTGGGAGCCAGAGAAGGCTGTGAAGACGAAGTTGCCCACATAGGGGTGCCGTTCGGAGACGGCGATCTGATTGCAGTACTCCACCGTCCGACGGATGCCGGGCATGTCGGAGAAGTCCAGCTGGGGATCGATTCCCTGGACCAGCAGGTTCAGCCCCACCGTGCAGATGTCGACATTGCCTGTGCGCTCGCCATTGCCCAGCAGGCAGCCCTCCACCCGGTCGGCCCCAGCCAGCAGGCTGAGCTCGGTGGCGGCCACGGCCATGCCCTCGTCGTTGTGAGGATGCAGGGAGAGCACCACCGCATCCCGGTCCTTGAGGTTGGTTGATATGTACTCCACCTCGTCGGCGAAGACGTTGGGGGTGGTCATCTCCACGGTGTTGGGCAGGTTGATGATCATGGGGTGTTCCGGCGTGGGCCTGATCACGTCGATGACCGCGTTGCAGACCTCCAGGGAATACTCAGGCTCTGCGCCGGAGAAGGACTCGGGCGAGTACTCATAGGAAAGATCAGTGCCCCCGGCATCGGCCTCCAGGGAGCGGCAGAGCTCGGCAGCGTCGGTGGCCAGCTTCTTGATTCCGGCCTTGTCCTTGTGGAAGACAACCTCCCGCTGCAGGACCGAGACCGAGTTGTAGAAGTGGACCACAGCCCGCTTGGCCCCACGCAGGGCCTCATAGGTACGGCGAATCAGGTGCTCGCGGGCCTGGGTCAGGACCACGATGGTCACATCGTCGGGAATCAGCTCGCGCTCTATCAGGAGGCGAATGAAATCGTAATCGGTCTCGGAGGCCGAGGGGAAGCCCACCTCGATCTCCTTGAAGCCCATGGAGATCAGCAGATTCCAGAATCTCAGCTTGCGCTCGGAATCCATGGGGTCGACCAGGGCCTGGTTGCCGTCGCGAAGATCCACCGAGCACCAGCGGGGCGCCCGCTTCAGGGTCTTGCCCGGCCAGGTGCGCTGCGGATAGTCAAAGGGGACCTGCTTGTTGTAGGCCACATATTTGTTGTATGGCATCGCGCTGGGCTTCTGCGGCGAACCCACGAACCTGGGGGGAGGCAGCAGCAGGTCGTTGTTCCCTCCATTGGATGCCGCGGCCTGGGCCGCAAGATCAAACACGGATGCACGATCCTGATCCATCTCTCCTCCTTCTTTCGTTCGTCGGAAACCACAATGTCACCCGGCTGTAGGTGTTCGGGCAGGCCGAAATCGTACCGGGGTGCCATTATTTTACCGGAGGAGAGCCGGGACATGCGGTCCGGGTCCGCATTCCGACGCAGGGGACGGGGAGCGCGCAGGGTTTGGCATAATCCGCAGGGTTGCCAAGGATACAAACACCGCACGATGCAAGCACTAACAGAGTGCTCACTGCATAGGATTCATAAGATTCGGTGGAAGAGATTCACTGGAAGAGGGAGACGCCGCGACGGCCCTCGCAGTAGGCGTTGCCCAGCCAGGTGTGGCGCGAGTTGGGCCAGACCGAGCCCAGGCGGGGGGCGTTCTGACTCATCCAGATGCTGGGCACGCGCCCATCGGCGCTGTGGGAACCCAGCAGATTGAAGCCGTTCTTGACCGCCAGCCAGTCAGGATGCTGGGTGGCGATGGCCAGCCCCTCCTCCAAGGTCAGGGGAAGACGATCGTCGGAGTCAATCAGCTTGCGGGCCACGTCGGGTTCGCGGTTGGTGTAGCAGGTGCCGGTGTGCGGCTCCAGGACGATGTAGAAAGGCCCCTCGGGCGGCTCGAACCCGTTCTGGGGCAGAAAGCTGGCGATGTCGCGCGGCGGCATAGTGGTAAAGCCGGCCATGCGGTTGATGCTGGTCCGGGCGATCAGCGACTCAGGTGAGACCAGCTCCCTGGTAGGGATGAGCAGGATCTGTTCGCCCAGCTCAGTGGACTCCAGCGCGGAGATCAGGGGCTGGGCCAAGGCTCTGAACGCGGCGGCGCTGATGTCCGCCACATCCGGATAGCCCAGGGCCACAATCCGATCCAGTTGCCGCTGCACTTCTTGGGAAGATCTGGTCATGGTCTCCAGTCTAATCGGCGCCCCGCGGGCAAACCGGTCATCTCAGATCCTGTCGGCGAAGTGTTTGCGGGCGATCAGCTCGGCAATCTGCACGGCGTTGAGGGCGGCTCCCTTGCGCAGGTTGTCATTGGCCACGAACATGGACAATCCCCTCTTGCCGTCCACGGCCTGGTCCTGGCGGATGCGGCCCACGAAGCTGGGGTCCTTGCCGGCTGCGTCCAGAGGAGTGGGTACTTCCGCCAGACTCACTCCGGGGGCCTTGGACAGCAGGTCGCGGGCCTGGTCGGGGGTGACATCGTGCTCGAACTCGGCATTGATGCTCATGCCATGGGCTGTGAAGACCCCCACCCGCACGCAGGTGCAGGAGGCGGCCAAATCGGGCAGGTGCAGGATCTTGCGGCTTTCATTGCGCAGCTTCTGCTCCTCGTCGGTCTCCCCGCTGCCGTCATCGACCAAGTCGCCTATAAAAGGAACGGCGTTGAAGGCGATGGTACGCACCACCTTGGTGGGCGGGGGGAACTCGATGGCCGATCCATCGAAGACCAGCCGGTCAGCGCCCTGCTCCACGGCTGTCTTGGCCTCGTCGCGCAGCTGGAGGACGCCGGCACGACCAGCCCCCGACACAGCCTGATAGGAGGAGACGATCAGGCGGCGCAGACCGTAGGCCTTGGCCAGGGGGCTCAGCACCGGCATGCAGGCCATAGTGGTGCAATTGGGATTGGCTACAATCCGCCGGGGGATAAGATCCAGGTCCTCGGGGTTGACCTCGGACACCACCAGGGGGACCTGGGGATCCATCCGCCAATGGGAGGAGTTGTCGACCACGTAGGCTCCGGCCTCAGCGAACCGAGGAGCCCAGGTTCCTGAGGTCGAACCGCCGGCGGAGAAGATGGCCAGATCAATCCCGCTCAGGTCGGCCTGCTCCACATCCTCGACCGTGATGGTCCTGTCACGCCAGCGCAGCTGCTCTCCGGCAGACCGGGAGGAGGCCATGAATCGCAGGTCGGCCACCGGGAAGTCCCGTTCGTCCAGCATGCGGCGCATGACCATGCCTACCTGGCCAGTGGCGCCCAGAACGGCAACATTGATGCATCGGCGACCGTTGTTCGCCAAATCACCCTTATCAGTCATTGCTCTCTCCTCTCCGCTCAGCGACCCGTGCCGCCATAAACGACCGCCTCAACCTGATCGGCATCCAGATGGAAGGCCGTATGGATGGCCCGTACCGCCTCGTCCAGGTCCTGGATGGGCACCAAGGCGGAGATGCGGATCTCGGAGGTCGAAATCATGAGCACGTTGATATGCCGGTCGCTCAAGGCCCGGAAGAAGGTGGCGGTGATGCCCGAATGGGTCTTCATGCCCACCCCCACCAGGGTCACCTTGCCCACCTCTGGATTGATGTCGACCGATCGGAACCCCAGTTGCTCACGGGAGTCATCCAGCATGGGGACCACCTGATCAGCCTGAGCGGACGGCAGCGTGAAGGAGATGTCCACGGTTCCTGTGGCCGCCCCAGCCTGGACGATCATGTCAATGTTGATGCCGCCCTCGGCAAGGATGGTGAAGAGCTGTGCGGCCACGCCGGGTCGGTCGGGCACAGCCCGCAGGCTGACCTGGGTCTCGCTGCGGTCGTGGGCAACCCCTGAGATGATAGGTGACTCGGGGCCGTTCAGGTCCGGGAACAAGTCACCCATGGATTCGCCGTTGGTCATGACCTTCCTTCCGTCATATCCCGTTGCCTGTCGGTGTGTGCAGCGGGGGATCCGGCAACTGGCCGGTCTCCAGATTGGGAATCTTGTCGACATCGACATCGTCGGGCATAATCAGCGTGCCCGGACGATGGGAAAAGGAGCTGCGCACATGGATGGGCATGCGGAAGCGCTGGGCATACTCCACGCAGCGCAGGGCCAGCACCTTGGATCCGCCGGCCGCCATCTCCAGCATTTCCTCGTATGAGATGCGAGCGATTCTTCGGGCGGTGGGCACAATGCGCGGATCAGCGGTAAAGACGCCGTCCACATCGGTATAGATCTCGCAGACATCCGCCTTGAGTGCCACAGCCAAGGCCACAGCCGAGGTGTCCGAACCGCCGCGGCCCAGAGTGGTGGCATCGCCGTCGGCGTTGACCCCCTGGAAGCCTGCTACGATTCCCACTTCACCTCGGTCCAGAGCCTTCATGACTCGCTGGGGTCGGACATGGCGGATGTGGGCTGCACCGTAGCGTGCATCAGTCATGAATCCCGCCTGCGAACCGGTGAAGGAATGGGCATGCTCACCTTGTGCATGGATGCTCATGGCCAGTAGGCTCATGGAAATGCGTTCCCCCGCCGTCATAAGCATGTCCATCTCACGGGCCGGAGGATTGGAGTCCACATCCATGGCCTGATCGATCAGATCGTCAGTGGTGTCCCCCATGGCGGAAACCACCACGGCGATGTCATTGCCGGCGCGCTTGGTATCGATGATGCGCTTGGCCACACGCTTGATGGAGTCCGAGTCCGCCACTGAAGACCCGCCATATTTCTGAACGATAAGTGCCACTGCTGTTCCATCCCGCGACGGTTAAGCCACTAGACCATCATCTGCAACATATTGATTATATGGATTATACGAACGACACCGTTTTATCAGACCCTCTCCACCAACATGCGAAACTATGACTGCGGGCCTTACAGATCGCGGCGGCCGGAAATCGCCCGACCAAGGGTGATCTCGTCAGCATATTCCAGATCACTGCCGACAGGCAGGCCGCTGGCCAGCCTAGTGACCCGAAGATCCAGAGGACCCAGCAGCCGTCCCAAGTAGGTGGTGGTGGCCTCGCCTTCGATGTTGGGGTCCAGGGCCAGCATGACCTCTTTGACCTGATCAGTGCCCAACCGTTTCAAGAGCTCGGGAATGCGCAGATCGCCGGGCCCAACGTTGGACATAGGATCGATGGCCCCGCCCAGCACATGATATAAGCCCCGGTATTCTCCAGTACGTTCGATACTCATGACGTCCTTGGGCTCCTCGACCACACAGATGATGCTGCGGTCACGCCTCGGATCCTGACAAATGGGGCATGGGCTGGTCTCGCAAACATTGCCGCAAATCTCGCAAAACCGGACCTTCTCCTTGGCGGCGACGATGGCGTCGGCCAGATCCTGAGCACTGCGCCGATCGGCTCCCAGAATGTAGAAGGCGATGCGTTGCGCCCCTTTGGGACCAATGCCCGGCAGTTGAGCAAAAGCATCAATGAGCTCTTGAATGGCTCCATCATAGGTAGCAGCCATCATTCACCTCCCTGTCGCTGCGCCTGTTCCTGCCGGCGCTTTTGGACGTTGATCGGATTCTGAGGGTCGTCAGCAGCAAAATCCTCCACCTTGGTCACATCGAACATTTTGGTCAGTTCATCCTGGTTCATGGCGTTGTCCGCCCCGAGCCTGGCATCGTCCATGGAATAGACATCGTCCTCAGGATCCACAGAAGGCCCCGAGGCCTGGGAGGAGCTAGAGGCTGAACTAGCGAAGCCTGCTGGCATTCTCCTGTCAACAGATCCGGATGCATCGGCCATTGCCTGGGGGCCATCCGAACCACCGGCAGCATTGGAACCGTGTCCGTCGCTCTGCACGTCCGACGAGATTGATATGCTAGTCGCCAGGGCTCCGGCATCGGAAACCGATTCGGTCCCCGATGCCGGAGCCGAGGTTGCACCCGTAGCGCTTCCTTGACCGGGCGAATCAGCCGATTTCGAAACTGCAAGGCCTTGGTCCGAATCTTCATGGCCCTGACTGCTGGAGGACTCTGCAGAGGTTGCGGCGCTGTTCCCGGGATCGGGCACGGCCCAAGGATCCGTGTCATCACTCATGTCCGGCAGAGCTACCTTTTTGGACTCATGGTCTTTCCGGCCATTGGATCCGTCGCTGCTCTCACCAGGCTGCCAGGTCTTCTGCGGTGCATGCGTTGCAGGCATAGGGTGGGCCCAGGGATCATCGTCCGGCAATACCGTAGATGCAGTTGAGCCAAAGCCCGCAGCCGGCAGCGATTCCGGCGACGATTGGACCGGACCGCCGACCGGGTGGTGGGCGTCGTCGGAGTTCCCGTCGCCTGCAGCTTTCCCAGGGGTGGACCTTCCCTCCGATGCCGATGCTCCGGTCTCGCCTTGATGACCAGTCGAAGTCGTCATCTCCCTAGGGGCATGCCCCTGCTCCGTGGCCGCATGAGGCATGACCGCCGCCCCAAGGTTCATGGTGGCCAAGCCAGCACGTGCCAAAGCCACTTCCTTCTTGACCTCTGCCCGGCGCTGAGGAGACATCTTGTTGACGGACTCTACCGTCTCGCCATTGGCAGCCGTCCCGGATGGGGCGATCATGGTGGCTTGTCCAAACTCCTGGCGAGCGCGGACCATGACGATACGCGGCACCTTGGTCTCCCCGTCAACCGACTGCGCAGCCACGGCCATGGCGAAGGCATGCTGGCTGAGTGGACGGTCGAAGGTCATAGACAGTCGCTTGCGACCAGAGGGATCTGCTTTCATGGCCACGGTAGGCACCCGGTCCCGCACCACATACTGGCGTACCTCATCAGGCAGGGCGGCCACCAGGGCATCCCAGCGCTTATCCAGCTCCGTACCAGTCGGCACCTCGTTTGTCTGCCCCTGCGTGGCCTCCTGCTGCACTGACCGAGGCGGTTCAGCAGATTGGGCGGGCCTGTCAGAATTGGGTAATCCGGCCTGCCCCGCCGGCTGTCGAGTCGATGAGGAGAGGGCTTCCTTGCGCTCAGGTCGGGTAGAGCCTGAACGGGGATGGGTGGGCCGTCGTCCTTCGCCCTCTTGCTGTCCACCAGCAGAGGAATCGGGATGGGGACCTGCCATGTTCTGCGGCCGAGCAAAGGTGGCGGGGGCCGCAGCAGACAACGAACCTGCCTTGCCTGGCTGTTCGGGGCGATCAGCCCCGCCAGCAGGACCAGGTTGGGCTGCACTGGACGGCCGACTGTTCTGCTGAGACCTGTTAGCGCCAATGAACCCACTGCGGGCGGGCACCGGGGCCGCACCAGCGGTGGAAGCTGCTGCTTCAGCCGGTGCCTGCTCCATAGGCTCGCAGCCAATTGCCAGCAGCCTGGCGGCCAGCAGCTCCAAGCGCATCCTGGGTGAGGTGGCCCCGTTCATTCCCGCCAGTGCATCATTGATGATGTCAGCCATTCTGGTCAAGACCTGCAAATCCAAAGCATTCGCCTGACGATGCAGATCGGCCACCTGGTCGTCGTCCGCATCCTCACTAAGCACGCTTTCGGCCCGCTCTCCCGCCAGTTTGAGAACCAGCAGGTCGCGGACATGGGCCAGCAGATCCTCGACGAAGCGCTGGGGCTCGAACCCGCCGACGACCACTTTTTGAATGACCCCGTAGAGGCCAGCTCCATCGTGGGCGATCAGTGCATCCACAGCTTCGCCGATCAGTGCGGCAGGAGTGAACCCCAGCAAAGCAACCGCAGCATCATAGGTGATGGTGTGCTCGTCAGCGCCTACCATGAGCTGATCCAGCACGGAAAGGGTGTCACGCACCGATCCGCCTCCGGCCCGCATGGCCAGCTTGAGTACACCGGGCTCGGCCTTAATGCCCTCCTTATCGCAAATGCCTTCCAAGTAAGGCCCCATGACTTCCTGAGGCACCAGACGGAAGGGGTAATGGTGGGTACGGGAGCGGATGGTGCCAATCACCTTCTCCGGCTCTGTGGTGGCGAAGATGAACATGACGTGTTCCGGCGGCTCCTCAACGATCTTCAGCAGGGCATTGAATCCTTGCTGGGTGACCATATGAGCCTCGTCCAGAATGAAGATCTTGTAGCGGTCACGCACAGGGGCGAAGCCTGCTCGCTCCCTGAGTTCCCTTGCATCGTCAACGCCATTGTGGCTGGCGGCGTCAATCTCCACCACATCGATGGAACCAGGGCCTCCTGTGGCCAGATCCTTGCAGCTGTCGCATTCGCCACAGGGATGGCTGGTCGGTCCTTTGGCGCAGTTGACGCAACGGGCGAAAATCCTGGCACTGCTGGTCTTGCCGCATCCCCTGGGACCAGAAAAGAGGTAGGCATGGGTCAGCCGGTTCTCATCCAGAGCTCGGGTAAGGGGCACCGTGACCTGCTTCTGACCGATGATGCCGTCAAAAGTGTCAGGCCGATACCGCCGATAGAGTGCTAGTGCCATGGTTCAAGGCTATCCATTTCTTTAGACACGTTCGCTTTCCTTCCTAAGGCTTTCGCCCCGCTTCCTCCTCTCATCCACAGGGCTCTGGACCTGCCCGGGCAGACTGGACCAAGCGGGACATCATCGGGACTCCGGTGTCTACTCCCACCGATACCCTCACGTCGCCTCCATCCACCTGACAATCCGTTAGGACACCACGGTTGAGACGGGCAACCCGGGAAGCCAGAGTACAGGGCTTCGTCTGTCCTTCGTCCAGGGCAGAAGCTGCGGCAAGAGCGGAAACATCGGCGCCGGTGCGTGCGCGTGTCCGGCAGATCATGAGATTGCCCAGCAGCGCCGCCAGAATCAGACCCAGGCTAACCAGAGCCATCAGCATGATGCCCAAAACCGTGCCGGAGCCCGGATCCGAACCCCTTATCCATGAATCGGCACGCTCGACGCGCGTCTTTCCGACATGTCCGTGCATGACTCATTCCTCCAATATGGCCACGGCATCGCCATGAACCTGTGCAGGCAGCACGCCCATGGGACCGGAAACCACTGGGCATGACACCCTGACTGCCGTCTGTCCGGCTGATGGACTCAACCTCACCTGGGCATGTGGCCCGGCCATCCTGTTCACCAGCTCCTGGGAATCGCCCTTGCCCTGGGTGACGATCAGGTCTCTGGCAGCCGCGTTGGCCGCATCCTGACAGACCATGCCGACCCTGATTGTCTGAGTCAGCGTCAGCAGTATGAGAGCCAGGACCATGACAGCGGGAAGAACGATGGCGAACTCGGCCGTTATTGCACCGTTATCGGATCGCCACCGTCGTCTCCGCTCGGACCGTCTCTCAGCCGACGGCACTGAGCGCCTTCTTCACCAGTCCCATCAGCAAAGTGCGCGTGGAAGAGGATTTGACGATGGCCAACAGTACACCGGCCAGCGTGGCGGCCACCACCATGATCACGGCATATTCAGCAGTGATAGCCCCCGATTCAGGCCTGGCCAGCACCACGCTCAGCCGCGCATGCAGGGCGCGCACTCCAGAATCCATAGACTGGCTGATGCGAACGTACAAAGCCGTCATGTACCGGTTGGAACGCTGCCTTATTCTTTGCAACAACCCGGATCCGGCACCTGCAGCAGGCCATGTCGCAGCCGGTACCAACTGACCTCCTGCCTGCCTGTTCTGCAGATGGAAGACCGTCGCAACCTCCTGTGAATATGTCATCGTTTTCACCCTTGCCTTTCCTTGTCTTCCCCGCCCCGGCGAATGGCCGTTCCTCAGGGAATCGGCATCCGGTACCTTTCACTGTGCCCGTTCCTGTCCACTTCGGTCGACTTGTCAGATACATGTGGACGAGCGGAGCTTAACCGCCAGCCTGTGGATAACTGTGCCCGCAAGAGCTCCATACCCTCAGGACATCCCACCCGCAAAAGCCGCAATACAGGGAATGACTCCGATCAGCACGAAGGCCGGCAGAATGCACAGCCCTGTCGGCACCAGCAGCCTGACGGTGATCGTCGCCGTGGCCCGGGCCAGCACGCTGCGGGCATGGTGATCCAGCTGGCGCATGGTCGTCTCGATACGTGTTAGAGGCGATGATCCCAAACGCCAGGAGGGCTCCAGACAGTCAGCCAGGACCTGCATGGACCGCCCGTAATCAGGATCGCCAATCGCTCCTGACCAGGACAGATCCCATCCGTTGCCACCTGCGAGCAGGTGAGCCACGCGAACCATTCGAAACCCATAAGGTCCTGGCAGCAGACCGCCAACCGCACCCAGGGCCCTGGGCAGGGAGGCCCCTTGACGAACAGCGACTCCCAGCAAGGCCAGCACCAGGCTCAAGGGCGGCGGGGAGACCTGCTCATAGGCTAATCGGTCACCCGAACCGTCGGACTCTATGAGCAGGAGGGCCAGTATGCTCGACAGAGCGGCAATCAGCGGTTTCAGATCCATAGATCCTCCCTGTTCAGATCATTCATCAGCAGATGCATCCAAACCAGACCAAGAACATAGAAGGCCACACCAAGGATCAGGCAGATGGTTCCCGGGCCTGGGCGACATAGGAAGGCCAGTGGTCGCGCACCCATAAACTCTCCCATGATGATTGTCAACGCTGGCAGGGTCGACAGGAGACGAATCGTGGCCTTGGGCACAGCAAAGGCTTTCTCCTGGGCCTCATCCAGTGCCGCCCGCCGCCTCTGCATGGCTGCCACGGTCCGCAGCCCATCCGAAGCCCGGCAACCCAGGATGGCGCTGAGCCCATAGCAGGCCATCAGAGCCTGAGCCATAATCGTCAGAGTCGGCCCCCGTTCCTGGGGCAGGCATCGGTTCTCCAACATGGCCATGACACGTTCCTGTGTGACCTCCCGGGTGGCGAACCGCCGCCCGGATGCCTCTTCGAAAGCCTCTACCAGACCGCCTCCATTGTCGACATAGGCAAGCAGGGAAGCGATCAGCACCGCGAGACCGGGCCGATCTGACTGTGCGGGGGGCCTGATTGACATGGCCTTCAGTCTTGCGGCTGCGCAGCCTCTATGCGGAAGCAGAGCCAGACAGGCAAAAGTCGTCATCATCGCAGCCAACCAGGCTGCAGTCTCGTCATTCATGATCCACCTCGGCTACGGAGTGCTCGTCGAGTTGCTGGTCACAATGCCCCACCGCCTTGCAAACTTCGACCAAGCCGTTCCGTAAGTAGCGGCCCCTCGGCCCGTCCAGGTGCAGACAGTCTCCCCAAGAAGCCGACCGTCGGCGGCCGTTGTCAGTCGGCCAATCTGTGCGATATGTCTATGACCGCCGGAACGTTCCAGATGGATAACAACGTCAAACGCCCCTTGGGCCAGAGCCGCCAGTGCCTTCGGCTGCAGCCCCGCGAGCAACCCCAGGGTTGCCAGTCTCGCTGGAACACGTTCCACGTTGTCGGCATGCAGAGTCGCCATACCACCCCGATGACCAGAATTGAAAGCCCGCAGCAGATCAGCTATCTCCTCGCCCCGGCACTCGCCCAGGATGATTCGATCGGGCCGCATGCGCAGTGTGGCCTTGACCAGATCGACAAGCCCCACGCCCCCTGCTCCTTCAACATTGGACTCTCTGACAGCCAGGGAAACTATATTTCTATGTCCGGCAATACGACCAAGCTCACGGACTTCCTCCACGACGACCAGCCGTTGCTCCTGCGGACACATGCCCAGCAGAGCCCGCAAGAGTGTGGTCTTGCCGGCACCCGTGCCACCGGTAACCAGAATGCTGGCCCGATTGACCACCAGCGCCCGAAGAATGAAGAGCCAGCTGGCGGGACACAGCCCGGCAGCAGCCAGCTCCTCCAGACCGGGCGGGTGTCTGTTGGGCAGCCTGATGGAAATGGCGGCGCCCTCGGGAACGAGCGGAGCCAGTACAGCGTGGACTCTGATCCCCTCTCTGCTGGAAGCGTCGGCCATGGGACGAGCATCGTCGAGGCGACGCCCCAGCTGAGCGCATAACTGCACAGCAAAGTCCCTCACTGCCCGAGGGCCTGTGAACCCAGGCCGAAGCAGAACCTCCTCCATACCCGAGCCCCGGTCAATCCAGACATCACCCCGACCCGTCACCGCGATGTCAGTCACCGCAGGATCGCTCACCAGCCCATCCAAATAGCCGAAAGTGGGCGGCTGAGCCGATTCGTCATCGGAAAATGAACCTTCAAGGCTTTCCCCACCTCCCCTGCTCATTTGACAGCCTCAGACCGAGTCAATCCGCCAGAAGAGACCCGCTCTTCCTTTCTTTCGCCGACGACGACCATCCCTGCGATTCGCTCCGCCAGGGGTTGAAGGGCCCGGGCGTAAGCACGTGGGACCCGTTCCATGCCACGACCATCCAGCACGGATGCCGACAGCCTCGGCTGTGGCTTGAGGACCACGTCCACCGATCGGCCCAGAAACTCCTCCGCCTGTTCCGGGTCGACGCCATGGCTGACCCGATGCTGGGTGGGCATCATCCCAATCAGAGCCATGGGAGGTCTACAGGAGACCAACGGACGGTCTTGGTTTCGATCACCAGCACCTCTGCGGCCGTTCAGAGCATGGAGAAGCGCCTTCGCCCGCGCAAGGCCCAGCACGGTCATGTCCACCATCAACAACGAAGGAAGTCCCTTCAGCGAGCGCAGATTACCCAGGCCCTGGCCCCGACCGGCATCGATCAGTAGGAGATCAGCAAATCCAGCCATAGCGCTCACGGCTGCGTCCACGTCCCACCAGCCCTGTGGCGGGGCACTCCAGGGATCGTTGCTGAGCAGCGGAATGCCATCCCAGACTGGCAGCTCTTCACGAAGGGCCTGAGGATCCACCCGGCCCAGGGGAGCGCGGATCCGTCCCAGCCGCATGCCAGGCGCCCCCTCGATGCCGACAAGGACATCCATCCCTCCGCCATCCAGGTCCAAATCCACCAGAGCGCATGACAGGGCCATGTCCCGAAGCTGTTTGGCCATCAGGGCTGTCATGGCCGTCAGCCCAATGCCCCCCGAGGCTGAGAGAAAGACCAGCCCCGTCACAGCGGACCCATATTCTGCTTCTGAGCCACTCCGTCCGATGCGGGCATCTCCGCCCGCCGCCCTCTCTGGCCGGTGTTCCAAAGACGACCCGACTGCATTAAAAGAGCGAGGAGTCCATTCAGGCCCCCGCCCTTTCACGCGGCCTTTTATCATCGTCGGCGGTCTGTCTATGCTCATTCCAGTCATGGCTACCAGTACACCCGCCTCCTGGCATCAGCACCAGTCCACGGAGCCGATGTGGTCGAACGACCGTATGCTTCCACATTGTTGCACCCTCTCTGTGCACAAATGCATCAACACCGCGACACGCCTCGAATTGCAGCATTTTTGAGACCATACCCATGAAAGGCCACAGATGCTCACATGGAAGCGACAGATTCCTCCAAAACCGGCGTATTCGACCTGCCTGAATGCACGCAATCGCACAAAAGACCAAGCCGGTAGCCTTCTGCGCTCCAACGGGATGAACATGCTTGCCATCGGCCTCGAACCTGGCATAATAGCTTATACAAGGACGGTTCGAGAGCACGGAAGCCCACAAAGTGTATGGCCACTAGGACCGATACGTTGGACGGGTGTATAAGACTTGACCGTTGCAACGATGATGTTGTGCAGAGATTCCATCTGGACCGACCTTGTGGGAACGGCCTCCTGCGGGGGGCCGTTCCTATTTATCCACAAGCTTTATCAACGATTGCAGAGGACGGCACCTGCGAATAGAGTGCTATGGTATGGTTCAGAAATTTGACGCACCCTCCAAGGCCTTGCTACGCAGCCAGATCGCGGAGCATATTGCCGAGACCGACGGCCAGGCACGGCATGTATCCAGGCACTCGGATCACCCGGTCTCGCCCTTGCCTGAGGACCGCTATTTCGACCGGGAGCTGAGCTGGCTCAAATTCAACAAGCGTGTGCTTGAGCTGGCCGAAGACGAGAGCGTACCCCTGCTGGAGCGCGCCAACTTCGCCGCAATTTTCGCCAGCAATCTCGATGAGTTCTTCATGGTCCGCGTGGCGGGTCTGAAGCGTCGCGTGGACACCGGCATCGCTGTGACAGCTGCCAGCGGGATGAGCCCTCGCCAGCAACTGAGGGCCATCTCCGAGCAGGCGCACAAGCTTCAGGACGAGCATGCCCACTACGTCATCAACCACATCCTGCCGGATCTGGCCGCCGAAAGCATCATCCTGCTGAGCTGGACACAACTGAGCAGCCAGGAGCAGGAACGGCTCACCAACTTCTTCCGCAACCAGGTCTTCCCCGTCCTGACCCCGCTGGCCGTCGACCCGGCACACCCCTTCCCCTATATCTCAGGCAACTCCCTGAATCTGGCGGTCCTGGTGGAGAATCCGACCTCGGGCAAGACCCACTTCGCCCGCGTCAAGATTCCCGACAATCTCTCCCGTCTGGTTCCTGTTGACGATCTGACCGATGAGGAGGGCCGGGAGGAGCGCTATGGGTTCATCACCATGGAGAACCTGATCATCGCCCACCTGGAATACCTCTTCCCAGGCATGATCATCAAGGAGGCCCGCTCCTTCCGCGTCACCCGCAACGAGGATATTGACGTCGAGGAGGACGACGCCGAAAACCTGCTCAACGCCATGGAGAAGGAGCTGCTGCAGCGGCGGTTCGGACCGCCCATCCGCCTGGAGATTTCCGACTCCGCTTCTCCCTTCCTCTCCCAGCTGCTGGCCAGCAAGCTCCGGGTCAACCAGGAAGAGGTCTATCGGCTGCCCGCCCCCTTGGACTGCACGGTCCTGTTCGAGCTGCAGTCCATCGACCGGGCCGACCTCAAGTTTCGCCCCTTCATTCCCACCACCAACCGACAGATAGCCGAGGTGGAATCCAGCCAGGCCCAAGACATCTTCGCCGCCATCCGCGAGCATGACATCCTCCTTCACCACCCCTATGACTCCTTCTCCACTTCGGTCCAGGCCTTCCTGGAACAGGCGGCGGCCGATCCGCGAGTGCTGGCCATCAAACAGACCCTCTACCGAACCTCAGGCAACTCGCCCATCATCAATGCCCTAGTGGATGCCGCACACGCCGGCAAGCAGGTTCTGGCTCTGGTCGAGATCAAGGCCCGGTTTGATGAGGAGGCCAACATCGCCTGGGCTCGTCAGCTGGAACGGGCCGGTGTCCATGTGGTCTACGGGATCGTGGGCTTGAAAACCCACTGCAAACTCTCTCTGGTGGTTCGTCAGGAGCAGGACGGCCTGCGTCGTTACTGCCACGTGGGCACCGGCAACTACAACCCCAAGACCGCCCGCCAGTACACCGACCTGGGCCTGCTCACCTGTGACCCCGTGGTGGGACAGGACCTGACACGGCTCTTCAACCAGCTGTCAGGCTATGCGCCCAAGTCCTCCTTCCACCGCCTGCTGGTAGCCCCACGCACGGTTCGCTCCGGGCTTCTGCAGCGGATCGCCCGTGAGGAAGAGACCGCCCTGAACGGCAAGCCTGCATGGATACGAATCAAGGTCAACTCCTTGGTGGATGAAAAAATCATTGATGCCCTCTACCGGGCCAGCCAGGCAGGGGTCCGCATCGACATCGTGGAGCGCGGCATATGCGCCCTGAAGCCAGGTGTGCCCGGGCTGAGCGAAAATATCCGAGTCCACTCCATCCTGGGGCGGTTCCTGGAACACAGCCGCATCTTCGCCTTTGCCAACTCCCAGGGTCCTCAGATCGGCGAGGGCCCCCTGGCCGGGCCGGAGGTCTGGATAGGTTCTGCTGACCTGATGCACCGCAACCTGGACCGCCGTGTGGAGGCGCTGGTCCGCATCACTGCGCCCGAGCAGGTGCAGGGACTGATCGACTACGTGGATCTGCAGATGGCCGACACCACCAGCTCCTGGCACATGCAGCCTGACGGCACCTACGTTCGTCACAGCCGCGATGATCAGGGCCGACCTTTGGTCGACTCGCAGGAGTACCTGATCGACCGTCACACCCGAACACCCAGGGCCAGGCGATAATGATGTGCCTCCAGGCCGGCGAGTCCGCTGCCGAGGCGGACGATCAGGATGGCATTCGGCCATGAGCAGGACGGTCGAGGCAGCAGGAGCCATCCTTTACCGGTGGCGTACTAGCTTCCAGGGATGGATGAAATTCAGCGACGACGGCCGGGCAGCCCCAGGAGCCGACCCACGCTCCGACCTCGATGACCTGGAGCTCTGCCTGGTACATCGTCCCAAGTACGACGACTGGAGCTGGCCAAAGGGCAAGCTGGAGAACCGTGAGACCCACATGCGGGCGGCCGTGCGCGAGGTTGGCGAGGAAACAGGCTGTCTTGTCCGCCTTGGTCCCTACCTAGGGGATGCCGAATATCCGCTGAACAACGAGGGCCGACGCCGGGGCGGCAAAGGTGGCAGGCTCAAGCATATCTGCTACTGGATGGCTACACCGACCGACTCGGAACACGCCGCCGGTCAGAGCGCACTGCTGGGACCCATCCACCGGCCTGATTCCAGGGAAGTCGACCAGATCCGATGGGTCGGAGCCTCTGAAGCCCGCAAATTATTGACCCACCCCAGCGACAGAACCATACTGGATGCCTTCGTGGACCGTGTGGAGCAGGGCGGTATCCGGGCTCGTCAGCTAATCATCGTCCGTCACGGCAAGGCGGTGGCCCGGAAGGAGTGGACAGGCAAGGATGCAAATCGTCCTCTGACCCCCAAAGGCGCCGGCACCTCCTACGCCCTGGCTCGGGAACTGGCCTGCTTCGCGCCCGACCGCCTCCTGTCCTCCCCCTGGATTCGCTGTGTGCAGACATTGCGACCCTACGCCGATGAGGTAGGTCTGCCCATGGAGATGGTGGCCTGCCTGACGGAGTCCTCCTACCACCGCCGCCCCGAACAGGCCCACAACTGGCTGGACAGGCAGATGGCCGACCTGCTGACAGGCAACCAAACGACCATGATCTGCATGCATCGCCCGGTCCTGGGAGGTATCTTTGAAAAGCTGCGCGGGTTGTGCTCCAGCGGATCGCTGTCCAAACGGCTGCCCGACGACTCCCCCTTCATGCCCACCGGCAACGCCGTCGTCCTCAGTCTGACCGGCGATCCCAACCATCCGACCATCATCGACATACAGAAGGTGACTCCCATTGTCTACTGACAGCAACTCCAGAATCGGCTCATCCTCAATCCGCTCCTCCCGCACGGGATTCGTGGCCTCCGGCACCGGAGCATCCCGACCCTCACGCCCCGGCCAGCTGGACCCGGCCATCGCCGACCAGCTCTCCGGAGGAATGGATCCGCAGCAGATCAGCGAGATGAGCCATGTATCAGCAGCCTCCCTGCTGGACCGGGTCCACCACAGTGCCGACCCGGCCATCGTCAAACGAGTCCTGACCCTGGTAGACCGCGAAGGCGTGGATATAGTGGCCGAGCTCTGGAGCGACAGTGACCCCGACTCTCTGCCGGGCATCCTTTGGCGGCTCTACATGCTTCGCAGCTGGATGCGTAAGGACGCTGATGGAATAAGTCGTCTATGGCGGCTGGGCGAGCCCACCGACACCGCTGCATCAGCCATCGCTGGCGTCGATCAGGCCCCGGAGGCCGACGACATCATCCGAACCGCCGATTCCATCCTTTCCGGAGCCTTCACCGGCGACTTCGCCATAGCCTTGGAACGGGCCGGAGCATTCTGCGATGTGATCGCCCGTGGCATCAAGACCACCATCCGGGACGCCCAGAGCCGGCAGCTGGACGGTCAGGAAGCCAAGGAGGTCGACGCTGCACAGCGCACCGTCAACTCCCTCAATCAGACGGCCCGTGACTTCATGCGTGGCGCCTCACTCTGGCGGAGGGGACGGCTGGAGTAGAACCCGCCACCCTTTCAAGCCGGAAGCGTAAGCGCGTCGTGAGCACAGATCAGACTCCGGCATGCCCTACAATGGGGACTGCGTCGGACCATGGCTAAGCCCCGGGCTCCGTTTGTTGCCGCTGCGAGCGGCGTTTGCGCCGACAGGCGCTTGCATGGTTCGGCGTTTTCATTTTCATTCCCAAATCGCAGGCAGCATGGCTTGCCGGTCGCTACCAGAAGCCGACCCGCTGAGCTACGCTGAGAGGTATGGAACTTCACGTACTGGAACACCCGCTGATCGAGCACAAGCTGACCGTACTGCGGGACAAAAACACCCCTTCCAACACCTTCCGCGAGCTGATCAGCGAACTGGTCATGCTTGAGGCCTACGAGGCCACCCGCAATCTGGACATCGAGGACCACCCCATCGAAACCCCGGTCGCTCCCATGGTCGGCAAGAAGCTCTGCTCCCCGCGCCCCATGGTGGTTCCCATTCTGCGCGCCGGACTGGGCATGCTTGACGGCATGACCCGACTGCTGCCCACCGCCGAGGTCGGATTCCTTGGCCTCAAGCGCGACGAGAATACCCTGGACATCATCACCTACGCCAACCGCCTGCCTGAGGACCTCTCTGGACGTCAGTGCTTCCTGCTGGATCCCATGCTGGCCACCGGCGGCACCCTGATCGCCGCCACCAAATACCTGGCTGAGCGCGGCGCCAAGGACGTGACCTCCATCAACATTCTGGCTGCTCCCGAGGGCCTAAACCGCCTCAAGGAGGAGATGGACCCCTCCATCAACCTCAAGGTGGTGGTCTGCGCAGTCGATCAGAAACTGAACGAGCACGCCTACATCGTGCCCGGCCTGGGCGATGCCGGCGATCGCCTTTACGGCGTCATTGACTAAGCCGATAAATTGACAGGGGCACAGACCCCAAATCTGCCGAGGATCCGAACTTTGCTCAGTTCGGGTCCTTTTTTCAATTGCCTTCTATGGAAACCCCTGCTGATGGCACTTGGCAGGGTGGCCATTCCCCCCGCCAAGCGCACAATCGCTCATTGGCACCCTGGTTCTCCCCTGGTCTGACCCTGAAAACACCCTGAGTGGACCTTCGCGCGGTGTTGCAATAGGAACAGCAGCATTCAAGGGCGAGAAAGGAGCACACCATGGAGGGCAATTCCCTTTCCCTAGGTGAATCAATCACAGGAACCGGGACCTCAGGACCGATGGGCGGGGGCGGCTCGCAAACCGCAGGTCGAACCGAGGCACGCACTCCTGGCCTAGCCTCCCTGGTGCGTTCCTTCCTGCATGAGCATCGGTCCTCCTACACGGTCATGGTCCTGGCGGTCATGGCCGCTTCGGTCCTTACCAGCGCCTGGGTCCAGGTAGCCATTGCCGCTCGGAAGGGCGACGGAATGCCGGATACACGCGCAATGAATTCCTACGACCGCGCTATGACCCTGTCCTTCCAAGACGGCGCTTCACAGATATCCATAGGGTACGCCTGCATATGCGGGTTCGTCTCCATCTTCCTGGTCATCACTTCTGTGGGGTTCCTGATCGAGCGCCGTCGTCGCGAGTATGCCATGATGCGGCTTTCAGGCGCCTCTCCCAGGACCGTGAGATTCATCTCCCTACTGGAATTCATGATTCCGGTAGGTTTGGCCGCCCTCTTGGGCAGTTTGGCGGGATGCCTGCTGGTGCCCGCATTCGCCAAGTCCCTAATCAACTCAGGCTTTGAAGCGCTGGAAATGACCGCGCATCCCCACCCCATGGGAATTTTCTTCACTTTCGTAGGGATACTCCTGGCAGGCCTCTTGGGAACCTGGTTCGCTGCCAGGAGGATTACCGCGATCTCTCCCATCGAGGCCCTGCAGGACTCGGGAAATCGGTCAGGGACCAAGTCAATCGGTCCTCTTCGCCTGATAATCGCCCTGGCCGGCCTGGCTGGAGGACTGGCCATGGTCTATCATCGCTTCAAGGGCATGGACATTGAAATCCAGATCATGGCCTCGACCAGCTGTCTGCTCGTCATCATCGGCGCCCTGGCCCCTGTCCTGGTTCCGGCCTGTGCCAACCTGATCGGCATCCCCTTCCAACTGGCCTTCCGAGGCGCCGGTCTCCTGGCGCGGCAAAGGGCGCGGAAGGAAAACCGGAGCTCCACCGCCGTAGCAGTGCCGATCATACTGATGCTGGTCATCGTAACCGGATTTATAGCCCTGGGACGATCCGGCTGGGCACAAGAAGCCATAAGCCGGTATAAGCCGATCGCTGCCGAAACCATGATCAACGCAGAGACCAATGATCCAAGAGACCTGGATCGCCGACTTCGGTCCATTGCAGACATCGAATCCGCAGTCACCTATAGCGAGGGATCCTGGACAACTGCGGACAAGGAAGATAATGGCGGCAATGACGAACCTTCCGTCATGGCTATGCACGTCAACAAAGCAGGCAAGAGCGTCAATACAATTAGCCCAATCTTCATCAAGGGCTCCGCTGCTGACCTGGGGCCGGGCAAGATCGCCGTTATTGCAAGTGGCCGCACCCAGGAGAAAAACCCTATTGGTCGCAAGCTGACTCTGATCGACAGGTACGACAAAGGCCATACGCTGACCATCACCGCCGTAGTCGATATGACCCCGACAGGGCAGACGGGCGAATACCTGATGACGGATGCAGACCTGTCGCAACTGGCGCCCGACAACAGTGGATCGACCACCCTGGCCAGGACCGCCCCAGGAGTTCGGACAGGCAATCTGATCAGTCAACTCAATGCTTCATGGGACAGGAAGGGTATCAAGGCCTGCACCAAGAAGGAGTACATTCGTTCCAACATCCAAAGGTCACAGAAGGTGCAACGGGCCATGCCCCAGATAGCGAACGGGGCCATCGTCCTAACGGCCATATTCCTGATCCAGGCATGCGCCATCGCAGTCAATGAACGCCGCCAGGAGAATCGGAGAATGCAGGCTGCCGGTGTTTCACGTGGAACATTGGTCTGCTCCTCGATTTGGGAGTCAGTAATCGATGCCCTTTCGGCCATCCTTCTTTCAGCCCTGGCCATGGCGGGGGTGCTTGCCGTCATCTTCCACCAGTTGTCCGGCCAGATAGACATGAGCGTCGTGCCTCTCCCCTACGGCTACTTCCTGACCATGGCCCTCTGGGCGATAGGCCTGGCCGCTGCGGCCTCAGGGCTGTATAGCTGGTTCAGCTCTCGGGCAGATACGATTCGAAGATGATCCCGTCGAAGTCCGGGCTGGCCGCCTCCTGCGCGCGCTCGGAACGGACTGTCCAGGCGATGGGAGTTCCACCCAGGAACCGATAGAGACGCATGGGCAGCGAATGCCCGCTGTGCCACTCGCAGGCCACAAAGTCCGGCCGCCCCAGCCAATTGAAGAGGAGGGACCCGGCCATCCAGCGCACAGCCGAGGAACAGGTGTCTACGCGACCGTGATAGGGAGCGACCAGTTGTCCCCTGGTAACGCCTGGGTGGTGGACCCGATACCAGGCAAGGGCCAGGACGTTGAAAGATTCAATCACGTAAGGGCCCTGGTACCTGGACAGAAGTGCATCGGTCCGACGCATAAGCTCTCTATTCAAGCCCTTGTCCATCTTGATCTCGACAACCAGGGGCACCCGGCCATCCACCAGATCAAGCACCTCGGACAGAAGAGGCACATGCTGCACTTCAGGATCGTTCAGGCTCCCGTCCTCGCCCTCCGTTTCGGGACCGCCATCGTGGTCGGCAGAGGCGGGAATCCCTTCCCCGGACTCAAGAGCCTGGGCAGGGCTTGGGCACAGGGGGATCCTCCGCAGCTGATCGCAGGTCAGGTCCGCCACTGCTCGGTTGACGCCAGCCACCCGCTGCAGGTCCCCATCGTGGATGACCACCACCTGGCCGTCCCGGCTCAGATGGACGTCCAACTCGATTCCATAGCCGGCCCTGCAGGCCGCTTCGAAGGCAGCCAGCGAATTTTCGGGCGCCACCACCCGACGTGGGTTGGCCGGAGCCGAGGCATGCCTGCCCAAGGGCCTGCCGGACGCAACCTTCAGGCATTCATGAATACGGTGCAGGTAGGCGGACTGACCAGGATTGGGATTGGTCGTCTCCATCCCAGAGCCAGCATTGTGCAGACCCCTGTGGGCATAGGGACGCGAGGATAGGCCGACGGGCTTTCTCCGGCCCGCAACCACCGAAAGGCCGGGGGCCAGGGCCCAGCACCAGGCCCCCAAAAAACCCAATCCCAGACCCAGTGCGACCTTGCCGGCCAATCGTGCTTTGGACCCCATCATCGCCTCCAGCCATCAGCTACTTCACTACCCACGCTAGCATCGCAGGGGCCCGGACGCGCTTTGCCGGCTTGACTTCAAGCTGCTTCAAGGCCTTATCCTTGAACAAGCAGATTTGAGAGGCATGCCCCGCCTTTAACCAACTCCGTCAAGCAATCTGCCAAGAAAGAAGCACAACACCATGCAGAATGATTCATCCACGTCCGTCCCGTCCGTCAAACTCAACAACGGCGTCCTCATGCCCATGGAAGGCTTCGGCGTCTACCAAATCGCCGACCTGGACGAGTGCCGCCGCTCGGTTCTGGATGCTCTGGAGACCGGGTACCGGGCCATCGACACGGCCCAGGCCTATGGAAACGAGCAAGCCGTCGGAGATGCCCTGGCCCAGAGCGGCCTCGACCGCGACCAGGTCTTCCTGACCACCAAGGTCTGGATCACCAACTACGGATATGACAAGACCAAGGCCTCGGTCGAGGAGTCCATGAAGAAGCTGGGCACGGACCACCTGGACCTGGTCCTCCTCCACCAGCCCTTCAACGACTACTACGCAGCCTGGCATGCCCTCGAGGACCTCTATGACCAGGGTGTCCTGCGGGCCATCGGCGTCTCGAACTTCTATGCCGACCGGTATGTGGACTTGGTCAAGTTCAACAGAATCGTCCCGGCCGTCAACCAGCTGGAGACCCACGTCTTCCACCAGCGTCCCCAGGAACGCACCTACATGGACAAGTACGGCACCCGGATCGAGTCCTGGGGACCCTTCGCCGAGGGACGCCAAGGCATGTTCACCAATCCGACCCTGACCGAAATCGGGCAAGCGCACGGCCGGACCGCAGCCCAGGTGGCCCTGCGCTTCCTGGTCCAGGACGGGGTCATCGTCATCCCCAAGACCACCCACCGCGAGCGCATGCGCGAGAACCTCGACATCTGGGACTTCCAGCTCAGCGACCAGGAGATGGCCCGCCTGCGGGCCATGGACACCGGCAAATCCGCCTTCATGAACCACGAGGATCCTGAAACCGTGGAGGACTTCGCCAGCTGATTCAGCATCAGACAGTATCTGTATCTGTGCAGGATGGACGGGCTCTCAGCCTAGGCTTCGCCGTTGCGTCGCCGACGCTTGAGGGCCCGATGCTTGATCAGGATGTCCAGGACTATCCAGACCGAAAGGATGAAGGCCACCACGTATCCCAGCATGCTGACCACCGGGATACCGAAGACCACCGGCTTGATGCGGGCGAAGTAGACGATTGAGGAGCCCACATAGAGGCCGACGACGATGAGGGCCATGGTCAGCCTGTTGACCATGTCAGACAGCTGCTGCAGGGGTTCCTCGGAGCCTACAAGCTGCACATTGGCGCGCAGCTGCCCCCGTGTCAGCATCTTGGTTGCGGTCTGGGACTCAGCCAGGGCGCCCAAAAGGCCATGCAGGGCCAAGTCGCCTTGGACGCCCAGCTTCCGGGTCTCCTCCTTGAGGATGGATCCCGTGCCCTGGCTGTAGGCGACATGATCGGTGATGATCTGCACGATGTTGGCCTCGGGCAGGAACTCGTCCAAGAGTCCTTCAAGGGTGACCAGGCACCGCGCCACCATGGTGACCGACCCCGGCACCTTGATGCCATGCCGGGCGGCCAGCTTCATAACGGCATTGACATATTCGGCGATGTCCAGATCGGCCAGATCCAGCTTGCCGAACCGCTGGACGACCGCATCCAGGTCGGCCAGAAGATAGGGGTAGTCCTCGGCCCTGGCCTCGCCCGTGCCGGCGAAGCGGAGCAGTCCCTGGGCAAGGGCCGGTGAATCCTCGCGGCCCACCGCAAAAATCATGTCCTTCAAAGCCGATTTGGTCACCTTATCCAGACGTCCGACCATGCCAAGGTCTATCAGCACTATGCAGCCATCGCGGATGATGATGTTGCCGGGGTGCGGATCGGCGTGGAAGAAGCCCCGGTCCATGATCTGAGTGGCATAGTTGTCGACCAGCTTGGTGCCTATCTCCTTCAGGTCATAGCCCTGAGCCACCAGTTGGGCAGGCCGTGAGAGGGATATCCCGTCGATGTATTCCATCACCACTACATGCTTGGTGCACAGTTCGGGATAGGGCTTCGGGCAGTCGATGTAAGCGTATGAGTCGCAGAAATCCTTGAATTCAGCCAGATTGGCGGCCTCCTGCTGGAAGTCGACCTCGGACTGGAAGGTCTCCCAGAGCTCCTCGACAACCCCGCGGATGTCGATCACCTGGGTACTGCGAACGAACCGGGAGGCCCACTTGACCATACTGCGCAGAATGTCGATGTCCTGGGCCATGGTCTCTTGAATCCCTGGGCGTTGGACCTTGACGGCCACGTCCTCACCGCTGACCAGGCGGGCACGATGCACCTGCGCCAGGGAAGCCGACCCCAGGGGAACAGGATCTATGGAGGAGAAGATCTGGTCAAGCGGACGGCCGTACTCGGTGGCCAGTGTGCTGATCACCACGGAATACGGAATGGGATCCGCGTCGGCGCGCAACTTGGAGAGCTCACGGCAAAAGGCCTCCGGCAGGATCTCCGAACGCATGGAGAGAATCTGGCCCACCTTGACGAAAGTGGGCCCGAGCGCCTCGAACAATCGGCGCATGGTGACCGGGGTCAGACCATGGATGATGTCGAACCGGTTGGCAATGCGGATCATCTCGGCCAGTCGACGGGCCCTGCCACGCCTGTGCCGGATCCTTACTGCCGCCCCCTGCCGCTCTCCCGTGCCGACCCCGAAGAGGCCGATGGTCTGCACAGGGGCATCATGCCCGTTCATGGCATCCATACTCACCACTCACCTGCGTCCTTTATCCGCATGGCCGACCAGCGGCAGACATTCCGGCGCAGACGACCGACGCTGACAGTAATCGACCGCCTTCAGCCCTGCTGACCCGCAATGGGATCATTGGATGTGATGGGAATGGACCCTGACCGACGATTCGGCATTGGTGCCAGGGGCTCATGGTCTGGACGGCGGGGATCAGGAGCAACATGAGTCGCAGGCCTGGGCGCGCCAGCAGCCGGTGCAGGAGCGCTGTCAGCAGGTGCAGATGCAGGTGCAGGTGCGGGAGGGTTCTGTCTGTTCCGCTTGAGCTCAGTGTTGAGAATCTTTCCCTGCTCGACCGTCAGCTCACCCTTCTTGACCAGGTTGTCAATGACCTCCTGGCCCTTCTCCACGCCTGTGGCCAAGGCTCCGATGCCAGCCAGAAGCACCTTGTGCAATCCGTCACCGATATGCAAATCCGACATGATATGCCTCCCAGCATTCATACGCCCTTGAAGTAACGGGCTCTTTTGACCGCCAAGAGACGAGCGGCCGTCTCTCTTTACAGTCTAGCCGGTAATCATTGACCGATCCGATTCGACACCATGGCAAGAGGGACCGCAGCACCTTTCCCCGGCACTGCCCTCTGATTCCTGATCAGAATCTCTGCCGCAACCGAAGGAACCATAGACGGAACCGCAGGCTCCCCTTCATCTGGGCCTGGAGGCTGCGATACGGCTGGCCTGATCTGCCAGGGAGTCCAGGCGCTCCAGCTCGCTCCGGCTCTTCTGGTCCATGGCAGTCTTCATCTGGGCGAAGGTGCCCTGGCCGTACCGCCTTTCGGCTGCCCCCTCGATAAGGAAGTCCGTGATGGCCGGGTTCTTCGGCAGCAGCGACCCGTGCATATAGGTGCCGATGACCTTCTTCCAGCGGGCCCCCTCGGTGTGGTCCTTGCCGTTGTTGCCGCGTCCATCCTCGGTCACCATGCCCAGGGGTTGGGCCCCCTCCCCTAGGTAGGTCAGGCCCGAGTGGTTCTCGTAGCCGACCACCCTGCCGAAATCCTCTGCCTGCTCCACCAGGTTGCCAATCATCCGCTCGGGCTTGGCAACGGTATGCACGTCAAGGATGCCGACCCCCTCCAGGCGCTCATGGTCGGAGGTCTCGAAATAATGGCCGAAGAGCTGATAGAGCCCGCAGATCATCAGCATGGGCACATCCTGGTCGGCCAGATCATGTAGAAGCCCGCCCCGCTCTCGCAGGTCGTCGATGATCCGTTCCTGGCCATGGTCCTGGCCGCCGCCGCCCAGAATCATATCGATCCGCTCCGGCCAGGCATCACCGGGATCGTAATAGCGGACCGTGGGACGGAATCCGTACAGCTCGGCCCTGCGGGTCACGCTGAGTATGTTGCCCGAATCCCCGTAGATGTTCATGTCACGGTGATAGAGGGAGAGGATCTGCAGTGGCGGATGGTCTCCCACGGCCTTGGTCTTATCCTGCGGCTGCAGCATTCCTGCGCTCCTTTTGGTTCGCTCGCTCATGCGCCCACCCCGGCATCGTCCACGCTCGTGATCCTGCCGAGGGCGGACCGGAGCCGAAGCATTGAGGTGTAAGTGCAGTAGATTCGCTTGGGTCGGCCTGGGTGCACCTCAAGGAAGGCCGTCAGCGCCCGATCCAGGTCGGTCTCGATCGCATCCGTGGGCACCTGGTCATAGGCCAGGCGCAGGGCCATGTCGTAGGCCCGGGTGCCGGAGACCATGGCCACACCGGTATCCCTGAGCGAGGTGAAGTCCACATCCCAGAGCCAGCTCATGTCACGCCCGTCCGCATACTCGTCGCGGATGGCGATCATGGTGTCCTGGCCGGCAGGGTCGAAGGAGGACAGGGCCAGTCGGAAGCCCATGGGGTTCTTGACCAGGACCAGCTCAACCGGCGCGCCCTGGTAGGTGATGACCTCGCCACGGCCGAAGGCGGGCGTCACCTTGGACAGGGCATCCATGAGCGCTGCATCATCAGGCTCCTTGTCCTCCAGAACGACCCTCACCAACGCCAGGGCAGCGGCCGCATTGTAGAGGTTGTAGACACCTTCCAGGCGCAGATCGGTCTCCAGAAGCCGACCGTCCAGGCGGAAGGAGGCCCTGTGGTCCATGACCCGTTCCAGGGTCACCTCGGCTGGCAACCGGTGACCGGGGCGGACCGGACGGGAAGCGCTGATCGCACCGGCACCATCGGCGTCCCGGTCCGAGGCATGCATGTCGTCATCAGTGGGGAAATAGGTCAGCAGGTCATCTGACAGACCGAAGTAGGCCACACCGGTCCGGGCCGGCGTCTGGGCGGCCAACCTGGCGATGCGTGGATCCTCACGGTTGAGGACCACCGTGCCCGTGGTGGCCTGTGCCACCTGACCCAGCAGCCGGGCAGTAGTATCGATTTCCCCAAACCGGTCCAGCTGGTCACGCATGACGTTGAGCAGGAGGGCGTAGCGGGGCTTGACCTGTCGCACAAAGTGGACCGCATAGGCCTCGTCCAGCTCCAGGACGGCAATGTCGGCATGCAGCCGGCCGGACAGCCCCAATGTAGAGACCAAGGCCGAGACCACGCCACGGGTGAAGTTGGACCCGGTCGGGTTGGTGAAGACCTTGAGGCCCAGGGATTCCAGCATAGAGGCCACCATCCGGGTGGTAGTGGTCTTGCCGTTGGTCCCCGAGACCAGAACCACACCACGGGGCAGCCCCGACAGGGTCCTGGCCAGGAAGCCCGGGTCGATCCGCTCGACCACCTTGCCAGGCAGGGCCGAACCGCCATGATGGGACAGACGCGAAACGAGGCGCACCGCCTTGCCGACCAGAAGGGCCAGGAGCGAACGCCAAGGCCGACGGGGACGACCGGGCTGATCGGCAGGCTGCGTCTTGGAAGTCGTGGACCGCATGATCAGACCCCTCCCTGCTGGTAGTCCTGGGGCATGTCCTTGAACTTGGACTTCTCGCCCAGGAAGGCCAGCTTGAAGGTGTCGGTGGGGCCGTTGCGGTGCTTGGCCAGGATGATGTCGGCCTCACCCGGGCGGTCCTCCTTGTCGTAGAAGTCCGGCCGGTGGACCAGGAAGACCACGTCAGCATCCTGCTCGATGGATCCCGACTCGCGCAGGTCGGAGAGCATGGGCTTCTTGTCGTTGCGCATCTCGGGACCGCGGTTGAGCTGGCTCAGCGCCACCACCGGAACCTCCAGCTCCTTGGCCAGCAGCTTCAGGGCGCGCGAGAAGTCGGAGACCTCCTGCTGGCGGGATTCGACCCGCTTGCCCGAGGTCATCAGCTGCAGGTAGTCGATGACCACCAGCTTCAGGTCGTTGGTCTGTTTGAGCCGGCGGCACTTGGCGCGGATCTCCATCAGGCTCATGTTGGGCGAATCGTCCAGGAAGAGCGGAGCATCCTGGAGTCTGCTCCAGAAGGTGTTCAGGGTGTTCCAGCGCTCGGGGGTGATGTCGTCCGCCCGGCGCAGGGCCACCAGGGGGATGTCGGTCTCGGCCGAGATGATGCGCTGGGCCAGCTCGGTCTTGCTCATCTCCAGGGAGAAGACCACCGTGGTCATGTTGTTGTGGAGGGCCGCGGCGCGGGCGAAGTCGATGCCCAGGGTGGACTTGCCCATGGCAGGGCGGCCGGCCACCACAATCATCTGCCCGGGCTGCAGGCCCTGGGTCACGTCGTCGATGCTCTTGAAGCCTGTGGGCACGCCCCGCTCCATGTCGCCGTTCTGCAGCTTGTCCAACTGGTCCAGGGTGTCATGGACGACCGGACCGATGGCCTCGTAATCCTGACGGACCCTGCCCACACTCATCTCGTAGACCTCGGCCTGGGCCAGGTTGACGATGTCCTCGGCCTGGGAGCCCTCGGCCGAGTAGCCCAGCTGGGCGATCTTGGTGCCGGCCGCGATCACATTGCGCAGGATGGCCCGCTGGTGGACGATTTCCGCATAATAGGTGGCGTTGGCGGCTGTCGGGACCGAGGCCACCAGGGAGTGCAGATAGTCGGTGCCCCCCACCTTCTCCAGGTCGCCGGACTTGAGCAGCTCGTTGGCCACCAGGACCGCATCCACCGGCTGGGAGGCCGAGAAGAGGGTGACGATGGCCTCGTAGATGGTCTGGTGCTTGGGCTGGTAGAAGTCGGATATCTCAATCATCTGGCTGACCTCGCCGATGGCATCCTTGCTCATGAGCATGCCGCCCAGCACGGCCATCTCCGCATCGTCATCATGCGGGGGCACCCGATCGAAGAGCATGTCACGGCCGGTCTGGGCATGATCGGTGGGACGCTGTTCGGGATGGGTGTAGTCGGTATAGTCGTCGGAAGCCATAGCCACGATTCTACGAAGAGGACCGTCCTTGGCAGCCCCAAGAGACGGATTTCACCCAAGGCATTCACCGGGACGCGCCGACCGTACTGGACGGGCACAGGGTCGCCATGTATGTGTACAGAAAAATAAGTTATCCACATTCAAGGCGTGTCCTAGAGGACATGTGCGCAACTTATCCACCTCATGGGTACAACTCTGTGCAAAACTTGGGGACAGTCTTCCACATCACCAATCCAGCTTGCGCTCAGAGCTGTTTGGTGATATTGCACCTACCGGCAGGGCGTCCACGGACTGGCTTTCCGGGGTTGTGTCTTCAGTCCAGAGCATTAGCATGGCGTCCATGCGTAGCCACAGGAACATCCCCGAAACCAAGCCCGGATCAATCACGCCGGAAGAGCGGCGGGCGACCTACCGGACCATCGCTGGATTGGCCATACCCACCTTCGGCCAGCTGATCGCCTCCCCGCTCTTCGTCATGATCGACACCGCCATCGTGGGCCACATCAGCGACTCGGCCCTGGCCGGGCTCTCCATCGGATCCACCGTGGTGTTGACCACCGTGGGGCTCTGCATCTTTCTGGCCTACGGGACCACCTCCCAGGTGGCCCGACTCATGGGCGCCGGTCGTCGCCGGGAGGGGATGCAGGCCGGTGTGGACGGCATGTGGCTGGCCTTCGTCATCGGCCTGGTCGTCTGCGCTGTTCTCCTGGCTTTGAGCCGGCCCATCTGCAGCCTGATGGGAGCCCGTGGGCCGGTCCTGCAGGCGGCGCAGACCTATCTGAATGCTTTGGTCTTCGGCCTCCCGGCTATGCTCCTGGTCTACGCAGCCAACGGCATTTTCCGCGGACTTCAAAAGGTAAAGATCACCCTGGTGGCCGCCGTGTCAGGCGCCATCCTCAATACCGTCCTGGAGGTCCTTTTGGTCTTCGGCCTGCACATGGACATTCTGGGTTCGGGCGTGGCCACCCTGATCGCCGAGTGGGCCATGGGGCTCTTCCTGACCATTCCCGCCCTGGTTTGGGCCCGTCGGGAAGGCGCCCAGCTACGGCCCCGGCTCTCAGGTATGGCGGCCAGCATGGGCGACGGTTTCCCGCTCTTCCTGCGGACCCTGGCCCTGCGGGTCTGCCTCTTTATGACCGTGGTGGCTGCAGCCCACCTGGGCGAGCAGGTGCTGGCGGCCTATCAGGGGGTCAACTCGGCCTGGAACTTCGGCCTGAACATGCTGGATGCCGTAGGCATCGCCGGTCAGTCATTGGTAGCCACCGAACTGGGCGCCGGACAGCGGTCACGGGCACGAGTCATGACCGACCTGTCAGCCAGGGCCGGCATGGCCATGGGAGTGCTGGTCGGACTGGTCATGATCGTCTTGGGACTCTTCGCCGCTCCCCTGTTCAGCCCCACGCCAGCCATCAGGTCGCTGATCACCGTGGGCATGATCGTTCAGGGAGTCTTCATGCCCGTCGCCGGATGGATGTGGGCACTGGACGGGATCCTGATCGGGGCCGGGGACTATCGCTACCTGGCAGCCACCTGCTCCCTGACGGCTGTGATCTACCTGATCGGCCTGCTGGGTATGACGGCTCTGGCCATGAACTGGACGCCCACCTGGCGGATAGCCATGCTCTGGGCCGTACTCAATGTCCTCTTCATCGGCGTCAGGGCCATCTGCAATGGCTTGAGAACGCACACCGATGTCTGGATGGGGACGATAAGCCAAGCCAAGGAAGCCTGAAAAGACATAGAAAAGCAGGACCCCGACCGCCGGACCATGAAATTGGCCACAGCGGCGGGATCCTGCGAAACTGGTCAGCAGGTGGCTGCCTCAGATGGCGTCTACGCCGGTCTCCCCGGTACGGACCCTGACCACCGAGTCCAGGGTCTGCACCCAGACCTTGCCGTCGCCCACGGTGTTGGTGGCGGCGGCCTGGACGATGGTGTCGACCAGCTCGTCAACCCGGCGATCCTCGGTCAGCACCTCCAGGCGCACCTTGGGAACCAGGTCCACCTTGACAGTGCTGCCCCGGTAGACCTCCTTATGGCCTCCCTGCCGACCATAGCCCTGGGCTGACGAGACGGTCATGCCGTGCACGCCGACCTCGGTCAGGGCCTGCTTAATCTGATCCAGCCGCCCGGGCTGAACGATGGCGGTAATGAGTTTCATGCTGCCTTCCTTTCTGATCAGTTCAGAATGGACCCGAAGTCATAGGCGCTCTCACCCTGATCGCTCTGATCGACGCCGATGACCTCCTGATCCTTGCTGACCCGCCAACCAATGGTCTTCTCCAGCGCAAAGGCGATCACACCGGTTACTGCAGCTGCGTAGATGATCGCAATCAACGCCACCAGGAACTGAACCAGCAGCTGCCGGAAATTGCCGCCGGCCAGGAAGCCCGTACCCGTACCGAAGAAGCCTATCAACAGTGTGCCCAATAAACCACCCACGCCGTGGATGCCCACCACATCAAGGGAGTCGTCGTAGGCGAAACGGAACTTGAGCCCGCAGGCCAGGCAGCAGACGAAACCAGCCAAGAGGCCGATGACCATGGCCCAGAGCGGGGAAACCACGTCGGCTGCCGGAGTGATGGCCACCAGGCCGGCGACCATGCCGGATGCAGCACCCATGGCGGTGTAATGCCCGGTGCGGACCCGTTCAGTAAAGAGCCAACCCAGGGTGGCGCCGCTGGCGGCTATGGTTGTGGAAACCCAGGCATATCCAGCCGTGCCGTTGGCGGCGAAGGCGGAACCGGCATTGAAACCGAACCAGCCGAACCAGAGCAGGAAGGCGCCCAGCATGACCATGGGCACATTGTGGGGACGTATGGACTCCTTGGGGAAGCCGATGCGCCTGCCGATGATGAGCACAATGACCAGGGCTGCCACTGCCGCGTTGATGTGGATGACCGTACCGCCTGCGAAATCGTGCGCCTGGGCCCCGATGGCGTTGGAGATGGGTCCATCGGCAGCCAGCAGTCCGTGATTCCAGACCATGTGGGCCATGGGTGCATAATCCAAGGTGACCCAGAGGGCCACGAAGATCATCCAGGTGCTGATCTTGACTCGCTCTGCCAGGGCTCCCGAGATCAGGGCCACGCAAATCATGGCGAAGGCGGCCTGGAAGGCGATATCCACCGTATGCGGATAGGCAGCGTTTGCGGAATCAAGCGAGGTGAAGACCCCATTCTTGGCTGTGACCGTGTCCTTGAGCAGGAAGCCGGTGATGGGGTCGCCGAAGACACCGCCGATGTCCTTGCCTGCAAAGGAAATCGACCATCCCCAGAGGGTCCAAATGATCCCGGTCACGGCAATGGCCAGTGTGGACATCATCATCATGTTGAGCACGGCCTTGGCTCGGACCATACCCCCATAGAAGAAAGCCACCGCTGGAGTCATCAGGAAAACCATGGATGCCGCTACCAGCATCCAGGCAGCATTTCCAGAATCCATGCCTACACCTCTCTTTTCCCCATCCGGGCGGGCAGTTCCCAATAACGAGGACTTCCCTCCGGACAGCCTACGTCAGATTCTCTTCCACTTCCCGATTCATCAAACAGGAAGAGGATGACGGTCAGGTCACCGCCGCATTACCTGTGGGTGACTATTGGATGACCACCTTATGACCAACCGGCCGGCCGGACTACTCGTCTCCCAGGATGCCGTCGACAAAGGACTCGGGATCGAAAACGGCCAGATCGTCGGGCCCCTCGCCCAGCCCGACCAGCTTGACGGGCACGCCCAGCTCCCGCTGGACAGATATGACAATGCCGCCCTTGGCCGAGCCGTCCAGCTTGGTCAGGACAATGCCTGTGACCCCGATGGCCTGGGCGAAGACCTTGGCCTGGATCATCCCGTTCTGCCCGGTAGTGGCATCCAGGACCAGCAGAACCTCGTCCACGGGCAGGTTCTTCTCGATCACCCGCCGGATCTTGCCCAGCTGATCCATGAGGTTGGCCTTGTTCTGGAGGCGCCCGGCGGTGTCCACAATGAGAACATCTGCCTGATCATTTTTGGCCCGTTCGGCCGCTTCAAAGGCCACCGAGGCCGGGTCGGCACCGTCACGGTCGCTGCGGACCACAGGCACGCCCACCTTGCCGCCCCAGGTTTCCAGCTGGTCAGCGGCGGCGGCACGGAAGGTGTCGGCGGCCCCCATGACCACCGACTTGCCATCGGCCACGAAGAGCCGGGCCAGCTTGCCCGCCGTGGTGGTCTTGCCCGTGCCGTTGACACCCACCATGATGATGACCGACGGCCTGTTGGCCTGAGGTCGGGTAGCCGCCAGAGTTCGGTCCATATTGGGGTCGACCAGATCGATCAGGCGCTGACGAAGGCCACGACGCACTGCTGCGGGGTCCTTCTGCCCTGTGATCCGAGCATCGTCGCGCAGCTGCTTCACCAGCTGTTCGCTGGCCTCGGCGCCCACATCCGCCATGAGCAGTGTGTCTTCCACATCCTCCCAGTCGGATTCGCTCAGATGATCCTTGGTCAGAATGGCAAAAAGAGCCTTGCCGAAGGGGTTGGGGCTCTTGGCCAGCCTGGCCTTGAGTCTGGTCATACGGGATGCAGAGGCCTCCGGATGAGCCAGCTCCTCCTGCGCCGACGATGCCGCTTGCTCAACCGAGGACGGCTGACTGGACTCCTTTGAATCGACTGAGCCGGAACCCGTAGAAGCGTCCAGATTGGGGGAAGCACCCGATGCATGCGAATCCGCTGGGGAGGCATCAGACTCTTGCACCCTGTCGGAGCGAGTGGAATCCCCCTGGGACCGGCGTTTACGGACCGCCACCAGAATGCCGACCACGGCCAGCACCAGGACGATCAGCACCGCGATAAGAATAAGGAGCTGCTGTGTTGTCATAGGTACCAGCCTAAAGGCGAAAAGGGACACAGACGGTCACCACCAACGATCACTTTCCGCTTGGATAGCTCGTTCCCGCCTGCGAACCGCTCTTGACTGCAGGCATGACGTCGGAGGTGGTGGACTGAGGCTCCCGTCGCTGCGAACGCGAAGGCTCAGGGCTGGGTGATCGCAGGGTGGAGCTCCTGGGAGCTGGAGGCCCAGAGGCCGTAGAAGCCAACTGCGCGGCATTCTTCTGTTGTCTCGGGCTGACCGACGATGCGGAATCGCTGCTCGGTGGCGGGGGCAGATTTATTTCGTCCGTGGAATCGGAGGCCAGCATACCTCGAACTTCCACCACGGAGGAGGAATTGACATAGACCGGATAGGGATGTTCGGAATCTTCAGCGGTTGATGCATCCTCGCCCGATCCAGGGGCGAAAGACAGATGCCCCCCTGCTACACGCGGCAGCTGATTCTCTCGCTCCTGCTGACGGCGGGCGGCCCTGTGCACACGCTCATTCAGCGACTGAGAGAAAGCACGGTCCTGGGACTCGCCAAGCGCCAGACGCATGACGAATACGATGAATGCCGCCACCACCAGCACCCATATCAGGACAATCAGCCAGACCATACACGCCATTCTCTCAGAAGAACGCCACAGACGCGCTAAGACACGAGGAATCTATCGGTCTCTTTCACACTGATGGGTCAGCGGATGCTCAGTATCTTTCTTATACGCGAGGCGGCTGCAAGTGAGAAGTAACGCTTCTGCGGGAATCACGCTCTGCCAGGTCTGCAATTACCATTCAAGAAATCAAGACATTCAAAAATCGACAAGTCCCTTGCAATGGCGGTAACGGTACATAACCGCCACCAGTATTATTTCCAGCGAAAACCGTATATGGAAACAAGTCCTAAGGTAATGCAGCCCACAGCCAGGTATAGGATCCCGAGCCAGGCATGAGGCCAGGTCCCCGATCCGATCAGCATCATCGACAAGGCCTCCCTCATATGATATAGAGGCGTATACGGGGCAATGGTCTGCACCCAGGACGGTAGCATATTGAGCGGCATCATGGCTCCGCCGATGAAGCCAAGGGGCAGAATAATGATGTTCGCAAGGATGGATACCCCTGCGATGGAGTAAATTATCATGGCGATAATGACACCCAGGAAAAAGAACAAAAGATAGCCAAGAACGAGGGGAAGCAATCCCGACAAAAATGTCGGTTTCAGCCTCATTCCCATAATGATTCCCAAGAGACAAGCACTACAGCCTGCGCCAGGAGGACGACGATACCCACAACAGCCTGGGAGAGGATAATCACATTCCAGGATAGAGGAAAATTGCGAACCGTCTGAAGCATGCCATTCTCACGCCAGAGAGCAAGGTGCGAAGCACCTGCAAAAATACCCACATAGGCCGCGCCAAATGCAATGACATTGGCGCTGATTTGACTGGCAATATCAACTCCAGGAACGTAGCTCTTAAAAGACAGGACCAGCGCCAATAACAGAGCTATCGGAAAGAGAAAGGTAAAAACCAGGGTGGACCAGTCACGAATATCGTAGTGGAACATCAATTTGAATAGAGTTTTGAAGCTGCTCATTTGACGTTCTCCTTTTCGAGAAGGCGAAGGTAGACATCCTCCAGACGCCCATCCTTGACTTGCGCCTGGCTTGTATTGATCCCTGAATCAACCAATTTTGCGAAAGTAACTCCGGTATCCCGGGTGCGTACTGTTAGACCATCGGGCGTGACCTTTACATAGTCGTCCCCCACGAGATGGGCTACTTGATCAGCGTGATCCAAGGCATTTGGAAGAAGAATGGTCGATTCCATCTCTGCTTGCGCAATAAGCTTGCTGGGACTGGCCGTCACGAGAATATGCTTATCCGCCAAGATCGAAACCATGCTGCACAACCGCTCCGCCTCATCCAGATGGTGCGTCGTATAAAGAACCGTGGCGGCCAATTGCTGATTCGATTTGAGCAAGCTCACAAGATCATGGCGTGACTCCGGATCGAGGGCGGCAGTGGGCTCATCTAGAAAGAGCAGCCGAGGATGATGGACGATGGCCGTAGCGATAGCCAATCTCTGCTGTTCGCCGCCGGATAATGATTCAACCTTGTTGGATGCCACATGATCCAGTTTCAATGCATCAATAAGATCGTCCACACGCGACCGGGGCACCTGGTAGATATCCGCCACTGCGGTAAGGTGCTCAAAGAGCGTCGTTTTAGGGAAGAAGGACGACTTTTGAGGCTGGATGCCTATTCGGCGGAGCAGGGCCAAGTTGCGTGGATAGGGCGTCTTGCCCAGAACGGAGACCGTTCCCTCAGCCGGTTTTTGCAGTCCTTCCAAGACGGTGAACAGGGTTGTCTTCCCAGCGCCATTTGGCCCGATGACCCCATGGAAGGCCCCTTCTTCAACCTCCAATGAAAGATGAGAGAGAATCGTTTTGTTCTTTATTCGAACAGTAAGGTTCGATACGCTTACTTCGATATTGCCCATTCCAGAGCCTTTCAGCGTCAATACTGATGTGGTAAAGCGCGGGTTGTGTCGTCTATTGCTGCTTGTCTATTCATGACCATTTCAATTTGCTGAGTCTGCGCAGGTGGAGGAAAGAATCAGTCCAAATTCCGGCCCAGCATAGTATGGTGATTTTGGCTCCGATGGTCTTTTCCATGAGACCATCTGCTTCAACTACGATAGCTTATTAATCCATATTCTTTCCTCACCCATGAGCCCAGAATTTCAGGCATTTTCTAATAAAATACAAGCTGGATCAGACATAAAACCGCCACCGTCCCACAAATTATGGCATCCAAGAGCACGTACTGGCAAACACTGATTCCACTACTGGTTTACCTGCAGCTGGAACAGCATATTCCCATTTATCAAGCGGGCCACCAAGGGGCGGACGGGTACATCTACTTTGTTCCCAATCGGCACTTTGGTAAGAGAAGCCATACCAGTATCAGTAAAAGCGGATATTGAGAAAAGTGCGATGCTTGTTCCCCCGGCTCATGCTCACCAGTGGGGAGGTTGACCGCCGACAACAGTAGACCGCGCGAACGAACAGCGACGGCGATGATGCGAAACTCTGCAAGTTATCGACGGAACCCACTATTTCGCCCTTTTCGCGTATTGGCTATCTCGAATGATGCTGGCCTTCACCGTTTCGCCGCCAGTCTCTTACCATCATGAAGACAATCATCATTAGCCAAGCTACTGGGTATGTGCATGAACCCCAGAACTGTGAACCGGTGGCAAACGATATAACATGGGCGAGAATAAATGCCAGGGCAAAAAACCTGACAGCAATGACTTGCGGCTTATCGGATGGTTTCTGTGTCGAAGCTGTTTGTCTCATGGCGGTTCCTTTGCCGTCGTACATAATGCACGGAATGTGCATAAAAACAAAATATACACTAACCGGCATTCGCTCAAAATAAGCTTAAAATAAGTTCGCGTTCTGGATGCGCATATACGTCATAGCCGGAGAAAATCATTGCAGAGAGCCTAGCCAGGAAGCAATTACATGAAAGCTGCTTTTGCATCCAAGATTGCGTTTACCGATCTGTTCGTTTCGTAGACAAATCAATCCAATACCGTTCTACTGGCTGACCAGATCTGCTGGAGAGCACATTCTCCAGTTGCCCGCCACGCGAAAGGATGGTCCGGCGGCTGGCCAGATTCGACGGGGAACAAGTAATCAGGACCCTACTCATGCCCAGAGTGGCAGCTTGTCGAAGACATTCATCCAGCATCAGCCCGGCATAGCCCAGCCGGCGACAATCCGGACGAACTGAATAGCCGATGTTGCCGCCCACTCGCAGAAGCGCCTGCGTAAGCTGCAACCTCAGCTGAATCATCCCCACCAGTTTGCCGCTGGGGTCCATGGCGGCGAACTGCAGAGCTGGCACAAACCCCGGCGGCAGATCATCACCACGCGCCTGACGAGCCACCTCCGGCAGACCAAACCGACGAACCTCATCCAGGCTGTGGCAGCCCTCCAAGGGGCCGAGACCAGCCGCTTCATCCTGAGGCTGAGAACGGCAGGCCTGCAGATATTCCCAGATCATTTCGGCATCCACCGCCCCCGGCCGGTCCAACCTCACCAGATGGATTCTCATGGTCCACCTCCTCTGTCGAGTGCTTGACCACCACTTTGTGTTTCAGCTTACCTGAGCAGCATTCAACGGAACTGGGGTTTTCAAAGAGGACAAGCGCCACAGGGACATCGCACACATGGGTGAATAGTCGGAACTCAATACAGCAAGAATCACAATGTTCAACAAGGTTCTTCCAAACTTAAGTTCTGTTCTTCAGTTCCCAGCTTCAGCTTCATCAGGTCAACGAAAGCGTAGCTCTGGAATCTATTGTTCTTTCTGCTTTTCTCCTCGCGATGCCCGGAACAACTGATCAGGGATCGTCAGTCAGACATTCCGGCCTGAAACCATGTGATGACAATTTGCGTACGATCTCGCAGACCGGTCTTGTCGAGTATGCGACTTACGTAGCGCCGGACGGAAGTAGTTTCGAGAGTGAGGCGCTGGGCTATTTCCCGGTTGGAGAGCCCTTGAGCGATGAGCCCGGCTATCTCGTACTCCCTGGGGGTCAACTTATCCAGCTGCTGTCTGGCCTGTGGATCACTGACCTCATGCCGGGCATAGGCTCTGTCGCGGTTGATGAGCTCTGCTGTAATGCGGGGGGTGAGCACTGCGTCCCCATCGGCCACTGCGTGAATGGCTCGGTGCAGATCTCTGGTAGACATATCCTTAACTTGAGAGCCTAGACTCGTGCCCTGGCAACTGCTCTACCAACAATTCAGTTCATCGAACGTTACGAGAAGTTTTAAACAAAGTTTCAAGAAGTCTGTTGATCGCGTCTATGAAGCTTATCGGGGTGTGAGCATCATCGACGACTGGAAAGCCGGCGAATGGTTCTAGAGCCGCCATAGCAGATCTTATCGGATTCGGATATCCCACAGTCCGGCGAAACAGGAGTGAGTCTTGCCCCCAAAGCTACGCTTGCTATCCCCAAAATAGACGTTTGGTGTGGAACAAAAATAGGTAGCAAGCATAGTAAATGTGCGTACGAGTCCGTCCAATTACTCACTTATGCCGGACAACCGAACCCAATAATTGCGTAGACTTGGCAGATGAATACCTGTGCTCTTGTCGTCGCTGTGAATGTGTCAACCGCTAGACAACGTTGGATGTTCTAGGCAACATTCCGGTTCTTCGCATGATGAGATAGAGCTTTGAATAATATTGGAGGGAGTGCATTTTGTCAGGGAACAGTATCGAACGGAACGGCGTTGAAGACTTCTCTGTTACTTTGCAGTATGGAGTAACGGCCCGCTTTTCCAGACAGGAAAATACCAGTGACTACGAAGTCAAATACGAGAACGTTCCCGTATTCCTCAGGGATTACTTGCATGACGCAACCATAGGAAGAACGCAGCTTGCAGTTCCCAAGCACAAGATGGAACAATTCAATGCACGTCTGATCGAACTGATCAATGAGATTTTCGCTCCGGAAACCACAAGAGAAGATTTAATCGAATCCGCCATTCAGGATATTAACAATGCTGTGAAAGAAGCCGAATAGCGGATTCGATAACATACGACTAGCGTCTGCAGATTACGGAGATTTCTTTCGACCAGCCTCATGCAGCCGGATCTGCGTAGTGCAATAAATCAACATCTACCCATGCTTTATACTTGTACGTTTTACCGACGGGGCAGTTGTAGTGAGCGGTTGCTCTTTGAGCTTTCCCACCACCAGGTAACGTAACAATGTTGCCCTGAGACCCAACATCAGCCCGGCATAGCCCCGCCGACGACAATCCGGGCGAACCGAATAGCCGATGTTGCCGCCCGTGCGCAGAAGCCCCGGCAGATTGTTCAATACCCCGTCTATCCAGTCACAGCGGCCAGCCACACGATGGTGGCAGCCTGCCTTAGCCCCGTGTTTGTCTTACTCGGTCCTGGCACCACCCTCGCGGACCAGGCAGGTGTCCAAGGCCACGGGGCCACGTAACCTGGTCACACTGACCTCCAGGTGGCTAGTGGTCAGTGGACCGACCTGTGCGAAGTGCTGATACCCAACGGCCCCCACCTCTGCCACCTGGCGGAGTTCACCGTCAAGCTCGGCACTGATGACGACCTGTTCCACCCGCTGGCCGACCTCGATGTGCTCACGAAGGATGAGCCCATCCACCTGTCGGGGACGGTCGAAATCAATGGTAACGGTGGGATGCTCATCATCCGCAGCGGCCAGCCACCAGCCGGAGTCCACACCAGTGGACAGGAGGGCCTGTGGGTCACTCCCGCAGGCGTTGGAGGAGACGGACACCTTGGCACCCTCGGTGACGGCCCCCTGCCAGAATTCACGGATCCTGCGGCCCAGACCGGTCAGGGAATCCACATCGGGCTGGCTGATCTTCCCCTGGGCGTTCGACGGCACGTTGAGCACGAGATTGGCATTCCCGCCGACAGTGGTGGACCAGATGTCGAAAAGCTCGTCAGCCGTGCGCACCTTGTCGTCCTCGCTGGCATGGTGGAACCAGCCGGGCCGGATGGAGGTGTCGACCTCAGCCGGGTACCAGACCAGGGGGCCACCATACTGTTCAAGGATCTTGCGGCTGCCCAGATCCTCATCTTCAGAACGCACAACCCAATCGGGGTTGGCGGGGTGGTCCAGTTCCCCCTTGCCCATCTTCCACTCTGCATGACTGAGGGTTGCTGGAACCACGCTCCACTCGTTTTCGCGTGCCTTGCCGGCCTCGTTGCCACACCAACGGACATCAGGTCCGCAGATACTGATGACCGCTTCCGGCTGAAGGGCCCTAATCACGTTGAAATAGCGTTGCCAGTCATAGGCCTGGATCTTGCCGTTGGGTCCCTCACCATTGGCTCCGTCCATCCAAACACTGAAGACGGGTCCGTAGTGGGTAAGAAGCTCTATCAGCTGGTTGACATAGTAGTCGTCATAGGCCTTGCCCTGCCCGTAAGTGGCCTCGGTCCTGTCCCAGGGAGACAGGTAGACACCGAACTTGAGGCCGTGACGGTGGGCGGCCTGGGAGACCTCGCGGACCACATCGCCCTTCCCTCCTTTCCAGGGAGAGCTGGCCACGCTGTGATCGGTGTAGGCACTGGGCCAGAGGCAGAATCCGTCGTGATGCTTGCAGGTGAGGATCACCCCTGTCATGCCAGCGGCTTTAAAGGTCTCCATCCACTGGTCGCAGTCCAGGTCCGCCGGGTTGAAGAGGGCAGGATCCTCGTGGCCCAGGCCCCATTCGCGGTCGGTCATCGTGTTCATGCCAAAGTGCATGAAGGCATACATCTCCATGCGCTGCCAATCAAGCTGACGGCGGGATGGCTTGATATTGGCGAGATAATCCAGATTCATCGAAATCCTTCCTTGGAATTCGTCTTGTCGGTGGGTTTGCCTGGGTCTGCGGTCTTCTGGCGGGTCTTTGCACTTCTTTGTCCGAATCTGCTCATACACCAGCGGGCAGCCGAGACCTAATTAATTAACTTACCTCACAATTACCACGAAAGGAATTGACACGCATGAGACATGAATAAGGGCTGTCAGTTCGGCAGCCAGAGGGGAGGTGGAAAGTGCCATGCAGACAGACACCGACCACCCGGCTCGGGCAGGATGGTGGCCATGCCGCCGTCGGTTGAGGCGGCAGGGTCCGCCTTGCTCACCATGCAGAAGACGTCGGGGGCATACGCCCGAGCAGTCAGGGTCAATCGGTAGCCGCACTCCTCGGCCTCAATAGAGGCTTCGAGAGAGTCTTGCTGGAGGACCCGGCGACGACCCTGGCCGGATTGTAAATGACCCTAGCAAAACCTGGCCGGTCGGGGCTGAACACCAGAATCTACTGGGCGGGGCCACAGAAGGTGACCACGGCGGCCTCCAGAACCACCTGGGCCTGCTCCCCTGCCGATCAGTGACCCGGGTGATTTGAGTGGCCAGAACGGTTCCATCCAAGCGGCGGCGCTCCACCCCCCACTGACCCTCCCAGGCCCGACGGATATCGTTGACCATGACCAAGGCCAGCTGGTCGGTGATGACAGGCATGCCAGCCCAACTGTACTCAGCCCGGTAGGCCTCTGAGACCTCGGGCTGAATGGAGGCTAGACGAGGAGCGATGAAATCGCGCAAGGGCGAAGCAGAGGGGCTTGCGATGCCCGTCATAGTCCACCGCCGCCCAGGAGATCACCGGCCAGTCGTCATTGAGCTGCCAGACCAGGGTGCCGGCATTCACTGGCTCCAGCGAGCGCAGGTACTCCACCCCGAATCGGATAACCTATGCCTGCTGCATCTGACAGGCCCAGTGCCAGTCCACAATGCCCTCCCAGCGGTCACTGGGAATCAGCCAGGAATGCGGCCCATCCGAACGATGGCCGTTGACCACGCCGCCGTAGCTGATGTCATAGAAGTCACCCGGAGTCAGGTGGGAACGCATGCCCCGGGAGATCTTGATGTTGCCAGCGATGGCCTTCTGATGGACCAGTATTTGGGTGCCGGAGGGGTCCAAGGGGCTGTCATGGTCCAAGCCCCCTCAAGAGGAGTGAATGTGGATGGGTGATGTGTAAGCATGGTGCTTGTCTTTCTTGTCTCTTGTCTCGCGCTCCGTCGGCAGAGGCTTCACTCTTTCCCCGAAATCCCGTGATGTTCATTCAACGCGGTGTACTCCTGCACGACATTAGCAAAGGGACGGGCCGAACATCAGACAGCGACGAGTCTGGCAATCGGAAGAGTCGGCCGGCGGTACCCGGCCCTATGTGGCCATCCAGTGGACAGGCCGCCGCGATGTGCCGTCGGCCGAGTATGAGGTATACTGTGCCATGTTGCCCCTCTGGCTCAATGGTTAGAGCAGCGTCCTTTTAAGTCGTGGGTTGTGGGTTCGAGTCCCACGGGGGGCACCAATTACATTAAGCCTGGTGCTTTATGCGTAAACTGGACAAGCCATTGGAGGCACCCAGTGGAGGCACCAAGGTAAATTCACGAGTGCAGACTACGCTTCACTAATAGACTTTCTACTCGTCTCTAAAAATTTACCAGTTGGACCATTACTCGTTCACCGATAATCGCTATATCACCGTTCTGACTCTTCTTGGCCCATAAGTCTTTTATGATACGCGGGCTACGGTAGTAAATCGCCTCGCCAACATCACAGGTGGATTGCTCTTTGAATCAGCCGGAAGAGTCTTGAGACTAATCCAAAACGCGCCATCCTTACTGACAACACACTCTAGACACTCCTTAACAAGCAGAATGTATATCATCGGCCTATTCTTTTAACATCGCAACCCCATCCATATAGTTCTAAAACTGCAGTGAAATGTTTGGATGGACGGCATCTTAAAGCAAGGTGACATAGGTCAAATTGCCGAATTCTGCATTGCGCCCTACCTCGAGTCCAAGATCGGGTGTTAGCTAGCCTAAAATGACACGGTGTCGTAAGCAACGGCTACATTGATACCTCAAAAGACACAGCGCACGCCGTGTGGGAAGCAATGGCAGTCATATTCCCTATACTCGATAACGGACATGCCGCGCTATAGCTAAATAGAGAGTATGCTTTCCTCGCCGATAGAAACTATCTATCCATGGCCGTTACGAGCGGCGGTTTGCTCATATAGCCTCTATAAACATGACCCTCTGCAACATTTCCACTTCTGCAAGGAATACACCCGTCCATCCTGAATGGTAATTCGTATAGATAGATGCAGAATCTGAAGACGGTCTTGAACACGCCTCAGAGTTACACTCGGCTTTCCTAAAGATTTGTATGCTTCTCTTTTGCAATTAATCCAGACTTTATGACTGTAGAAGCTTCAAAACGGGAAACCCTTTTATAGCCAACAGGATACCGTTTAAGAACTTTGATGTTACGAATAGAGCTATACGACTCGCCGACAAGTAAAGACAATTTCTAATTCTTCAATAAGTCTATCAAGCATTAAGGAACCCGAGCTTTGAATGAAATTATCCCTCGGCGAGAGTACTATACATGATATGACACTTCCGTCACAATCAGAGTTGATTCAAAAAGGATTGTTACCCTATCGCGGCCCTGGAAAACCGTATGAATGCAACGATACCGAAGTTGAATCAACTTTTCTATTTAGCGACAGACGCTTTGTTTTATGGCAAGCTTTTAAATTATGGCGCAAAGAATGTCAATCAACTTTCGGCGACTGTAGATTTCTTGTTAACGGCAGTTTTGTGACATCTAAAAAGGAACCCCACGATATTGATGTAGCTTTTCTGGTCAACAAGACCAATTTTGAGAACAGTGATCCCCAGTCCATACTTCAATTGACTACTCAGCCCCGCATGCTTGACCGTAAATACCGTGTTCAACCTTTCGGCGGAATGCTTGACGCATTCGCTGTAGCATGCAAGGATGTCACCAATGCGACGTTTGATGATCCTGCTCTTAAATCGTGGGACGAGCTTTGGAGCGCAGTAAACAAGAGCAAGCACTATCTAAACACCGACGAGACCAATAAAGGTTATTTGGAGGTGAAGCAGTAATGAAATCAATAGCCTCAGCCAGAGAAGACGATCGCCAGCGGAACTTTACAAGCATGGTGAACAGCATTCTAACGATAGAAAATGATACGACGCGCATGTTGGCTTTGGACAACCTACATATGGCGGTACAAGGTCTATCTGAGGAGCAATTGTTAATTTCTTTAACGGACCCAGAGCAGGCAAAGGCCGTCATTCATATCAATGAACCAAAAACCGAGAATCATGCTGCAACAGCTGTTAATGTCGGCAAATTCCTGCAATTGATATCAAAAACGGTAAATGAAGTAGCAAAAACTCAGCTACGCGCACAACGGAGGTCTCCACAACTGCTTGTTACAGCCTTCACGCCGGGCTCGCTCGCTGTGACGATAGAGGCGCCTAGAGATATTACTGATAGCCGTGACATATTAGAAAATGTGCAAGACGCTGAAAGTGTCGAGAGCACTGCTTTAAAAAAAGTGTCTATGGTTCTTACAACGGCCTCGGACATAGATGGCGACGACAATAATTCAACACTGGACGCACAATTGTCAGCACTATCACCGAAGGCAAGGAAGACACTCAATTCACTGGTAAATACCGTGAAGAAATCAGATTGGACTTTAAGCGGCATTATCATCCAAAAGAATATGAAACCGATGCAGTTAAGCTTCACGCAGGATGGCGTTACACGAATAATAGAAGCAATGGAAGCGAATCCCGAAAAGCCAGAAGAGGAAGAGTTGCACGGATACTTAGATGGTTATAAACGCAGTGAAGGCATACTGTTCGTAAACCCAGCTGCTGGTGACACAAAAAGCTCATATAAAATAGCGGTTAGCGATATGAATCTCATCCAGCAAGTTGCGATTTATGCTACACATAGCGAACAAAGATATGTGATCAGAACAGATGTTTACAAGACACTCGACAAATTAGGCGATGTCAAACGAACTTCGCGACTACTAAAGAGCATAAAGCCCGAGAAGGTGTATACCCAAGGTACCCTTTAAAGACTCGTTTGCCGACTTTTCTCGTAACTGTATATCATTTTAAGATTAGTGGCGTTATAAGTTCATAGGCTCCCGTGATTTTGAGGCAGATAAAGAGTTTGCAATTACTAGGGCCGTCATGAACACATAATGCCGCTTTTGTCTCGACCTCTCGTTTTAACGATTTGTGATACCCTATAAAATATATTCAACAATAACTGTAGATTTGCTATATCACTCATCGGTTGTGCCTGTACCTTGTAATGAGGCAAAGAGCCTACTCCTTTCATGCCTTAACGGACTATAAGCGTGCGTAAGATATTATCCCCAGTTCACGCGGAGCAATATCTCAAGCCTCCCCTGGATATGTGGGTCGGGGAAATATGGCCTTACGATATACCGACTTTCATGGCTGTTTTGCCGGAAAAGAACACGCTAGTTAGACAGTCTTATAAATTCCAATAAGCAGCATTATTGACATTATTATCGAAGAGGGCTGTATCGTGTCTATCAGGCTCTGATTGGCAAGGAACTAGTCGGGGATAAAGTTGCAGGACTGCTTCCAGTAACAAGTCTCGGTGCTGCATGCAAAGGCTTCATACACAGCTGCATAACCTTGCAGAATATGCATCTAATGACACGCCTCCAATATATGAATCAACGCTTCGGAATTCTCTGCTATCAGATCAAGCACCTCCTCGACCGACTCCAATGGGACGTGCCTGCAAGCCACGCGCTTCAGATCTCTCGCGAAAGCACCAGTGGGAACCAGCGCCCGCCTCATTGGTCCACGCCAGCAGTTGCTAGCACGCCATCCACCAAATCCTTTCCTGTTTCGTACCCCTTAGTCTTTCCCCTCATGGCCAGACGGCGCGATTCCTCCAAGGCCTCCTCGGTTTCGGCAGGTAGATCCAAGCTGAAGTCCAAGGGGATCCGCTGCTCCCGAATGATCTGCTTGTAAAAGGCTCTGGTGACCGTAGTCATATCCAGACCAAGCTCCTTCACGATATAATCCACCTGTTGCTTGTCTGCATCGGATATACGCACCGTAACCTGAGACATCTTCTCCATCGGAACCCACCTTCCTCGTTGTCTGTAATTTTGCATTAAAGTGCAAAATTACAGCTAATTTCTTATTTTAATGCAAAATTGCAGTGCATGGTAAGGCATCAATGTGCATAACTGACAGCAATAACACATGTCCATTACTTCATGACGCGCTGGGCGATTCCAACCACTCATGCTTCCACGCCAACTTTGACGAAGCGGATCTCTACGAAAGCGATACCCAACCGGTCTTCTACTACAACCCAATCACCCGAACGAAAATGACACTGAACTCAGCTGAGCTCACATCTTAACAGCAACAGCCTTAAAGCCACACAGCTGATCGTTGACAGCCACGCTACGCCAGAGGTTTAGGCCGATTTCCGTTTCAGCCCTATCCTGAATACTTGCGAACAAGAGCAAAAAAGCAGCTAAAACGTAAGGCAAAGTTACTAACCCTGCCTTACTTTTTAATCAGCAGCAAAAGTATTGGCCTTACAGACCAGGGATGATGACGTGCTGTATCTAAAAGGAATTCTGGCCGTAGCTTTCCCGCTCCGCTTAGGCTCTCGTGCTCGCCTCCACCGGCAGGTCCTTGGCGATCCTGGACGTATAGGTTCCATTCTTCCAATCAGCAAGGTTGCCAACCACGTAGACACGGCGCTTGGCTCGCGACACAGCGACGTTGAGCAGGTTGGGCGAACCATTAACCCATGAACGAGAGCCTTCTCCACGCTTGCCCGCTCTGCTGCCAAGAACGATGAAGACCACGTCGGCTTCGCGCCCCTGAGAGGTGTGGACAGTTCCGGCCTGGCTTGATGCCAGCCGGCTCGCTTCGCTGCCATTGCAACCAGTGCATTGCCGCAAGGCATCCGCGAAGGTGTCACGCACCTGGTTGGCCACAGCCCTGAACGGAGCGATGACCAGAATATTGGTGGGGTCAATCCCGCCCCGGAAGAGCCCGCACAGACGCTTGTGAAGTTCGTAGCCCTCCTGCGGCCTCCATTGCGTTCTCCCGGTTTCGCCGGAATTCGGCGGCACATCGTACCAACAGGAGGCCGGCAGCTCATCTCCCGCATGAGGACCGGACGGATAGCCACAGGGCTGATGCTCCGGCCCTACACGAACCATCCTGCCGGAGTAGGCTATATCGTTGCATATGGAAAACATGGGTTCATCACAGCGCCGATGAACCACCAGAGGCATCCCCAGCCAGTGGTCATCCGTCTCGTCCAACAGACCGCAAGGCGTCTGGTAATCAACCAAGGCCTGCATGTTTTCGGACTCCAGCCCCAGGCGCTGGAGGTGATGAGTGCTCGCCAGGAGTTCTCGCATTGGCTTAGGCATGGTATCCACGGGCTGGAGCTGCATAGGGTCGCCAACTGCAACCGCATGTTTCACGCGCTGCAATAGACCAGCAGCGGCCTGGGGCAGGGCCTGTCCGGCCTCATCCACAATCGCCCAGCCGAGCGCCTCCTTGCCTATCCCCGAAAACATTCTGGATATTGATGCAAAGGATGAGGAGACAACCGGGACCACCAGGAAGAAAGTCTGCCAAGCCACCAGCCTCTCGTCATCCGTAAAGCCATTCGACTGCATTACAGCGCAAGCCAGGGACAGATTGCACATGAACTGGCGGGCAGCACCCATGACGGCCTGCTGATGAAGAGCCAGCGCCTTGATGTAGACCTCCGTCCGCGCCTTGCTCCATTCCTGGTCCATCCACGCAACATGGTCATCGCCAATGTCGGGCCTGGGCCACTGAATCTGCTCGGCCTCAGCAACCTGCTGTTCAAGGGCAGCAAGTTGCTTGTTCAAAGTAGCAATCTGTGTTTGGCATTCCCCTAACTTACGATCACCGACTTCCAACCCTCCATAGAAGGATTGCAACCGCTGATGGACCCTGCTGGCCTGCTCGTCAAAATGCTGCTTTGCACGACGCGCCTGCTCCAGATCAGTACGTACCTTAAGCTCGTCCTGCTGCCTTTCGCGGCTGTGGAAAAACGACCTTAGTGGATGCGCCTTCCAGTAAGACAAGTGAACCTGACAAATGCTATCAGCCTGCTCCCAAGCAGCTTGCGCATTATTGGCAGCCTGGCCAGCATCCGACATCTGCCGTTCCATTGATTGAATCTGTCCGACATACCTTGAGCGGCTTGCCTTCATGCCACGAAGTTGTTCATTGAGGGTTTTCAGCTCGGCTGACAGATCGGATCGCTGATTGCACAGGCCTGAATAAGAACGCACAAGATTGTACTGGACAATTTTCCTGGCGCGGATGCTCTCTTCCTTCTTCAGCGCAGCATTAAAGTCGTTCCTGGCCTTTGCCCAATTGGTCCTACTGCCTCTTTCACCTGGCATGTATTTCAATGATTTATAGATAAATTCGTTTTTGAAGGGCCACAGGAATCGGTTTTTGTTGCTCATGTTCCCCAAGACCGCCGATATAAGAGCCCAGGCGGAGGAGGTATTTGAAGGACTGCTCTCCTTATCCTGACTCTTGCGATCGGCAATTTGCCCGGCAAAGTCTCGAAAAGCGAATCCACAGGGAACCTGTTTGAATTCACTGTCAATATAGGTTTCCCACTCGGTGTCTATAGCATCGGCACTGGGCAGATCCTGGCTGACGTTTTCAACAGCCTTGTTGTTACTGGAAGCAACGACAATCTCAAAACCGGTCACCGACGGATCAAGCGTCCAGTAGACATAGTCCTTGTCCTCGTCTGAGGCGGCTCTGGCCACCCTCCGGGATGTGAAAATATCCTGAGGACGGGAGAATCCTGCCAACCGACGAGCCCTGGCCACAATAATCTCGGCCACCACATCCTTGAGCAGGGTGGTCTTGCCGGTTCCAGGAGGACCATTGACACCTAGCAGCGAAGAGCTGCCATATCCTTCCAAGGCCGCCCGTATTTGATTGATCGCCAGCTGCTGACCAGTTGACTGAAATTGATTGGAAGCACTCGGCCATCGCCCGAACGGCATGTCGGCAGGTTCCGTGAGGTCGCCGACCAGATGCCCTTCAGGGTCCTTCTGCAGATTGAACCGTCGAGGATGACCAACCGATAGATATTGCCTGACCGGTTCAGAAAATATTTCAGTCCCATTTTGATAAAGGTCTTCAAGATCTTCTAGGAAGAAGGAATCCATCATTTCGCCATTCAATGATTCTGAGCTGGCTTCCAGATGGCAATTGACATAATCCCTGATCAGTGGTGAGCCGTCAGCGCGAGCGAAAAGAGGAGATCTACTCACCGCGCGGTCATCCAGTCCCATCCGATCCGCTACATGCTCAATGAGGCTTTCGATCTCATATCTGCCGACCGGACCTGCCTTGTACATCGGTCGGCCTGCTCCATCTTCAGAGTCTTCCCCAGCCAGACGATTGAATTCGGACTTGAGTTTGCTTTCCGTATCGTCAAATACTTCGATATGCGGCCACCCAGCCGGGCAATCAGGCCAGCCTTCATGATTGAACAGACAGGAAACCGCCTTGGCATATTGAGAGAGCGTCAATGATCTTGGGACCAGACAGCCATCATCCCCTACGCAGAACTCCATAAGGGAAGCCACGGTAGAAGGACCGCCGGCGCGCCTACTCTGCCGATGGGCTAGCTCCTGCAACACCTCGTCCTGAGCAGTCTCCTCGGCTGGCGAGAGCTCTCGAACAAGCTTGGCGGCTTTCAACAGCGCATTCGTGACTACACGCTGGGAGAGCCCGACTGCTATTCGAAAACGTTCATGCTTAAGCCACCGATTTTGTCGTCCCACCCCTTCTTGCTGCTCCGAGCTCTCGTCGGGTTTTACCGCCTGGTGGACGGGGCGACGCGCAAATCGACGGTTATAGTCCTTGCGGTAAACAGCACAGGCTGAGCCAGGCCGATTGGCCGTTGCTGACAGCTTTCCCGACACCTGCAGAAGGCGCGAAATCATGGAATCCGTCAGTTCAGTACCTGCCGGCAGAGGATCGGGCTGCTTAGCCACCTCTAGCCATAGCTGGTTCGTCTCCCCAAGCAGACCGGTTATAGTCTGTTCGTCAAGTCCTGATCTGACCGCCTGCACGCGCAGCCAGTTCTCAGTATCTTCTGCAAACGAGAAAGGTTTGGTCAGCCGGGCGTTCATGTCTGTCTGCAACCGGTATATTTTCCTGCTCTGCAGGTCGTTATAGAGGTTTGTATAGGAACGATGCTCATTGTCAACCGGCCCGATGAGAAGATCAGCATGAATGTCATTCCATGGAAGTCGCTCCTGCTCAGAAACGCTTACCCTTTGGTCGTCGTTGCGGGAGGAGGATAAAGCAATGAGCTGGTTATCCCTCCAATTTTGTGGCGAGAACAGTTCAACCGCGCACCAATATGACAAAACATCCATTGCATGCTGTTGCTCATCGTTCCCCATATTTGCCAGTATGCGGATAAGCGGGGACAGGTGCAGGAACAGGTTCGAGCCACGGATGAGGCCATAGGAGACAATCCCGATGCGGCATTGTCCAGTCCAATCACCGCATCGGAATAAGCATTCATGCCCGTATCCGTCTGACCGCCCAGTTGAGTAGTTTTCGCAGCTCCGAAGCGATCAGGACCAGGGAAGCCAGCGCGATGCACTCCAGCCAGGCCTGGGGCTGGAGGGGGACGGTGCCGAAGGCCTCGCCCAGGAAGGGCACGTAGATCACCAGGAGCTGCAGCAGGATGGAGATGCCGATGGCGCCCCAGAGCCATGGGTTGCTGAAGAGCCCCTGGAAGGCCGACTTGCGGGAGGAGCGGGAGGCCAGCGCGTTGAAGAGCTGGGCGAAGACCAGGATGGTGAAGCCCATGGTCCGCGCCTCCCTGATCTGCGCCTCGTGGCCGATCGCCTGGACGGACCTGTCGGTGAAGAGGCCGCCGCTCAGGTGCATGTCCATGCCGATCAGGGTGACCAGGGCCATGACCAGGCCTATGTAGATGATGTCAACCCACATGTCCCGGTCGATGACCCGGTCGCTGACGGATCGGGGCGGGCGGTCCATCAGATCGTCGGTCTGCGGATCCACGCCCATGGCCAGCGCGGGCGCCGCGTCGGTCAGGAGGTTGATCCAGAGCAGCTGGGTGGCCAGCAGCGGCACGGTCACGCCCGCCATGCCGGGCTGCGATATGCCCAGAAGACCAGCGAAGACCACGCCGCCGAAGACCGTGAAGACCTCGCCCATGTTGGAGCTGAGCAGGTAGCGCAGGAACTTGCGAATGTTGTCGAAGATGCCCCGGCCCTCTCGCACGGCCTGGACGATGGTGGCGAAATTGTCGTCCGCCAGGATCATCTTGGCCGATTCCTTGGTGACCTCGGCCCCGGTGATGCCCATGGCCACGCCGATGTCTGCGGTCTTGACAGCAGGGGCATCATTGACGCCGTCGCCGGTCATGGCCACGACCTTGCCCTGGTCCTGGAGCGATTCGACGATCTTCAGCTTGTGCTCGGGGGCCACGCGGGCGTAGACGGAGACCTTGGAGGTGGTCTCCCGAAGCTGGTCCGAGTCCATGGCATCCAGCTGCTCGCCAGTGCAGGCCGGCTGTCCGGGCTTGATGATGCCCAGGTCCCCTGCGATTCTGGCTGCAGTAAGCGGATGGTCGCCGGTGATCATGATCGTTCTGATGCCGGCCTTGTGAGCCTGATCCACCGCATGGCGGACCTCAGTGCGGGGCGGGTCAATGATGCCGACCATGCCCGTCCAGATCAGATTGCTCTCCAGTCGGGTGCTTTCCTGGATCACCTTGTCGGCAGACAAGCGAATTGCAGGAGCATGCTGAGACTTTTCAGGCAACCGGTCCGTCTGATCCGTCCCGACCGTGCTTGACGGCCACTCCCCCGCGTCAGCTTCGGCCAGCGCCGACAGCTCCTGGTCGGATACAGGCCGGAAAGCCTGTCCCAAGGTCCTGTAGGCATCCGCCGAGAGACTGCTGACCTGAGCAAGTATCCTTTCCCGATCGGCACTGGTCATAGGTCTGACCTGGCCGCCATCGAGAATCCGGTCGCATCGGCCAAGCAGCACGTCGGGAGCGCCCTTGCAGAAGAGACGTGATTCCCTTTCGTTGTCATCATTCGGGGCAGCCAGAACCGACATGAGCTTGCGCTCGGACGTGAAAGGAATCTCGGCCAGACGACGGTAGCTATCAGCCTTGGCATCAGCGCCGACTTTACGGGCGGCAACAATCAGCGAAACCTCCGTGGGATCGCCGACGCTCTGCCAGTGACCCTGCCCGGATCCAGACTGGGCCTGGGAATCAGGTTCGGCCTCGACCGGCTGCCAATGCAGGTCTCCGTCGTTGGCGATGGCCCCGACCATCAGGGTCTCTTCCACTGCCTCAGCCAGAGATGAACCAATGGTATCTGTCAGTTGTTGATCATCTGACCCACTGGCCTCGAACGGCTGCATGGTTCCCTCCGGAGCGTACCCGGTGCCAGTGAGCCTGACCTGCCCCGAGGGGACGACCACCCGTTCAACGGTCATTTCATTGCGTGTAAGAGTTCCTGTCTTGTCGGAGCAGATGACTGATGCCGATCCCAGGGTCTCCACCGAGCTGAGCTTCTTGACGATGGCATGATGCTTGGCCATGCGCTGCACGCCCAGGGCGAGAACCACAGTCAGGATGGCCGTCAGCCCCTCCGGCACAGCAGCTACGGCCAGAGATACGGCCATGAGCAGGGAATCAATCAGATCCTGGGTTGTCTGAAAGCCTTCCATCAGGGCCAAAGCAGCCAAAACCAGGGCGGCAATCAAGCAGACGGCCAGTCCGAGGAGCTTGGAGACGCGGGCCATCTCCTTCTGTAGGGGCGTGGGTTCCTCCTGGGTATCAGCCAGCATGTCGGCGATCTTCCCGACCTGGGTGTCCATACCAGTAGAGGTGACGATCATGCGCCCGTTCCCCTGGGTCACTGCGGTGCCGTTGAAGACCATGTTGGTTCTGTCACCCAGAGCCTTGGGCTGGTCAAGCCGACCGGGCCGCTTGCCCACCGGCAGCGACTCGCCGGTCAGCGATGCCTCGGCCACGCGCAGACCCGCGGCCTGGAACAGTCTTCCGTCGGCGCCGACCGAATCGCCTTCAGCCAGGACTACTACATCACCAGGCACGATCCTGCTGGTCTCCAGGCTGACCACCCGGCCGCATCGCAGCACCGAGGCGTGCGGGGCCGTCATGCTCGCCAGAGCATCCACAGCCCGCTCGGCCTTAGCCTCCTGAGCGTACCCCAGGGCGGCATTAAGGATGAGGATGATCATGATGACGATGGCATCAAAGGGCAGGGGCTCCCCGCCTCCTGATGCCGGATGTGAGCGTTCCACCACCCAGGGCACCAACGAAATGGCCGTGGCTGCCAGAAGCAGATAGACCAAGGGGTCCTTGAACTGTTGAAGGAATTCCCTCCATGCAGGAACGGGAGGCGCTCCAGCCAGCTCATTAGGACCGAACCTGTCCAGCCGACGCGCCGCCTCGGCCTCATCCAGGCCCCGGTCGGGGTCCACATTCAGAGCAAGGGCAACCTGATCGACACCTACTATAGAAGGGTCCTTGAGGACGGGGCCATTCACTCTGCGCCTCTGCTCATGGCCCTGCCCTGCAGTCGGGATCACGCCGGTATCTGTCGATTTCTCATGCTTGGGATCGCTGGTCAACCCAGTCATGCCACTCTCCTGCTTATGCCACGGAGTAGTCAACGCTTCAGAGGCCCGTTGGAAGAAATCAGAGGCGGCCAGACCAAAACGCTGCGTGGATGCTTGCCAAGTTGAACCAATAATATACATAAACACGGCCGAAGTCGTCAAGGCCTTTGCTTCAGTATGCATTCTCAGGCCTGTCTCATGACAGAGACGGTATCTTTGCTGCACTTAACTTGGCAGCGCCCTAGTTGCCGAATCCCCCCCCCCAAAAAAAATACTAGATCTTCATTAGAAAAGCTTTAATCAATTTGGGCTCATCTGGCATAAAAACCCTTATCTGCCCTGAGAATCCTATTTAAGACCCTCTTGTGATTATTCGACAGGCTCAGCTGGCGTTATCTGAGCAGTAAATAGTCTTATAGGCCAACCATGGTAGTTCTTGCCAGCCGTCTGCCCTAACGATCCTTTCAGTGGAGACACCATTGGAAATAGCACTAAACACGAGAAAGAGAGGAGAGAGACGGACAAAATGCACAACATTATCGATCTGCAGAATAGTAATATCGCCATGAATGATGAAGCCGCTCATCATAGCGGCGTCAGCATATTTGCATGCCACGGCGGTGGGCATGATAATATCTGGAGTTGATGGACCTGCAGCTAATCCACAAAAATATGCCACTGCGATGACGCATTCATCAAAATGGCATGGGCTGTCATTTTTGCCCTGATGACGGCAGGGACAACAGTCATGTAAGTCTATGGGCGCCATCCTTGTATGGCATCCATAGCAATATTCTGATGAAGATTTATAAGTCGCGAGAACGGCGATGATGGGAGAACGGTGATGAGTGGTGCTTCAGTGAGTTCAAATGGATTGACAATGACGGTGACTCCGAGGAAGGATGATTCGATCACCATCCTCGACCATGTCGACTTCCATGCTGAGCCCGGAAGAATCACGGGGATTGTCGGCCCCTCAGGCAGCGGAAAGTCCACCTTGCTGTACTGCCTTTCGGGGTTGGAACGTGCGACATCCGGAAGCATCTCCCTTCTAGGGCATGACATCACACATATGCGAGCGTCCGCGCTCACTCGGTTTCGGCGTCGACATCTGGGATTCGTGTTTCAATCCTACAACCTGATCACGAGCATGACGGTGGAGGAGAACCTCGCGCTGCCATTCACCCTGCGCGGCCGTCGACTCCCCAAGCAAAAAGCGGATGAGATGTTGCGGTACTTCGGATTGGCAAACGAGAAAAAAAGGAGCGTGACGATGCTCTCAGGCGGAGAGCAGCAACGTGTCGCGCTTGCACGAGTGCTGCTCTCCGATGCAGATATCATTTTCGCCGACGAGCCGACTGGAGCCTTGGATCAGGAATCTGGCGCCAAGGTCATGCAGGTGTTCAAAAGCCTGGCTATGGATGCGGGCAGGACCGTAGTAATAGTGACCCACAGTGGAGAGGTAGCCGGACAGTGCGACCAGATCGTTGAGGTCCGTGATGGCCACGTGCTGAACGCTGATACGGAGAGCGGGGCCCGCATATGAGGGGCGCACTCTCTGATCTGAAAGCAGCCCCGGCCGTATGGGCCGGCGTATGGCTGTCACTAATCGTTTCCCAGACCGCTGTGTGCACTATCGTCGCCGCGCGCAGGGCTATTGATGCCGCTTACCACGGACCGGATGCCGGGTTAGGCGCCAACCTTTCCGGCCCAGCAATGCTGTTCAGCGTGGTCATAGCCGTGTTCGTGATGCTGTGGGTCGTGACCGCCGCTCTGAACCAGCGCAGGCACCAACTAGCATTGCTGGTCCTTCAAGGCGCCACGCCCTGGCAGCTGCTCTTCGGGAATCTGGCTATCATCATCGTCCTATTCATCTTGGCAGCAGTAGCGTCATCCCTCCTGACGCCGCTGGCAGCACCATATCTGTTCGACCTCCTGGCCAGAGCATTCGAGCTGAAACTGACGTATCAAGCAACCCAGCTGCTGGCATCCATCGGCACTGGGTTGGCCATTGCCGGAGTCGCCGTCCTTGCAGGCACAGTGCTGACCGTGCGCACACTATCCAAGATCAGGCCGATAGAGGCGCTTCGGCAGTCACAAAACCCGCCGAGACAAGTGAACGCATTCCGTGTTCTGCTAGGCGCATCGTTGCTCGTGGGAGCGATATGCGCGCTCATCATCCCGGGGACAGCTACACGCAAGATAGACTCTGGCGAGCTCGCCACGCACATTTCCGGCAGGAATCCCATAGAGTCCAGAGTGACAGGATTCATTGGGTTCTCCATGGGAGGCATGTTCCTCCTGATCTTCGCATTGGCTGTTCTGGCTCCCTATGTCATGCACTGGTTCACCAAAGGATGGACGCATCTTCTCCCCCTGCCATTCAGCACCTGGAAACTCGCTAGGCAGCAGGCCGTTGGGAGGATCCAACGACAGAACGCGACCATCATTCCCATGACGGCCGGCTTGTCGTTGCTCATGACTTTCTCTGGTGTGTTGCATACGCTGACCGACAGCCTCAAGAATTTCGCCAGTAACGGCCATTCCATGAACGTGAACCCACACATGCTGACGAACCTGATGGCCATGCTCGGCCCTGCGCTCATCATCGCTTTGGTGGGCGCAATCTCCGGACTGATGATCACCGCACGAGGGCGACGCCTGGATCTGGCGCTGACATACGTATCCGGTGCCAGTACCGGACAGTTGCGCATTTTGGGAGCCCTCGATGGTCTCATTTCGATGGTCACCTCGGTGCTGCTCGCCTTCGTCATCACACTGCTCAGCACCTGCGGCACCGCCTTCATGCTGCAACGATATCTGGGAAGCGCAAAGATAAGCGTTCAATGGGGATATTGGGCGGTCATCGCACTCCTCGCTATTGTCGTAGGCGCCCTCGTCACAGGCGTGCAGGCGCTGTGCGCGCGTTCCGAGGATTCTGTGAGGGTCATATCACGTGCAGTCGGTGAGTAACCACCCCCAACAAAGGACGAAAATGTCGCCACACAAGCGGAATAGTAATGAGAAAACCGCATCTTTGATAGACGTGCCCCGCCTTTTGAAATCCATAAGGGTGTTTTATTCACGGTTAGTCTGCTAAGTATAGCGAGCGCCCTCTTAAATCTGGCTCAGCCACAGCTTGTCAATGTCATTCTTGGACGCGTGCAGCATAACATGCGATCCGCAGTGCCCCTCTAATAGCGTTGGCAGGAGTGTTTCTGTCCGGCGCAGCAATCACTTCTTTTGACGCTTACCTGCTGTTGAACGATATGAGACGGTCTCTAGTAATGCATATTCTGCATTTGCCGTTCAAAGATCTGGACCAGTCGCATACAGGCAACGTAATTTCTATTATTTCATCTGATACAAATGAACTGAAGCGATTGCTGACCGATAATTGCCAGAAGTGTTTGGCACTTTACTGGTGTTCATAGGCGCGTGTGTGGGAATGGTCATAATCAGTCCCGTCATGTTCGTTATCTCTCTTTCGACCTGTCTTGTTACTGTCGGTTTACTGGTAGTCTTATCCGGAAAATTACGAGACTGCTCCAGAGGGGCTCAAACGGCCATAGGAGATATGACGTCTGCAGCCACTGATGCTTTGATGAGTTTGAAAAGGATCAGGGCCTTCAACGCCACGGAGCGTGAGACCAATAAAATCGGCGAGAAGCCAGGCAAGCGTGCACATCCGGTCGTCTAATTTCAAAGAAGCAGTCACTGATATGGCCATCAGGAATGGCCTTAATGCAGTTGTGCCTGATGGTTGTATCGGGAATCGGCGCTTTCCAAGTGGCCAAAGGAGTGATGACTGTTCAGCAACTGGTAACTTCTCTATGTACCTAGAAATGATGCCCACGCCTATGGCGACACTTTCTTCGACATATAGCAGACTGTTCAGAGCGTTGGGCGCGAACTCCAGCATTCAAGCGATAATGAGAATGCCGACCGAAGATGCGACATCAGCATGAGCAGTATCCAGTAGGGTCCAAAGGAAGGTCACCAACTCCGATCAGATTGACATCGATCTTGACCATGCTGATATTCCGTATGATGACGCACGGAACAATCGTGGCGGGCTCCAATTGAATGAAGCGGGCGTGCATATGAAAGGCGGTGTCGTCTACGCGATAGTCGGACCATCCGAAGCGGGCAAATCAACCATGCTGGCCCTTATAAGGGTATTCTATAAGCCAAATCATGGCCATGTTCTCTTTAATGGTATTGATCTTTCAACTCTCAGCTCCTCTTATGTACGTTCTCTGATCGGCTATATAGAACACGATGCCCCCATATATTCCGGTTCTTCCAGAACGAATCTGGCGATGAACAAGAACGGCGTATCCGATGAAGGCTGCTGGAATGCCTTAAATAAGGTGAACCTCACGCCAAAGTGAGAGACACCTTCGATGGATTGGATACCCCAGCAGGCAACGCGGTGTATTGCTGAGTAGCGGTGAACGCTATCGCTTGGCCCTGGCAAGGCTGTTGTCCATAAGGCGGCCGATCATGCTGCTTGACGAAACAACATACCATTTAGACGCTAAAAACGAGGAGCTCGTCGCACAAGTCATTCATGCCAATTCCCCGGAGCAGACAATAGTCATGGCGGCACAGAGAATACAATCAATCGCTTCGTCAAATAGAATCATGGTTTTGGCCAATAGAACTATCAATGGTTTCCTTTGGAAAATATTGTCTGCCAATTCTACTCTCCTATATGTATTGCTGTTAATAAACTTGATACCAATGTGAATAATTTGGCTATATATAAATATGCGCGGAAAATACGATCCACCGGCAGCAAGGTTCTCACCTCAACAAAGGAACAGACGATTCAAACTATCGTCTTGCCCTCTAAAGATATCTTTAATGACATTTATTGGCTGCTTGGTTTCCAGCATGATATGCAGTCATTACTAGACTGACCACGGGATATCTAGCAGTAAAGTTTAGCTGGGAGTACAGCACGTGAACCTTACACAGGGCACGCAGGAATAAATCTTGGAATTGCTCATTGTCAAGACATGACCCTCGCTGTTCCGCACAGTCAATCAGCTATCTGTTTTTTGATGACTATATGATCACGACGATGTTGATCGCCTACGGGCTTAAGGAGCCGGACCGGGCATCAGACCGCTGGTTAATAGCCTAAACGAGACGGAGTAGTCAACGCTTCGAGGGCCTGTTGAAAGAAATCAGAGGCGGCCAAACCAAAACGCTGCGTGGATGTTTACCAAGTTGAACCAAGAATATACATAAATCAGGCTATGCTCGTCAAGTTCTTTGCTTCAGGGCGTATCAGCCGACTTTCCATGCCGATACGCCCGAAGACAGACGACCCTACTTGACCGAGCGGATCAGCATGATGACCGCCGCGCCGATCAGCACCATGACGATGGCCACGGGGAAGATGAACACATACCCGGCACGGATCACCAGGACCGAGACCAGTACTGGGGCGATGACCTGTCCTAGGGTATTGGCCAGGTTCAGGATGCCCAGATCCTTACCAGCTTCGTTCTTGTTCGGCAGCACATCAACATTCAGGGCCTGGTCCACCGAGGTATAGATGCCATTGCCCAAGCCAGCGATGCCCGCGTAGCACATCATGCCCACTGCCGTCGGGAACACCCACGGAAGTGCAATGCCCAGGGCCAGGATGCAGGAGCTGACCGCCACGATGGCCTTGCGACGGCGAAGCTTGTCCGATATGGGACCAGAGATTATCGAAGCAAGGAAAGTGACCACCATCGAAATGACGGACATCGTAGAAATTGTACTGGCCGACTCCGCCACTGAAAGCCCGCAATACTTTTGCAGAATGTAAAGCTGATAAGTAGCGACCATCGACGAACCTATCATCATAAAGAGCCTGCCACCGAGAGCCAGGTAGAAGTCACGACTCCCCTTGGTCGGCGGAGTGAAGGAGACCCGCAGCCGGTGCCAAAGCCCTTGCTTCTGGTTACCCTTTCCATTACGCGCAGCCGTTGCTGCGGCACTTTCAACAGCGGAATGCTCACGCGGCCAAATGATGACGGTGAGAATGCCGGTGACCGCAAACAGGCAGATACCGAGGATGAAGCCCACCTGCATGTGACCAATGAATCGGGCTCCTATCAGGGTGCCTAGGGACTGCCCTACGATGCTACCGCCTCCATAGAAGGCAGAGAAAGTGCCGCGAGTGGACTCGGGTATCCGGTCCGAGAGCACCGCAACAGCCGGCGCAATCATCATGTTGACGCCCACCTGCACCAGGCACCAGCCGGCCACGATGGTAGGAATAGTCACTGCCTGTGCCGTGTAGAGATAGCCCAGCGCAGTGACAATTCCGCCGGCCACAACCCAGGGTGTGCGCTTGCCCAGCCGCGAGTGCGACATATCAGACAGGGCGCCGAATATCACATTGGACACCAAAGCGAATACGCATCCGACTGAATTCATCGTGCCCAGTATGGCCTCGGGAACGCCGATGCCAAGATCCGTGAACCGCTGCGGCAGGAGGACCTGGGAGCCGGAGGTGCCGGCGGTCATCCACAGTACTGAAAACAGGCAGAAGCCTACGCCGAAGCGGATTTTCTCTGCTCGTGTCAGAGGACGACCCGTATCCGGCGCCAATGCATCCGACGACGATGTCGCCTTCTGAACCTGCTCAACCGTATCAACCATTTCACATACTCCAATCCTTTACAGGGGAGCACCATGCTCCATCCGAGCTTCTTTGCTCTTCCGCAGACGTACAGCTGTGTTGTTGCTCCGCTTCTACGAGGATCAGCCACGACAGAATGCGTCATGCATAGCTTTCTGGGCCGACCAGTTCCAAACAGTCAGGACCTGGTCGGCCCAGCAGCAGTCAGCGTTCAACCACCAGATCGTAGGTTCCTGCAGGGTAATCCTTGCTGGATCGTTTGCCAGGGGCTGCAGGGGAACCAATCAGCACCCGCGCCACGGAACCGGCAGGGACGACCAGACGAAGCCTGACCCGGCCATCTTCTTCGAGCCGCCAGGACGATTCAGCCATGCCATGTGGCGTCAGATGGCGTGTCGAGGCTTTCGTCAACCCGCCACCGATTCGAGGATCGACCTCGAAAAGGCTCCACCCTGGTTCGAGAGCTCTTAAACCGCCGATTCGCTCGTGCATCCACTCGGCCACAGACCCCAGGGCATAGTGGTTGAAGGAGGTCATGCCGCCCGGGTTGATGGATCCGTCGGGCTGCATGGAATCCCAGCGCTCCCAAGTGGTCGTTGCTCCCATCTTCACTTGGTAGAGCCAGGAGGGGCACTCGGTCGACAGCAGCAGGGAGTATGCCTCGGCATCATGCCCGGTCTCGCTCAAAGCTGGCAGGACGAATGGAGTGCCGGCGAAACCAGTGGAGACCTTGCCGCCTGATTCGCGCACCAGTTCCGCCAGCCGTTGGCCGGCAGCCTGCTTGAGTCCAGGCTCGGCATCGAACAACCCGAAAGCAATCGAAATCGCATAGGCGCACTGAGTATCGGAGGTCATGCGCATGTCTGGGCCATCGCCGACCACAAACCGGTTCCGATAGCCGGTGACCATCCGCTCATGCAAGGAGCGGTAGTCGGCTGCCTCTGTCGGCTTCCCCAGAGCCTGGGCAATGCGGGAGGCATAGTCAACCGAACGGGCGAAGTAGGCAGTGGCCACCAGCTCCTTCTGTGTCATAGCCTGAGCAGGATCATCCGGCGGAGCGGTGGGATCCAGCCAGTCTCCAAGCTGACCCAGCACATAGTCCGGCCGACGATCCCAGACTCCGTCCGGCGATAGGTAAGCGCGCACTTCGTCTATCCATCCCCGCACCAGATCCCAGGATTCATCCAGAATATGCCGATCACCGCCCTCCATATAGAGGGTCCAAGGGACCGCTACGGCCGCATCTCCCCAGATAGCAATGGCTGACGGCTTGGCCCAGACGCCCAGCGGTACAAAGGGTACGAAGAACGGTATGGTTCCATGAGCCTCCTGCTCAATGCGCACATCCTTCAACCAAGAGGAGAGGAAAGCCTGCACATCGTACAGGTAAGCGGCCGTCGGCGCGAAAAGATCGATATCTCCGGTCCAGCCCATGCGCTCGTCCCGCTGAGGGCAGTCCGTGGGAATGGAGAGGAAATTGGAACGCATGGACCACAGGACGTTGTCGTGGAGCTTGTTCAGAAGCGGATTTGAGCTGTCGAACCAGCCGGTCCGCTCCATGGTGGAGTGGTAGACCCGGCAGTCGATGTCCTCGGCGGTCAGTTCTCCGGGCCAGCCCTCAATGCTGGCATAGCGGAAGGCATGCATGGCGAAGCGTGGCTCCCACCAAGCATCCTGACCATTCGAGATGTACTGGTCATGCTCCTGCCCCCGGCGCAGGGTCCGTGTAGCCAGGGTGCCGTCCTTCTCCAGCACCTCGGCATGGCGGATGGAGATCCGAGCCCCCTCTGCCAACCCATGCATGTGCAGGCGCATCCGCTGACTGCAGTTCTGACCGAAGTCGATCAGCCAGGAGGAGGACTTCCCCGAGCCTCCGGTACGGGTAATGGACACCGGCTGGTTCCGCCCTTGCATGCGTACGGCCTGGAGCTGTGGATTCTCAATCTTCGCCGGATCATAGGAAACCTCAGCCACTGGCCGCCATGCCGAGTCGTCGAAACCCGGACTTGACCAGCCAGGCTCCTCCAACCTGGCATCGTAGGTCTCCCCCTCATACAGGTCCGAGCACACGATCGGCCCCAGAGTGGTTTTCCAGGTGCGGTCCCAGGAGTTGGAGTAGATGTGAGTGATCGAGCCGTCCTCGCCCTCCACCTCCAGCTGGGCGAACATGCCTATCCTGTCGCCATAGAAGTTAGCCATGCCGCCGTCGAACCCCAATCGGCCACGATACCAGCCGTCGCCCAGCCAGAAGCCCATGGCATTAGCACCCTGCGACAACTGCTCTGTCACATCGTAGGTCCAGCACTCCAGACGGCGGCCATAAACAGTCCAGCCAGGCGTAAGCTCGTCTGATCCGACCCGAGCGCCGTTGATTTCAGCCTGGACCAGGCCCAGAGCAGACAGATAAAGCCTGGCGGACCTAGGCGCTGCAGGCAGCTCGAACTCCGCACGCACCAAGGGCAGATGACGATGGTCCGTTTCGGCCTCTGGCCAGGAGGGACCGACGAAGTCGGCGATGCGGTCCGTCACATCCAACCCGACATCAAAGTGGCGCTCCGGCGATGGCGCTCCAAGAGGCGCTCCGTCAGCATTGAGCATGGCAAGTGTCACAAGCGCCCGTTCCCGCGAACGCAGGGGCTCAAAAGGCCAATCCAGAAACATATTGTCGCCTGCGTCGACTTCGGCTTCCTGCTGTACAGGATCACTGCCCGGCATCCTCCTGGTTAGGTTGATCGCTACCTGTGTCCCTTGGGGCGGCTGTTCCGAGTATGTCCAGGAAAGCCTCGGCTTGTGGCTGCCGATCCCCAGTACGTCACCGTGGTAATGCTCCACCTCAGGGGCACTGATGGCGATTGTCTGATCCGTATTCATATAATTTGACCTCCTTGTCTTGTATCTGTGCATTACCGCTGGGACCGTTCCCTGCGTTCCTCATCTGTGCCATACCGTGCCTGGAGCCTGATCATGATGGTTCCGGCGATGGCCTCGATGATCACCACCCCTGCGAAGCCCCACATGGTGGTTCGAATGGCAGAAGGCACGACCAGGGCAGGTGTAACCAGGGCGAACAGGCCGCAGCACAGACGGGAGAAGCCGTTGATGAAACCCTGGATGGAGGCACGTATCTCGATGGGGAAGGATTCCTGAGTCCAGACCTTGTAGAGGGCTTCACCGGCCAGAGGGCTGCCCAGATTCATGAAGGCGGTGGCGCCGACGATTACCCACAGGTTGGTGCCGCCAAGGGAAAGAGCGACCATGGCGATGAAGGTGATGATGATGCCTGCTACGAAGGCCTTGTTGCGGTATTTACCCCCGGCGATCGAAGCGAAGACGATGTTGAGGATCAGAGTCACGAAGTTGAGGATGATGCCCATACCGGTGGCCAGGGTCTGGGAGGCATGGGCATTGACCAGCATGAAAGTCTGGAACTGACCCCAGGTGTTGGCCAGCAGATTCCATCCCACATAGAAGATCAGGATGGCAGCAAAGAAACTCAGATACATCTTTTTGTTCGCGCCCATCATCACCTTGATCACCGAGACCTTTGCCCCGGTCTCAACCCCGGGCTCGGCTGCGTCGCGGCGATCAGCGGCCTCGTGGAAGGCACGGAAGGTGGGCGAGCATGTGCGCCAGAGCCAGGCGATCACGGCAAAAACAGCTAGAATCACGAAGACCACACGGCCTCCTGCCGCCCCTTGCATTCTGGAAACCAGAAAAGCGCAGATGAAGGAGATGAACACGCCGACCTGCCAGTAGACCTGAGTGGTGGATACCAGGCGAGCCGCCAGCGAATCATTGGGAGCATCATGAGAGACGACGGTCATCGACACCGGCAGATCCGCGCCTGAGGCCACGCCTGCAATGACCACTCCGACCAGAAGCATGGCATAGGAGCCGGAGAATACGACGATGGCGGCCCCCACCGCATAGAGCAGATTGATCCAGTTGAAAAAGCGGACCCTGCCCACAGCGTCAGCGATGCGACCTCCGAAAAGGGACCCGAAGGCGATGGCGAAGGTCAAGGCACCCGACAGGACCCCCACCTGGCCATTGCTCAGCCCGAAACCCTGCTGCCAGACCGTGATGGTCGATGAGAGGCCCACAATGATGCCTGATCCCAGCATGGACCCGATGCCGGCGGCAACAGCCAGGGAGCCATAGCCTCCCAGCCCCTTGTCCGCATTAGAAGTGCTGTCTGCCATATTTTTCTCCTCTGTCATTGAGGCGAGCGCCGGGCGCGACCTTGCATATCGAAGCCCGACACCGGTCATTTTTTATTTTTCATTCCATATATAAGGCGAGAGACTGCCTTGTCATGGATTAATACTAACTCACTTTTTGAAAATTTCAATCCTTGTTTCCAAACAAGACTCGGTACTGCCGGAAGCTAAGCGTTAGGCTGGTTTTACGCGATAATCATGGTCAGCAGGAAGGAATCCGACACAATGTCGTCCGCACAAGACGCAGCCGTCCCGTCAGGCAGAGGCAAGGTGGGCGTTGCAGACATCGCCCAGAAAGCCGGAGTCTCGCTGGGCACTGTCTCTAATTATCTGAACTATCCCGACCGCGTCTCGCAGACTCTGAAAGAACGCATCAGCGCAGCAATAGACGAACTCGGCTATGTGCCCCGCCCAGCTCGTGGAGCCGCGGCCCTGACCGGACAGTCCACCATCGGCATCATCATGACCGATATCGAGCATTCCCTGTTCACCTCCGTATTCGAAGGGGCTCAGGAAATCTGCGAAGACAAGGACATGCAGCTGATAGGCACCAATGCTTATTCCGATTCGAAACGCCAGACCAGCCTGCTCAAGCTCTTCTACTCACTGGGCGTCAAGGGGGTTATTCTCTGCAGCGTAGTGGACTGCACCGCTGACTTGGAGTGGGCGGCCTCGGTCAAGCTGCCCGTAGTGCTGGTCGATCATGTGGAGCCCAGCAGCAAAACCAAAAACTGCAGCGTCCTGGAGAACAACCTCGCCGTAGGGCAGATGGCGACCAGGCATTTGCTGGAAGCTGGATGCCAACACATCGCCTTCGTATCCCACTCCTTCGACTATCAGTCCATATACGACCGCTATACGGGGGTTCAGCGGGCCATGCGAGAGCAGTCCCAGGCCAAGTTGTCAATCATCGACTCACACGGAATCATGATAGAAGACGGCTATGAGGTCGGCTGCGAGATCAGCCAGCTCCCGCCTACGACAGTCCCTGACGGCATCATTGCCGGCACCGATGTGCTCGGGGTGGGAATCATCAATGCCCTGCAGGAGAAGCACAGATATCGCGTACCCGACGACATCAAAATCATCGGCACCGAAGGTGCCCGCACGGGCAACTATCCCAAGGTCCCCTTGTCAGTCGTCGCTGCGCCCGGCGTCGACATGGGCCGCAAGGCCGCAGCCCTATTGATGGACGAGTTCAGCAACTCCCGGCATGTACACGGCTCTGTATTGATTGAACCGATTCTGGTGGAGCGGGATTCAAGCCGGGCGGCATAATCTCGAGAAAAAGACATTCACCATGTTATGACCCTGCTTCATCATGGCCGCCCGGCAATGCCTGCCCTTACGGTATGCCATTCACGGCTGCTTCCCCGAAGACACTTCAGAGAAGGAATCATTGGCCACATATCGTTGGTACTTGCTCCGGGGTCTATCGGGAAGCGTCATGGAGAGTGCATTTTCTACGAGCAGCGGCTCGATGTACCGCCTGCGGACATAGTACTTGCCTAATCCCAGCGCATGCGCAACACTCTCGAGCGATTGGGGCTCCTTGCAGAAATCGAGAATCCTGTCTCGTATTCCAATGCTCTTCTTCGCAGGATCTGATACTGCGGTTCCGGACCAAGGAACGGTTGCTTCCGCCGCACCAGCACGCTCCGGCACAGAGTAGAAGCGCACAGTGAAGGAAGCCTGCCGATCCTGAAACTCTACAGGCTTATATCCACACTGTTTGGCCTCCTCGCGGATAGCCGGAATCCCTGAGTGCCGATTCTCGGCAATACCCTCAATCTCCAGCAGACTGACCAGGGTAGGGTTCCTGGTCTGACTGTTGGCAAAGCCCAAGTCGTTGATGCTCTGACCGCCATATACACCACCAGGATTCCAGCATTCAAGACGATCGGCAAAGAGCGTCAATCTGACCGGCGTTCCGTTGCAGTATGGGCCATAGTCACGATGCATCAATGCGTTGGTCAGGATTTCCCTGACTGCGGTTTCGGGATACTCAGGAATATCAGTGCGCACCCCATCCCTGATCACCGTCCTGGTTCTGCTGTTGCGCCGCACAAAGGCCATGGCATCCTCAAGCATGCGGTCAATGGTCCCTTCAAAGCGCTGATTGTCAAGGAACCGCTCTCCCCCAAGACCAGTTCCGGCCTTGGTTCCCGGCACAACCACGGCGGTAATGCAGAGGTTCGGATACACCTGCTGCGGGTATTCGCCAAGGGTCATCAGACCTGCAAGAGTGGGAGATCCACGACGGCAGACACCTGATAGCTCCAGGATCTCGTCCTCATTCCTTCTGGCCAGGAGCGGGCGTTCCCGCTGTGCGCGACTAATGAAATCATGACGTTTTCCTGGGTTCAACATATCGGAATCGGCCTGAGGGTCTACCGATACATCGTCGCGCCGACCGTCCTTGAAAGTCTCGATCTCATACAGCTGCGTAGGCGTCATGCGGGCATCGGCATCCCCGATCCGGGTGTAGCTGCCTGCGCTGATGCCTGCTGTCTTACGGTAGACAGGCCTCTCGCCCATGGGTTTGCCGTTGATGTAAGCCGACACCACGGTCTTGCCGTCAATCAGGCTTTCGCTATAGACCGGTCTGACCTCGGGATACATCTCTTTGCCCTGTGCCGTTACCGCCTTTTCCAGCTCCTGCGCGTCATGGACGCCGACAACCTCAAATCCAAGACTTTCATCCAGCCCGAATACGATGATGCCGCCCTCGTTTTGGTTGGAAAACGACGACAGCGAGTCATACACCTTCGGAGTCCCCTGGCTGGCGGCTTTGACTTCTATCGATTGGCCTTCGCAACCCTTGCGCTGAATCGAACGCACAACCTCCTCCAGCGACAGATCGTTTTGTTCAGCGTCATCTGATTGTTGCATACAGGCCCCTACAAATTGATAATCTCTGTTATCTTTATCATACAGATTTACTAAAGAATGGCAAACTTTAGTAATTGATTACTAAAATAATCGCTAAAAATTGATGTTTTTATAATTATCAATCCATGATTAACACTATTTCCAGATCTTTATCACTGTGCAATTTTTAGTCGGACACCGAGTTGGCCGTGGCCGATATTCACCCCGCCTCATTCACTGCACCGGCAAAGATACCGTGACTACTGCGCCATTGCCATCGGTTGCATTCCCCAGGGTCAGGCGGCCTCCTGCACTCTCGACAGTTGACCGGGCGGCAGCCAGGCCGATGCCATGGTGGCCGCCGGAGCCGTGCCGACTGCTGTCAGCCTGATAGAGCCATTCCGTGGCGTGGGCCAGAGCCCGGCTGCTAAATCCTGGACCCTGGTCATGCACGGTCACGACCAAGGCTCGCCCGCCCTCCTGGCCATACTCCAGCTTCCATGTCAGCGTCACCAGACCATGGTCCGGCGAGTAGTCAGCCGCGTTGGCCACGATGTTCATGATCGCCCGGGCAAGGTCAACAGCATTACCGGAAACCTGGCCAGTCTCTGAACCCAGGCGGTCATCCCTCTCGAGTCGCAGACCCCGAGCATTGAGGTACCCCTGGGCCTGGTTGTCGACCATATCCCTCAAGGCAACTGTCGTGACCCCGGATCGCTCTGAAGCGGTGCCCATGGAACCCTGGCTGATGGCCTGGGCATAGTCGGCCATCTCACGGATGGCATCCTCAATGGAGTCCAGGTAGGACTGCTGCTCCTGGCTGAGCCCGGTCTCCCCCAGCAGGTCGGCGTTGCCTCGCATGATGGTCAGCGGCGTCTTCAAGTCGTGAGCCAGAGCCGCCACCTGCCGACGCTGGGACTCCTGGGCCGTCCAGGTCTTCTCCAGCGATTCCCTCAACGTGACGCGCATCCTGTCGAAGGACCCCAGCACCCGGTTGATCTCCAGCACGTTGCTGCAGGGCAGTGAGGCGTCCAGGTCCTGCCGCCCTATGTCGTCAGCCACCTGGTTGAAGACCTTGAGCTTGGACGATATGACATGGGCCGCCCGCAGCCCGACCAACAGGAGGGTGAGCAGCAAAGCGATCCCGTAAGACGCGAGCAGCAGGTTCTGGGGATTGGGATAGCGGTCCCGGGTCTGCCTTGACGCCCACTGCGGCTGAATCCGATAGGCCAGAACGCATGGCCGCCCATCGGCTGTGGCATAGACGACATAGGTCGCATCCGGCTTTGCGCGAGTGGCAAGGGGCCGTCCCGTCTTCTCTCTCCGCTCTTCCGATGGCTTAGATACGCTATGCGCCCGATGGTCGGCGGCCAGCTGATCGGCCTCGCTGGCCATGCCGCCCTTCATATCGCCCCCCACGGGATGCCCTTGACTGTCATAGGTTCGGTACCAGTAGGCGGCGGGAATCAGGGATTCGACAACAGTGGTCGTACGGCCAATGGAGCGCCCCACCTTCTCCAGATGCTGCTCGCCATAGTTGGCCCAGAAGAAGTCGCCCCTGGCCCCCAGGTTTATCCAGACCATATATATGCCGGCGAACAGCAGAGCCAGAATCAGCAGCACGTAGAGAAAGTATCTGATGATCAGCAGAACGATGGGCATTCCCCTGCGGCTTGGCCGGCCCCTGCCGTCGAGGCTCTGCTCCATCGGCGACTCGGGCGCGCCGTCAGTCAGGCCACCCATTGGTACCCCACTGACCAGATGGTCCTGATGGGGTCCACCCCCAGGGCTTTGAGCTTGCGCCGGGCATTGCTCAGATGCACTCTTACCGAAGCCGTGGCATCGCTGTCCGCATCGTCGGCGGCCGGATCATCCTCTGCGGCCAGGCAGGCCTCCCATATCTGCATGGGCGCGTAGGCCCGACCGGGATGTTCTGCCAGCAGGGCGCATATGCGGTATTCCGCATCCGTCAGATTGGCGTTGTGCCCGTCCACCCTGATCTGCCGCGCCTGAAGGTCCATGTCCAAGGATCCGAAATGCAAGAGCGGGCGCCCGCGCCGACTGCCCTGGGAAAGCCTCGCCCTGACCTTGGCTCGGAGCTCGGCAATGCCGAAGGGCTTGCGTATATAGTCGTCGGCACCCAGACCATAGGCCAGGACCGCACTGTCCTCATCGGTCTTGGCCGTCAGAAAGATGATCGGGCAGGACACCCGTTCCCTGATGGCAGCCAGGAGGGCAAAGCCGTCCATGTGAGGCATCATGACATCGCAGAGAATCAGGTCGACCGAGGACAGGTCCATGCTTACAACTTTCCGCGACTCGTTGACCACGGTCACGGCATAGCCGTCCTTGGACAGGGCCGCCATCAGCAGGGTGGTGATCCTTGGATCGTCATCCACCACCAGGATGGAGGCCCGATACCGATCGTCCCCGGGGGAACCTCCGGCGTGCACGTCAGCCACGATTGGCTCCTTTTCTGCGCTTAGCGACCCGGCCCAGCAACGTTTGAGAATGGACCTTTTGCAGGCCAGGATTCTTGTAAGCCTGATTTCTTGCAGGACGATTTTCTTGCAGGACAGATTCCTTACGGACCGGATGCCCTGCAATCCAGTCTAATCGCTGGCCTTTCGCCGATCCTCGAACCTGCCGATCCAGAGCAAGAGGGCCAGGCCCAAGGTCAGGGTGAGGACCAGACAGGGAACCAGATTATCCACAGCCGTCACGCCGATTGAGGCACGCAGGCCCTCCCCTCCCGGCATGGTCAAGGCCAGGGCCTGCTCGATCCCCAGGGAGCCGAACCTGGTAGGCCAGGTAAAGGGTATCCACCGGCTGATCCCGGGCGTGCTCGCGACACCGGATAAAGTACGGCTGTACAGGCCGTTGAAGAGGCCACCAAGGGAACTGATGGATACCCCGGTGCCAAGGACACCAATGGCGATGGTCGCATTCCGGCCGAAGCTCAGGGCCAGGGCGATGGAGAAAAGGTAGAGGCAGAGGGAACCGCCTGCCATGCCCAGGGTGGCGAGCGCGACGGCCGAGATTGGTGCGCCCAGTCCGCCAGCCAGAGCCATGGGCAGGCAGAATGCCAGAGCCGCCAAGGCCAGGGCCAGCAGACCCAGAAGCCAGAGCACCAGGACCTTGGCTGCCAGACCCAGACGGCGGCTGGGAATCCCCAGAAGGTTGGCCATGTCGCCGGCCTCACGCTCAGTCTCGATGTTTATGGCAACTACGATGGCAGCCATTAGGGGCATGAAAGCGCCTAGGACCTGAAAGAAGGCATCGGTCTCCAACCCGGGATCATAGGGGGCTGCGGCGAAGTAGGCACCGCAGACGAGTCCGGCCGCCAACCCGCAGACGACATGGATGGCGATAAGCACAGATCCGTGCAATCTCACGACTTCCGAGGCCACGACCCGGCCGACTGTCATCCCAGCCATGTCAGTTGGTCTCCTTCCGCGAGAACCAGATGCCCGTCAGGACGGACAGAAGCAGGAACCAGACCAGACCGGCCACCAAGGCCGTCAGGCTTTGCCCGCCGAAGACAGACAGCGCAGCCTTGATGGGGCTGTTGTCTTCAGTCTCCAGGGGCACACCATCAGGCATGACCTTCATGAAGGGCACCGGCAGGTTGATCATGGCGGCGGGTGGCAGGAAGGGCCATAGCCGTTGGTTTCCCCAGAAGATGATTGAGACCAGCAGGTCCACCATGTAAGGCAGGCCGAACCCGATCAGAACGCCGAACCGGGCGGTCAGGGCAAGTCCCGCCGGTATCATCCAGGAGCAGGCCAGAACCAGCATCAGAGCACTGACTACGAAGTCGACTACAGACGGTCCCCCGACCCCGGAAACGGCCACTATGAGTGCCGAAAGACCCAGAGCCAGCAGGGTTGCGATGCCGATCAGAAGCAGGCAGTAGACAATCTTGGCCCACCAGATCAGAGCGGGCGCGGCGGGCAGGGCCAGAGTGGTTCTCCACTGCTGTTTGCCGTCAATGTTGGCCACGGCGACGCTTATCAGGGCAGTCATGGCCGGAAGGAGCAGGACATACCAGTAGTTGATCCAGGAGGGCATCCAGACATGCAGTCTGAAGGCGAAGCAAGCCACGATGGCAATGAGCACCAGAGGGAAAGCCAAGGCCATCCGTCTGGGCGCGGCCGACCGACCCTTCATGATCTCCGCTGCCAGGATCCTGCCAAAGGGGATGCCGTTGCCCCTGGTTCCGAATTCTTCAGCCGTATCCTGCTGGATGAGTTCGTTGGCATTCCCGCTGCTCATCGTGACCTCCTGAGCACGTCCATGAACAGCCCTTCCAGGTCCTCCCCAGCGTGCAGTTCATTCTCATAAGCCAGGCGACCGTCAGCGATGATGCCGATATGATCCGCCAGGATTGACACCTCGGAGAGGATATGGCTGGAGACGATCACGCTCATCCCCTGCTGCGGAAAGCTGCGGATCATCCCCCTCAGCTCCTCGATGCCCAGCGGATCCAACCCGTTGGTGGGCTCGTCCAGGATCAGCAGACGAGGTTTGGTCAGAATGGCGTTCGCTATCCCCAGGCGCTGCTTCATGCCCATGGAAAACTGTCCAGCCTTCTTGGAACCCGTATCGCTCAGCCCGGCAATGGAGAGCGCCTGGTCGATCCGCTCATCAGGCAGGCCGAAGAGGGTTGTGCGCACCTTGAGGTTCTGACGGGCCGTCAGGTTGGAGTAGACGGGCGGCTGCTCGATCAGGGCGCCGATGTCGTAAAGATCCCGGCGCGACCAGGGGTGCCCATTCAGAATCATGGATCCGCCAGTGGGGTGCAGCATGCCTGTGACCATCTTTAAGGTAGTGGATTTGCCAGCCCCATTTGGCCCCAAGAGCCCGTAGACTCCGCCCTCGGGGACATGCAGGGACACCTGGTCGACGGCCCGCTGTCCGTGGCCGAAAACCTTGGTCAGCCCCTCGGTCCGCAATATGTAACGCATGGTCGGCTCCTATTCATTTCCGTGTGGCAGGAGCCAGACTAAAGACCGAAAATAAAGAAAGATAAAGGAGCGAGCAGAGCCCTGTTGCAATCCTAGGAAGGCACTGTGAAGGGTGAAGGTCTGAGAGACCTGGAACAGTCAGAACCCTACGTCTGCCGAACCTTGACATCCGACAGGATCCGCGGCAAGCCGGCAGAGCAAGAGGCCAGCAAAGCAAGGGTTTTGCTAGATGGTTTCGACAAAGGCTATAAAGGTGCCGATCTGAGCCGACCCTCGTCTTTTCCTTGCCATCTCCTCGATTTCGCAGCGCGCTAATTAACACATGCGGCCAGGGAAATCAACTCTTTTCTTCCCATCGCGCCGATGCTACATCTGGTACCTGGCTCTGGTGCACCATGCCAATTCGACAGCACGATCAAAGGAACCACATGCACATTCGACCACTCCTTTCCCTCACCCGATTCAAGCGCGCTATCGCAGTAATCCTGGTACTGGCAAGCGCCCTGTTCTTCCTGGGCGCCTGCGGATCGGACCCGCAGACAAACCCATCCAGCCAGTCAAAGGCCTCGGAAGGGCAAGGCTCCTTCCCCGTCAAGATCGATCATGTTTACGGCACCACCTCGATCCCTTCCAAGCCCAAGCGCATCGCCACCGTCGGATGGGCCACTCCCGACAACCTCATCGCCTTGGGGGTCGTGCCGGTCAGCATCCAGAAGAACTCCTTCGGCAAGACCGTGGATGGAGGGTATCTGCCCTGGACCAAGGATGCCCTGGATGAGATGCATGTGGCCAAGGCGGATATGCCCAAGCTGCATGACGAATCGGACGGCATCGATGTCGAGGCCATCGCCGCGTCCAAGCCCGATCTGATCATCGGCCTGCTCTCCGGCATGACCAAGAAACAGTATGACACCTTGAGCAAGATCGCGCCGACAATCGCCTATCAAGAGGTTGCCTGGGGCGACCCCTGGCGCAAGGTCATCACGTCCACGGCCAAGGCCATCGGAGAACCCGAAAAGGGCAAGCAGCTGATATCCGACCTGGAGGAGCGCATCTCAAAGGCCGGAGAGACCCAACCGGGCATCAAGGGCAAGACCGCGGCAGTTATGTATTTCGATGCCTCCAAGCTCTCTAAGTTCAGCGTCTACACCACCTCCGACGCCCGGCCTCAGTTCCTGAACGACCTCGGTATGGAGACTCCGGAGTCCATCAAGGAGGACTCCAAGAGCACCAAGAACTTCTACAAGGAGATCTCCTCCGAGCATGCCGACAGGTACAAGGATGTCGACATCATCGTTACCTACGGCACCCCGGACCTGCTTGAAGCGATGCGCAGGGACCCGCTCCTCTCCAAGATTCCCGCAGTTGAGCGCGGATCCGTCGTGGTCATCGACAGTGACGGCGAGATGGCCAATGCCCTTGACCCCTCGGCCCTGTCCGTCCAGAAGACGACCGACGCATACGCCCAACTTCTGGGCGAGGCTGCCGCCAAGGTCTGATCAGGCCGCAGGTGAGGGGATGAAAGAGGGGGAGGTGGCGCATATATGCGGTCGGCGAGCAACCATGCATCGCAATGGAAACGGACCCATGGTCCTGTCCGGGCTGATTCTGGCGGTCTGCCTGGTCATGGTCTGCGCCCTGTCCCTGGTTTTCGGATCCCGTTCCGTCAGCCCTTCCGACATCCTCCACGCCCTGTCCGCCTCCTCGGATGACATCGCGGTCTCGGCCATCCGCCTGAGAATCCCTCGCACCGTCCTCGGCCTCCTGGTCGGTGCCGGGCTCGGGGTGGCCGGGACCCTGATGCAGGGCATATCACGCAATCCACTGGCGGACCCGTCGATTCTGGGTTTCAATACGGGGGCGGCCCTGGCGATCGTCTGCTCCATAGCCTTCTTCTCCCTATCGACCCCGGCCCAGTATGTCTGGGTGGGACTGCTGGGCAGTGCGACGACCGCACTGGTCGTCTGGGCCATAGGCTCCCTGGGGCCATCCGGTCCATCTCCGCTACGGCTGACCCTGGCCGGTGTCGTGATCAGTTCGGTACTGGGGTCTCTTACCTCCGCCGTCCTTCTGCCGCGCGTCAATGTCATCAGCTCTTATCGCTTCTGGCAGGTGGGCGGAATCTCCGGCGCCCGGTTCGACCTCATGATGCCGGTCCTGCCTCTTCTCACTCTTGGGTTGATACTCGCCTTCTGCCTGACGCCCGGGATCAACGCCTTGACCCTGGGTGATCAGATGGCCGAAGGACTGGGTATGCACGTCGGACGTGTCCGCAGCCTGGCCTGGCTTGCGGCGATACTCCTCTGCGCCTCCTGTACGGCACTGGCGGGTCCGATTGGCTTCGTCGGGTTGGTGGTCCCCCATGTGGCACGACTGCTTATAGGACCCGACTACAGGCGAATCATGGCTCTGAGCATCCTCATCGGCCCCCTTCTGGTGGTTGGCGCCGACGTGGTGGGCAGGATAATCACCCGTCCATCCGATGTGGAGGTCGGCATCGTCACGGCACTGATTGGGGCTCCCGTATTCGTGATTCTGGCCGGGCGCAGAAGAACCGCGGAGGTATAGGCATGGATGCTTGCCTCCTTCATGATTCGCATAGACCCGATGCGATGACCGACCTGCAACGGATACGACGGACCCATACCGTTCGTTCACTGGCAGTCACCATCCTGCTTGTGGTACTCCTGGTTGCTCTCGCGCTGTCCGACCTGGTTCTGGGACACCGCACATACTCCATGAGCGACCTGATTGGAGCACTTCTGGGGCAGGGAGACGAAGGGACCAGGTTCGTGATTCTCCAACTGCGCATGCCCAGGGCACTGATCGGCTGCGCCGCCGGCATCGCATTCGGCATGGCCGGAATTGGTTTCCAGCACCTCCTGCGCAACATGATGGCCAGCCCGGATATCATCGGCATCACGGCAGGAGCCAACGCGGCCGCCATCTTCGGCATTGTCGTATTGGGCCTGTCGGGCATGCCCTTGGCCTGCCTGGCGGTCATGTGCGGTCTCCTGACAGCCCTCCTGGTCATGGCCCTGGCCTGGCGCGGTTCGTTCGATCCGACCAGGCTGATACTGATCGGAATCGGAGTGGCCGCAGGGTTCAATGCTCTGGGTTCCTGGCTGATGGTTCGCAGCAACCAATGGGACATCCAGGCAGCAACCCGATGGCTGACGGGCAGCCTGGCCGATGCCCAGTGGTCCGATCTACCCATACTGGCAACAACAACCCTGGTCGGCGCCATGCTCCTGCTGGCACTCGACAGGAATGTCAGCACACTGCAGCTGGGACCGGAGATGGCCGCCGGACTGGGAGTCAGGGTAAGCCGTGTCCAGTTCGAGGTGATTATCGTGGGTGTGCTGCTCCTGGCTGTCGCAACGGCGACCACCGGTCCCATCTCCTTTGTTTCATTCCTCTCCGGTCCCATCGCCGCAGTCCTGGTTGGTCGGGGAACATCGGCCCTTATCCAGTCGGGCCTGGTGGGAGGTTGCCTGGTTCTGGGGTCGGACATCGTCGCCCAACATCTGCCCACAACCCAGGTGCCGGTCGGCATCATCACCAGCATTGTGGGCGGACCCGTCCTCATCCTGATCATGGTCCTTATGACCCGCAGACAGGAGCTCTGACCATCATGACATCATCTCCGGCATACGACGCTTGGAGCAGCGCCCATAAGCTGACTGCCTCGCACCTTCGCCTCACCTATGGCGGGCGTACGGTCATCGAGGACCTGAGTCTGGATATACCCCCACACACGATGGGGTCCATCATCGGACCCAACGGGTGCGGAAAATCAACCTTCCTCAAGGCTATGGCCAGGATACTGAAACCAGCCTCGGGGACCGTCATGATGGACGGAGAGCCCATCACCAGCATGCCCACCCGCAAGGTTGCAACGATTCTGGGGTTACTGCCGCAGAACCCGTCAGCACCCGCAGGCATCACCATCGCCGACCTGGTCGCTCGCGGTCGATACCCCCACCACCACTTCGTCGAGCGGTGGACGACCAAGGACGAAAAGGCGGTGGAACGGGCCCTCGCCCTGACCGGACTGACCGATATGGCGGGGTGCCCAATCGACCGCCTGTCCGGAGGCCAACGCCAGCGCGCCTGGATTGCCTTGACCCTCGCCCAGCAGACCGACATACTCCTTCTTGACGAACCGACCACTTATCTCGACATCGCCTACCAGCTTGAGGTACTTGACCTGCTGAGCACCCTGAACAGGCAGGAGGGCGTCACGGTGGTCATGGTTCTCCACGACCTGAACATGGCCGCCAGATACTCGGATTGGATTCTGGCCATCAAGGATGGCAGGAGGTTCGCCTTGGGCACCCCCGATGAGGTCATGACCGAGAACCTGGTCAGAGAGGTATTCGACATCGCATCCACCGTGGTGACCGATGGGACCACCGGCGCCCCCTTGATGACCCCGGCGCCCCTCCATAGTCTCGAAGCCCACTCTGGCGAGGCTTGTAATGCACACGTACACTGGGATGACTCGGCAGGATGACACCAGATAGTCCAATGATGTAAAACCTCTCGTCCCGCTCCCCACATCGCTTACCCCAACGTTCCCAACCCCGACCTCCCGAACCGCAAAACCTCAAACCACAAAGTCTCAAACCACCACAACCCGAGCGCCTACAGCCCGACACCACGGTCAACCCATGAACCCCAACCGAAAGAGAGCCAGCCATGGAACAACAAGCCACCAGTCATCCTGTACCCTTGATTCCCTTCCGTGTCTCCGTAGCCAGAGCGGAAACGCTCTCGCCCCACTTCAAGCGGATTGTCTTCCAGGGACCGGATCTGAGGGTTTTTGCAGACGCGGGCTACGATGAGCGAATCAAAATCCTCTTGCCCCTCCCCGACGGATCCGTGCCGCCCCCTTCCTTCTTCGAGGCGACCCCTGAAGATCCGCTTGCCTGGTACCAACAGTGGAGGACCCTGCCCGCAGAGAGCCGCAATCCTCTGCGCACCTATACGGTTCGCAAGGTCAGACCCGAGAGCGAGCAAATAGATGTGGACTTCGTCATCCACGATCATGCCGGCCCGGCTGGAGCCTTCGCAGAGGCTGCCAGACCTGGCGACCAAGCCATCATCATCGGTCCCAACGCACAGGCCGGAGGACCAGTCGCAGGGATGGACTTTCACCCAGGTCAATCCAGACATCTTCTCCTAGTTGGCGATGAGACGGCAGTGCCAGCCATCGCCGCCATAATGGACAGCCTGATCCGAGACCACTGGCAGGGCGACGGGGTGGCAATGATCGAAGTCCCGACCGAAGAGGATCGTCTTCCGCTGCCCGAGCACGCAGGAATCCGCGTAATTTGGACGACCTGCGACGAATCCGGACATGGACATGCCCTTATCGAAGCCATGCGCAATCTCCTGGAGGACCTGCCAATCCATTCGTCTATATCGGCTACGGCCGCTCAATCTTCCAAGGAATTCACAGAGATCGATATCGACAAAGAGCTGCTCTGGGAGACTGCCGATGCCGCCCAGGCCGATGCCTCCATTCATGCCGACGACCTGTATGCCTGGATTGCCGGAGAGGCAGCCACTGTCCGCGAGCTAAGGCGCATGCTGGTCAGAGACCGGGGAATGGACCGGCGTAGCGTCTCTTTCATGGGATATTGGCGTCAGGGACGCAGCGAGATGTCCTGACCAGCTACGATGACGGGGTCGCTGTGGAGCAGCAGAAGCTTAATTCGCGATGTCACGAAAGGCCTGCCCGCAATTCCGCTCCGGCTTTTCATATCAAAAGAACCGGGCCAGGGGCAAACCCGGGACCCGGTTCTCTCAATCAGCAGCTCGGAAGATCAGTCCTCATCCTCAGCCACGCGGGAGTGGCTGTAGATCATCTTCATGGAGCAGATGAAGAGCACCAAGCCCAGCAGGATGATCACGCCGCCGATCATGAAGACATTGGCGTAGGTCGAAGCCAGGCCCTGCGCAGTGCCGGCCAGGCTGCCCGAACCCATGGATCCGTTGGCCATGAGCTGGCCGAAGAGGGCAACGCCGATGGAGCCGGTGATGGCCTGCAGGAGGTCGTTGAAGCCGAGCACGCGCCCGGACTCCTCAGGAGCCACGGTCAGGGTCGCGGTGTCAACGATGGGCTGGTAGAAGAAGGAGGTGCCGAAGTAGTAGATGCAGGGCGCCACAGCCAGGGCCCAGATCTTACCGGCAGGAATCAGGAAGGCGATGGCGATCAGACCGCCGCCCATGCAGGCCAGAGCTAGGATGACCGAAGCCTTGCGCCCGATCTTCTGGATGATCGGCCCGGCAGCGAATCCCATGATGCCGGCCAGGATGATGGACCAGACCAGCAGGTTGGAGACCTTGGAGGAGTCGATGCCGTAGACGTTCAGACCAATGGCGTTGACGCCCGCGTTCAGGGTGTAGCTGAAGAAGTAGCCGACGAAAATGACGGTCATGGTCATGGCGAAGGCCGGGTTGGTCAGCATCTTCGGAGTGATGAAGGGGTTGCTGGCCTTGTTGACATAGACCAGGAAGGCCACCAGGGTCACGATGCAGGCGATGCCCCAGCCCCAGTTGATGTCGGTGAAGAACATGGTCACCGAAGCGGCGAACAGTCCGATCAGCGTGAAGCCGATTCCGTCGATCTTGACGCCAGCGGCATGCTGGTCGGGCAGGTTCTTGGCCAGGACGGGAATGAAGAAGACGGCCAGGATGCCCACGCCGAAGAGCCAGCGCCAGTCAAGCAGGGTCATGTAGCCGGCCAGGAAGACGCCCAGGGCGGCGGCGAAGCGGAAGACCGCGACGAAGACGCCATACCAGAGCACGCGCTTCTTCTTCTCCACATACTTGGAGACCAGAACCAGGAAGATGGATCCGGAAACCTGCCAGCCGGCCGACTGAACCACGCGGGCCGCGATGACGATCCAGATGCTGAAGGTGCCGAAGCAGCCCAGAATCGACCCCAGCACGAAGACGATCGTGCCCAGGATCATCATCTTCTTCAGGGAGACGAAATCGCCCAGGGAGCCGTAGATGACGCAGACGATTCCCAGGATGATGCCCGGCAGGGAGGTGATCAGCGGAGCCAGATTGGCCTGGTTGAGCTGCTTGCCGATGTTCACGTAGATCATGCCGAAGGCCTGCTGCTGGAGCACGCCCAGGGTGAAGATGATCAGGACCACCGGGATGGCCACGCGGGCCATCTTGTTCATTTTCGCGAACTCGGGAGTCCCCTCCTCGGGAACGGGTATGCCGTTCTTCTGCTCCTCGGAGACAGTTGACTCACTCATTTTTTCCTTAGTTTCCTTTCGGTTCTTCTCAATGCGGAAGCTAGTGGCGGCGGACCCGGCCGACCCTGTCGACAAAGGCGGAGCGGAATCCGTCCACATCCACGTCCACGCAGACGCTGGCGTTGGCCTTGCCGCCCAGGATGCCGTCGTAATCGACCACCGTGGCACCCAGAGTGAGCGGACTGGAGATCTCGACATCCACAAAGGCCTCGCGCATGGTGAACAGGTCGGGCTGGAGCAGGACCATGGCGGCAGAGGGATCGTACATCTTGATCCCCTCCTCGATGTGTCCGCCATCGTAGGACCGGAAGAGGGAGGCGACCATACCGCCCACTTCGCCGGCTGCGTCCAGATCGTCCAGGTCGCCGGCCACCAGATGGGCCTTGCGGCCGATGTCCAAGCCGACCATGGTCACAGGCAGCCCACTGCGGAAGACCATCTTGGCAGCCTCAGGATCGACGGAAATGTTGAACTCGCCATAAACCCCGATGTTGCCGCGTCCGGTGGAGCCTCCCATCATGACGATCCGATCGATGTGGTCCTTGACCTCCGGGAAGGTGGCCAACAGCAGGGCGATGTTGGTCAGAGGACCCAGGGTCAGGATGGTGACTGGCTCATCGCTCTCCAGAAGCACCCGCCGCTCCTCCAGGACCGCATTGTTCTCGGTCAGCAGGCTGGTGTCCGGCTCAGGAAAGACGAATGACCCCATCCCCGACTTGCCGTGGGCTTCGGTGGCGAATCTGTTGTCACGCATGAGCGGGGCCGCCGCGCCACGGGCCACGGGGATGCGCCGGCCCAGGAAGGTCAGCAGCTTCAGGGCATTGTTGGTGGTGTGGCCGATGCCCACATTGCCGGACACCGAGGCTATCAGCCTGATGTCGAAGCCGGGCTCGTCGACCAGCATCGTGATGGCCGCAGCATCATCGATGCCGGGGTCTGTGTCGATGATCAGAGGTTTGGTCATTGCTTCACTCCTTTTCCTCGTGTCGTATCCAAACTCAAATTCCTGCCCCTGCTCTGGCCCGCCGGGCTGCATCAACAAAGGCAGAGACGGTGAAGACCGGGCCATGCAGGCCGACCTGCCGGGCCACCCGGGTGATGGGCGGAGGCGTCACATAGGCCTGCTTGAGCACATCCTCCCGGGCGAAGACCTCCTCGCGGCTGCCATCCAGCAGGACCCGGCCATGTTGCATGAGCATGACCCTGGGGAAGTTGCGGGTGACGAACTTCATGTCGTGGGAAATCGTGATGCAGAGCCTGCCTTGGTCCCGCAGCCGGGCGATGATGGCAGCCAGCCGATCATTGCCGGCCTTGTCCTGCCCGCATGTGGGCTCGTCGAAGACCACGGCACCCGTATCCATCATGAGGACTGAACCGATGGCACAGAACTTCTTCTCGGTGGGGCTCAGGTCGAAAGGATGATCGTCCAGCCGGTCCGCCAGGCCCACCAACCCAGCCACCTGCTCCATACGTCGCCCTATCAGATCCTGATCGAACCCCAGCTGCCGGGGACCGAACTCGAATTCCTTGCGCACGCTGTCCAGAAAGAGCTGATCGTCGGGATTCTGGAAGACGTACCCCACCTTCCGGGCCCACTGGGCCGTGTCCGCCGTGGCCAAATCGACGCCGTCGATCAGGATCCGGCCGTTGGTCGGCCTGAGGATGCCGTTCAGATGCTTGGCCAGGGTGGTCTTGCCAGCGCCGTTCTGACCAATCAGCGCCACGGGCTGATCACCTTCGAGGGTCAGGTTCACTCCGTCCAGGGCACGATGGCCATGCGGGTAGACGTACTCCAGATGCTCCAGGTCGATCCTCATCGCAGTGCCTCCCGAATCATGCCTACCGCCTGGTCCTCGCGTACGGGCAGATCCGACAGGCCGAATCCTGCGTCCTCCAGACCTCTGCCGAGCTTGACGTAGTCCGGTATGTCAATCCCCCACTTCTCGGCATCGGGATCGGTGAAGACCTCCTCGGGTGTGCCCAGGGCGCGGACCCGGCCTGCACCCAGGACCATGACCTGGTCGGCGCATCGGGCGACCCGCTCCATATCGTGATCGACCATGACTACGGTGATCCCCTCCTGGTTGAGCCGCTTGACAATGTCGAAGATCTCCTCGCTGCCAAGCGGGTCCAGCTGGGCCGTGCATTCGTCCAGGACCAGGATGTCCGGCTCCATGATCAAGGTCGAGCCAAGGGCCACCCGCTGCACCTGTCCGCCGGAAAGCTCCAGGGGGTTCTTGTCGAGCAGGTCCTCGATATGCATAAGAGCAGCCACCCGGGCCACCTTGGCATGCATGGTTTCACGTGAAACCCCATGATTGCCCAGCCCGAAGGCCAGTTCCTCGGCCACGGTCCCGGCCGTATAGGAAAGCTGATTGAAGGGATTCTGAAAGACCAGGCCCACCTGTCTGGACAGATCGGCAATGGTCGAAGCGGCTACGTCCCTGTCCTCGATCCTGACGCTTCCCCTGGATTTGCCTACAAAATAGTGCGGAATCAGACCGACCAGGGCATTGCACAGGGTCGATTTGCCCGACCCGTTGGCTCCGACGATACAGAAGAAGCTGCCCTGCTCAACGCTGAAACTCACCCGCTTCAAGGTGGTCCGATCGGCGTCACGGTATCTGAAGGAGAAGTCGTCCACTCGTATGACCTCGGTCATGCCCGGCCTCCCCACTGGATTGCGAAGGTGATCAGACCTGCGCGCGAGAGGCAGCTGAGCACCAGGGCCAACACCAAAAACACGGTGAACAGGATGGTCACCACGGTGTCACTGCGCCGCCAGACCACCTCAAGGTAGCTGGTCTGCCGCACCCCCCGGATGCCGAATCCCCGGGTCTCCAGGGTCATCCCGCGCTCCTGCGAATCCGTCAGGGAAGAAAGGACAACCGGCCCAAGCAGGGGCAGGAAGGCCCGCACCCGGGAAATCAGGCTGCCGCCGGTCTCCAGGCCACGCGCGTGCTGTGACTGCTCAATGACCGCAATCCTGCGCTGCATCTGCGGGACCACATTGAGGCTGGCCAGAATCAGGTAGCCTACCTTCGATGGAACGCCAATCTGTGTCAGAGCCGCAACCAGGCGACCCATGTAGGTGGTTTTATTGGTCAGGTAGAAAGACCCCAGGAAGACCAAAAGTGTCACTACGATTTTGGCCGCATAGAGGCTGCCTTCGAGGCCCAGTTGCGCGAATCCCAGGTCAAGAATGACCCTGGTATTCCTTGGGCTGTAGCACCCCTGGATGAACAGCAGCATGAGCGTGACGGGAATGCCAAACCCAAGCATGACCCCGGAAAAGGGCCTGAGCACCCGAGCCAGAGCCGCTGCGATAAAAAGCGCGACGATAATCCCCAGGCCCAGAGTGAAGTCCGGCCAGACCAAGGTCGCCAGGCCCAAGGAGCACACGCCGGCGATCTTGGCCATGGGATGCATGCGGGCCAGTGGAGAATCAGGAATCCGGTTCGAAGCAGGGCCAGGCATCAGCGTTCAGACCTTTGGGTACGTTCACAGGCCAAGTCCGCTGGGTCGCCTGTCGATGGGTCCCGCTCAGATTCCATCGCGCCGTCGATCTTCCCCGGCCGTGCCGAACTCTCCCGACTGGACGCCCCAGTCGCTTCGCGTTCGTCCTCGTCTTCGTCCTCATCCAGGTCATCCAAATCGTCCAGATCGGCCTGGTCCTCGCTGCCATCCAGAGCGTACTGGCTCAGGAAGCGTTTGGGGATTCGTCGCACGATCACATAAGCGATCAGGACGGTGATTCCCTTGTCAATCAGATTCTCCAGCATGGAGGAGGACAGCACCGAGATGACGATGTTCTTGACAGCCACCACCAGTGCAGCCGTGAGGACCGAGGTGCCGTTGACTCCGGTGGCACCTCCATAGACGAACACGGTGATCAGAGAGGCGGTGACCGTGTTGACCAGGGCGCAGGCCAGCCAGACCAGGACCACTCCCCATATCCGTTTGAAGAGCCCGGCCTTGACCATGTACCCAATCACCAGGCCACACAGAACACTGGAGAGCGCATAGGGCAGATAGACCGGATTGGCCACCAGGGCGAGGAAGACGTTGGTCAGCAGCCCGCACAGGGCGGCCACCCAGGGGCCGGACAGACAGGCGATGACCGTGGTGCCGATCATATCCAGGAAGAGCGGCAGTTTGAGGGTAGAGCTCAGGGTCCCGCCGATGAGGTTGATGCCCACCGCGATGGGTATCAGCACCAAGGATTTTGTCGAGAACTGCGCAGTGATCCCTCTCCACAACGATCGCGCGCTCATAATCCGTACCGCCTTTGGTCCTTGAATGTCGATTTCTGCGGATGGCCGTCGCTCACAGACAGATCCGCATCACCGCTTTGAGAAACCACTTTAGTAAACAACTTTCATTGACAGAGACTATCAACAGCCGCATGGGGTGTCAAATGCGAAACCTCCGACGACGATCCCTCAGGTAAGCTTGATTCGCTAGATCCAGCAGGTCGACAAAGCCGTTCGCCGGAGCTTCAGAGATGAGGAGGACAGGAAACCCCATGAACATCAAGGACATTGCTCAGCTTGCCGGCGTATCCACATCGACGGTCTCCAAGATTGTGAATCACAAGGACGCGAGCATCACAGCCGCCACGCGCGACAGGGTCCTAGAACTGGTCAGGAAGTACCACTACACGCCCTACGGATCCTCCAAGCCCAACACCACCACCTGGAGAATCGGAGTCCTGTTGAGGTCTTCCATCTCCATGGACTCCACCTTGGATGGGATCATCCAGCAGGCACAGAAGTCGGGGTACGGCACCCTGGTCTTCAACAGTTACGGCAATCATGACCAGGAGGAGCGCAACATTCTGTCCGCTCTGGAGCATCGGGTGGATGGCATGGTCTGGGAGCCGATCGACCAGACAAGCCTGGCTTTGAAAAGCAGGATCGAGGCAGGAGGGATCCCCGAACTCACCATTGGACCCCTTGGAGACGACCGGACCGCGCTCATGCCCTACGAGGAGGCTGCTTACAGTCTCACCGAAGAGCTGATCAAGCGCCACCACACCAGCATCGCCTGCCTGCTCTCGCCGGGCAGACGGACCCAGAGCTTCCTGCATGGCTATCGACGCTGCTTGTTCGACCACAACCTCCAGTACCACACCGACATGGTCCTGGAAACCATCGGTGAGGACCTGACCCGGGTCCTGGAGAACCGGCAGGTCACCGGAGTCGTGGCATCCCACTACCACCACGCCCTGGAATTCCTCCAATTCGCCGAATCCATGCATTACCGCCTGCCCCAGGACCTCTCCCTGGTCTCCCTGATGAACGACACCAACGTGCATCTGCGCTACCCGGGCAGCCCGGAGATATCGTCCTACGTGATGCGCAATGCCGATTTCGGCGCCTACCTGTGCCGACGAATCATCCGCTCCATCGAGCATGAGTCCGATCCAAGCGAGACCTTCGAGCACGTCTTCACCCTGGACGGCGAGAAGACCATCGGTCGGCCCCCGGACCAACAATGCAAGAAAATCGTGGTGGTCGGCAGCATCAACGTGGACACCTACCTGACCGCCCCCAGCCTGCCCAAGGCGGGTATGACCACCACGACCAGGAACTTCGCCTCCACACCGGGGGGCAAGGCCACCAACCAGGCCGTAGGCGTGGCCAGGCTACAGCATCAGGTTTCCCTGATCGGCAATGTCGGCAGTGATCCGGCCGCTGACTACATCTACAAAACCATGAGGCAAGCCCATGTGGATGCCACTGGTGTGCACAGAGTCAGCGGGGCGGACACGGGCAAAGCCTACATCTTCGTCGACAGCAAGGGCGAGTCGATGATCTCCCTGGTGGCGGGTGCCAACGAATCCCTGACCCCGGACGACATCACCGAGCGCGACCAGATCTTCCGGGACACCGGCTACTGCCTGATTCAGACAGAGATCCCCATGGACACCGTCATTGAGGCCTGTAGAACAGCCAAGCGCCACCATGCCACCACCATCGTCAAACCGTCATCCTGTGGCCACCTGCCTGAAGACCTGCTGGCTTCGATCGACATCCTGATCCCGAATCTCAACGAGCTGAACACCCTGATACCAGGGCCAGGATCCGTGGTGGACAAGGCGAAGCAGTTCATCGACGGCGGGGTGGACAAGGTCATCATCACCCTGGGCGAGCGCGGCTGCACCCTGGTCACTGCCAGCGGGCACAAGGACTTCCCAGCCCACGAAACCCGAACGATCGACGACACCGGCGCCAGCGATGCCTTCATCAGCGCCCTGGCCTCCTATCTGTGCAGCGGATGCTCCCTGGACAAAGCCGCTCATATCGCCAATCTGGCCGCCGGCTTCAGCGTCGCCCACGAAGGCGTCATCCCCTCCCTAATCAACCGCCGTCAGCTGGAGGGCCTGATCGACTGAGCGGCCCAGGCGCAAGTACGGACGGAGGGCTATGATTGTCTGCCGTGCCTATCATCAAGGTCTATAGCTTCTGAAGATATGCGCGTCAACCCGACACAGTGATTAAGGGCTGCACGCCTTACGAACTTTGCAGACAGTTGCCCATGGATACAGCTATGACCGGATCCTTTCGTAACCCGGCTCTTCCTCAGCGAGCGATTGTTTATCCGATAATACTGATGGCAGCAAAGTGAAGCGACTTAACTTATTCAATCTCTGAGTACCATATAAATAGCTAATGAGGGGTGGACATTTTTGCCCTGATGCCTTGCGTGTTATACCCGCCAGGGACTACGCAGACCAAAAGGAGGGTAAAAGGTGGATAAAGTAGTGACGATTTCTGACGTAGCCCAAGCGGCTGGAGTCTCCAAAGCCACTGTTTCTTACGTACTCTCCAATGACAAAAGAATAAGCAAACAGACAGCAGAGAAGGTACGGCGCACAATAGACGATCTGGGGTATACCGTCAATCACGCGGCCAGAGCCCTGTCAACTAAGAAAAGCAACGTACTGGGAATTGTGTCTCCTACTCACCATGGTGTCTACTTATCGTCCTTTTTCGGGCTGCACATTTATCTATTGTCTGAGTATGCAGCACAATCCGGCTACGACAGCATGTTCATCGGTTCTGATGACGGCTGCGACGCCATGAGGAAAGCCGCTGCCTCGCATAAAGTGGATGGCTTCATACTTATGGATGTATGCGACAACGATTCGCGCATGACTACTGCCAACGAGATTGGAATCCCCACTGTCGTCTTCGGATCGCCGACTTCATCTTTTGGTTTGGACACAGTGGACTCAGACTTTCGCTCAGAGGCCACACGGTGCATGCAGTGCATGGCTACCAATAATCATAAGGAGGTGATCTTGTACTCCTGGTCTAAGAGTGTTTTTGAGAAGCGAATGGGCTTCGCCTTACGATTCAGAGACCAAATCGTACAAAGCGCCAAAGATCTAGGAATTATTCTGCATATCTATTCACCCGACAACGACGAATCGGATCCAGCCGGAGAACTGTTGCACGCATTACATCTGTATCCTCATGCCACAGCGATGATCATCCACAATGAAAGTGCGTCGATTATAGCCCCGCAGGCCTTTTCTGCAAGAGGCATTCAGATACCAGACGACCTGTACGTGATCTCCGTTTTCCCCAAACAAATGCAGTGGTCAGTTCTAGCCTCATTCGCCTTCATACAAACCGATATAGACCAGTTGGCTCAGAAAATCGTGAGTACATTGGTAGCTCGCATTCAGGACCCGGATGCCCCCATCACAAAATCATTATTGGATTTTACCTTACAGCAGCCAGTCAGCTAATAGCCCTAATACAATCGCTTGGCCATCTCCAGTAGAGTTCTACCTGCAATCCCGTATACATAGTTCCACATGGCCAATAATTAATTGATTTGACCTACTGCTCGGATATTATATAATGTTGGTGAACCGGTTCAATAACTAATGATTCGAATCCGGGGCTCGAGTCATACCAGCTTGGATGAAGATGCCACACTGTAGCGGCATCGCAGAAAGGAAATCATGCACAACCTATTCATCAAACGCTTCGCGACCATCTGTTCAGCTGTCGCCATTGTGGCAAGTCTCGCTGCATGCGGAAGCTCGAATCAGAGTGCGAATACCATTGGTTTTTGGGATCCCTATCCACAGAAAAATGCCTCCAGCACATGGGAGGCATTCGTCAAGCGCTGTGCTCCCGAGGGTTACAAAATAAAGCGTACCGGGTATCCCCAGTCTGATCTGCTGAATAATCTCACCACCGCCGTAAAGGCCGGAAACGCCCCACAAATCGCCTTGATAGATAATCCAAAAATGCCTACCGCAGTTGATGCTGGCCTCGTTACCGACATCAAAGCTGCCGGCATCAACACCAAGGGATACGACAGCAACATCGAGGCACCTGGAATCATCGACCACGTCCAATACGGCATCTCTTACGGATCCAATGCACTGGGGCTTTACTATAACCCGAAAATACTGGAAAAAGCAGGCGTCGATCCTGCGTCCATAAAAGATTGGGCGAGCCTGAACAAGGCTATAGAACAAGTGGTGGCATCAGGGAGCAAAGGCATTACCTTCGCAGGCATCTCCGGCGAGGAGGGTACATTCCAGTTCCTGCCTTGGTTTTGGGGAGCAGAGGGAGATCTGAAGCATCCAAAATCACAAGCCGAAACCGATGCTTTGAACCTGGTCTCTGATTGGGTCCGAAAAGGTTGGGCGCCAAAATCCGTATCCACCGACAACCAATCTGCAGCCTGGGATGCTTTCCTGACTGATCAGTACGGATTCTCCGAAAATGGCTCATGGCAGGCCGAATCCGCCAAGGAAAAGGGATACGGAATGATACCGATTCCTGGTAAATCCGGTGGAGTCGCCCCCGTGCCGACCGGAGGCGAATTCATCACTATACCTACCCAGAAAAAGGCTGACAAGGATCTCAGCAAAGCAACGGCTAAAGTCATTAACTGTCTGGTTGACGGGGATAATCTAAAAAAGACCAATGATGAGATGGTCTATTTAGCAGCGAAACGCTCCGTAAGAAACCAACAGGTCCAAGAGAACCAGATCTGGGCCCCGTGGGTAAAGCCGATAGAGCAGGCCAAGGGCAGAACTTCTGACATTGGCCTCAAATATGAGGATGTTTCAGCGCAGCTCTCCGAAGATTTGCAAGAAGCGCTGAACCAGCGCTGAACCAGCTGAGAAGTCGGCAGAGATGCTCGACTTCTCAGCACCTCTTGCCTCAAGGCAATTTCCAATAATCATATTTCTTGCGTTGATCAGGTGAACGATGTCATTCAATATTCATCCACTACAGGACTCCGACGGGAGTATCCGGAACTCAAAAAAACGCGGCATTCATTCGACGACACTGGCGGCCTGGGGCTTTGCTATGCCTCTCATCGTGTATCTGGCCGTCTTCTACGTAACACCACTTATCCAAAATATTTTCATGAGTCTACACCGTTTCACTCGCCGGACTTTCGTCACCGGTGACGCACCATGGTCCGGCATTCAGGTATACCAGGAGGTTCTAGGAAATCCGAAGTTCTGGACGATACTCGTGCAGACCTTATTATTTGTGGTGCTCTCAATCATTTTTCAATACAGCCTGGGGCTGGCACTGGCAGTATTCTTCAACCAGAATTTTCGACTATCGGCTGTACTCCGTGGCGCTTTCCTGGTCCCTTGGCTCTTGCCTCCAATGATTTCGGGCACTATCTGGCAATGGATGATGGATGCAGATACTGGTGTCATCAACAAAGTCATCGGCTTTTTCGGAGGCTCCCCTATCTGGTGGCTACAGGCTGATCACTCCCTATGGTCAGTTATCATTGCAAACATCTGGTTAGGTATTCCATTCAATATGGTCATTCTGTATTCAGGATTGCAAAACATTAACCAAGACCTATACGAAGCTGCGTCCTTGGATGGATGCAACTATTGGCAGCGATTCTGGAAAATCACTTTTCCCTTGCTGAAACCCGTTACTATGATCACTCTTCTGCTCGGATTCGTGTACACACTCAAAACCGTAGACATTATTTGGATAATGACCAAAGGGACAGGCACTTCGCGCACCCTTGCCACATGGGCTTATGAGATGGCATTCGGCAAGGGAACATCCGCAACCATCCGATACTCAGAGGCATCCGTCGTGGGCACCATCCTGATCGCCATCGCCCTGATATTCGCTTTTGCCTATCTACGAGCACAGGGTTCAGAGAGGAGCAAGCAATAATGAGGCATCGTTCGACCTGGTGGAAAACGCTGATCGCCGTTGTACTAACGCTGATCATGCTTTTCCCAATTTATTGGATGATCAACATCTCTCTGACCAAAAGGCGGTCGATTCGATCAGGAGATCTATACCCACGCGATTTCACGCTGACGAACTTCTCTTCAGCCTTCCACACCGAAATGACATACCTGGGCACATCCCTGCTTATCGCCGTCGGTGTAGTTCTGCTGACACTCGTCATCGCACTTCCGTCTTCTTATGCCATCGCTTTTCTTGAACTCAAAGGCCGTAGAACAATCAATTTCCTTCTAATTGTGGCTCAAATGATCCCCGCTGTAGTCATGGCCCTGGGCTTTTATCAGATCTACAATCGTATCGGCCTTTTGGACAGCATCCCTGGCCTTATCATTGCGGATTCCACAGTAGCTGTGCCATTCGCCGTCATGCTTCTATCGAGCTTCATGACCGGCATGCCGCATTCAATTATTGAAGCAGCAGAAATCGATGGCGCTTCACGTTGGCGCGTATTCACAACCATTGTGGTTCCGTTAAGCCGAAACTCCATCGTGACGACTTCGCTATTCTCATTCCTCTGGGCATGGTCTGACTTCATGTTTGCGTCAACGTTGGATTCCGGTGGAGGTCGTATGCGTCCCATCACGATGGGCCTTTATGATTTTATAGGGGCACAGAATCAGGAATGGGGACCATTGATGGCTACCGCCGTCCTGGCTTCAGTGCCAACCGCAATACTGCTGATCGTCGCACAGAAATATGTCGCCGCAGGAGTTACAGCAGGCGCGATAAAGGACTGAAGCCAAAAGTGAATCAACCAATTGAAAGGGTACTGGATCAATGCAACATTCAACATTTACCACCGACGGCCAGGCACTGAAGTGGACAGGTGACGGCGAATACCTTCGCATCGAGCCCTGGGGAACGGATTCGATACGCGTCCGATCCTCGCAGATGCACGAGCCCGAAGACCCAGACTGGGCACTTTTACGTGATCACCACGAGCCTGCAGCAGGAGTGCATATAAGCATCGATGACCAGCAGGGCCAGGCAACCGTAATCAATGGAACCCTGATGGTCAAAGCACAGGCCTCAGATGGCGTTTACGGAGGTAGCGGCTATACCGAGCCAAAATGTCTCCTCAGCTTTTGGCGCACCGATGGTACGCTGCTCTTCAGCGAGATGAACGATGGCGGCTCCCTGAATTTAAGGGCGCGTTCTTTCGCCCCCATCGTGGGAGGCGACCACCAGGTCAAGGTAACATTCGTGCCTCCGGAAAACGAACGCCTGTATGGCATGGGCGAATATCAACAGAACATCATGAATCTGAAAGGCTGCACGCTCGAACTGGCCCACAGGAACTCACAAATCTCCATACCCTTCGTCGTCTCCAGCTGCGGATACGGATTCCTATGGAACAATCCAGCTGTTGGATCCGTCAGTTTCGGAAAAAATAAAACCCAATGGTCGGCGGACAGCACTCGGCAGATTGATTATTGGATTACAGTCGGTGCCGATTATCGCTCGATTATGGCCCATTACGCAGACGCTACCGGTCATGCCCCTCAGATGCCTGAATGGGGTCTTGGATTTTGGCAGAGCAAGCTTCGCTACTGGAACCAGAATCAATTGATGGAAGTTGCCAGAGAGTTCAAAAAGCGCAACATCCCTCTGGACCTCATTGTCATCGACTTCTTCCATTGGCCTCACATGGGTGATTTCAGATTCGAAGACGAATTCTGGCCAGATCCAGCCAGCATGAGCAACGAATTGCACAAGATGGGGATCCGGCTCATGGTGTCAGTCTGGCCGCAGATAGCGCTGACTTCTGAAAACTATCCAGAGATGAAAGCCAAGAATCTGCTGGTACGAGCAGACCACGGCGAAGACATCGGCATGATGTTCGAGGGACCCAGCCAGTTCTTTGATGCCACCAACCCTCGAGCCCGCCAATATGTATGGGAGAAATGCCGTGAGCACTACGCCGATGTCGGTGTCGATGCCTTCTGGCTGGATGAAGCCGAACCAGAGTATGGCACTTACGATTTCAGCAATTACCGCTACTGGGCCGGACCCGCTCAGCAGACAGCCAATCTGTATCCGCGGGAATACAACAAGGGATTCTACGAGGGGCAGCTGGCCTACGGACGCCAGGGGCAAATCGTCAACCTCACCAGATGCGCATGGGCCGGATCCCAACAATATGCGGCTCTTGTATGGTCGGGCGATGTCGCATCCACCTTCGAGGCGTTCAGAGCACAAATTACCTGCGCCATCCATATGGGCATGGCCGGCATTCCTTGGTTCACCACTGATCTGGGAGGATTCCACGATGGCGATATCGACAATCCCACCTTCCGTGAACTGCTGTTGCGATGGGCGCAATTCTCCTGCTTCTCGCCCGTCATGCGCAACCACGGTGACCGTAGCCAGCATCACCCCGATGGGACCACCAAGATCGCCATCACTACAGCGCAAGGAGAACGGCGATTACCGTCCGGAGCGAACAATGAACCGTGGAGCTATGGAAAGTCCGTCGAAGACATCTATGTCAAGTTCATCAAGATCCGAGAGCATCTTCGCCCTTATCTGCGTGAGCTATTTGCACAAGCGCATGAGGATGGGCAGCCGCTCATCAGGGGGCTGTTCTACGAATTCCCCCATGACGACGCTGCCTCCGATATCGCCGACGAGTATATGCTCGGACCTGATCTGCTGGTAGCCCCTGTGGTAGAGGAAGGAGCCAGATCTCGACAGGTCTACTTGCCTGGGGATGCGACTACACAGTGGCAGGATCTTCGCGACGGAGCCATGTACGACGGAGGTCAGACGATCACCGCAGAGGCCCCGCTGGATACCCTGCCGGTATTCGCCAGGGACAGCAGAAACCACGAGCTGCTGGGCATACTCTGATACATCCGTCATTCGCATCGGGTCAGGACCGCTCGTCCTGGCCCGACTTCTTAGTCAATCAAGACATGATTCAACCGGTTCCCAGTTCCGTTGAACCTCCAAGCAGAGCGATGTAGGCTTCTGAAAATTCAAACTACGAAGTTGGTTGCTCTTTTTATCTCACTCCATCTTCAGGTGCACCACAGCCTAGAGTGGACAACAGGAAGCATCGCAGCATCAAGGTACCAAAGGAGCAGCCATCATGAGACCAATGTCGGACTATGCCAAGGACCTGCAGCACTCGGGCATGATCGCCCGCGATCTGGACGAGACCATCGACTTCTACACCAACAAACTCGGGTTCGAGCTGGTCGGCATCTACCCCAACGGAGCGAACCGCTGCGCCTTCCTGCGCCTGGGCCATCTGACCATCGAGACCTGGGAGGGCGAACCTGCGCCCATGCGCACCGGAGCCATCAACCACTGGGCGTTGGACACGCCAGACATCGATGCCGCTTATGAGCACGCCCTGGAGATGGGATTGAAGATCAGAGAGAAGTCCATCCAGTCCATTCCCACTTTCTGGCAGCACGGAATCCGCTATTTCAACGTCATTGGCCCCAACCAGGAGACCATCGAGTTCTGCCAGATTCTCTGATTGTCCTCTCAGAGTCCGGCGACTCTTCCCTCTCGTGTATACCGAGGAATGGAGATGACCAATCGCGTAATATAGCAGCTCGCAACCCCGCCCCAACGACGACTGCTGCTTACCACTCATGTGAGCAAAGCGACAAAATTCTCAGTGCCCCACAAAATTAATTAACCAGACGAATAAACCGTGATTTCGGGCGTTATTTCAGGCTTCCAACAATCATGGAACACCCAGAATAATCCCAGACACTGCCAGTAGTATGGAATAAGTATCCAAAGATGGATGCATTGCGACGAAAAGAGGTTTCTATGACGAACATTCATAATGTCACGGTTGCCGGCGGTGGGGTGCTTGGCAGCCAGATCGCCTATCAATCAGCCTTCAAGGGTAAGAAGGTAACAATCTACGATATCAACGACCAGGCTGTGGCGGCCGCCGAGGAGCGCGTCAGGAACCTGCGCGATTCCTACAAGCACGACATCAATGCTACTGATGAGCAATTCGACGCCGGACTAAACAACATGTCCTTTACCGCCGACATGGCCGAAGCCGTCAAGAACGCTGACTTGGTCATCGAAGCAGTCCCTGAGAAGCCCTCGATCAAGCATGACCTTTATCAGAATCTGGCCAAGCTGGCTCCCAAGGACACCATCTTCACCAGCAACTCCTCCACCTACGTGCCCAGCACCTTCGCAGCTGACACGGGCAGGCCGGACAAGTTCCTGAACATGCACTTCGCCAACCAGGTTTGGCTGTACAACACGGCTGAGATCATGGGTACCGATCAGACCGACCCTAAGGTCTTCGATGAAATCGTGGACTATGCCAGGGAGATCGGCATGGTTCCCATCGTCCTGAAGAAGGAACAGCCTGGATACGTCCTGAACACCCTCCTCATCCCCCTGCTCGAAGCCGCCTCCTATCTTTGGGGTCAGGGCATCGCGGATCCGGAGACCGTGGACAAGACCTGGATGATCGCGACAGGCGCACCCATGGGACCCTTTGCCATCTTTGACGTTGTGGGACTGCGGACCGCTTACAACATCACCAAGGAGCAGCGGGGAGACAACCCTGACTTCAAGCCCTTCCTGGAGAAGATCCAAAAGATGATGGACGAGGGCAAGACCGGCAAGGATTCAGGAGAAGGGTTCTACACCTATCCCAACCCCGCCTTTGCTGATCCTGACTTCCTGAAGGCCTGAGAGAACCGTTTCCACCAGACAGGACCCGTCCGTTGCGGGGGACCACAACGCAAATCGCCTCCCCGCAATAGGCGGGTCCATTTTCATTGTTAACTTTCAAGCGGATCTAAACGTCAAGCTGCTCGTCAACCTTTGCAAATCGCCGGCTGCGCCTCTTTACTACCATTGAATCAGGCATCCAAGGAAGGATGCCGACACAATGAAAGAGGTCATTCATGACAAATATTGAACAGGTCACCGTCGCCGGTGGCGGTGTTTTGGGCAGTCAGATCGCCTATCAATGTGCATTCAAGGGCAAAAATGTCACGGTCTACGACATCGGAGACGATGCCGTAGCAGCGGCCAGAGAGCGAGTCAAGGCGCTTCGCACCGCCTATAAGCGCGACATAAAAGCAACAGACGAACAGTTCGATGCCGGATTAGGCCGAATGAGCTTCACCACCGACCTGAGCGAGGCAGTCAAGAACGCGAATCTGGTCATCGAGGCAATCCCCGAGAAGCCCTCCATCAAGCACGACTTCTATCAGAGCCTGGCCAAGCTGGCGCCCGAGAACACCATCTTCGCCAGTAACTCCTCCACCTACGTGCCCAGCACTTTCGCATCCGACACAGGCAGGCCAGACAAATTCCTGAACTTGCACTTCGCCAACCAGATCTGGCTGATGAATACCGCTGAAATCATGGGAACCGATCAAACCGACCCAGACATCTACAACCAAATCGTTTCCTTTGCCCGGGAGATTGGTATGGTCCCCATCCAGCTGCACAAGGAACAGCCCGGCTATGTGCTCAACACGTTGCTGATGCCGCTCATGGGCGCTGCCGGCATGCTATGGGCGCACGATGTGGCCGATCCACAGACTATCGACAAAACCTGGATGATCGCCACTGGCGCGCCCAAGGGACCCTTCGGTTTCTACGACATGGTCGGCCTTCGGACCGCCTACAACATCCTCAGCCAGCGTCAGGGTGACAATCCTCAAGCCAAGCCCCTCCTGGACAAGCTCAATGCCATGATCGAGCAAGGCAAGCTGGGCGAAGAGACCGGTCAGGGCTTCTACCAGTATCCTGATCCCGACTACCGAGATCCCGGATTCCTCAAGGCCTAATTAAATCCGACCAAGAGGGCTGTGGAGGGCCAGATAAGGGTCCGCCACAGCCCTCATCATGAGGCGTGGTAAGCTGTGTATTTATGGCATTTTTGTGAAAACCGCTAAAGGAAGAGGCAGACAGGGAAATCACAAAGGCGGAAAAGACGAACAACGGCCTAGTGGCCGGAGAAGGAATAATGGCAGAGGACGATAAAATTTCGGCTGCAGCTAGCGGCCAGCACGAGCAGAAACAGCGTGATCGACAGACAGCCAAGCAGCTGAAGAAGCAGCAGGCCGCGGAAAAACGCAAGGCCCGCAAGCAGAATCCCAGACCGCATAGGGGCTGGAGCGAGCGCCTGCATCTGACCGACATCAACGTGGTGGACAGGTCCACCCTGAAGCGGGCCATTGCCGGCACCGTGGTCGGCAACTTCATGGAATGGTATGACGTGGGGGTCTACGGCTACCTGGCGGTGACCATCGGCCGCGTCTTCCTGTCCGACGCATCCGATGCCGTACAGCGGCTCTTCTCCTTGGGCGTCTTCGCCGTCACCTTCGTCGCCCGCCCCCTGGGTGGAGTGGTCCTGGGCCAGCTGGGCGACAAGATCGGCCGCCAACGCATTCTGGCCTTCACCCTGCTGAGCATGTCCGCAGCCACCCTGCTGATCGGCCTTCTGCCCAGCTATGCGGCCGTCGGCCCGCTGGCACCTATTCTGCTTATCCTGCTCAAGCTGATCCAGGGCTTCTCCACTGGAGGCGAGTACGCGGGAGCCTCGACCATGGTCACGGAATATTCTCCGGACCGGCATCGCGGCTTCTTCGCCTCTCTGCTGGACGTGGGATCCTACCTGGGCTACGCCTTCGGAGCAGCCTTGGTCTCCCTGCTGGAGTTTTCCATTTCCCCGGAAGCCATGCTGGCCTGGGGCTGGCGCATCCCCTTCATCATCGCCCTGCCGCTGGCTGCCATCGCGGTCTACTTCCGGGCCAAGGTCCAGGACACACCTGCCTTCCGTCAGGCCCAGGATGCCAGCGACGAGAAGACCAAGAGCCAGCACAAGAGCCTACTGGACCTGATCCGTGGCTATTGGCGGGAACTGCTCATGGCCTTCATCCTGGTGGCTGCGGCCAACACCCTGAGCTACACGCTGACCGCCTATATGCCCACCTACCTATCGGGCACCCTGCATTACAACACGGCCCAGGCCAACCTGCTCTCCCTGCCGGTCCTGCTTATGGTGGCCTGCTGCATCCCCATCACCGGAGCCCTTTCCGACCGCTTCGGCCGCAAGAAGGTCTTGTTCATGGGAGCGCTCACCGGGCTGTGCCTGTCCCTGCCGGCCTTCCGACTGCTGGAGCACGAGACCACGGGTGCCGTCTTCGGCGGATTGGTTCTGCTGGCCATCCCGGTCATCTTCTTCGTAGCCAACCTGGCATCCACCCTGCCGGCCCTCTTCCCCACCGCTTCCCGTTACGGCGGCATGGGACTGTCATACAACCTGGCAGTAGCCGTCTTCGGCGGGACAGCGCCTGTCATCATGGAAGGGCTGGTGACCGCGACCGGCAAGTCCCTGGCACCCGCCTACTGGATCATGTTCACTTCGACCTGCGGTCTTGTTACCGTGCTCTTCCTGGCGGAGACCGCCCGGCGCCCCATGCCGGGTACCCTGCCCACAGTGCTCAACCGACAGGAGGCACGCGACCTGGTGGCCACCCAGGACCGCAATCCCGACCTGGACGTGAAGACCATCATCAAGGATGCCGAAGAGAGTGGCGTGCGCAAGACGCCGAAAAAGCTGGCTGCTGAAATTATGAAAAAACTGGGCGGCAACAAATCGACTAAAGGAACCAGATAGAAGGACGCGAAAGCTTCTCTATCCTGATACAAAATGGATTGTCGGCTCCGGAGACAACCCTGGAGCCGACAATCCATTAGCCTCAATAAGCTCAAGAACGCAACAGTATCTCAGTCAAAGCTGATTGAACCGACCGTGGCACTGCTGATGACGGCGTCCCCTGTTCGCCGCCGGGGAATCCAGCTTGCAAGGTATCCAAACCCGCAAGCGCATCCACTCCTTGCCTAGACACCATATCCGCCAGCCGATCTTTAACTTCAAAAGAGATCTGAGCTCTCTTTAAGACTTCGCCTGAGTCATTCATCACCGGGTTGCTGGCCAGTTCAGCCCGGTCAGGTAGTATTTCAACCTTGGAGCCCACTGGTACCTTACCCAGGTCAAGCCAGATGGTCAGTGTGGATTCGTCATAATTTGTTGCGACTTTCCTTTCGCTCCCATCAATCCGCACCTTGCAATCCGTAGGTGCCCAACCGCGCAAAGCTACTTTCCAATGCCTGTGAGATGGCAAGGCTTCAACGCATCCATTAACAGCATCTATCGTGACTACGCCGCCGGAAGACCAATTAAGGCGGATGGCGGTCCTTGCAGCACCCGCCTCCCGCTCAGCTTTGTCAAGATTGGGAGAAACAGGGAAACGTCCAGCATCCTCGATCAAGGTGAAGCAACCGTCTGCACCAGGGAAAACCATCAGGACCATCTGTTCGGGGTTGCCAGACAGAGGATGGCAACCGACCGATAGTTCCTTCCTAGTTTCCGCCCTAGGTTTGCAACGTCCAACAGAATAGCTGTCAGGAGAGGAAACACTCTCTCCACCCGGGGCTTCATAGGCAGGCCCTAAAGGAATAATTCCTCCGGCTTTTGCCAAGACCGGTACCCTGTCGATTGTCCGCCACAGGCTCAACCTGCGACCTTGCGGATCACCAGCTTGGTAATGACGACCGTCCATGCAATCAAACCAGTCCCCAGAAGGCAGCCAGGTTAGGCTCTCCCCCATTCTGGTAATGGCATCAACAGGCTGCAAGATCGGAGAAACCAGAATCTGGCTGCCAAACCAATATTCGCCGGGAAACGCATAAGCATCTTCGCATTCTGGATCTTCCCAGTAAAGAGGCTGGACCAAGGGGAGCCCTTCATATGCCGCCCGCCAGTTCATTGTATAGAGATAGGGTATCAGCGCCTGTCGTAAGCGCAAGGCACTCTCCATAGCGCCTCGGTAGGGCTGAGGATATTCCCAGGGCTCCTTCCCCTCAAAGGGCGAAGCTGATGAGTGCAGACGGTTGATGGGACTAAAGGTACCCAACTGATACCATCTGGCCTCCAGCTCGTCATCCCGACACCCTTTCATATGGCCGCCAATATCATGACTCCACCAGCCAAAACCGATGTTGCTGGCAGTCGCAGTGAAGTAAGGCTGGAACTTCAGTGAATTCCAAGTGACAATGGTGTCGCCAGAGAATCCTATAGGGTACCGATGCGACCCAGGGCCGGCATACCTGGAAAGAATCAGGGGCCAATGACCGGAACGCGCGCTGTCTAAGTAATGGAAGTGATTAAGCATCCACAAGGGGTCCAGCCCTGGCACCCGAGTCACACCCCCCTGCTGCCAGTCCAGCCACCAAAAATCTACCCCCTGGGACTCCAGCTGATGATGCATTTGCAGGTAAGCCTTGAGGAAGCGGATATTCGTGAGATCGAACATAATCGGATCTCCCTTGTCTGCGTCCACCCCCAATGTCCGTGCCATATCAGCATATGGCTTCTCGAATGCTCTAATCCCATCTCTAGGATGAACATTGAGAGAAACGCGCAAATCCCGCTTATGAAGAGAATGGAGGAAACTCTCAGGGTCCGGAATCAGCTGTCGATTCCAGGTATATCCAGTCCATCCGGACCCGTACTTGGGATCAACTGAATCCGTCAAATGCCAATCCATGTCCATGACGGCGACGGTGAATGGTAACCTAGATGCTCGGAAACGATCCATAAGACCTAGATACTCCGCTGAAGTATAGGGGTGGAAACGGCTCCACCAGTTTCCAAGAGCCCACCGTGGAAGAAGCGGAACAGGTCCGGTTAACTGGTAAAAATCCGCCAGGGCCTCCCGATAACGATGGCCATAGGCAAACAGATAGATATCTATCTCCTTGTTTTCCCTGGGGGTGATCCAATGACCATACGGATCTTTCTCCCCCCCAGCCTGGTCAGTACGAACAATAAGGTTCGAAGATGAATCGTCCAGAATGGCCCACCCATCGCGGGAAATGACACCGTCTCCCAATTCGATTGATCCATCAGCCTCGTCAAGAGTTCTCGCTGTCCCACGCAGGTTATGCAGGGAATCATCACCGAAATGCCAAGTGTTGAACTGATTGGAAACCCCTTTCACCATGGCACTGAGCCCCTCCTTGGCAAAGGAGTTGTAATCATATTCCAGCCTTAGTGCTGGCGTATCAATGACAAGCTGTTCATCTCCTTTTATTACACGTGCATGAATTTGGTCCGGATCGATGAAGTCTCTGTTGATTACGGCTTGAGTGGCCTGGTCTTCAAAGATCCCGTTCGCAGACCACTCCAGCCTGATCAGGGAATCGCTCAGGATCCCTATCCTCCAGCGATCTCCACAGATAGTCCACCTTGCATTCATGGTTGGCCTAAGCCTGTTATTAAACGTAGAGAAGCCTCGATATGAGTCATCTTTCCCCCGCATAGAATAATTCCTTTCTCTGTTTTGTCATATCCAGACCCGCATCAAGAAAGCCTCCATGGAAGGAACCAGAAAACTGTCCCATTTCGGAGATCATCTTGACCATTGCTTACTTGCCGCTCCCGCTGGCTACTCCAGCTATGAATTGCTTCTGGAAAACCACATACACCACCAGCACCGGGATAATGGCGATAGAGGTTGCAGCGAACAAGCCACCGTAATCGGTCCCGTATCGCCCACTGAACATCTTCAAACCTACGGAGAGCAGCTGTTTCTTCTCATCGGTAATCATCAAGAATGGCCAGAGGTAATCCTCCCAATTCCACAGGAAGGTAAATATGGCCAAGGCGGATATGGAGTTCCTGCTCATGGGCAGAATGATGCGGTGGAAGATTACTGCGTCCCCGGCACCATCCAATTTGGCCGCTTCCACGATCTCGTCCGGTATTCCTCCAATCGACTGGCGGAAAAGAAAGACGCCGAAAGCGTTGACGAGGCCTGGTGCCAGCAGAGCCTTGTAGGTATCCAGCCAACCAAACTTGGTCATCATCTCATATTGAGGGATGATGGTGACTGCCCACGGTACCATCATGGTGCTAAGCACAATACCGAATATCAAATTGCGCCCTCTGAACCTCATCTTCGAAAACACATATCCCAAGGCTGCGCTTGTGTATATGATCACGACGGTTTTGAACGATGACACGAACAAAGAATTCAGAAAGAGACGGAGAAAATCGAACTTCTCCTGTATGCCCCGGTAATTGCTCAGAGTTGTAGGTTTGGGGAAGATACCGCCTGACACTTTCACGATCTCGCTGTTAGGCGCAAATGACGAAATGAACATCCAGACAAATGGAATGATTGTGATCAGAGCAAGGATGAAAAGCATCCCAGTCAGGATCCAGGACCACATTTTCCTTGCTCTCATGATTCCTCCATATTCATATCACCCGAGGCCTTGAACATCAGAATCGTGAGTATTCCTGTCATGAGGAAGAGAAGAACACTCATGGCCGAAGCCGTGCCGAACTTGTATTTCTGGAAGGCCTCATCAAAGATGAGATAGCTAATTGTGTATGTCTGCGTTCCAGGTCCACCGCCAGTCATGATCATGATCTGCACATAAGCCTGAAGATAACTGATCAGGGAAGTGATAACGATAAAGAGAGTCATCGGCTTAAGCAGCGGAAGCGTGATCTTCCAGAAAGTCTGCCAGGCATTGGCTCCGTCGATAGCAGCGGCTTCGTAAACGCTTCTCGGCAAACTCATCAGTGCTCCCAGATAGAGCACGACTGCGTACCCGAAATCCTTCCATATTGTCATGATGATCACAGCCGGCAAGGCCCAGTTAGGATCCTTGAGCCAGTTGATGTCCAGCCCAAGAACCCGGTCGATCATGCCGAACTGCGGGTCAAACATCCAAACCCATACAAAGGCCACCGCCACCATGGGAGTGATGGTCGGCATATAGAAGAGACCACGTAGCGTATCCTTGGCCTTGACCAACTTCGAACTGAGCAAGAGCGCCAAGCCCAAACCGAGAACGATACGAAACACAACCGATACCAGGCAAAAGACAGCCGTGTTCCCTATGGACTTCCAAAACAGACCGTCGGAAAGCACCAGACGGAAATTATCAAAACCGACCCATTTATAGGTCCCTATCAGGGGATTCCAATCATGCATGCTACCTGCGAATGCCTTGAATATCGGGTAGATCATGAACACGCTGAAATATATGACCAGGGCCGCAAGAGATACGTTCCTCATCGTGAATACACGACCGAGGCCCTTACCAGTCTGGATGGTCTTGCTGCCTGTGTGACCTGTTTTCGTCACTGCCTTCATAGCTGTGCCTTCCGACGTCCATCCATGGTCTATCGCCTTGCCTCCTTATAGAAGGCATAGGCAGGCTCAAGTGATTTGAATCCGGTGCCTTTGATGTCTTTCTCCATCAGAGCCTGGGTCGAGTCCAGGGCGCTATCAATCGATTTATGGTTCTGGAAAACGTCCTGGAAAGACTTCTTGGCGCTCGATTCCATAGTTGATGGCGTGGGTCCGGGCCAAATCAAACGGTCGATTCTCGGCTTGATAGCAGCCATGATCGGCATGGAAAGAATCTCTGGATCATTCTGCAGGGATTTCTTAGCCGGGAACGAATTAAAGGCCTTTGCATCATCCTTGATGAACTTGTCATTGGCGAGGATGTATTTGAGGAAGTCCTGTGCCGCCTCTTGCTGATCTTTGGACTGGTTCTTGTTGACGCCGGGGGTTGATTCTCCGTTGTAACGATCGTAGGCAAAAGGCGTCTGCTCAGAGAAGGTCGGGGTTGCGAAGACGCCGTAATCGATATCCGGATACTTCAGCTTCAGTGTGCCGGCAAAGCCTCCCCACTGGTAGACCATGGCTGTCTGTCCGTTACCGAAACTCTGCCCCATATCTACACCGAACGCTGTTGAAGCCACTTTATATTTGTCATACAGGTCCTTGATGAACTGCATGTTCTCTTTGGTCGTTTCATTTTTATAATTGGGTTTCGTCCCTGAGGAATCAAACATGAGCTCACCTTTTTGATAATTGAGCCCTTGCCAAAGACCGGGATAGCCCGCGCTTGCTTCGTCCCCATTGAGGTTAAAACCGGATTGCACCATCTTGGAACCATCCCATTTGGTGAGCTTCTGGGCGACTGTAACCAACTGATCCCAAGTCTTCGGAATGTCGGAATCCGTCAAATTGGCTTCTTTCCAAAGCTTCTTGTTGTAATAGATGTTCCCCGTATTGATGACCGTATCGATGTAATAAGCCTTGCCATTCTCAAGGTGGGCGGGGACCCCGGTGTAATCGGCTTTGAGCTGGTCTGCTGGTATGTCAATCGGGGCCATATAGGGCTTCAAGAGGGCATCTTGTGAATTATGGACAGCAAATAGAGCAGGTCCATTCTTGCCTTTCAAGGCTAGTGGAACCTTCGTCCAGTAATCGGCCCAAGCAACATTCACAATTTTAAAGGTGACATTGGGGTGAATCTTTTGATAATCACGAGTCATAGCACTGATAGGGTCCTGTTCCTTGTCGACCCAAGACCAGTACTCGAGCTGAATAGGCTTGCCTTTATTCACAAGATGATTCGGGTCGTACTTGACATTCACTCCAAGAGTTTTCAATCCCTTGTCGGCTTTAGTGTCCGTCTGGCCCTCCCCTTGGCCTCCATTGGCACCACATGCTGATAAAGCTATTATGCTAACGGTCGCAACAAATGTAGCCAATACGCGTCTTATTCGCATTGCTTTTCCTACCTCCTTGTAAGATACTCACTTGCGAAACCTATTGTATATCAAAGAATCAGGCTTTATATTCAATCATTCATAACAAATTATCAGATTATGCGACCCTTAGCATTATTTAGCTATTCTTCCTGAGTCAATTACCGCTCGCTACATCCCAATATGCGGCGTGTCGATCTAATCCATCTGCAAGCGAGGATAAAGTGAGCGATTGTTATACTTACAGAGTTGGTTGCATTTTCTCCGCATTGAGGTGGCAAGTGTCCAAAGCCAGCGTTTACGACGTTGCTCGCGAAGCAGGGGTGTCGATTTCGACAGTATCGAGATCTTTCACCAGTCCAGAAAAGGTGTCAGCGAAAACACGGGCGAAGGTGATGAAGGCCGCTGAGGCCATGAATTTTACCGTTACGCACACGGCAGCAAGCCTTAAAACCGGCCGGACATTCCGCGCCGCACTGCTGGTTGGCAACGAACGCTTGGATTGGTTCGGCTCCTTGGTACGCGAAGGGCTGGATTCCATCCTCCATCCGGCTGGCTACGACACCTCCATCTATCCCATCGGCGACTCCGAAGAACAAGAGCATTTCTTTGCCGAACTGCCTATCAGGAGAAACGTTGATCTGGTTTTCGTGTCCTCTTTCGACATCACTTCCAAGGAAACCAGCCGCTTGAGTAGTATCAATGTACCGATTATCGGCATCAACGTGGAATCGAACCATGACCTGGACGGTTCAGTGAAAATCGATGACGCAAAGGGTATCCAGCTGGCGGTCAATCATTTACTTACACTTGGTCACCGGAACATCGCGTATATGCACATCTCGCCAAAATCGTCCCTGCACTTCAGTTCCTTGAACCGTTTGCAAGGTTTCCTGGAAGCTTGCAGACAGTGGCCGGAACCAGTGAAAACCGAATTAATAAAGCTGCAGCCCGGACAAGACGTATTCAGCTCCTTTATTTCTCAGCTACAAAGCATGGAAAGCCGCCCTACTGCTCTCTGCTGCCAGGATGATTCGGTCGCTATCCCGTTACTTTTCAAACTCAATCGTTTTAGGCTCACCGTCCCAGGTAACCTTTCCCTGGTTGGTTTCGATGACAGCACTTACGCAGATAAAATTGGGCTGACAACAATTCGTCAGGATCCTTTTGATCTGGGCGCCAAGGCTGGTTCGCTCGCATTGGAATTTCTGAAGAAAACCCCACCAAAGAACCCATACATAACCTTGGACACCCAGATCATGATTCGTAATACGACTGCCCCGATTGAAGACACCCGCCCCTTGGATAAATGGGCCTGCAATTCATGATTTCACACCGTCGTAAGTGTGATACGAAAATATTTCCTTGGAAACACCAGAAACACGACATTAGTGGGCAGGTCACCAAATATTTATCGGACCGGATCATGCAACCAAAATCAGTTTAAAGCAATGCTGGGGCAGATACCGGGTGGTTCACCAAATCCCGCTCGATCCAGGCCATGACCAGCCTGGCCAGGGCATCCACCTCCGCATCGGTCAGAGCCCGGCCACGCGGGATGTGATGCCAGCGCTCGATGCACCCCCGGCAGCAGGTGGCCGTGGCATGCTGGGCCGTGAAGACCGGATGCCCACGATAGGGGGTCTGTTTACCGTCCTTCAAAGGATGAGCAGGCCCCACACGCTTGGCCAGCATCTCATGAGCGTGGCGGTCGATGGTTTCCTTGCCCTTGGCACGGGCGTAGGCGCGATCCTTGGCCGACAGGGAGAAGCCGGCCCGGAAGCGCGAATGCCCCAATCTGGCAAGAGTGTCCTGGGTCCAGGCCTCATCCGCCCCGGCCGCCGCTGATCCGCTGCTGGTCATTCCCTGCTCGCCTCCATGTTCAGCCTTACCAAAGAGTCTGTACCCAGGCAAGGTTTCCCATGCGGAATAATTCACCAAACATGGACCCAACGGGGACCAGTGTCAGGGGTAGGGTGAAGACAGTACTTGTATCCACTAACTACCAGACCCGCCATGTTCGGTCATGTCCGGGTCACACAAGGGGGCTTCATGGCCAAAAGCAAGATGACTGTAGCCGAGATGATCGGGCTCTTCCTCACCCCCGACGCGCCTGTACAGGTGACCGCCTTCGATGGGTCGGTCTTCGGACAGGACCAAGCGCCGCTGCATCTGGAAGTCAAGAATTCCCGTGCCATGTACTACATCACGGAAAATCCCAACGACCTGGGTCTGGCCCGCGCCTACCTGCAGGGCGACCTGGATTCTCCCGAGCTGCTGCCAGGCAACCCCTACCAGGTTCTCAAGGAACTGATGGGCCTCAAGCACTTCGTCAAGCACCCCGGCAAGATGGAGCTGGCGCGGGCGGCCGGAGCCGTCTTCTCCCACGGGGTGCGCGTGCCCGAACCGCCGGCCATCGAAGGGCCTTCCCTGGCCAAGCGACTGACCGAGGGCATCCGCCCCCACACTCGCCGGGGCGACGCGGCCACCGTCAGCTACCACTACGACCAGTCCAACGACTTCTACCGGCTCTTCCTTGGGTCCTCCATGACCTACACCTGCGCCGTCTTCGAGAAGGAGGACGACAGCCTGGAGGACGCCCAATGGCATAAGCTCAACATGGTCCTGGACAAGATGCACCTGAACAAGGGCGACCGCCTGCTGGACGTGGGCTGCGGCTGGGGCTCCATGGAGATCGCGGCCGCACGCCGCGGCATCCATGTCATCGGCGTGACCCTGGCCGAGGAGCAGGTCGAGTGGGCCCAGAACTGGATCCGTCAGGAGGGCCTGCAGGATCTGGCCGAGGTCAGGCTGATGGATTACCGTGACGTGCCCGAGTCCGGCTTCGACGGGATCTGCTCCATCGGCATGATGGAGCATGTGGGCTACAAGCAGTACCCCTCCTACTTCAAGGAGATGATGGACAAGCTGCGTCCGGGTGGCATCCTGCTCAACCATCAGATCACCCGCACCAATTCCCACGACCACAAGCGGGCCGGCGGATTCATCGACCGCTACATCTTCCCCGATGGCGAGCTGGCCAGCCCGGCCGAGATCGAACTGGCCATCCAGGACACCGGCTTCGAGGTCATCACCCAGGAGAACCTGCGTCAGCACTATGCGCTGACCCTCAAGCACTGGACCGAGAACCTCCAGGAGCATTGGGGCCAGGCCAAGCCCATGGTGGGCGAGCCCAAGGCGCGTCTCTGGGGCCTGTACATGGCCGGCGCGCGGCTCAACTTCGAGCTCGACAACATTCAGATACACCAGTTCCAGTGCATCAAGCCCGATCCCGAGACCGGAACGGACACCTATCCGCTACGGCCCTGGTGGGACCGGTAGTTGGTCCGAGGCGACCGATAACTACGCGACCGGTAAAACCATAAAGGCCTGAAAAGGGGCGGGGAGCCAAATCCTCGCCCCTTTTCGTTTCCGCAACCCTTACAGCCAGGTCCTCAGGACGACCTGTCCGCCGAAGCCTCCAGCCGGGCCAGGTCCAGAGCCTTATTGAAGGCATCCGAAGTCCAGCTGGCCCCGGCCACCTTGTCCACCTTGAGGTCCTTAAGAGGGCGCCCCTGGACTACTCCAGGCACAGCCCGAGCGAAGCGTTCCATGTGGCCGCGTGATATGGGCGAATCCGAATGCCCCTGGACCTGGACCCGGGTCACCTGACCTCCCGACAGGTCCAGATCCACATCGATGCTGTCAGCCCCGTCATGGCCATACTTGCCCGTCAGAGCGTAAGTGCCATCGTGATAGTTGCCCGTATCAGCCGGAGCGGTCGGCAGCCCATCACGGGAGACAGCCGTGGGCGTGCCCTCGCCCGCAGAGCCGGCTCCCGACTCTGGAGCAGAGCTGGACTCGGCGCCCGATCCGGCGAATTCGTCGTCCATGGGCTTGGCCTGCTGGCTTCCGCAGCCGCCCAGGAGGGAGCCGACCGCCACCAGGGTCGCCAGGGTTGCCGAGGCCGTGGCCAGTCCCCGAGACTTGCTTGTGGCCATTTCAACGCCCTCCTTCTGCATCAGCAGCCGATCCCGGCAGGGAGCCGCCGGTCTTGGCCGTCTTGGTGGGGTCATGGAAGCCCACCGGAATATCCTGGCCCCCGGTATCGCCAGGAGCCCCACTGAAGGCCGGCCGACCCCCGGCTGCCAGGTAGGCCTGCTTGGCCTCCTCATCGTTCCACTGCTCACCGGCCAGTACACCGTGGTTGAGCATGATCTCCCGCTGGGCGCATGAGGCCACCAAGGCATCGTGGGTGACCACGATCAGGGAGGTCCCCTGGTCATGCAACTGCCTAAAGAGGTCCAGCACAATCCGCTCATTGGCCTCGTCCAGGTTGCCAGTTGGTTCATCAGCCAGAATCAGCTTGGGTTCGTTGATCAGCGCCCGGGCCACACAGACCCGCTGCTGCTCACCGCCCGAAAGCTGGCTGGGCAGGTGGCGGGCCCGATCCGCCAGACCCACCCGGTCCAGGGCCTTCATGGCCTGATCCTCGTCCACCACCGAGTGGTAGTACTGGGCCACCATGACGTTCTCCAAGGCGGTCAGATGCGGGACCAGGTAGAACTTTTGGAAGACCAGGCCGATCACATTCTTGCGCACATCGGCCAGCTGGGACTGGCTCAGATCCTCCAGCGGCCGCCCCTGCAGGCGGACCGAACCCCGGCTGGGGGTGTCCATGCAACCCAGAATGTTCATCAGCGTGGTCTTGCCCGAGCCGGAGGACCCCACCACGGCCAGCCACTGGCCCTGCGGGACGCTCAGATTCAGATCGTCCAGGGCATGCAGATCGCCGTAGATCTTGGAAACGTGGTCCAGATCCAGCAGCATGCCGCCGCCCGACTGGGACTCGCTCGCCTTTGCCTGCGTCATTGTCATTCCTCCCTCAAAACCAGGGCCGGGTCGATACGCGAAGCCCGGAGGACCGGCCGGATGGATGCGATCATGGATATGGCCACGCTCAGCAGGACCGTGCCCAGGGCCAGCCACCAGTTGAAGCCCAGCGGACGCTGGAAGACGGACAGGCAGAGCAGCCGGGCGAAGCCATAGCCCAGGACCGTGCCAATCAGGCCGCCAGCCAATCCATAGCAGGCCGACTCCGCCAGAAACTCCATGGCTATTCCCCGCGAGGAAGCGCCCAGGGCCTTGCGCAGACCGATCTCGCTGCGTCGCTGGGAGACGATGGAGGCCATGGTGGTCCCCACGCCCACGAAGGTCAGGACCAGTACCACCACCGAAACCAGCCAGAAGAGCGACTGGAGCATGGCGATGGTGTGGCTGTCGCCCGCTGTGATCCTCGTGACCGGCCGGGCCTTGACCCCCATGGAGGTCATGTCGTTGATGCCTGCGGCGATGGTCTTCAGCCCCGAGGTCATGGTGTTGACCGAGTATTCGATGACATCGGTGCCCCGCTTGGTCCCGGTCAGGAGCTCCAGGTCAGTCAGGTCGGCGTAGATAATGCGATCCTCGGGACCACCGGTATCGACGATGCCCCCCACACGAAAGTCTCGCCCCTGACCGCCGGCCTTGCCCGTGCCGGTGACCTGGCTGGCCGGGTAGCCGATGGTTATCTGCTTGCCAGTGGTAAGCCCCAGTGAATCTGCCAGATCCCGCCCTACCATGACTGAACCCGACTGCGGCCAGGATCCCTCCACACTCCAGTGACGGTTGAGCTGACGCACCTGGTCTGGGTGGATGCCGGCCATCTCGCGAGCCCCGGCATTGACCTGCACCGTTTCATATCGATAGGTGGCGTACCGGGCCGGGGCCTTGGCGGTCACCATGTGGGTAGTATGGTCCACCATGCCCTGTTCGATGCCGGAGCCGGACCTATTGCCGCCTTGGATGGGCGAGACGACCAGGTTGGCCCCGTAGGAGCGCATCTCCTGGTTGATCTGTCTAGGGGCCTCGATGCAGACCGCCGCCAGGCAGAAGAGGGTAGCCGCGCCCACCAGGGATGCCACCACGGCCATCAGGGCCCGTCCCCGACGACGGAAGACGGCCCCGAAGAGCATGGTCAGGAACATGCGGGTATTGGTCATATGGCTCTTATGGCGATCAGCGGCCATGAAGCACCTCCGCCGGCCGAAGCCGCAGAATCGATCTGATGGACGAGATGGACGCCAGCAGCACAGTAATGGCCAGCAGCACGAAGACCAGCACGAAGACCATGGGTCGCATGGTGATGCCCGAGCCGAAGACCACCCTGCCCACAATCTGAGCCACCCCGGAACCCAGCAAAACGCCGACCAGAGCCCCGGCCAGGGCGATCAGGGCCGTCTCGGCCAGCACCAGTCGGGACACGGCCCCGTCGGTGGCGCCCAAGGCCTTGAGCAGGGCGAACTCCGAGGACCGCTCGGATATGGAGGATGCCATCAGGTTGGCCACGGCGATGGCTGCCGCCAGCAGGCTGAGCACGGTCATCAGGATCATGACCGCCTGGGTCTTCTGCAGAACATCGCCCTGCAGGGCTGCCACCTGTCTGACCTGCTTGGCCATGGACCCGGGGATGGCCTCCTCGATCTGGTAGGCAATGGATGAGGGGTAGGCCGTGCAGTACCAGGTCTCCCACTCGTCCTGGGAGAGAGCGGCAGGGTTTCGTGCGGCCTTGCGGGCCAGGTCGTTCTCGGGCGTGGTCAGAGCCTTGACCTCCACCTGGTCGATCTGATCGGTCAGGCCGGACATCTCCTGCAGCGGCCGGGTGGGCAGGTAGAGGGAGGAGGCATCGGCATCACCGGAGTCGAAGATGCCCACGATGGTGACGGTCCGCTGTTGATCACCCAGACCGACCTTGACCTGGTCGCCAACCTGACGGCCGCCCAGTCGTGCAGCCAGCTCCTTGCCCATCATGGCCTCGGTCCTGCCGCCGGACCCGGCCTCGTCCTTGGGCCAGCGGCCTTGAACCTTCCACCAGGGCCTAAGACCTTTCAGACCTGCGGTGCTGCTTTCGCCGCTGTCTACCTTGACGGTCCGGCCGAACCAGGTGCCCACCAGGGGGGCGCCGACCTGGTCCACAGTGCCACGAAGATCCAGGCGGGGAGCGAAGTCGGTGATGTTGTAGGCCCAGAAGATGGTCTTGATCTTGGGCACCTGGGACTCCTTGAGGAAGGCTGTCGGCGTTGACTCATCGCCTGAGGGGCCGCCCTCCTGGTCGCCGTAGAGGTCGGAGACCACGGCATCAGCCTTGGCCTGGACCGTGATGTTGGATCCGTAGGTGGACAGTTCCGCATTGAGCTTGTCGCCGACGTCGAAGACCACCCCCAGCATGGCCGTAGCCACGCAGGCCGACAGGCAGACAGTGACGGCGATGAGCATTCTTCGCCCGAACTGGCGGCTGAATGACCGCAGCATCATTCGCATGAAGAACATACCAACCGCTCCTTCCCTCTCTTAGCTCTTGAAGTGCGAAGACAGAGCATCCAGATCGGCGGTGCTGATCAGTATCGCGCCCCGACCGGTCTTATAGGGCAGAGGGACGGGATTGCAGCCGCCCTTGAACCCTATGGTGGCCAGGTTGATGGCTACGTCGCACTTCTTGCAGATGATCTTGCCGTCTTTTTCGTAATAGCCCGCATCCCCGCAATTATCGCAGGCGTCCAGCCCGACACCATAGGCCGCGCCATTCTTGCGGATGATGATAAAGCGCATCTCGGTGCCGTCCTTGGCCCGGTAGCTGAATCGATGCAGATGGCCATCCTCCACCTGGGAGAAACGAATGGTAGCCGTATCGGAGGTCAAGGAATACCGCTCTGGAGGCGAGAGCACGGGGACCTTGTGGGCCTGGGCCGTTCCCACTGTCAGGGCCAGGGTGACGCCGATCATAGCCACCAGGCTCCAGACCGCCGATGCCAGGGCCCTTCGGCGGAAGGCCCGGTGGCTGCGGTCGTCGGCTGTGGAGGCTCCGGTCACCGGCATGCGCCAGCCTGCAACCAGGCAGGCAAAGACTGGAATGATGAAGACCAGCACCTGGGCAAGGACCAAGGTCAGGTCGGCGTTGTAGCCCAGGGCCATGACCCTGAAGGCCCAGCCGTGCAGAAGTACCAGGCCGGTGGTCTGCATCAGGGCCACCAAGGCTACGACGTGCCGGATCAGCAGCAGGACCACCATGAGCAGGGCGGCCAGGCGGAAGGCTATCCGAGGACAGGAGGTATGCATGGTCCTCAGAATGGCGGCCACCGTCACAGCGGCGGCCAGACCGAGCAGGAAGCCCAGGGCCCGAAGGAGCATGGCCGAGGTCAGCACAGGCTCCCCCGGCTCCACAAAGGCCGTAAGCTGCAGGATGACATCAGGCAGGGCACGGAAGGTCGTCAGGGCTATGGCCAGGGCCGCCAGGGCGTTGGCCAGATCCATGACCCATGGGTGCCGATGCCAGTCCGAGACCAGCCGGTCGGCGGCCAGCACCACCACGATGGCCGCCAGATCGGTCAGAACGCAGGCTACCAGGGTCGGGTAGTTGACCATGGTCCGGCGGTTGATGATCACGGTGGCGCGCAGGAGGGCGAAGACCAGCGCCCCCAGCACGCCGACCCCCAGGCCAATCAGTCGCCAGGAGGAGGAACGGGGCCGATCGCGGCCCTCGCCAACCCCCAGAAGCACGCTGAAAACCATGACCAGGAGGGCCGGGGCCAGCGTCCCCGGCAAGACCGTGACAAATTGCTCAAGCATGGTGCATAGCAGCTTACCACTGGTGGGGCGTGTAGTCCCAGTCCCAGCTGACCACGATGGGCTCGGTCCAGAAGTGTCCCTTGACGCCGGTCTCCGGGTCGACGTGCAGCATCCAACCCTTCTTCTCCGGGGAGTCGATGGAATAGGTCAGCTTGTAGGATCCGGCCTTCTCCATCTTGATGTTGGCTCCGTAATGCGGACCATCCGAAGCGTTCATCTGCATGAAGGTGCCGGACTGCTTGTCATTGGGGTCATCCTTGTTCTGGATGGTGTAGTTGACGGTCAGATCCGGAACGAACTCACCCTTGGCATAGCCCAGGTTGTTGTTGGGCAGGGCGTGGATATCGGCCTCCAGGTGCAGGCTGGCGTCCGCTGCCTTCAACCCCATGGATGCGGGCTCCATATCGATGGGCTGGAAGAAGACCGTGCCGATGTTCAGGGGACCCTTCTGCTGGTCGTCGGGCGGGATGGGAATCTCCTCGAACCCGGCTCCCTTGCCCGCCGAGGACTGGGAGGCGCCGGAAGCCTCAGGCGCGGGGGCCTCACGGGTGCCTGACCCGCCGGAGCCGCACCCCGCCAGGGCCAGAGTGCCCGAGAGCACCAGCGCGACCAGGGCGGTCAATTGTCTCTTCTTCATGATTGTCCTTCGCTCTTTGGTGTTTGCATGGATGCCGTGACCTCAGAGGGCACAGCCCTTTCGGCGGCCTGATCGGCTTCCGCCTGATGGACGGCTGCCGACGGGGACCTGCCGGAGTCCTGATCCGACCGCGACCGCTCCTGCTTGTGCAGGCGGCGGGTCGACACAATTGCCAGCACGACCACGACCAGGGCCGCCAGGATCTGGGCGCCGATGGTCTGCGTGTAGGGATACAGCCCGATCCAGTCGCTGGTGGGCACACCGGGCAGATAGGTGGCCGGCACCAGGTCGCCCTCGATCAGGGCATGGACGCCACCCCCGGCGAAGATGACCACCATGACCGCCATGAGCAGGCTGGTGATGATGAAGAAGGGCCGGATGGGGATCTTGACCGAGGTGAAGCGGATGAGCACGAAAACGATGACCAGGACCACGGCGGCAGCCGCAAAACCGGCCCAGATCTCCCGTGAACCACCAGGGGCCATGGCGAAGATGGCCTGGTAGAACATGACCGTCTCGGCACCCTCCCGGAAGACCGCCAGGAAGGAGAGCAGGGCCAGGGAGATTACGCTGCCCTTCGAAATAGCAGCCACCGTCCGGCTTTGAATGTAGTGGTTCCAGGATTCCACAGAGGACTTGGACAGCATCCAGTTGCTGGTGTAGAGCAGCATGAGCATAGCCACCAGGGCCACCACGCCCTCCAGGATCTCCTGCTGGGGACCATTCCCGTTGAAGAGCAGGGTGAAGAGCAGGGCCACCAACCCGCTGGCCACCAGGCCCGCTGCAATGCCCCAGTAGATGTGCCGGACCTTGTCCTTATGGCCGGACTTGACCAGGTAGGCGATGATGGCCGCCACCACCAGGATGGCCTCCAGTCCCTCACGCAGCAGGACTACGAAGGCCTGGCCGAAGGCGGATGTCAGGAAGGACGTCCACCCATTGACCTGGTCCGCGGCGCCTCCGTCCAGAATTGCTGCGTCCTCGACCAGCATGCTCTTCAGGTCGTTCACCAGGGTCTTTGCCGGCTTGCCCGCCACCATGGCCATCCGGGTCTCCTTGAACTGGTACTCGACCTGGGAGACCCTGTTGCCGCTGATGGCGTTCATGACGTTCTTCTCGAAGCCCAGCTTCTCGTAATACTGGTAATAGGCCTTGTTGACCAGGTCGGATCCCGCCTGGCCCTGTCCCTTGGATGCCTGGGCGAATGCCTGATCCAGGATGGGCGTCATCTCGTGGGCCACCTGGGTCCAGGTCCGGTCGCCCTTGCCCTTGTTCCGATGCTTCTTGGCCGCGTCCAGCCTTCGACGGTCCGCCTTGATCTGCTCCTGCTGGGCCTTGGCGTAGGCACGGGGATTGGCCAGCCCCTGGGCGGCATCCAGTTGCGTGGCCGCAGCGGACAGATCGGCCTTGAGCTTTTCGCTGCCCTGGGTCAGGGCCTGCCCGGCATCCGGGGCATAGGCCTGGCCCTGCAGGGCCTGGAACTGCCCGTCCAGTGCGTTGCGCCTGTCCTGCCCCAGGGTCGACTCCACCACCGAGACGAATCCGGAGCCCACGTAACCCACGTTGTAGGCCCCCATGAATTCCGAGGCCGCCCCGGCACGATCCCCCCGGGCATAGTCCTTACACCCTCGATCCAGCTGATGGGATACGGAACCAGCCACCTGGGTCCAGCTGTCATAATCCGTGGCTCCGCTCGCCGCCATGGCCGACTGCGGAATCTGCAGGACCAGGAGTATCAGGGCCAAGAACAGGCATGAGAGCAGAGAGCCAGCGGTCCTGGCCACTCGTGTCCTGCCGACCTGTGCAACCATGGGCGATGATCTCCTTCGTCAGTCCCTCGTAATCGAACCTGCAAGAAACGAAGGCCGATTTGACAACTACAGAAAATCAATCTAGCCCAAGCACAAGTGGAAAAACAGACTTGTTTCTAGCGTTTTGAGGCCATATAATGCGCCCGCGCTCGCAGACGGTCAGTCGACCGGCAACGGCTCACCCTTATGCTTCCACAGGCAGATGCCCCCGAATACCAGGAGCCAGACCAATCCCAGTATGGCTGGATAACGGGTGTCAGGAGCCAGGAAGAGCGAGAGGTAGATCAGGACGAAGAAGGCGATGGCAACGGCCCCGGTCACCCGGTAGGCAGGCATGATGAACCCATCGGGCATGAAATCCTTGCTGGTCCTGTAGCGGCGGTGGGCGAGCAGGGTCAGGATGTAGATGAAGATGATGACCGCGCTGGAGCAGGAGGTGAACAGGACGAAGGTGTCTTCGAAGCCTGGCAGCAGATGTAACACCGGAGATAGGAGGATCAGCACCCCGGACAGGACGATGGCCCGGGCGGGCACCTTGCCGCGGCGCGAAATCGTATGCAGGCTGCGCATCACCGGAGAGTGGCCGGGGGCGGCCAGTTGGAAGAGGTTGCGGCCAGCGGAGTAGAGCAGGGAGTTCAGCGAGGAGCTGGCTGCCGTGATGACCACGAAGAAGACCAGCGCAGCCGCCCAATCCACCCCGGCGTAACGGAAGACCATGACGAAGGGCGAGGTGAAGCTGCCGTCGGCGTTGGGCCGGAAGGAGCGCCAGGGCACGATCAGCATGATGGCGACCAGGGCTCCCACATAGAAGATCAGCACCCTCAGGATGATCTGGTTGATGGCCTTGGGCAGGACCTTGCGGGGATTCTGGGTCTCGGAGACGGTCACCCCCACGAACTCGATCATCTCGTAGGCGAAGAAGACCATCTGGAAGCTCATGAAGAAGGCCATCCACCCGTTGGGCGCCAGGCTCAGGCCGGTGGTGATGTTGTCCAGACCCGCATGGCCGGCCGGGCTGATCCGGTCCTGTCCCGGCATATGGACGGCCGGATAGTGGAAGCCCGTGATGACCATGACCACGGCCGTGGCGATCATGGCCAGGATCAGGGTGATCTTGATCATAGAGAACCAGAACTCGGTCTCCCCGAAGACCCGCACGGCAATCAGGTTGATGCACACCATGGCCGCCAGGAAGCAGAGCTCGATCAGACCCCGCCAGGCGCTCAGATCAATGCCGAAGGTGCCGAAGAAGGTGACGAAGTAGGTGCCCACAGCAGTCAGCTCTGACATGCCGATCAGGATGAGCACGATCCAATAGGACCAACCGGCGAAGGATCCCCAACCCTGGCCCAGGTAGCGGCTGATGAAAGCGATGAAGGTGTGCTGGACGGGGCTGCGATACATGAGCTCGCCAATGGCCCGCATGAGCAGGTACATGATCACGCCGACGCCGATGTAGACCAGGATTATGGAGGGCCCGGTCAGGGCAATGGACTTGCCCGACCCCAGGAAAAGCCCGGTGCCGATGGTGCCGCCGATGGCGATGAACTGTACATGACGATTGCTCAGACCGCGTTCCATGCCGTCGCCTGCCGAGGTGCCGTCACCTTGATTCTGCTGCGCCAAAGGGCCATTGCCCATACGGTTCATGCGACTGCACCTCCTTGTCTTCACAACCCATTAATCATCGCCGCCCAGGAAGGGATGCCCATCAAGGCCGGTAGGTCAGCAATACCACAGAGGTGTCGATAACCGGGGGCGGACGGCAGGCACCGACGCCCATGGTAGGGCCTGGCGGTCATCATTCGGTGAATTTACCGTCTCACATGGCGGACGCCTTTATTTCACAATGTAAAAGCATGGTCATTCGGCTCGGGTCGGCTCCTATAGTGTTGGCCCTGTCAGCCGGCAACATTCAGCTGGCCACTACCACCACCTAAGGAATGACATCCCCATGGATCAACCCAAGGAGTCGCAGGGCAAGAACCTGCGCAAGACCCTGAAGAACAGGCATATCCAGCTCATCTCGCTGGGCGGCGCCATCGGAACGGGACTCTTCTACGGGTCCGGGGAATCCATCTCATTGGCTGGGCCGGCCATCATCATCGCCTATCTGATAGGCGGTCTGGCCATCTTCATGATCGTCAGGGCCATGAGCGAAATGAGCGTGGAAGACCCCAAGTCCGGCGCTTTCAGCTACTACGCCACCCGCTACTGGTCCAAGCGGGCAGGGTTCGTTTCGGGGTGGAACTACTGGATGAACTATGTGCTGGTATCCATGGTCGAACTGTCCGTGGTGGGCACCTTCGTCAACTTCTGGTTCCCGGCAATCCCCGCCTGGGTCTCCGCGACCTTCTTCCTGGTGGTCATCACGGCAGCCAATCTGATGGGAGTCAGCAAGTTCGGCGAGTTCGAGTTCTGGTTCGCCATCATCAAGATCGCAGCCATCGTCGCCATGATCATCGGCGGCTTGGCCGTCGTGGTCATGGCCCTGCCCACGGCCAACGGACTGCGGGCCTCCTTCGCCAACTGGTTCACCGTAGGCGGCGGGTTCCTGCCCAACGGACTCATGCGTCACGGGGCCAATGGCCAGTGGACCGGTCTGCTTATGTCGCTGGCGGTGGTCATGTTCAGCTTCGGCGGCACGGAACTCATCGGCATCACCGCCGGGGAGGCCTCCGATCCCCGTCGGACCATCCCCAAGGCCACCAACGCCATCATCTGGAGGATCCTGGTCTTCTACATCCTGACGCTTGGGGTGATCATGGCCGTAGTCCCCTGGAATGCCATCGGCAAGCCCAACGCCCAGGGCATGGTCGTCAGCCCCTTTGTCCAGATCTTCGACTCGGTGGGGGTCCACGCGGCCGCAGGCATCCTCAACTTCGTCTGCCTGACCGCAGTCATGAGCGTCTACAACTCGGCCCTCTACTCCAACTCCCGCATGCTCTTCTCCCTGGCCCGGCAGGGCAATGCCCCCAAGTATCTGGGGAGGCTTTCCAAGGGCGGGGTGCCCTACGCAGGAGTGCTGACCTCGGCCTGCATCATCGCCCTGGCCGTGGTCGTGGTCTTCCTCTGGCCGCAGTTCGCCTTCAACTACCTGATGAGCATCGCCACGATCTCGGCCATCATCAACTGGTCCATGATCATGGTGACCGAGATGCTCTTCCGGCGAGCCGTTGCCCGCGGTAAAGGCCCCGGCGACCTGGCGGGCAAGACCGGCGAAAGCGCCCTGGACACCCTGCACTTCAAGCTGCCCTTTGCCCGGGTGACCCCCTGGGCGGTCCTGGCATTCCTGGCCATGATCGTCGTGCTCATGTGCTTCTCGTCCAGCTATCGGGTGGCCGTCATCGCCGGGCCCATCTGGCTGATCGTCCTCCTGGTGGCCTACCAACTGACCCAGCGGCGAGCGCAGTAGCGATACAAGCGGAAGAACTCAGCGGCCCTCCTCCTTCTTGCGGTCCGCGACCAGCGCCTCCAGCAGCCGCCGGTCGCGGTCGGCGATCATGGCCTGGCTCTCGGCCCCCTGCCAGGAATAGAACCCCTGGCCGCTCTTGGCGCCTAGCTCTCCCGCTTGAACCTTGGCCTTCAAGATCGGGTCCTCACCGGGACGGTTGTCCAAATCGTCGTAGAGGTACTTGGAGATATTGTCGAAGACATCCAATCCTCCCAGGTCAGCACTGGCGATGGGTCCAAGGATGCTCCACCGCCGCCCAAGGCTGTAGGTGACGATCTCGTCGACGGCCTGCGGAGTGGCGATGCCCTGTTCCACGATATTCAGGCACTCCCGAATAACAGCCGCCTGGATGCGATTGCCCACGAATCCAAGCGATTCCGTGGACAGCGCCACGGCATGCTTGCCGACGCGGTTCATGAGCTCGACCGTGGTGTCCACCACGCCCTGGTCGGTGCCCGCAGCAGGCACCACCTCGACCAGGGGCATGAGCTGGGCGGGATTCCAGAAGTGGGCCACCAGGAACCGCTGGGGATGTTGCAGCACCGAGGCGATCTCAGTGGGCCCTAGTCCCGAGGTATTGGTAGCCAGAATGGTCTGCTCGCCAACTATGGTCTCCACCTGCTGCCAAACCTGGTGCTTGACATTCATGTCTTCCAAGACGGATTCGATGACAAAGTCGGCATCAGCCAGAATGCCGTAATCAGTGTCCTCCTGAATCCGATCCAGCACGCTCTCCCTCTGATCCTGGGGAATCAGCCCGGCACCGATGAAGGTATCCAGATCATGCTCGATCAATCCCCTCCCACGGTCCAGGGCCTGGCGGCTGGAGTCCACCAGCCGGACAGGATACCCTCGCATGGCGAACTGGAGCGCCGTGGCATGCCCCATGGTTCCCGCTCCGATATTGCCGATTACCTTGATGTCGTCGACCTTCATCAGTGGTTGCCTTCTTTCCTAACGAATTCATACTTATCCTAAGGCAGTCAAGCGGCGCAACCAGGACCGCCCAGCGCAGCCAGAGACATTGCGGATTTGCCTATCGATCATCGAGGACAAGTGAGCGGTTTGAGCCTTGTCTGAGAATCCCTCTATGCTGGCCCATAATTGCAAAGCCACTGAAGAGGTCGCCGAACCTATCAGTAACCGGGAGCAGACAGTGCGGTGTCGCCCACTCCCGGCGAAAGGAGGTCCGGCCGAAACGGTGCGGATCCGCCCATCCGTCCCGTTGGGCCCGGGTCGAACAGGTCCGGGACTGTCGCAACCCCATGTTGCGGAGCGCTATGTGCAGTGTCACGGACAGGCAATACGTCTGGATTCCGCCTGAGCGGAACCGGCCGGAACCGTTGTCATAGGGCTCTCAGGTCAGTTCGAGGAGAAGAGCAGTCATGGCGACCAGGCAGGGCGGAAAGGCCAGTCCCTCCGCATCCACCGACCGGGTTCAACGCAACCTCAAGACCCGCCACGTCACCATGATTGCCCTGGGCGGCTGCATCGGCACCGGACTGTTCATGACCTCCGGCTCCACCATCGCCAAGGCCGGACCGGGAGGCGCGCTGGTGGCCTACGCGGCCATGGGCCTCATGGTCTACTTCCTGATGACCAGCTTGGGCGAGCTGGCCACCCACCTGCCCACCTCCGGCTCCTTCGCCGCCTACAACGCCCGCTATGTGGATCCGGCCCTGGGATTCGCCATGGGCTGGAACTACTGGCTGAACTGGGCCATCACCGTGGCTGTGGACATCTCCACCGCAGCCCTGCTGATCCAGTACTGGCTGCCCCACACCCCAGGCTGGGTCTGGAGCCTCCTGGTCCTGGTGGTCATCTTCCTGATCAACGCCCTGACCGTGTCCACCTTTGGCGAGACCGAGTTCTGGCTCTCCCTGATCAAGGTGGTGACGGTGATCGTCTTCCTGGTCATCGGTCTGGCCATGATCTGCGGAATCATGTTCCGTCCGGCCGTGGGCCTGGGCAACTTCACCTACAAGGATGCGCCTTTAGTGGGCGGATTCCCCGCCATTCTCAACGTCTTTTTGATTGCCGGCTTCTCCTTCCAGGGCACCGAGCTGATCGGGGTCACGGCAGGCGAGTCCGAAAACCCCGGCAAGGCGGTCCCCAAGGCCATCAATGATGTCTTCTGGAGGATCCTGCTCTTCTATATTCTGTCCATTTTCGTCATCGCAGCCCTGATTCCCTACACCAGCCCCAACCTGCTCAGCTCCGCCCAGGGGGACATAGCCATGTCGCCCTTCACCCTGGTGTTCCAACGGGCGGGTCTGGCCTCGGCGGCCAGCGTCATGAACGCCATCATCCTGACCTCGGTTCTCTCGTCCGCCAACTCGGGGGTCTACGCCTCAACCCGGATGCTCTACGCCCTTGCCAAGGACCATTACGCCCCGGCCTTCTTCGGACACACCACCCGTCACGGCATCCCCATGGCTTCGCTGGTCGCCACTCTGGTGGTCTCCCTGGCCACCTTCGCCGCCAGCATCTTCGGCCAGCGCATCTACATGTGGCTGGTGGCCGCCTCGGGACTGACCGGATTCATCGTCTGGATCGGCATCGCCCTGAGCCACTATCGTTTCCGCCGCGCCTGGGTGGTCCAGGGCCACCGGGTTGAGGAGCTGCGCTACCATGCCAAGCTCTTCCCCCTGGGGCCCATCCTGGCTCTGGTCCTATGCGTCATCGTCATCGGCGGGCAGAACTTCGAGGCCTTCGTCAACTGGAACTGGCAGGAGATCGGCGTCACCTACATCAGCGTGCCCCTGGTACTTGCGCTCTATCTGGGCTACAAGATCCACTACCATACCCGGATCGTGCCCTTGGAGGCCATGGATTTGAGCGGAGACCCGGAATCGCCATGAAAGATTTGCCAGCTAACATGACACATTGTGACCACGGGAGCCGAAAGGCCATATCAATGGCATAGACTCCCTAAGCGTTCGAGGACCGGCTCAAGGACCCGGCCATATGAATCTATTCCGGCATCCAGCCGGCATATCAGGAATCGCAATATCAGTACGACCCCGGATTCCCCGGTGCGTCGCCCAGCCAAAAGGAGGAGGATCATGACGCGGAACACCAGCAATGCAGCGTCGAACACCAATCAATCCGACCGGGCCGGGCAAGAGCATCATGGCTACGGCAGCGTCAAGCGCAACCTCAAGACCCGCCACATCTCCATGATCGCCCTGGGCGGCTGCATCGGCACCGGACTGTTCATGACCTCAGGCTCCACCATCTCCACAGCCGGCCCCGGCGGCGGACTCCTGGCCTACATAGCCATGGGCGTCATGGTCTACTTCCTGATGACCAGCCTGGGCGAGCTGGCCACCCATCTTCCGGTGTCGGGATCCTTCGCCGCCTACAGCGCCCGCTACGTGGATCCGGCCCTGGGATTCGCCATGGGCTGGGACTACTGGCTGAACTGGACCATCTCGGGTGCCGTGGACATCTCCACCGCCGCACTGCTGATCCAGTACTGGCTGCCCCATACCCCAGGATGGATCTGGAGCCTGCTGGTCCTGGTCATCGTCTTCCTGATCAACGCCCTGACGGTCTCCGCATTCGGCGAGACCGAGTTCTGGCTCTCCCTGATCAAGGTGGCCACCATCATTGTCTTCCTGGTCATCGGCATGGCCATGATCTGCGGAATCATGTTCCAGCCAGCGGTCGGCCTGAAGAACTTCACCTACAAGGACGCCCCCTTCGTGGGAGGATTCCCGGCCATCATGAGCGTCTTTCTGATCGCCGGCTACTCCTTCCAAGGCACCGAGGTGGTGGGCGTGACCGCCGGCGAGTCCGAGAACCCCGGCAAGGCGGTTCCCAAGGCCATCAATGACGTCTTCTGGCGGATCCTGCTCTTCTATGTGCTGTCCATCTTCGTCATCGCCGCCCTGATCCCCTACACCAGCCCCAACCTTTTGGGAGCCTCCGACGGGAACATCGCCATGTCGCCCTTCACCCTTGTCTTCCAGCGGGCCGGTCTGGCCTCGGCGGCCAGCGTCATGAACGCAGTGGTGCTGACATCCATCCTCTCGGCCGTCAACACCGGAGCCTACGCCTCCAGCCGCATGCTCTACGGACTGGCCAAGGATCACTATGCTCCGGCCATCTTCGCCAGGACCACCAAGAGGGGCATCCCCCTGGCGGCCCTGGTAGCCACGGTCTGCATGTCCCTGGCCACCTTCGCCTCCAGCATCTTCGGCCAGTCCTTCTACATGTGGCTGGTGACCGCCACCGGACTGACCGGGTTCATCGCCTGGATCGGCATCGCCCTGAGCCACTTCCGCTTCCGGAGGGCCTTCAAACTCCAGGGGCACGACCTGAGCGAGCTCAAGTACCACTCCAAGCTCTATCCGTTCGGCCCGGTCCTGGCCATAGTGCTCTGCGTCATCGTCATTGCCGGGCAGGACATCCCCTCCCTGCTCAGCCTGAACTGGTCACACATGGCCATGACCTACTTCAGCGTGGTCCTGGTCCTGGTCCTCTACCTGGGCTTCAAGTTCGTCAACCACACCAAGATCGTGCGTCTCAAGGACATGGACGTGTCCGGCGCCGAATCCGCCCGCTGAAGCAGCAGGTACAGGGGGGCGCACTTGTAGAAGGGTCAGTACTCTATAACAAACGGTGCCCCCATCCAGATGGAATTGACCATCTGGATGGGGGCACCGCTATGCCGGGGACACAGATCCCTAGTCCGGATGCTTCATCTCACTGGAACATGCAAGATGATCCATCCGTGGAGTATGGGATTGATATACCGGCAACCGGCGGTTCACCGCTCCGTCCTCCTTCGATTCCACAGAATCGCCACGGCTCCCGCCAATAGCAAGGCGGCTGCAGACAGCACAAGCACACGGACGGCGACACCTGTCGAAGTCAGCGTTCCGGTTTTCCTGTCGGTCTGCTTCTGAAAATCAGCTACCTCATGGAGCAAGCCTTCGAGTTCGCTGATCGCTGCATCAACCTGCGCCTGCGTAGCATGAGGATCCGCCATCACCTTTCGTGCCCCTGCCACAGCCCGTGCAAGACGCTCAGACAGTCCGGGAGAGCCTGCTATAGGCTGCAACTTTCCTGCCTGGTCGAGGACCGCCTTAAGACGGCTCTTATCAACCTTCGCAGAACCGTGATCATCTGCATTCAGAGCTTGCAATGATGCCTGTGCCTGCACCAAATCAGACACAGCTCGGTCCACCTGCTCCTGGGTCGCGCTTTCATCGTTCAAAACACCCTTGGCCCGACTCAGCGCTTTGGAAAATCCCTGCCAGGACTGAGCGGTATAAGCCTTCTCCTGCAAGGTATCAGCCTCATTGACGGCTTTTTGCAGCGTTCGTTTATCAGCGGCAGGCCGCACCGAGGCTTTGCTCTTCAAACCTTTGATGGCTTGTTGCAAAGTCGCCGTGGCAGCATCGACCGCAGCCTGTCCTGCTTCCGGATCAAGCTGAACACCCCGTGCCTTGTCAAGAGCAGTGCGAAGAGCAGCTACTGTGTCCTCCGTATAATCACTCTGTTTGATTGAGCCAGCCTGATTGATTGCCTCGGTCAGATGCTCTTTATTTGCACGTTTCGTCAAAGCCTGCTGTGTCGCTGCAAGCTTATTGAACGCATTATCGACATCTTTCTGCGTCGCCTTTGCATCGTCCAGCACTGTTTGAGCACCTTTCAAAGCCGAGCTAAAGTCACCCCAGGTCCCTGGCGTGTATTCTTCCTCCTGGATGGCAGCTGCTTCCTTGACCAGATTTGCAAGATTGGTCTTGTCGACTTTCTCTGCCTGGTCCGGAGCGTGCACCTGCCATTCCGCTACGGCAACGCCAAAGGTTCCGGTGCCTTGATGAGGATCTAGAACCAGGCGCAACTTATCGGTGTATACAGGGGTGAATTCGGCAGTGCTCCAACCGCCATGGTCGGTGGCGTGATGCGCAGGATCATTGCGCACGGTGGCATAGCGGGCATGCTCCACATCCCGGAATTTTCCATTCTCATCCAGATATTGGATCTTCCAATTCCTGGGAATTTCCAATCCACCCTTGCTGTCATTGACAGTACGGAAATTTGCCCAGAACTGTACTCTACTGGAGTCGATGGTGATTTTATGCGGCCAGTCGTATTCAGCGTACATTCCATCGACCGCCGCTCCCCAGGATCCCCATACTTTGGCATTGACGTCAGCATCATCCTCTGATGGCCAAGTGTCATCGACGACTATGCCATCATTGAGCTTGCCTTGTGCAGGTGACCAGGATGCTTCGGCGCTGACCGATGAAGTCGCGGACTTTTCGACCCATCCCACTTCCTTGTGATACCGATCTGCAACATGAACGGTCAACTTGGCTCGCGTTCCTGCGGCAACATCAGGCACCGTGCCTTCAACCGAGTAGTCGCCAGGACGCTGCAGATCAATAGCCGCCACCTGTTGAGCATCCCAAGTCACCGGCAGTCCGCTTTTGTGGACGCCGTTGTTGTAAATGCCCGTAACTGTGGAAGGCAGACGCAGAAGGGTCCTATCGCTTCCCGTATACACGGTCTGCTCACTTGGTTCGATACCGTTGATAAAGGGACTGTGCAGGTCAGATCGGACCCATACGGTCGCTGTCGATTTCTGGGAGGCACCAATCACGGTGCCAGTCAGTTTGAACTCTCCTTCTGAAGACACCATATCCTTCGTTATCTGAGGCCAGAGCACGGTCAGATTCCTGCGCCAGCCTCCGCCATAGGCCACTTCTACCTTTGACGGCAACTGCGGCACATGACCGACTTCAGTAGGCAAATCCAGGTCAGGCACAGTCAGCGGATCCTCAGCATAGGCTTCGAACTCACTGACTCCGACAACGGCGCCCTTGGGGAATACAGCTCGAATCCCATCGGTATCGACCTGATCAAAAAGCACGGTATTTGGTCCATCCCTATCGACACCATAAACCGAACCGGACCGCAGCTGGACATCCCTCCAGTTCCCGGAAGCCGTGTCATGGTATTGCAGCTTCCACGAACGAGCCATGGGCACCCCGCCATTGTCGGTCCAGAAATACAGTGAGGCCTTGCTGAGAGGAACTTGCCCAGGCCACTGCAACTGCAACCACGGCTCCTCTCCCGTATGAGGATCCCCCCAATTGTTCCAGCTGAGATTAGGCGTGCCGCTATCGTTGGAGGTATTCCCATCATTGACTACCTTGACATTCCCGCTGGGGAGGTAGCCATTGGTGTAACTGGCTGTAGCCTTGGCCTGAGGAGCTGTATTGAACAGACCGTCTGACGGAACTCCATGGACCCGTACATCTGCGTGGCTCTCCTTCTGCCCATCCGATGCGGTCAATCGTAGGACATAGTCCCCTTCCAAATTGAACTTGACCGTGGTGGTCGGCGAGGAGGGATCGGCGAACGTCGCCTTTCCTGGGCCGGAAACCTGGGTCCAATTTGTCGTAAGCCGACCGAAGGGCATACCATCGTCCTTGACGACCCCAGATAGTTGTGCACCTTGTGAGCTGATTTTTGACACATAGGCCTGCACAGAGGGCGGCTGATTCTCCGCAGTAGGTGCAGGGATGCCCGTATGGTAAGCCTCAATCTCTTTCAAACCAGTACGTGCACCAGGCGCGTGGGTGAATGTGACCCTCAGTTTTCCTGTCTGTATTGCAGGGAACCTGATCAGGTTGTAATTGGCCTCGGGCACATTAGGCGATCGATATTGTTGCCCGATTTGCTTCCACTGGCCGGCTGCATCCTGATACTCCAGCCGGTACATAGTGGGTTCCGCATATCCCTGAATGGTGAAGTTCGCCGCTGTCTTATAAAAATAGAGACGGATTTCATCGACAGTCGATTGCCCCGCCAAGCTCACCTCTAGGGAATCGGTAGCGTTCGGCGAACCAGCGGTCCCCCAGAAGGGCTCGTTGATGGTGCTGCCGTCCACGGCGGCACCCGCTGGTTGGTTAGGAGCCTCGAAACTGGCTTTAACCTGAGCCCCACGAGCCAGATCGTTACGGTCAATTGCCCTAGGATCGATGTTGCGACCCGCCTTGGCGAAGATGTCTGTCACACGCGAATCAGCGGAATAGGTGACATTTTTGGCCTCCGCCAAGGATTCGCGGTCGAGAACGACCAAGGTCGCGGATGGATCTGCCTGATCCCCCAACCGGGCCTTTCCTGTATGCGCATCATAAAGAACATGAGTCAATTTGTCCGAAGTCATGACTCTCCGCCCTGAAAGATAGAGGGAGAATCCTGCCGGCCCGTGATAATGGCTGCCGTCCCGATCCCAGACGATTGTCATATCCTGCCCATGGTAGCTCAGATTGTTGATCGTGAAATAGTTCCAGCCTGGTATGGCTATAGGGTTCAGTTCGATTGTGGAATCCTGCCTAGGCACCAGACCTGCAACATCCTCGATCAAAGTCCAGTTCGTGGTTCCAAGCTGGGTGTGATGAATCCACGACCTATAGTCGATTCGCCCGCCATGTTCAGCGGTTGCCGTGTTCCAGAATTCATTTTGATCAGGGTACCGGTTATCGCCACCTTGATAGTGCGCGAAGGCATTCCAATACAGCAGCTTCTTGAACATTTCCTTGCTGATATAACCTTTGTCAGAAGCATGATACCGACGAATGCCTTGGGCATAAATACGGAACAGAGGTACAGAATTAATAACGGAGAAATTGTTGGAGTAAGTTTTCCCCAGGTTGGCTTCAGCTCTGGCCTTCACGTCCTTCTGGTTGGCGGTATAGAAAGGAAAGACGGGGAACTCATCAGCATCGGCGAACAGTCTCAGAGCGCTTTCATAATCATCCTTGTAGTCAGCATCCCCCTGAGCCGGCATCAGACCAGCTGCGTATGGATAATAGTTGTTGTTCTCTTTCCACTTGGCGAATTGTCCCTTGTGTTCCCCGATGAACTTATGCTGGATGAGTTTGGTATCCGGGTTCCAAAGCTGCCCGAGGATCTGCGAGCGGATCTCATCTGCGGTACGCGACATCGCCTCCGCACCTTCACTGTTGCCCGCCGTGGCAAATGCCTCCGAAGCGGCCTTGGCGTTCGCCCAGACCCAGGCGCTTTCAGCCCTGTCCATGGGTTCGCGTTCGTGCTCAAAGAAAGAGACCGCGTCAGAATCATTGCCGGTCATGGAAGCCCAGTCCCAGTCGATAAGCTTATTGCCGTTGCGATTGAAGGATGAATTCTTGGCCCCTATCAGCGCATTGACATCATTGCGCCCATAGGTTCCTATTGCCGCGGCAATGTCGGCGGGACCTCCATGCACCTTGAAAGATTCCCAGGCTGCATCGGTTATATATTGCGTGTAGCTGTTGTTCCAGCTCGTTCCGCCCGGGTTATCGACATATTGCCGGCTTTTGGATGTCTCACCAGCCGCTACCCAGGAGCCATAAGCATATGTGGGATCACGAAGATACTTCAAATCATTGATGAACATGCAGGTGGTGAGCACAATGGAATTGTTGTATCCGAGCACTCCTTCAATGGCTGCAGGGAACTGGTAGGTATTCCCCGGCATGTTGGCATCGATGAAATTGAAACGGCTGAGCCACCACCGGTAGAAAACCGTCTTGTCAATGTTCGGCTCAGGCGTTTGAATATAAGGGATATTATCTGCCCACCATTTGTTATACGCGGTGACGTGAGCCTTATAGGACTCTTCAGGCGTTTGAGAGCGAACACGGTCATACTGTTGCTTGGAGGAAGGAAGCTCCTCGGCAAGCAGCCCAAGCTGGATTTTCCCAGTCTGCTCACTGTTGGAGGACAAGTGCAGGTCAGCGGTAAGATAGCCGTCCTCAGGACGCATGCCACTGCCCGAAAAGCGCGGATAGACAGTGGTCAAATCGCGGTTTGTCTTAACTACTCCGGTCAGCTCATCCCCGTTTTCAACGCTGGCCAGCGGCGAAGTGGCGCGTAAAGTCACATCGTTCGCTCCGCCCTTGTTGATAATTCGGTACTGGGCTACAAGAACATTGTCATTAGTGATGTACTTGACCAATTCCATGGATAAGGACGGATCGTTCGTCTCAAAACTTCCCCGCCAATAACTGGGGGTCTGCTTTCGCTTGTCAGCAACCTCATGAACAGTCAGCTTTTGTTGCCCCTTGTAAAAATCAACGGTAAAAGCGCCCTTGCTGCTGATCGTGTCCTTGTAGGCTACCTCGCCTCCAAACCCGAATACTGATGGTTCATGAGTACGCATATATGCAGCCCGGCCACGCGAAAATAGATACTGGTTCGTATCTGCGCCCTCGTAGGTATAGGTTCCGGCATCGTTGGTCCCCTTGCCGGTCGGCTGGTCGCCTTTTCTGGTGAGAATACGATCAATCCAAAAATCATGATCAGTATCTGTCCCCGCCCCCTGAGAAAGATCCTTATCGAAGACCTTCGAAAGATAGCCGGCAGAGGGATCATAGGCCTGTCCGCTAGCTGGAATCGGATTATCCACACCGCCGAAATGGGGATATCCGATCTCTGCATTCGCACTGGAATGCTCAGTAGCAGCCGCAGGCAGCACCCCTCCAGTGGCAAGCGTCGCCACCGCGGCAAAGGCGACCACCAGAGAGGTCAAGCCTTTAGATAATTTGTACATACCACGTTCCTTTCGGACGCATTTGCAGTCAAGCCATGCAACTATCCACATCACTGTGAAACGGCACAGCCCAATGCCCAGCAATTTACCAAGCACGGAACAGCGAATGGCATTGATTTTGAAGCATCGAATTCAGTGTAAATCAGAGAATGCGCTTTCGCAAATCAAATGTTGTATTTTCTAACTCTATTTTCGCGTTTTCGCTTTGTATTTTCTTTGTATCGTCGCCTTGCGAGCGACGCTTGAACCGTCAACATGCTAATACTCATTGTTCCGACTGATAATTGGTATCACCGACGGTGGTAGGCCGCAGGCACTAAAACAATCAGGCCTTATTCGGCCCTCCAACGGTGGAGAGGGGATAGACCGAATCGTTGCTACAGCCTCGTTTGCAATTTTCCACACAAACGATACAAGGCCGGGTTATCCCCTAACAATAGGCGCACAGCGCTGCCACACCCATGCTGCCAACGCATAAGCCGCTGACCACATATCTCAAGATTCAAATAAGGTCAATCGAGACGCATAGACGGGCGATTACACCATCCGAAGGTATCTATAGGCCGTGGACTCCGAGATGGACAGCAGTCTGGCAACCTTCGCCACAGATCCCTTGATGTTGAAACAACCCTGGTCATTCAACCGCCGTATCGCATCAAGTCGCTGTTCAGGACTCAATTGATCGGCCCTCGCTCCTGCTCCGACGCAGGTTTGATCGATTACCTGTTCTATGACATCGTCCGCTGAAGCTACCAGGTTCTCTTCCTGCTGCTCGGAGTCATCACGGTCAGACACGGGGAAGTACATATCCTTCAACTGTTCGACCATATGCTCGATAGCCAGTAATGGCGCTTGATCGCTGTTAATGCAGAGTGCTCCGACAATTCTTCCTCGGTGTCTTATCAGATACGTAGAAGAGACAAGCAGGTTCTTGTTGGTGGAAGACCTTCCCCGGTATCCAACCACGTAATCACTGCCATCTGGTATCCCATCGCGCACAAGACGAAGCAAAAAATCAGTCGCCGGAGAACCGACTTCCCGCGAAGACACCTGACCATTGGCTATGGCAATGATCGAGTTCTCCGTATTGGCAACATCATGCAACACTACCTCAGTTCTCGGCCCTAAAACCTCACCAAGGAAATTGACCAAAGGAATATACTGTTTCAGATATTGAGCGTCATCTGCCGAATCAGACTCCTGATCGACTGTCCTGGCATTATGCACCATACGCGTTCACCCCATCGCATCTGTACACAAACGTATTTCACGCATACCTACCAAGGTCGGAGGGTGCCCTCCCAAAACACTGACACACTCCGACCTGTTACGGCAGTAGTTCTAAAGTAGGCTCTCTCCTTTGGAGATATAGGCGGACATCTCATCCCGGGGCACCATAGACCCGCCGGTGCACCAAGCTATATGAGTCGCCCTGGCCATAGAAGCATCATCCAATCCGATCTTTCTGATGTACTCCTTGTCGCTCAAGACTCGCCATGGTCCCACAAATCCGGCAGCAGCCGAAGGCTCGATATCTATGCCTGATGCATCATGAAGACTGGCCTCTATACGGAAGAGCTCATCATCATCTATGGTGAGGAATCCGTCCACCAGACCTTGCATGGCCTTGCCCACGAATCGAGATGGGCGCCCACAGGCCAAGCCGTCGGCTGCAGTCACATTATCGATTCCGAAGTCCTGAACGCTTACCTCATCGTGCAGACCAGTGTAGGTGCCCAGGAACATGGATGGGCAATGGGTTGGCTCAGCAAAGATGCAATGCACAGCATCACCGAAGACCGTCTTGAGCCCGAAAGCCACACCGCCAGGAGAGCCACCGACGCCGCAGGGCAAGTAGACAAAGAGGGGATTATCCTGGTCCACTCGAACATCATAGGTACGCAACTGGCCAGCCAGACGCCTTCCGGCTACGGCATAGCCCAGGAAGAGGGTGGTGGAATTTTCATCGTCGATGAAGTAGGCCATGGGATCGGACTGGGCCTCTTTCCTGCCAGACGCAACTGCGACCGAATAGTCCGATTGATACTCATAGACATGAACACCATTGGCGCGAAGCTTGTCTTTTTTCCACTGTCGTGCATCCGCCGACATATGCACGCTGGCATCAAAGCCCAGAGCTGCACTCATGATGCCGATGGACAGTCCCAGGTTGCCGGTCGAACCGACTGCGATCTTATATTGGCTGAAGAATTTCTTCATAGCTGGCGTCGCAAGCTTGCGATAATCATCATCGATAGTCAACAGTCCGGCATCAATGGCCAGGTCCTCAGCATGCTTAAGTACCTCGTAAATGCCGCCTCGCGCCTTGATGGATCCGCTGATAGGCAATTCGCTGTCCAACTTAGCCCAAAGCTGCCCCGGCAACTGTTGACCATATCGATTGCCCAGCGCTGAAGCCAAGCCCGGAACCGCGACAAGCGGCGATTCTATGATGCCCATAGAACTCGCTGTGGCCGGGAACAGCTCCATAATCAGCGGTGCGAACCTCTTCAATCGATCTGCAGCGTCGTCAACATCTGTGACCGTCAGGCCTACGCGCTCAATTCCATCCTTTGCAGGCAAAACCTGATCATTGAACCAGGTCGTTTCTTGCTCCTGCATCAGCTCCTTCAAGAGCGGCAGATCACTGGTCCATTGCGCAGCCGTTTTCCCGTGTATCAATTCATTCATGATTCGACTCCTTTTTTATTCTTGCCAAGCAGTTGTCGTTTATCGGCCGATCAAGTCAAACGACCAGACTCAGCAGCAAAGTAACCCCTAGAGCTATAACGGATGTGATCGATGTGCCGACAGTCAGCGTCTTGTAAGCCTGTGGAACGCTTATATGCAAATATTCCTTGACCATCCAGAACAGAGAATCAGTCACATGCGTCAGCCCAATGGCACCGGATCCAATGGCCAGAGCCAGAATCGCAGGCGAAAGGCCGGGATTCGCCGTCAGCATGGGCAGCACGATCCCGGCAGCGCTGATCATGGCCACAGTGGCAGAACCGACAGCGAAATGCAGTATCAAAGCTATGAGCCAGGCCAGAATGATAGGGCTGACCGGCAAATGGGAGAAGGCCTTGGCCAGACCAGGCGCGACACCCGAAGCCGTCAGCACCGCATTGAATGCTCCTCCAGCGCCGATGATCAGCAGGATTCCACCGATCGGGCCGAAGGAACCGTCGGTTATTTCCTGCAACTGCTTCAACCCGAACCCTTTGCTTAGCCCGAGGGACCAATAAGCAAACAGAAGAGCAATGGTCAAAGCCGAGATCGGGTTTCCGATGACATTGATCCACTTCATCGCCAGAGTCTCACTCGGCAGCACCCGTTCGCATATGGTTCTGGTCACCATAATCAACAGAGGCAGAAGAATGGTAAGCAAGGTGATGCCAAAACCAGGAAGCTCCTTCTGGTCCTTTTCATCAAAAGAGCCCATACCGCCTTCTTCGTCCTTCATCAGAGCTGGATCGTGTGCCGGTATGGCAAAATGCGCAAACAAGACTCCGCCGACGAGAACGGAGGGGACCGCAACGCACAAACCCAGTAAAATCACTGTCCCAATATCGGCATGCAAGGTCCCTGCGATTGCCGTAGCGGCCGGATGCGGCGGAAGAATGCAGTGCACCACCATCAAAGAAGTAGCCAAGGGGATGCCAATTTTGAGCCGTGATATGCCCGCCTCCTTAGCCACCACAAAGACCAAAGGCACCAGAAGAACAAAACCGACCTCGACGAAAACCGGTATCCCGCAAATTAAGCCAAGCAGGGCCATGATGATTGTTGCATGCTGTTTGCCGAACACCCGCAGCATGGTCTGAGCCAACCGTTGAGCCCCGCCCGAGACCTCCAGCAATTTGCCCAGAACAGCCCCGAATCCAATGATCAATGTAAGAAATCCCAGGGTATCCCCAACACCCTTTTCTATAGTATCGGTGATTTTATCCAGAGGCACCTGGGTCACAAACGCTACAAAGAAGGCCGCAATCAACAGAGCGAGTGATGGATGCATTCGGACCGTGACGATCAGCAACACAATCAGAGCTATGGCAATCAATAAGACCACCAAAAGCGGACCAGTATCCATGACAACTCCTTTGTTTTCAGAACACCAAGTAAAGAAAATTTTACCGTCGTAACTATTTATTGTCAAACACAGCGACAAATCACTCCGGGAATTTGTCGGTATCAAGTCAAAAAAAAATCGCCGCCACATGGACGGCGATTGGCAAGAGGCCATGGACCTCCTAGAGGTCACTGCACCTGGGAACGGGCGATCTTGCCGGTGAAGGACTGGGCCTCGTCGGCATCCTTGACGTCCTTGTTCCAAGAGAACATGGCGCGCAGCTTGGGGCCGACCTCCTCGATCTTCTCGTGGGAGTACTTCTCCTGGAGCTCCTTGAACTTGGGGGCGCCGGCATCCTGGTCGTCAATGAACTCCTTGGCAAAGGAGCCGTCCTGAATGCGCTGCAGCTGGTGACGCATCCTGTCCTTGGTGGACTCGTCAACCACGGTGGAGGTGAAATCACCGTACTGAGCGGTGTCGGAGCAGGACCAGCGAGCCTTGTTCAGACCGCCCTCGTTCATCAGGTCGACCAGCATCTTAAGCTCGTGGCAGACCTCGAAGTAGGCGATCTCCGGCTGGTAGCCAGCCTCGGTCAGCACCTCGAAGCCAGCCTCGACCAGGTGGTTGACGCCGCCCATGAGCACATCCTGCTCGCCGAAGAGGTCGGTCTCGGTCTCTTCCTTGAAGGTGGTCTTGATGGCGCCGGCGCGCAGGGCGCCCAGAGCCTTGGCATAGGCCAGGGTGATGTCCCAGGCGTCGCCGCGCGGATCCTGCTCCACGGCCACGACCACGGGCACGCCACGGCCAGCGACATACTCACGGCGGACGATATGGCCCGGGCCCTTGGGGGCCACCATGAAGACCGGATGGTCGGCGCTGGGCTTGATGTAACCGTAATGGATGTTGAACCCGTGGGCAAAGGCGACTGCCGCACCCTCCTTGATGTTGGGCTCGATGTCGTCCCGCCAGATGTTGCGCTGATACTGGTCCGGGGCCAGGATCATGACGATGTCGGCCTCTTTGGTGGCCTCAGGCACGGTCTTGACCTCCAGGCCCTGCTCCTTGGCGAAGGGCACCGACTTGGAGTTGGCACGCAGGCCGACCACAACGTCCACACCGGAATCACGCAGGTTCAGCGCATGAGCATGTCCCTGGGAACCGTAGCCGATGATGGCCACCTTCTTGCCATCCAGAACCGAAAGGTCCCCATCCTTCTCATACCAGATCTGTGCTGCCATTATCTACACTCCTTTATGTGCGGTCCAACCGGACCGGCTCTTCCAGGCCGGGGAACGCTAAATACTGTGAATTCCTGTCGTTGTTCCAGGCGGACGATGCTCTTTCGACCGGGGCGACGGATTTTGTCCTTGACCCCGATCCGTACCCTATGGATACGGTATGCCTCCAACCATACTCGTGATATGGCCAGATGGACTGTCCGCAATTCGTTGTTCGGACACCGGCGCGATTCAAAGAATCGGCCGGCGGGATGCATCCAGGGCTTACTTGGTGAAGTCCACATCCTTGGTTTCGTGGCAGGTCAGCACTGCCACCAGGCAGCAGACCGCCATAACGGCCAGGTAGAGCCCGACCGAGCGCACTCCCCAGTGGGAGGAGAGCCAGGTGGCGATGGTGGGCACGAAGGCCGCGCCCACAATGGCCGCCAAGTTGTAACCGATGCCGGAACCCGAGTAGCGCACGTTGGCGTCGAAGAGCTCTGGCAGAAAGGCGCCGATAGGCCCGAAGGCGATGCCCATCAGGGCGAACCCGACGCAGAGGAAGACCATGACCTGGAAGGTGTTGTGATGGGCCATGAGCAGGTAGGGGAAGACCAGGCTAAAGACCACCAGCATGACGGAGCTGCCGATCAGCACCCGGCGACGGCCGATGCGGTCCGCATAGACACAGGCCAGCACGATGAAGAGGGCGAAGACCAGGATGGAGACCATAAGCATGAGCAGGTACTCCTGGTTGGTGAAGCCCAGTCCGCCGCCGCCCTGGGACTTGGGCTTGGTGCCGTAAGCCAGTGACCAGGTGGCCAAGGTGTAGAAGAGGGTGTAGGTGACCGCGACCAGGAAGGTGGCCTGAAGCACCTGGCGCCAGCTCTTGCGGAAGACCTCCAGAAGCGGGGTCTTGACGACCTTCTGCTGATCCAGGGCCATCTGGAAGATGGGGGTCTCCTGCATGGAGACGCGCACGGCCAGCCCCACGACCACCAGAATGGCGGAGAGCAGGAAGGGCACACGCCATCCCCAGCTCAGCATCTGCTCGGGAGTGCAGAACATCTCCAGCAGGAAGTAGGTTCCGTTGGCCAGGAAGAAGCCGATTGGGGCACCCAGCTCAGGGAAGGAGCCGTAAAGGGCCCTCTTGCCTTCCGGGGCGTTCTCGGTGGCCACCAGGGCCGCGCCAGACCACTCGCCACCCAGGCCGATGCCTTGCACGAACCGGCAGAGACAGAGGACCACTACGGCCCAGAGCCCCCAGGTGGCATAAGTGGGCAGGACGCCGATCAGAACCGTGGAGCAGCCCATGGTCAGCAGGGAGACCACCAACGTGGTCTTGCGCCCCTGACGGTCCCCGAAGTGTCCGAAGATCAAGGATCCCAAGGGCCGCGCGATGAAAGCGATGGCGAAGGTCAGCAGGGAGGCCAGCAGGGCCACGGTCGGATCGGTCTTAGGGAAGAAGAGCTTGGGGAAATAGTTGGCCGAAGCCGTCCCGTAAGCGTAGAAATCGTAGAACTCGATGGCCGTGCCGACCATGGAGGCCCCGATGACCGTGCGAACCGAGCTGCGGGTCACACGGGTGCTGCCGGACGCGGTGGCTGCCGAGGCCGGGGAAGCAACACTGACGTCGTTTGCCGTCACTTCATCTCATCTCCTTATAGAAAAACCCCGCTGTTGGCAGGGTCTGATGCGATGAAGCCTATGCGTCCAGCCCCGCCTTCCGACGGGGTCGAACAATGAAGATTGTCGAGTCAGTCCGCCGGTGAGGACGGGCTAATAATTCGTGCAGACACGTTGCCGAATCGGCGGGTGTCTGTCAAGCTGGTCATCACGGCGAACCTCCCTTCATCATTCACGAACCGGATGCGTTCTCTGTGCATCCGCATTGGTGCTGACCATAGGCCTGGCACCGGCTTGTTCAACGAAACACGTCCACTATGTGGACGGATGGTTATTGGAGTCAGTAAAGAACAGACCAGGAAATTCATCTGAGATTACGGCCTGTCGGTCGGCATACATCAGGGCACAGGAGAAGGAAAACCGGGCGGCCAACGCATCCGGCGGCACCAGGAAGAGGGCAGTGGCCAGTCCGTCAGCCAGACCCGTGGGGTGTTCGTTGTCCTTTTCGCCGGCCACCACCCAGGAGGCCAGCACACGGTCAACCGGACGGCCGTCGATGGCATCCAGGATGTGGTGAAGCGCTGTCAGCCCGGCCGCTGCGGCATCTTCGGAGCGGTCGGTCCAATGGCGGCGGCTGGGTGCAGAGGCACACAAGGAGCCACGGGACAGCTCAACCTGGCCCACGCCTGCAGATAGATCACCGGGATCCTCCATGGCGATAGAGACCGGGTGAGAGGTCCGCATACGCATGTCGCCACCGGCATCGATCAGGTACTCTTCGACCCGGGGCTCGAGCAGATCGGCAATGAGGTCTACCAGATAGCCCTTGCCAACTGCCCCGAAATCAAGGCTGACCGGACCGGTAGTCACAAGGACAGCACCCTGACGCCTGAGGTCATCGCCCCAGGTCGGTCGCCCATGGATCCGCCCCAGATGACCGGCAGCATCGGCCTGCAGCCGGAAGGTGGGCTGCCTGCCGTAGCCCAGACGGGTCAGGTCCTCGCCCACCATGGGGTCCAAGGCCCCGTCGGTGGCGGAATACAGCCTGTCATATAGGTCAAAGAGCCCTTGACAGTAGTCTGGAAAGACGAACCTGCCCCCATGAATAGCCTGGGCCATCTGCGCAGGTATGGCATCCTGCCTGAACCGTGACAGGGCCCGCTCGTAATTCTCGATCAGATTGGCGATGGCGCCCTGAAGCCAGTCTCCCAAAGGCCGATTCGTGGAGATAATGATTCCCGTACCCACCGCCCCGGGGAAGGCGGTCAGGCAGGGCAGACCCATGGAGATCCCTCAGTCGATCAGCGAGTGGATCTGCACGATCTGATCGCGGCCCGGACCCGAACCCACAGCCGAGATGCGGCAGCCGGACAGGTCTTCCAGTCGGTGGATGTAGTCCTTGGCCTTGGTCGGGAACTCCTCGAAGCTCTTGGCGCCGGAGATGTCCTCGCGCCAGCCCGGCAGCTCCTCGTACACCGGCTGGGCGGATTGGAACTCAGCCTGGTCCACGGGCATCTGGTCCACCCTGACCCGGGAGCCGTCGGACCGGGTGATGTCGTAACCCACACAGACCGGGATGGTCTCCAGACCGGAGAGGACATCCAGCTTGGTCAGCACGATGTCGGTCAGGCCGTTGATCTGCACTGCATACCTGCTGACCAGCGCATCGAACCAGCCGCAGCGACGGGAGCGGCCGGTGGTCACCCCGTACTCGTGTCCCTGACGGCGCAGCCATTCGCCCTGCTCGTTGTCCAGTTCCGTGGGGAAGGGTCCCTCGCCCACGCGGGTCACATAGGCCTTGGCAACGCCGACCACCCGGTCGATCTTGGTCGGGCCCACGCCGGTGCCGGTGCAGGCGCCCCCGGCTGTGCAGTTGGATGAGGTGACAAAGGGGTAGGTGCCATGGTCCACGTCCAGCATGGTGGCCTGTCCGCCCTCGAAAAGCACGTTCTTGCCCTGTTCCAGGGCCTGGTTGAGCATCAGCGACGTGTTGGCCACATAGGGCTTGAGCCGCTCGGCGTATCCCGCCAGCTCTTCAACGGTGGCTTCCACCTCGATGGCCCGGCGGTTGTAGAGTTTGACCAGCATCTGGTTCTTCTGGTGCAGGCTGGCCTCCACCTTGTCACGCAGGTGGTCGACATTGAACAGGTCGTGCACACGAATGCCCACACGGTTGATCTTGTCGGCGTAGGCGGGGCCGATCCCGCGGCCGGTCGTGCCGATCTTATGCTTGCCCAGGAAGCGCTCGGTCACCTTATCCAGCGTCCGGTGGTAGGGGGCGATGATGTGCGCTGACTCGCTGATCCTCAGCCGGCTGCAATCCACGCCGCGGGACTGGAGCCCATCGATCTCCTCGAAGAGGGCGGCCGGGTCGACCACGACGCCGTTGCCGATGACCGGGGTGATGGCCGGGTGAATGATCCCCGAGGGCAGAAGATGGAGGGCGTACTCCTGATCACCCACGACCACGGTATGGCCGGCATTGTTGCCCCCGTTGAACCTGGCGACGTAGTCCATGTGCTCGCCGATCAGATCCGTTGCCTTGCCCTTGCCCTCGTCGCCCCACTGGGCCCCGACGATCACGATTCCAGGCATACGATGCTCCTTATCCACTGGTCGCCATCCAAGGAAACAACGGCAGACCATCCATAGATGAGCCTAACCCTACGTATGGAGCGGAAGACCGACCGACCCAGGCACCAACCCTGGCGTCAGAAGGCCCGAACAGGTTCAGCAGTCGACCGCAGCTTCCCCGCCAGGATGTACCTCTCAAGACAGGAAGTTGCCAATCACCTCATGGCTCTTCCCGCACTACCCAGCTGCTGGCAGGCCTGGACTACACGCGCCGCCATCGCGTCCTCGGCCTGACGTCCCCAGGAACGGGGGTCGTACTCGCTCTTTTCGCCGACCTCCCCGTCCACCTTGAGGACCTTGTCGTAGTTGGCGAACATGTGCCCGGCCACGGCCCTGGTGAAGGCGTACTGGGTGTCGGTGTCCACATTCATCTTGACCACGCCATGAGCGACGGCCGAGACAATCTCCCCCGGCTGCGAGCCAGAGCCCCCGTGGAAGACCAGGAGGAAGGGCTTGTCGGCAGGGGCGCCCGGGGCGGGGAAGCTGCCGACCTGTCCATCGGATATGGCTCTGGCGGTCCTGGCCTGGATCTGCCCCAGCAGGTCGGGCCGCAACTTGACCACACCGGGCTTGTAGGCCCCATGCACGTTGCCGAAGGTGAAGGCCACCATGTAGCGGCCGCGCTCGCCCAGACCCAGGGCATCGACCACCCTGGGGCCGTCCTCGGGCGAGGAATAGAGCCGCTGATCGATGGCAGCCGAATGACCGTCCTCCTCGCCGCCTACTGTGCCCACCTCAATCTCGAGAATGGTGTGGGCGGCCTGGGACAGTTCCAACAGCTCCGCCGCCGTGGCCAGATTCTCCCGCAGGGGCAGGCCGGAACCGTCCCACATGTGCGACTGGAAGAGCGGTTCCTGACCGTGGGCCACCTGCTCCTTCTCGTAGGCCAGCAGGGGCCGTACCCACTCGTCAAGATATTGCGGGGCGCAGTGGTCCGTATGCAGGGCCACAGTGATGCTTGGATAGCGGGCGATCACTTCGTGGGCGAACTTGGCAAAAGCGATGGAGCCAGCCACCCGGTCGGCCAGGCGCTGTCCGGACAGGTAGGCGGTACCTCCCACTGAGACCTGGATGATCCCATCGGACTGGGCTTCATCCAATCCCTGCAGGGCAGCGTTCAGAGTCTGCGTGCTGGTCACATTAATGGCGGGAAAGGCGTAGGACCCCCGTCTGGCCGCATCGAGCATCGCCACATACCGTTCAGGAGTCGCTAAAGTCATACCCTCATTATCGTCGGTTGCGAGGAAAAGCGGCCGACCACCCGCAGCTGCGGACATCACCGATGGATTTGCAGGTCTCTGCCCTTATGGCGAACACCCCACGACGCACTTTGACAAGCCTCCAAGCCGCAGGTAGTTTAGCTCCGTACAGTTTGATGAAACGTTACATCAAACAGGTTGTTTGTTTCACGGCAGTAACGAATCAGCCTAGGGAAGGCACGACATAGGTAACAGAAGGTTGGGGCCGCCCATCCTTCTGGGAAGGAGACCAACGTGTCAGCAAGCAAGGGAACCGTCCGCAAGATCATCCTGGATCTGGACACTGGCATCGATGACACGCTGGCCCTGTCCTACGTTCTGGGCTCCCCGGACGCCGAACTGATCGGGATCACAGGCACCTACGGCAACGTGGTGCTCGACCAAGGCGTCGACAACAATCTGCGGCTGCTGGCCATGTACGGCAGGGAGGACATCCCGGTCTTCAAGGGGATCGATCACCCCAGCACGGCCGACTCCTTCAGCGTTCCGCCGGACTCCGAGATCTTCCACGGGGCCAACGGCACCGGCAACATCGCAATCCCCGCACGCACCGACCGGCGGGCCAGCCAGCAGAGCTCGGTGGACTTCATCATCGACGCGGTCCGCCGTTATCCCAAGGGCGAGCTGACCGTGGTGCCCACCGGCGCCCTGACCACCATCGCCGCAGCCCTGGAAAAGGCCCCCGACATCGTCGACCGCATCAGCATCGTCATGATGGGCGGCACCCTGACCCAGCCGGGCAACGTGGGACCCTTCGCAGAAGCCAACATCAACCAGGATCCCGAGGCCGCCAACCGGGTCTTCGCCACCACCGCAGACATCACCATGGTTGGCCTGGACGTGACGACCCAGGCTCTGATGAGCCGCGAGGACACCGAGGCCCTGCGCGCCACGGGCACCAAAGCCGGACGCTTCCTGGCGGACATGACCGACTACTACATCGACATCAGCGAAAAGGAGAGCGGGGTCTACCTGGGAGGCTGCAACCTGCACGACCCCCTGGCCGCCGCCGTGGCCATCGACCCCAGCCTGGTCACCACCTTCGCCACCAACCTGATGGTCGAGACCGAGGGACCGCAGCGGGCCCGTACCATCGGCGACCCCAGCAGGCTCCTGGACCCGGTCAAGAACACCAAGGTGGCCCTGTCGGTCGACACCGAGCGATTCACCCGGCGCTTCATGGACAGGCTCCTGACCCTGGTACGCAAGACCGAGAGCGAACAATAGAAGGACGGCAGTCATGAGCGAAACCATCACCACAAGGGCTACCGAAGCGACCGTGGACGAAAACCGCCGCAGCACCAAGCGGGCCCTGCCGGCCCTGCTGACCATCTTCCTGCTGGGCACACTGATGATCCAGGCCTTCAACCTGGTCTTCCAGAACGTGGGCGACTCCCTGGGGATGTCCGCCAACGCCTCGCTGATCAGCACCCTGCCCGGCATTGTTCTGGGCGTGGTCTGCATGCTCTACGGCACCCTCTGCGACTACATCTCCCCCCGGAAGATGACCCTGTTCGGTGTGGGCGCCCTGATCATCGGCAGCCTCCTGGGCTTCTTCGGCGCATCGAACTTCTGGGCCGTGGTCCTGGCCCGCATGATCCAGACCGCGGGCGGCCAGGTGGCCGGCTCGGTCTTCCTGGTCATGGCGATGAAGTATCTAAGCGACAAGGAGCGCGCCTTCTACCTGGGCATCTTCAATGCCGTCTACTACGCATCATCTGCTGTAGGCATTTTCGCCGGCGGGCTGATCACCTCCATCGACTGGCGCTACCTCTTCCTGGTGCCGCTGGTCTCCGTCCTGCTGATCCCCCCGGTGCTCAAGTACACGCCTGATACCGGCATCAAAGGCGAGCGCATCGATGTCTTCGGCATCGCCCTGTTCGCGCTGATTGCCGGATTCGTGGCCGTCTACTTCTCCTTCCCGGCCATCTGGATGCTGGGGGTGCTGGCCGTCCTGATCCTGATCTTCGCCGGCTACGTCTGGAAGGGCGCCAACCCCTTCCTGAGCCGCGGGTTCGTGACCAACGGCGCCTATATGGCTGTCCTGCTGGCCCTCTTCGTCTTCTACTTCTTCAACTTCGCCTGCGTGCCCATCTACAACGTGATCGGCGACCGCATCTACGGGATCTCCCTGAGCCAGGTCTCCCTCTGCCTGACCATCGTCTACATCGTGGCCACCCTGGTGGGCTGCCTGTCCGGAGTCATCATGAACGCCATGGGACGCCTGCCCATGCTGATCCTGTCCGCCCTGCTCATGATCGCCGGAGCCGCCGGTTCGGCCCTGATGCTCACCTCGGGCTTCTGGGTCCTGACCGTGCTGGCCTCGGTCTTCATCGCCGGCATCACCATGTCCTACACGCCCCTCTACGACTCCTTCTCGGCCACCCTGCCTGTGGACCAGAATGGACGCGGCATCGGCATCGGGGATCTGATGATGAACACCTCGGCCTCCATCGGCATGGCTGTCTACAGCGGACTCATGGCCAATCCCCAATTCGGGTCGCATGCACTTGCGGGCGTCAAGACCGGCATCCAGGCCCAAGCGGCCAACATGTTCTGGGTCATGGCGCTGGCCGCCCTGCTGGCCCTGATCATCGTGGCCATCTTCCACAAGGCCATGTCAGCCAAGGCTCCCCAGGAGTAAGGCCGGTGTGACCCACACATACTTGGTCGGATAGCCGCGCTGCTTGGTCCACTCTTCCTGGCCTCGGGAATGAGTCGGGCCCGGCACCGGCACCCGGCCGCTCGAACCGGGGAGGGAGCGGAGTTCGGACTGCTTTCGGCAATGTGATAGTCCCCCTCTTCCCTCAGCCGCCGAAGGCAAGAAGATCGCCGCCCCTCCCCCCGGCGGAGAGCCCCCGTCATAGCCATAACTGACGGGGGCTCTTCCATATCTTCATATCTTCGCTCCCGTCTTCAATTCTGTGCCTACGACTCGGGCCGTGCACCGAAACATAATTTATATAGACGTCAGAGAAGAGGAATCTGAACCAGAGAATGCGAGTGCCCGGAACTTTCGAGCCCATCTTGGGGATTCGCCGACCTTGAGCCTCGGATCCAAAGGAGATGGAAGCTCAAGGAACAGAAGCCCGGCCCGACCGAACACTAGACGTCTCAAGGGTTTGCGAACACTCAGGGATTTGCAAACGCCCTACCGTCCTGCAATAAGCCTCAACGAACTCAATCGAGCCATTGGGTATGTGGTTTCACGTGAAACGTCGGTGCACTGATACTTGCCCCAAGATGAAGAGAACCCGGCGATGCGTGAACACCGCCGGGCGAGAGAGAAGAAAGGGAAATCAGTTGTCGGACGGAGGTCAAACCGCCCGTTCGGTTTTTTGTACCGACATTTATAGTAAAGAACCGCTACCTTATGGTGACGATAGTGTTATCTGAAAATTCTCTGTGAATCCTGCCAGACCAGCAAGCGGGCATAGTGCCGGTTAGACTGGATTTCGGATGGTTTCCCGCCCGAGGAGAGACCATCGACCATTAAACCTAAAGGAGATACCTAGGCATGCTGCTCAGCGACCATGACATCCTGGACGCCCACGAGGCAGGGCACTTGAATCTGGACCCGTGGACGCCCGCCATGGTTCAGCCCTCCAGCGTGGACGTGCGCCTGGACCGCTACTTCCGGGTCTTCAACAACCATCAGTACACCTACGTGGATCCCGCAGAGGACCAGGGTGCACTGACCGAGCAGTTCGAGGTGCCCAAGGACGAGCCCTGGATCCTGCACCCCGGCGAGTTCGTGCTGGGATCCACTTGGGAGTACGTCAAGCTGGACTCCACCCTGGCCGCCCGTCTGGAGGGTAAGAGCTCCCTGGGACGCTTGGGCATTCTGACCCACTCCACCGCCGGGTTCGTCGACCCCGGCTTTGAAGGGCACATCACCCTGGAGCTGTCCAACGTGAGCACCCTGCCGGTCAAACTCTGGCCTGGTATGAAGATCGGTCAGATGTGCTTCTTCCAGCTCTCCTCGCCCGCCCAGTACCCTTACGGCTCCAAGCACAACGGCTCCCATTACCAGGGCCAGCGCGGTCCGACCCCCTCCCGCTCCTACATCAACTTCTACAAGGCCGACGTCTCAGACTAATCACCCTAGGCCAGGACCATAAAGGCCTGGCACCTGCATGCCTGTGTCTGCATATTCGTCGACAATCCCCAAATGCCCAGGCTGGAAGTCTGCCTTCAGCCGTCATGCTTGAAGCAAGCTCTGGCTACCCCCACTTCTCGGGACCAGATTGGCAATAAATGGCAATACCTTAATACGATGTACCCTGCCTGTTGACCGGCCATGATGGCCGGTCGGGAACTGACATCAGCGGGCAGCGAGGCGAGGCGGCGTGAAACTCAATCTCAACGGCATCTGGGACTTCCACCCCGACGATGGAGACCGGGGATATCCCGTCATGGTGCCCACCTGGTGGGACAGCCTGCCGGAGACCACCGGTTATCCGGCCTCCTGGAGCCGGAATCTGCACCATGGTGTCTACCTCAGGGAGTTCTTCCTGGGTGTCCTTGACCCGAATGAGGACATGATCCTGCATCTGGATGCCCTGGCCACCCTGGGCAAGGTGTCGATCAACACAATCCCGGTGGGGCCGTCATCCACCAAGGGCTATCTGATGACGCTGCTCCCCTATGATCTGGACGTCACCAAGGCGGTTCATGCCGGACGCAACCAAATAAGGATTGAAATCTGGAGTGTCAAATCCCTTCCCGCCGATGCCCTGACTTCTACAGAGGGCCCCGATCGGCTGCTCTTCCCCTTCGGCACTGAGAACCTGGTCGGGCGGCTGGGGCTGGGCGGCGATGTCTGGCTCAGCAGCAAGCCCAAGAACCGCATCGAAGACCTGCAAATCATCCCCGATCTGGGCGGCGACGCCGACCCCTCCAACGACCGGCTGGAGCTCAATGCGACGCTGATCAACACCAGCGAGCGCCCATGTAATCTGCGATTCAGGGCCGAGGTACGCCCCTGGAAGGCTTCGATGTCCAAGGGCCGGACCGTGCTGGCCTTCAACCCCGTGTCCTGCTCCCTGGATCCCCGCTCCTCCAAGGTCGTCCGCCTGCAGATGGCCTGGCCGGACGCCCACTACTGGTCCCGGACCGATCCCTTCCTGTACGTCATGCAGGCTGTTCTCGACATCGATGGCCATGTGGTCGACCGTTCCCAGGAGCGATTCGGCTTCCGACAATTCCAGCGCCAGGGAGATCGGTACCTGCTCAACGGCATCCCCATCCGGTTGCGCGGCGACTCTCTCTGCCTGCTCAACCAGGGCAACCGCGACCTGATCAACGAGGCCGGCGACGCCTATGGGCTGATTCTTGACGACAACCAATCCGGTCAGGACATGACCAAGGCCTGGGTTGACGCCTATCGACATGCCAACTTCAACATCCTGCGCAACCACATCCGCTCAGTCCCCTCGCAAGCCCTGGCCGACCGCGCCGACGAGACCGGCATGCTCCTTGAGGAGGAGACGGCCTTCTGGAATCCAGGCTCTCCAGCCAACGTGCAACTGAATCCGCCCTTCCACATGAGCTACGACCCTGAAGCCATCGGCCACTATGTCGAGTGGACGCGGCGGTGGGTGCGGGCCTACCGGAACCACCCCAGCATCGTCCTCTGGTCCACCACCAACGAGGCATGGAACCCCAAGGATGGCGACCTGCTCATCCCAGCCCTGCAAGCGGCCGTGCATGAGCAGGACGGCACCCGGCCAGTGGTCAATGACGGCTTCAATGCCCCCATTACCGACGAGGATTCCCGCCACTATTACGGGGGGTATCCCTCCGGCATGACCTCGGCCCCAGACATCTATGCCCTCTACGACATCGATTCGCCCCTGCCCCTGGCCGCAGGTGAGGAATTCTCGGTCTCCACCGCAGGCATCCCCCGCTACGATGGGCAGGGACGGATTACCGACATCTACCACGGCCGACTCAACGGCGATCCGGACACCATCTCCCGGGCGGACTTCGGCCGGGAGGTCGGACGAGTGACCAGGGGCATACGGACCACGCGAGTGGTCGACTGGAAGCCTTTCTGCATTTCCGCCTTCATCTACGACAACATCGAGGCCTGCCTGGAACCGGACCGGCGCAGAATCCGCAGGGGGCTTAACCCTAAAAGGCTGCTGCGTCCCCAGTTCGATCCCTGGCGCAGCAAGGATGAACCCTGGCAGGAGGGGCCGGCCTTTGGATATATAGCCGCATCTTTCGCTGATGTCGCAGCCTACGACAAGGAGTTCGACCGTGAACCGCGCCTGGGGCAACCTCACAGGATCTACCCGCGCGCAGTGACCAGCCAACGCACCATCATCGTCCACAATGACGAGGAGCGTGGGGGAACCGACCTTGAGCTGGTCTGGCAAGTGGCCTGGCAGCGTGGCCCAGGGGGCAGACCGGTAGTTGTCGACCGAGGGTGCCAACAGGTGCAGGTCCCATACGCCGCTTGGCGGACCGTACCCGTGACCATCACCGTGCCCAGGGATCGGGCCAGCCAGGGGGCCCGACTCCTTCTGGTCCTGTGCGTGCGCAAGCAGGGGCGACAGGTCTTCCGGGAGGAGAACTTCCTGGGGTGGATTGACCGAGCTGCTCCGCCACGGCTGGGAACCGCGCGCCCCCGCATCGACCTGGGCCGGGTGGAATGGGTATCAAGGGAGGTCAAGCACTGCATCCATCTGCGTCAGGAGGGCGGCGCAATGAGCGAGCGCTGGAGCGCCCAGGTCCTGGAGGATGCCGAAGGCGCCTTCAGCCTGGAAAGCATGAACGGGAACCTGCGCCACGAGCAGGATATCTACTACACCATCAATCCCTCCGGCCTGGAACCCGGGCATCTCTACCGGGCCCGCGTGCGCTTCCAAGGGGAGCTGCAGGAGACTGCCACGGTGACGGTCACCTTCACCGCCGGACGGCGGCCTCCCCGACAGGCCCGGGCCAATCTTGCCGCAGGGGCCCGGGTCCAGGTCTCCTCCCAGACTGATCTGCCAGGGTGGACAAGGGCCGCCTTGGTCGACGGCCGTCTCGGAGTCGCCTACGACCGATTCGGCTGGTCCAGCTCCGTCGGCAACCGGAACCGCCCGGAGTGGATTCTCCTGGAGATGCGGCAGGCTGCCACCCTGTCCCAGGTGGTCCTAGCGCCCCGGGGCCGCAATCCGTCTGGAGATGCCAGCCAATCCAGCCAGCAGTCAGGCACCGGTTCCTTCGGCGTGGTGGAGTACGCAACCGGCAGCAGATCGACCGACCCCAACCAAGGTCAGGGCTTTCCGCTGGACTTCTCCATCAGCCTTTCATCGGACGGTCGCAGCTGGACTCGGGTCTGCAGCCGCCACGACTATCCGCTGCCGGCGGACGGTAGACCGCAGGCCTTCGATTTCGCCCCAATGAGCAATATCAGGTTCATCAGAATCGAGGCAACCCGGCTGCGAGCCAACCCCTATCAGGGAGGACGGTACGCCTTGCAGCTGAGCCAGATCATGGCCTTCTCTCGCCATCGTCTGCCGGCCATACCTGCAGCTCCCAAGAGCATCGACGCCCAGCCTCACGGACACCGCCTGCGCCTGGCTTGGCAGCACGGACCGATCCGACACCTGGCCGACGCGCCCCGCACCACCCAGGTCCTTCTGCATGACCGAAAAGGCCGGTCCATGACCTTCCATCTGGACCGGCCTCAAGGACGGGCCGACCTGGATGAAATCCCCTTCGGCTCCTGGCGGATGATCCTGCAGGAGGGCAACTCCACGGGAATCGGCGAACCTGCGGACCCGCTTGAGCTGCATATGGGACCCCCCAAAGCCGGAAGGACCGATCCGACGTTGCCCCGGCCCAGCGACCCCCAGGTCAGCATAGACCCGGCAGACATGACCGTCCGTCTGACTGTTGACCATGTCCCACGCGGGTTTTCAGGGTGCGAACTGACCTTGAAACCGGCTGACAATCATGGTCCCGCCCCAACCGTCTGGCTGCCCGCCGACCAACAGACCCATAGTTTCCGGCAGGTTCCGCCAGGCATCTACCGGGTCATGGCAGCCTTCACCACCGAGGATGGCCGCGTCTCGCCCACCTCTTCCCAAGGCGATCCCTTGATCCTGGGGCATGCGCCCGGGCGTCCGGCCAAACCCGGGCTGACCTCTTCCGGTAAAACCATGCAGGCATCCTGGTCCCCCCCGAACGATGGCGGCCTCCCTCTACAGGCCTATCTGGTCACCATGCGCGAAATGGGCAGTGGGCAGAATACGAGACTGCGATTGACTGCAAAACAGACCACCCTGACCCTCGATGATCTGGCACCCGGCAAGTACACGGTCAGCGTCAGCGCCATCAACGCGGCAGGAGCCGGACCGGGATCCCCCGCCTCCCTTCCCTGCCTTATCGCCGAGGGCGACCATGAGTGCTGAGTCCCTGCCCCGGTCCGCCATCCTGGGCTACGGACTGGGCGATGCCGCCAACAACGTCGGCTGGCAGATGACCAACCTCTTTCTGACCACCTACTACCTCTACTTGGGCATGGACCCCATGCTGGTGGCCGACATCTTCCTGGGAGCCCACCTCTTCCAGGCCCTGGTCTACCTGGTCGCCGGAAGAATCACCGACGGACGCGACAAAGACCGGGAGGGCGGTCTGCGGCGGCTGGTGGTCGTCTTCGGCCTGCCAATGATGATCTCCGTCACCCTGATGTACACCATTCCGGCGAGCGCCCCCATGCCGGTGCGCATCGGCTGGGCCATCGCCACCTATCTGCTTTATCAGCTCCTTGGAGCCTTGGGCGGCGTGCCCTACGGGGCCCTGCTGGGAGCTATGACCCGGGACCCCGATGACCGCCAGCGCCTGGCGGCCTCCCGCACCTTCGGCGGAGCGGCGGCAGGGGTAATCCTGACCTTTACCCTGGCTCCGCGGGTCAACGACATGGACCCCTCCCGCCTCTTTCTTCCGGTGGTCGCCGCCTGCTGTCTGCTGGGCTCCCTGGGCTATCTGATCATGGCCCGGACCACCAGGGAGAGGTACCTGCCCCCGGCAGCCCCTCGCACCTCCCTGAAAGAGGACCTGCGGCTCCTGGTCGACAATCGCCCCCTACTGGTGGTCTGTCTAGCCACCCTGTTCATGACCAACCCGGTGGCCTCGCTGGCCCCGATTGTCGCCAAGGAGGTGCTGACCGTCGGCAACCCTGGTCTGACCGGACGAATCACTTTCGCCCTGACCCTGGTGGGCGTCCTTGCCGGGGTGGTTGTAGCCCCCTGCTCGCCCTGGCTGGTGCAGCGTCTGGGCAAGCGAGGCACCTGGACCTTGGGCGGGCTGATGGTCATCGGATCCTCGCTGGCCTTCATCCTGGTCCGATCCGCCTGGCCTGCCGTCGCCTGCATAGCCTTGAACGGCATCGGAGTGCAGGTCATCACCCCCTGCATCTGGGCCATGCAGGCGGATTCGGTCCAGTACGAGCAGTGGCGGACCGGCAACGGAAACACTGCCGGAGCCTCCATGGCCGCCCTCAGCATCACCCGCCAGGTCGGAGCGGCCATCAATGGATGGGCGGGGCCGGCCATCCTGTCTTTCCTGGGTTACAGGCCGGGCATGAATGTTGCCCAAGATCCGGCCCTGGGCGCCAACATGCGGCTGGCTGTGGGCCTGGTACCGGCTGCCATGTTCACCATCTCGGTCCTGCTGATCCGCTGCTATCCACTGACCGAGGAGGTCTTCGGACGCATCAGTGCCGACCTGCAGGCAGGCCGTCTACAATGCCAGTGCAGCCATATCAGGCAAGGAACGGAGCATCAGGCTTGTCCAGAAGATCCCCGGAGCCCGCACAGGGGCGGGAAAGGCACCGACGCGTGCGCATGATTGACGTGGCCGCAAGGGCCGGAGTGTCCCCGTCCACGGTCTCCCGCGCACTCAACAATCCCGGTCGGCTGAACTCGCAGACCGCCGACCATATCCGCTCCCTGGCCCGATCCATGGGATACCCCCTACCCGACCGTCCTCCCAGTAGGGATGCGACCGGTCCAGTCATGATCACCTTTCTGGTCCAGGACACCTCCAACGGAATCTCCTCCCAGATCCTTGCCGGCGCTCAGGAGGCACTTCCTGAACAAGGTGCAGTCGGCATCATCGAAGCCGGAGCCGAGCTGGGGCGTACGGAAGACCTGTTGGAACAACTGGTCGGCCGTACCCACGGCATCATTCTGGCCACTGATCAGGTCCGAGCACCGACGGCCCGGCGTCTGGGACGACACCTGCCTCTTGTGGTTCTCAACCGCCCCATGGAGGGTCTTCCCTCCGTCCTACCCGACGCCTCCACCGGCCTGGCCCAAGCCCTGGAACTGCTACGGCGGCAGGGACGACGGTCTATAGTCTACATAGCCAGCCGGGTGGGGGCCTGGTCCGACCGATCCCGCTGGGAGAGCCTGCAAGCACTCAGTCGGACTATGGGGCTGGAATGCCGACGAATGGGTCCAGTGAATCCTACTGTCCAAGGCGGCAGGCAGGCTGCCATCGCTCTGGAGCAGGAACCTCCCGATGCTGTGGTCGCCTACAATGATCTGATCGCCGCCGGGGTCATTCTGGGACTGCAATCCAAAGGAATCACCGTGCCCGCCAGGGTCTGCGTCATCGGATTTGACAACACCATGGTCGCCCCTGTCGTCAAGCCGGCCGTAGCTACGATTCGCATACCCCGCAGAGCCATAGGACATGCCGCGGCTGATATTCTGCTGGGTCGGAAGCCCGAGACCAGGCAGTCCCGCCAACAGTCCACCCTGATTGCGCGGCTGCGCAAAGCCGGCATCCCGCCTGTTACCGAGGACCGCGGAGCCCTGACCCTGCCTACCTCGCTGATCATCCGGGACAGTCTGGGCACCTTGACTTCAAGCGCACTCGAAGGGGTATAGCTGAACCTGCCGGAATGACCCGGCCAAGATGATGGCAAGGAGACTAACCCATGGCAATCAAACAGACGGCGGGCCACGACCAGCTCGGTCGGTTCGCACCACAATTCGCCCACCTGAACGACGATGTGCTCTTCGGCCAGGTCTGGTCCCGCGAGGACGAACTTTCGGCTCGGGACCGCAGCATGATCACCTGCGCCGGTCTGATGAGCATGGGACTCTTCCCCCAGTTGAAGAGCCACATGGCCATGGCCAAGGGCAATGGCGTCACCCGCACAGAAATGGTGGCGCTGATCACCCACCTGGCCTTCTACGCAGGCTGGCCCAAGGCATGGTCGGCCTTCGACCTGGCAAAGGAGGTCTACGGTGAGGGCCGGGACAGTGCTGCAACCCCATCCAAAGCCGGGACCGAGCCGGATTCAGGGCCCTATCCCTTGGGGGATTCGGCTGACGGTCCCAACTTCACCGGTCATGTCTGGCTGCACCGCCTGACCGATCCGGACGCGGAATGCTCAGCCAGCAATGTGACCTTCGCACCCGGATGCATCAACCGTTGGCACACCCACCCGCATGGCCAACTGCTCATCGTCACCGCCGGGCTGGGGTGGGAGCAGGAGGAGGGCCGTCAGCCCCGCAGACTGGAACCCGGCGATGTGGTCTTCTGCCCGGCAGGCGTCAGACACTGGCACGGGGCCTCGGGCCGGTCATCCATGGCCCACATCGCCGTCACCCCGGCATCGAAGGGACAGTCCCCGGTCGAGTGGATGGAGTTCCCGAATCCTGACCAAGTAGCCGCTCTGGGATGACTCACACGGCCGATCCGCCCGGCCTGAACGATAAAGGTAGAGCGTTTCTTCGCCCTGCAGATATTGAGGCCGACCGACATCTGACCGGTTCCCGCCTGCCTTTACACTGAAGACATGGCTAACAAGAAAGGCCCGACCAAGGGTTCGGGCGGCAAGCACCGCAACAAACTGCGCGGCAGAGGGCCCACGCCCAAGGCCGAGGATCGCGTCTACCACAAGGCCTACAAGGCCCGGCAGGCGGCCCAGCGCAGGCAGACGGCCGACCCACGCCTGGCGGCCCGCCGCCGGGCCGACCGGTTCACTTCCGATTCCGACGACCTGGTCATCGGCCGCAACGCCGTCCTGGAAGCCCTGCGCGTAGGAGTCCCGGCCAGCCAGCTCTATCTGGCCGCCCGGATGGAACACGACGACAGGACCAGGGAAATCGTAAGGCTGGCCGGACAGGAAGGGCTCAACCTGCTGGAAGCCGACCGCCTGGAGATGAACCGCATCGCCCGGTCCAGCAACCACCAGGGCGTGGTCCTCAAGGTACAGCCCTACCAGTACGCCTCCCTGCAGAGCCTGGTCGATAGGGCCGAGAAGCACGCGGCCGCCCTGGAAGGGGCCGACCAGGCGACCAAGGTTGCCGCCCGCCCGCTGTTCATCGCCCTGGATGGGGTCACCGACCCGCAGAATCTCGGGGCAGTGATCCGTTCAGCAGCGGCCTTCGGGGCCTCTGGTGTAATTCTGCCCGAGCGACGCAGCGCCTCGGTGACAGCCGCAGCCTGGAAGGTCTCCGCCGGAGCCGCCGCCCATCTGCGCGTGGCCCGCGTGGTCAATCTGACCAAAGCCATCCAAGGGCTCAAGGAACGCGGTTACTACGCGGTTGGCCTGGACGGCGCAGGCACCACCACAGTAGGCGAGACAGGCTTCGAGACCGATCCGCTGGTGGTGGTCCTGGGCTCCGAAGACAAGGGGCTGAGCCGCCTGGTCCGCGAGAACTGCGATGCCCTGGCCTCCATCCCCATCTCCAGCTCGGTGGAATCCCTGAACGCCTCGGTGGCAGCTGGCATCAGCCTCTACGCCGTAGCCATGGCACGCCGACGGTCCGCCAGCCAGGCCAAATAGCCCACCAGTCAGATACCGGTAATCTGAAGACAGGCAAGCCAAACGGCAAGAGTCTGCCCGCAGCATCCAGCATGCAGACAGACCCTTGCCGCACGAACCAATCAGTCAGCTGGAGGCCCAGACCGCGTCATCCTGGTCGTCCTGGTCGGCAGCCGCATCCAGGCTGCCAGGGGCGTAGACCGACCTCAGCGAGCTTCGGCCTCCATTCGCATCCTCAAAGGCTGGCTGTGACTGCACCTCTTCGCTAGCCCGGTCATGATCCGTCTGGGTTCCCGCTCCGGTCTGGTCTTCAGCATTGGTTTGGCAAGCCACCCTATCATGGCCATTGGCGTCCTTGTCGGTCCGATCACTGGTGACTTGCTCACCCTGACCGGCCTGGGCATGGGCGCCTTGCCAGTTCATTTCGTCATCGACCACACCGGCATCGGCCTCTTCGTTGATGGTCTTCATGTCCTCGGAGTCCAGCCGGTACTCGGGCAGCGATTCGCTGATGTAGCTCTGCACGGCCTCGGCCATGGGCACATCGTGACCGGCCTTCTCGGCCATCAGCCAGCGGTGGGTCAGCACCTCATGGAAGAACTGGGCCGGTTCGATCTGCGAGCGGTATTCCGGCGGGATCATGCGTACGGTGGGCTCGAAGACCTCCCGCATCCAGTCGGTGGCCACAATCTCCAGATCCTCGCCCTGCCGCCAGGTGGATGCCCGGTAGGCATCCAGATCGTTGAGCAGCCGCCGGGCCTGATTCTCCTGCACATCCAGACCTGTCAGCCGCAACAGCTTGCGGGAGGCGTAGCCGGCATCGACAACCCTGGGGCGCACCAGCACCCGGTTGCCGTCCTCCTCGGTCTTCATCTCCAGCTCGTCCACGTCGAATCCCAGATCGTTGAGCCGGTTGACGCGGCGCTCGATCTTCCACATCTCATCCGGGTCGAAGCTGTCCACGTCCGTCAGGGCGCTCCAGAGGGAGTGATAGCGGTCCACCAGCCGGTTGCCCACGCCGACCTCGTCCACCTCGCCGGCCAGCAGGTTGCCGGAATCCAGATCCATGAGCTCGCCGATGATGTTGGTCCTGGCCAGGTCGATGTCATACTCGCGCTGGCCATCGGTCAGGCTGGGATGCAGGTCACCGGTCTCGGCATCGACCAGGAAGGCCGAGAAGGCATCGGCATCACGCAGGAAGAGCACGTTGGATAGGGAGACATCTCCCCAGTAGAAGCCGGCCAGATGGAGCCGCACCAGAAGGACCGCCAGGGCATCGATCAGACGTTCGGCCGTATCCGGACGCAGATTGCGGGCGAAGAGGGCACGGTAGGGCAGTGAGAACTTCAGGTGCTGGGTGACCAGCATGGCCTCAAGAGGCTCGCCCTCGCGGGTGTGCCGACCAGTGACCACGGCGATGGGGTTGACCGTGGGCAGCTCCAGTTTTTGCAGCTTGCGCAGGAGCTCGTACTCACGCTCGGCAACCCGCTGGGTTATCTCCTTCATGGCATAGACATCGTCGCCCACGTGGACGAAGCGCACCACGTGCCGGGAGATGCCCCTGGGCAGGTTGGCCAGCAGATCCTTGGGCCAGGTGGCCAGTGGCCGCTCCCAGGGCAGGGTAAACATCCTGGGGTTGGAACTGGTGGCCGTGATGTGCAGGGCAGCCGGTTCCTGCTCGGAGGAGGGGTCGGCTGTGGTCTTTATCGAGGTGGCTTTCATGGCGCGAGGGTCCAGAGAGGAGGCCGTCGCCCGGTTGATGTTCACGCTAGTCATGCTTCATCCATCCCATCGCCGCCCATCCTATACGGGAAGAGCCCCGCACGGATGCGCCGCGCGGGGCTCCTGGTCACCCGGTCAACAAGGAAAGGAGATGATATCAATGATCGATATGGGCCCTGCGGCTCGGCGGGAAACCGTGGCCGAACCACAGGGTCACAGGAATACTCAGTTCAGCCGCAGCTCACTGGCCGGGGAGAACAGATGCATCTTTTCAGGATCGATGTGGATCTTGACCACGTCACCCACCTTGGGCAGGTCGCGCGGGTTGACACGGATGGTGGTCAGCTTGTTCTGGTCGGACATGACGATGGCCTGCTCAGCCGCGCTGTTGTCGGTCAGAATGTTGCCGTAGATGTAGCCATCGGAGCCCAGATCCTCCACGTTGGCCACCTTCAGGGAGAAGGCATCCGGCTCGTCGGCACCGGCCAGAGAAGCATTCTCGGGACGGAAGCCCACGACGATCTTGCCCTGGTCCTCGGGGGTCAGCTTGTCGACGGCCTCGCGCGGCAGGCTGATGGTGTCCTCGCCAATCTTGGCCTGGCCGTTGACCACGGGGTGAATGTTGATGTTCATGGAGGGCGAGCCGATGAAGCCGGCCACGAACACGTTCTCGGGCCGGTCGTAAAGCTCGGTGGGCGCACCCACCTGCTGCAGGACACCCAGCTTGATGACGGCGATCCTGTCGCCCATGGTCAGAGCCTCGGTCTGATCGTGGGTCACGTACAGGGTGGTGACGTTCAGCTGACGCTGCAGAGCAGCAATCTGCGTACGCGTCTGGACACGCAGCTTGGCGTCCAGGTTGGACAGAGGCTCATCCATCAGGAAGACCTTGGGCTGACGCACAATAGCGCGGCCCATTGCCACACGCTGACGCTGACCACCGGACAGAGCCTTGGGCTTGCGGTCCAGGTACTCGGTCAGATCCAGCACCTCAGCGGCCTTTTCCACCCGCTGGCGAATCTGATCCTTGGGGGTGCCGGCGATCTTCAGGGCGAAGCCCATGTTGTCGGCAACGGTCATGTGGGGGTAAAGGGCGTAGTTCTGGAAGACCATGGCGATGTCGCGGTCCTTGGGCTGCATGGTCGTCACATCCTTGTCGCCAATCATGATGCGGCCCTTGTTGACCTCCTCCAGGCCGGCCAACATGCGCAGGGTGGTGGACTTTCCGCAGCCGGAAGGCCCTACCAGAACAAGGAATTCACCGTCTTTGATGTCCAGACTGAGGTCACTGACCGAGGGCTCATCGTTGCCCGGGTAGATACGAGTGACGTGGTCGAATACCACTTCTGCCATTGTTCATCCTTTCATCGGCAGGTACGTGCCGAACGATCCGTAGTGAAGGGTTGATTTTCACTGTGGTTTCCGTCCCGGGGTCAACACCGACATCGGCATGGCCATGCGACGGTTTTCTATTTTGTGGTTAAGAGAAACTCTCCCTTGAGCCAGTGTCCACTATACACCAGGGTCTGAATTCGACGTGCGAACCCTTGCCGACTCAGTCCTTGGGCTTGTCGGAATCTTCGGCATCGCGCTCAAAGACCGTCCTGGCCACGTTGATCGCGTTGATGACCCTGGGGAATCCCACGTAGGGAGCACATTGGAGTATGGCTTCGACCACGGCCTGCTTGCTCAGCCCCACATTCAGGGCTCCCTGGATGTGAACGGCCAGCTGTGGAGCCGTGTCTCCCTGCGTCACCAGACTGCCTATGGTGACCAACTCGCGCTGCTGAAGATCGAGTCCTTTCCGGGTGTATATGTCGCCAAAGGCGAATTCGACAATCCAGCGACCCAGGTCCGGCGCTATGTCCTGAAGGGAGTCGATGACAGCCTGGCCTCCCTTGCCGTCAATAGCTGCCAAGGCCTCGGATCCCTTTTCAAAGCGCGAAGCTTCCATGAAGCCCCTTCTTTCTGTTGTTTTGCATATTGCCCAGCCGAGAATACTGTATCAGCGCCTGTTTACGGATTATGCCGTCGACTGTCTAGCCATTTGCGGCGATCTCGGACGCGGCGAAACAGCAGGAACCGCAATCAGGTGCTTTTCAACCAGTCGGGGCACAATGGAGATATGAGCGATCTTGAGGGTTTGGACCTGAGGCCGGGACGGCTGGTCGGGGGCTACACCCTGATTGAGCCCCTGGGCGGCGGTGCCATGGGGTCCGTCTGGCGCGCACGGGATGGCGGTGGCCAGGACTACGCCATGAAAATCCTGCGTGAATCCCTGGAGGAGGACCCGGTCTCGTCAGACAGCCCCGACGTTCAGGAGCGCGCCTCGGCCCGCGAGCGCCTGCGACGCGAGGCTCTGGCCCTGCAACGGATTCGCCATCCAGGTGTCTGCAGGATCGTGGATATGGAACTTGATGATGCCCTGGCCTTCATTGTGACTGAGCTGATCGAGGGGCGCAACCTTCGCGACGATGTAGCGGTCAACGGCCCCTATCGTGGCGACGACCTGGAGCGGCTGGCACGCAAACTGACCGATGCCGTCGCAGCCGTCCACCAGGCGGGCATCGTCCACCGAGACATCAAGCCCACCAATGTCATGATCTCGGTCTCGGGGCCGGTGCTGGTGGACTTTGGCATCGCCATGGGCCAGGGGCAGAGCCACGTGACCCGGACCGGACTGGTCATGGGAACCCCCGGCTTCATCGCCCCGGAAATCATCGACGGAGCCGAGGCCGACCAGGAAACCGACTGGTGGAGCACAGCAGCTGTTCTGGCCTATGCAGCCACCGGACGAGCGGTTTTCGGCGACAAGCCCATGATGGCGGTCCTGGAGCGGGAGGCCTCGGGCAATGCCGACCTGTCCGGACTGCCCGTGGGTACCATGAGAGCCCTGCGCTCGGCCCTCTCCCCCGACCGAAGCGCACGCTGCACCCCCCAGGAACTCCTGGAGGCCATCAGCCGGGACGCCATGGATCCGCAGGCCTGGCAAGGAGAACAAGACGGCAAGGGCAGTCAGGAGACGATGCGCCCTTTTGGCGGCGGCTCTTCGGAGGCTGAGGGGCGGGCCGACTCCCCCACCATGGTCGTTGAGCCGGCCACCATGCCCATGCCGCCTATCACCCAGGCTGATCCAGACAGTCCGCGGACGGCCTGGTCACAACCTCCGACAGACAACAGAACCGATGAGCAGACGACCCTCCTGCCCGACTCGGGACAGCCCACCAGATTCTTGAATCCCCTTCCCGCAGCCCAGGAGCAGCAGGAACAGACGCAGACCTGGCAGGACCAGCAACCCTTAGCAGATCGCCGAGATCTTCAGGCCACCACCGTTCAGGATCCGCTGCCGCCGGCACAGCCCCTACCCAGCGGATACCGCAACGAGGCGGACGCCCACTGGCTGGGAGACCAGCCCCCCGCCCAGATGCGACGTCTGCGCTACCTGAGGGCGGGAACCCCCTGCCTGGTCATGTTGGGAATCCTTCCCGCCCTACTGACAGCTCTTGCCCCGGTATCGGCTCTGGCCGCCGCCGGAATCCTCCTCTGGGCCCTGAGCACCGCAGGATGGAGCATAAAAGCCCAGATCGAACGGGAGCTGCGCCGCGAAGGCCCTCGACGGAGCACCGACCGTCTGTTGAACGCAGCCGCCCTCCCCTGGCACCTGCTCAAGGGCCTGGCGGCCGCCCTACTCCGCCTGCCGGGCATGGTCCTCGTCCAAGCCTTGGTTGCTCTGCCACTGACCTGGGCGGGCGCCTTCACCACCGTTCGCGCAGGCCTGACCCTGGGCGATCACCTGCTGACCTTTCCCCTGCCAGCTGCCCGACCCCTGTCCGCAGGCGGACTGGCCATGGCCCTGGCGACGCTGGTCGGTTGGTTGTTGACGACCCTGCCTACGCAGGACCGTTCAGCCCCCAAGGCCAACAGCGGCAACGTGGTCCTGCGTCTGGCGGCGGGCCGAATCCCCATGGGCCGTCAAGATCCCGAGGCGCCGGGCAGCCCCCACCGCAGGTGGATTCTGCTCCTGATCTGGCTGCTGATCATTGCCGTCCTCCTGGCCGGGTTGATTGCCCAGCCCTCCATGGATTGGGCCCCCATCCACCTCCTGCGTGCCTAAGGTCGTGCTCCACCCCTGGCGGCTACACTATGCTCAGTACGCCAAGGAAAGGATCCAAGGTCATGTCCAAGGGCAAGCAGAACCGCAAGGCCGCGCTCAAGGCCCAGGAAGAGGCCCGGCGGCTCCAGGAGGCCAAAGAGCGCCGCCAGCAGACCATGATCGGCGTCATCGTCACCGTGGTGCTCATCGCTCTGATCGCTCTGGGCGGATTCCTCTACTGGCGCAGCCATCGCCCGGTCAAGACCCAGGACCTGGAGCAGGCCCGTCAGGCCGTCGCAAAGGTCAAGGAAAAGCCTTCGGCCGCCAATGACCAGGGCGGCTTCCTGATCAGCTCCCAGGGGCTCAACAAGCCGGTGGCCAAGGCTCCGACCGTGGAGATCTACATGGACTTCATGTGCCCAGGCTGCGGCGCCCTGCATCGCGGCCTGGACTCCACCCTGACCGATCTGGTGGATGCCGGGCAGATCAACCTGGTCATCTATCCCATGAGCTTCATGGACCGGCTCTCCACCGACAACTACTCGAGCAGGACGGGCACGGCCACCATCTATGTGGCCCAGCACGACCCCGACCACCTGCTGCCCTTTATCGCCAATCTCTACGCCAAGGACTTCCAACCGGACGAGTCCGACTACCACCCCATCAGCAACGACAAGATCCGCCAGCAGGCCATAAAAGCCGGCGTCGATCCCAAGGTTGCCGACCAGGCGGTCAAGGGCCGCTACCGGGCCTGGATCAAGGCCATGGACGCCTACACCCCCCTGCGCAAGGAACTCTGGAATCCCAGCGGGTCCAACAAGGGGCAGATGACCACGCCCACGGTCCGCATCAACGGCAATTACTGGGAACTGGGCAACCTGTCCCGGGCGGGCTTGGACTACAGTTCGGGCCTGCTCAAGGCCCTGGGTCTGGACCAGTCCAAGGTGGGCGTCAAGGGCGCCATGCCGGCCATCGGCGCCTCCGGCCAACCGCGCTCGCTGAGCTGAACCGGCCAGGTCGGGAGGAATTTCGCGCCCAGCGTCCCCTTGGGGACACGGTGATGGTACGATATCATTCCGTACCGCGGCCCGGAATGCTGTAATGGACCACCGGGACCGCCTCCTTAGCTCAGTTGGCCAGAGCAGCCGCCTTGTAAGCGGCAGGTCGTCAGTTCGACTCTGACAGGAGGCTCTACGCCAGGAACGAACCATAAAATCCGATTATTCAGCTTTGTCTCCGGGCAGGCTATAATAATGGACATTACCTGGATAATTACAAATACTTCCCTCGAGTAAGTCATTTCGGAGGCTCGTTCTCCGAAGTACGAACGGAGCTTTTCCCCAACCATCTCCGTTCGTATTCGAGGACGGGATCATTCCCCTTCATTCCCGTCCTCTTGACGTTGATCCGCCGGCCCAGGGCCCGGGTCTTGAAAAGCCGACTGACCGATGACGGTCAGGTCGGCTTTTTTATTGCCACCCGTCTGCAACAAATGTGGATGTTTGCCCGACCTTGCGGATTGTGCGGTTCCGCTCCATGCCCGCGCCGTTAGAATTGCCGGGTACGGACAAGGCAGGAACAGGGAGGCGAGCACATGGCCAGACGCTGGACACCGCGGCGTTTCGTCGTGCTCAGAAGGATTCGCGTGGTCTCCTGCGCTCTCCTGGTCGTTCTGGCCACGGTCCTGACCTTCGGCATTGCCGCACGCAAGAGCGTGGCGTTGAGCGTCAACGGGCAGACCAGAATGGTGACCACCTACGCCTACAGCGTGGACGGTCTGCTGCGCGAGCAGGGAATCAAGGTCAAGACCCACGACCTGGTCGATTCCACCTCCGGAGGCCAGCTGCGCAACCATGCGGCGGTCACTGTGCGCTCCGCCTATCAGACCACCATCGTCATCCAGGGCCAGCGGGTGCCCTTCTGGACCACGGCCACCAGCATGGACCAACTGCTGGGATTCTTCGAGGAAAACCGCAAGCAGGCCATGAAGGTCACCGTGGATGTAGGCAACGTCTATAACCAGCTGACCGGCGGTCTGGTCATCAACCAGGCAGGGCCGGTCACTGTCATAGCTGACGGGAAGACCTCGGTGGCCCCTGACGGCAAACTTCCAGCCGCATCCATACTGGACTCCAAGGGCATCGTGCTAGGCAAGGAGGACCGGGTCAGCGTGGAGCATGACCAGGGCACCACCGTGTTGCGGGTCCAACGGGTCACCCACGGAAACACTCAAAAAACAATCCCCATACCCTTCGCCACGAGGACCGTGGTCGACCCGAGCCTGGCGCCCGGTCAGACCCTGGTGCGGCAGGCGGGCGTAGCCGGTCAACGCCTGCAGACCATACAGGTCACCTACGTGGACGGACAGGCCGAATCGGAGCAGGTGATCAAGGAAGAGACCGTAGCCATGCCAGTGGATCAGGTGGTGGCCGTCGGTCCCGACAAGCCGAAGGAGGAACAGAACAGCGGGCAGCAGTCCAAGAACACAGGCAAGGACTCCCAGCAGGCGCAGGAGACCCCCTCTCCGAGCCCCTCGCCCAGCAAGGATTCACAGTCGGCAACGACACCGGCCCCTACGCCAACACAGACCAAGCCTCCGCAGACCACGCAGCCGACACAGCCGAGCACACCAGCTCCAACTCAGCCCGAGAACAAACCAGCTCCGTCGCCAGCGCCAGCGCCGAGTCCATCTCGTGACGGTCTTTGGCATGCGAAACCTGATGTAGCCCAGGTCTACGCCGGGGGCGCCGCCGCCCAGCGCGGATGGACGGGTTCGCAATTCAATGACCTGGTGACACTGTGGAACAAGGAATCAAGCTGGCTCTGGTATGCCCAGAACCCCAGTTCCCCTGCCTACGGCATTCCCCAGTCTAACCCTGGCTCCAAGATGGCGCTATTCGGAGCCAATTGGCGTGACGATGCTGCTGTCCAGATTGATTGGGGCCTCTACTACATCGCACAACGGTACGGCAGTCCTAGTGCGGCCATGAGCTACTGGAACGTACATCATAACTACTGATTCCCTAACCACATCCACGAGCAACGAACCGACATGAACACTAAAACCGAGAGTGACCGCCTCCTGGGAGCAGCCGACATCCGACGCCTCGCCGACCAGATCGGCATCCACCCCACCAAGCGACTGGGGCAGAACTTCGTCATCGATCCAGGGACTGTCCGCAGAATCGTCCGTCTGGCCAGGGTGGAATCTGGCCAGACCGTTCTGGAAGTGGGTCCTGGTCTGGGTTCCCTGACTCTCGGTTTGTTGGAGGCGGGCTGTCTGGTGACCGCCGACGAGATCGATCCCGTCCTGGCCCGGCAGCTGCCGCAGACCGTCCGCGAGCGCATGCCGGAGAGCCTGGAACGGCTGACCGTGATCCACCGGGACGCTCTGACCCTGACCCCTCAGCTGGCAGGCGACGCGGGCACGGCCACCGACCTGGTCATGGTGGCCAATCTGCCCTACAACGTAGCCACTCCGATCATTCTGACCCTCCTGGCCCGGTTCGCCAATCTGAGCCGATTTCTGGTCATGGTCCAGAAGGAGGTGGCGGACCGGCTCACGGCCACCCCGGGCTCCAAGGTCTACGGCGCTCCCAGTCTGAAGCTGGCCTGGTACGGCCATGCCGCCCAGGCTGGCAGGATTGGGCGCCATGTCTTCTGGCCAGCCCCCAACGTGGACTCAGCCCTGGTCTCTTTCACCCGGGACAAAGATGGACGCGGACGCGGGGATGAGGGGACAAGAACCGAGGTCTTCTCCCTGATCGATGCCGCCTTCGGACAGCGCCGCAAGACCCTGCATGCCGCCCTGAAAGGTCTGGCGAACGCCGAAACCTTCCAGGCTGCAGGCATTGACCCTGCACGCCGGGGGGAAACCATGACCATCGAAGAGTTCGTCGCCCTGGAGCAAGCCCGCCGCGAGGTGACCGAGTGAGCCCGGCAGCCGGAAGGGATGGCATTGCTCTCTACTGTCCCGCCAAAATCAATCTGAGGCTCCACGTTGGCCCGACCCGAGCCGACCTTGGAGGTCAACACCGCCTGGACACCATTTACAGCGCCGTGGGAATCTGGGATCGGGTGGAACTGCGCCAGAGAGAACCTGGCAGTGGCTTCCGCTTGACCCTGGAGGGCGAGCACCTGGGCGACCTGAACCGCCGGGATGCCGATCCATGCGCCAACCTGGCCGTCAAGGCCCTCCTGGCCATGGCCCAGGCCGCCGGACATCAGCCTGATATGTCCATCCACATCGTCAAGCGGATACCTGTGGGTGCCGGCCTGGCCGGCGGATCCGCGGATGCCGCCGGAACCATGCTGGGCCTGAACCGGCTCTGGAATCTAAGGATGCCTGCCGCCAAGCTGGATCGCATCGCTGCCGGTCTGGGCGCGGACCTGCCCTTCTGCCTGCATGGAGGGCTCAGCAGGGGGACAGGTTTCGGCCAGATTCTGGAACCCCTGGATCCGGATGGCCCACAGGCCCAGAGACTATCCCGAGCTGGGCTGACCGGGCACCTCCTTATCGGGGCCTACGATGACCAACTGAGCACAGCCCAGGTCTACAAGGCCTTCGACCTGATCGGACCCGATCCCCACGACCTGAACGACCTGCAGGAGACCGCCTGCACCCTGCACCCGCGCTCGCGCAAGGCCCTGGACCTTGCCCGGCGGGCAGGCATCGGACCGGCCTTCGTCTCTGGGTCGGGCCCCTCGGTGGTGGTCATGGCCCCTCGACCCGAGCAGGCAATCGCACTGAAAAGGCTCTGGCGGGAGCAGAATGCAGTGGACAGGATCATCGAGGCTGACTCGCCAGTCCTGCCCAGGATGGTCCCACTGCGAGTCACCCATGAACAGTAGAGTAGGCAACATGACGAATCCCGAACCACTCGACGAACGCGAGGCCCGCAGGCAGTTCGTGCGACGGCGCCAGAAAATGGTCTTCACCATAGTCGTCAGCGCCCTGGTTGCCATCCTGATCATCTGCGGACTGATCATCTTCGGGTCCATCGGGCATACCGCCAAACACGCCAGCATCGCCAAGCCCAACTATGGTGTCGCCGTGCCCTGCCCGCCCGACAATGCCAAGCTGGTCAACCATCCCGACATCCGCGTGCGGGTGCTCAACGGAACCAACAAGTCCGGTCTGGCCACCGCCCTGGCCGCAGCACTGCGCAATCGGGGATTCAACATGCAGGATGTGGCGGACTATCCGGGCAAGACCGAGACAGCCCGCACCGAGATACGTTTCGGGGCTTCGGCCATTGACCGTGGCTACACTGTGGGGTCCCAATTCAACGATGCGGTTTTGATCATGGACGACCGTAACGACGATCTGATCGACGTGGTCATAGGGGCCACCTTTACCGATCTGGACGACGAGGACAGCAACTCCGTCGTAGGCCGCAAGATCGAACCCATCAAGGGCTGCCAGACCGACCCCTCCTCCATGAAGAACCTGCCCAAGGCCCCCAAGGCCTGACGATGCAGATCCGGCGTACTGTCGGATTCAACATCACGTAGCCACAATATTCGCCGCCAATTTTCGCAGTCTCCTGACCAAGGGCGCCCGCCCGGAAAGGTGTGACTTAGGGTCAGGCTTGGTCGGCGCCCTCTCTTTGCCACCAGTCCCTCAACTCCTGCTCGGCTGTCTGCTGGTCGACCGGGCCCTGATCCAGGCGATAGTCCAGCATGTGCCGATAGGCGCGTCCCACCTGCGGCCCGGGTTTGAGGCCCAGAATCTGCATGATCTGTCGTCCGTCCAGGTCAGGCCGGATGGCATTCAGATCCTCCTGCTGACGCAGTTGAGCCACCCTGTCCTCCAGCTCGTCCATGGCGGAAGAGAAAACCTGAGCCTTGCGCTTGTTGCGGGTGGTCGCATCGGCACGAGTCAGACGATTGAGCCGCTCATAAAGCGGACCGGTCTCTCGGGCATAACGGCGGACAGCCGCATCGGTCCACCGCTCGTCCACATAGCCGTGGAAACGCAGGTGCATGGAGATCAGGTCACAGACGTCGGCGATCAGGTGGTGGTCGAAGCGCAGGGCCTTGAGGCGCTTGCGGGCCAACCGGGCTCCAACCACATCGTGATGATGGAAGCTGACCTTGCCGCCGGGCTCAAAGCGTCTGGTGGCGGGCTTGCCGATGTCGTGCAGCAGGGCGGCCAGGCGCAGGGTCAGATCCGGGGCGGGCACAGGTCCGTCAGGTCCGGTCTCCAGGGCTATGGCCCGATCCACCACCATCAGGGTGTGCTCAAAGACGTCCTTGTGCCGGTGATGCTCGTCTATCTCCAGCTGCAGAGCCGGCACCTCGGGCAGAACGATGTCAGCCAGGCCGGACTGCACCAGGGCCTCGATGCCCTGGACGGGGTGGTCGGCCAGCATGAGCTTGGTCAGCTCGTCGCGAATCCGCTCGGCCGAGACGATACTGATTCGATCGGTCATGCGGGTGATGGCCTCTGCGGTCTCCGGAGCAATGGTGAATCCCAGCTGGGCCACGAACCGCACAGCCCTCATCATCCGCAGGGGGTCGTCATCAAAGGACTGGCGGGGATCCACCGGGGTCCGCAACACCTGCTTGGCCAGGTCGTTGGCCCCCCGGTAAGGGTCCACGAAGACCAGGTCGGGCACCCGCAGGGCCATGGCATTGACGGTGAAGTCGCGCCGAGAAAGATCGCCCTCAAGGCTGTCCCCATAGTCCACCTCGGGCTTGCGGGAGTCGGGATCATAAGTGTCTCGCCGGTAGGTGGTCACCTCCACCTTGACCTCGGTGCCATCAGGACGCCGCCGCAGCGCGCCCAGGGTACCGAATTTGCGTCCCATGTCCCAGAAACCCGACCCCCAGTGACGCAGGATGGGCTCGAACTGCTCGGGCCGGGCCGAGGTGCAGAAGTCCAGGTCGTGGGAGTGCCGGTGCAGGAGCAGATCGCGTACAGGACCCCCTACCAACGCCAGTTCAAATCCCTGCTCGGCGAAGAGGCGCCCGAGCTCGATGGCCTCCGGCCAGACTTGGAAATCCACGCTCACCCTTTCCTACGGAGTTGATGCGCCTACTAGCATACCGTTACCCCACCTGCACATTACCTTACGTAAAGTTGGAGTATGATTACGCCCGCGGACATGGCGCGCATGCTTGCACATAGCGCCGACTCTGCGGACACCCATGCCCACGGACAGCAGGGGCGGAACCACCTGGTGGAGACTGTAAGCGAACGCCTGGATCCGCAGGTTCGCGAGCGCATACAGACCGAGGATGACGCTCCCACGCCTGCCCTCATGCCCCGGCACAAACATGCTTCCGGTCCTTCCACGTTCGCCTCCCTGGATGCCCAGGAGCTGCCTGTGGTGCGCGAATATTCGGCGGGCGGGCTGATCTTCGACCGGCATGACCGGGTGGCCATCATCGCCCGGCACTCCCGCTCGGGCCATCTGGAATGGTGTCTGCCCAAGGGGCATATCGAGAAGGGGGAAACACCCGAGCAGACGGCGGTGCGCGAGGTCCATGAGGAGACGGGGATACTGGGTAGGGTGACCGACTCCATCGCTACCATCGACTACTGGTTCACCGGGACCAATCAGCGGGTCCACAAGCTGGTTCATCATTTCGTCCTGCGGATGATCGGTGGATCCCTGAGCGTGGAGGGCGACCCCGATCATGAGGCCGAGGACGCCATCTGGGTGGACTTCTCTGACCTGACCTCGGTGCTCAGTTACCCCAATGAGCGTAAAATAGCCTGGCTCTACGCGAGGAAGTACAAAAAACAGCTATGATCCAGACCCCCCTGCGCCCGAGCGGGCGCACCAGCCAGCGCACTTATGCCTTCAACCGATGGACCCGAATCCTGCTGGCGATCGTCCTTCTGGCCGCGCTGGTGATGACTCCCTGGCATCCGACACCAGCCCTGGCTGCCACCAGTCATCAGAGCTCAGCCGAGGTGGCCCTGCGCTGGTCCACGCCAGTGGTGACCGACAAGTCCGGCTACGCCCTGCGCGCTGCGGTGACCAACACCGCGAACCAGCCCATGGAGAATGCCCATCTGAGCGTATCCACCAGCGCCCTCTACTCCTTCAGCTCCCGGGCCGACATGCAGGCCTGGTCCGAAGGCCACGCCCGCATCCCCACCCCGGATGTGCTGGGTACACAGGCAGTACCGACAATCCCGACCGGGCAGAGCACCGAGGTTGCCGTCAACGTACCGGCTGATCAAGACGCGATCAAGAAGATGACCAGCTGGGGGCCCAAGCCCGTCCGACTCTCCTTGAGCGACGATCAGGGTCGGATCCTAGGCGATGTGTTCACCTTTCTGACCCGGACCTGGGATGGCCTGCCCACCGCAGGCACCCCCGCCCTGTCCCTGACCATGGTCCTGCCACTGACCTCCTCGGACTGGAACATTGACGACAAGGCCATGACAGCGCTGATGACCCAGTCCAGTGCCGAATCCGAGTCAGGCTCGGGCAACGATAAAAACCGGAGTGTGACACTGACCCGCCAGGGGACCCGCCGCCAGGAGGACCAGAGCCAGCTGCTGTCCAAACATGGGTCCCTGCAAGCCATGGGCGACCCGGTCTACCTGTCCGCCTTCGCCAACCGTCCCCAGATACAAGGGCTGATTCAGCCAGCAGATTTCGACATCACCGGGTATGCGCCCCAGAGTCAGGACCGCTATACCCAGGCCGGTGTCACCCCGGAGGCCTGGAGTGCCCAGACCGCGGCCAAGCTCTATGGGGACGCGGCGCCTGGCGCGTACGCCTGGCAGGGTCGACAGGAGTGGACCATGGAATCCATCGCTGCGGCCCGCCGTGCCGGCTATCAGACGGTCATCGCCCCCCAGGGCTTCGAGGTCGGTGCCGGCACCTCCGCCCATACCGGCAAGTACACCATCGAAACCAAGGCCGGAAAGGTAACCGTCCTGTCGGCCCAGCGCGAGCTCAGCAACCTGGCCAGGGGCCACCCCAGCTCCACACGCGCCACCGGTGAGCAGACTCAGGCCGGGCAGACGGCCCGCTTCATAGCCCAGAGCGCCTTCTATCAGATGGAACAACCCTACGCAGAACGCTCCCTTCTGGTCTGCTTCGATACCGATGAGGACACCCAGCAGGTGGACCGGATCATGACCGAGCTGGAGCATGCCCCTTGGATCAGCCTCAAGTCCATGGACGACCTGATGCAGGCGCCCGACTTCACCGGCGGGTCGTCGGGCCTGCTCAAGGCCCTGGAGCTCGGAAGCGCCAAGAGCGGCGCCAAACATGGCGATGGCCCGACAGGCACCCTGGACTCCCTGATCGCCAGCCGGGCTGACATCGACCGATTCGCCACCTCCATCCTGGCTGACGACAAGCAGGATTCCCAACCCACCGCCAGCGCCTCGGCAGGCAAAACCGACAGCCAGGCCCTGGCCCGCCAGGATGCCGACGCCACCGCCCGCCAGCCCAAGGATCCGCATCAGTGGCTGAACCAGCTGACCGCTGCCCACGACGATCTGGCCCTGAAGTCCCTGGGGGGAACCGCAACCGCCGCTGACCTGGCCGATCAGGCTGAGGCCATATCCCACCGGCTCCTGGACGGGATCAGCATCACACCCAGCGAGTCATTGAACGTAGTCAGCGAGACGGCCTCCATGCCCGTCACCGTCAGCAACAGCCACCCCTACCCTGTCCACGCCCGCATCAGCGCTCGCACCGACTCCATGGAAATCGTCACCTCGCGCATGGCGGAGGCGGTCATTCCCGCCCGCTCCGAGGCCCAGGTGACTTTCAAGGTCAGGGTAGCGGCAGCCGGCAGAGCCAACGTGGACATCGGCCTGCTGGACAGTCAGGGCCGTCCATTCGGCCAAGTACGTCGGGCCCAGATCACCAGCAATCTGCGACTGAGCGACATGAGTGGCATGCTCATCATTGTCATCGCCGTGCTCCTGGGACTCCTGGGGCTCTGGCGGCAGTTCCACCGTACGAAGGACCCGGACGAATGAGTTCCGTAGGGCGCAATTCCGCCATCATGGCCACGGGCACCGCGGCCTCCCGCGTAACCGGGCAGATCCGCACCATCCTGCTGGCAGCCGCCATAGGCACCACCGGTATCGCGGCCGACGCCTACCAGACCGGCGCCATGATCCCTCAGGTCATGTTCACCCTGATCTCGGGCGGCATCTTCAACGCCGTCCTGGTCCCACAGATCGTGCGCACCCTCAAGGAGCGGGACGCGGCAGACCGGCTGAACAAGCTGATCACGGTCGCCATGGTCCTCCTGGCCCTGCTGACCCTGCTGCTGATGCTGGGCACCCCGGTGCTGACCACCATCTATCTGAACTCCAAGTGGAACCCGGCCCAGCGGGCCCTGGCCAACTCCTTTACCCTCTGGTGCATGCCACAGGTCTTCTTCTACGGGCTCTACACGGTCCTGGGGCAGATCCTGGCAGCCAAGGGCCGGTTCACCGCATACGCCTGGAGCTCGGTGGGCGCCAACGTCATCAGCTGCCTGGGCTTCCTGGCCTTCATCCTCCTGTTCGGCAACGCCCGCAATCAGCCGGTCGGCTTCTGGGACAACGGCAAGGTGGCCCTGACCGCCGGGGCCTGGACCCTGGGAGTGGCCTTCCAAGCGCTTGTCCTCTTCATTCCCCTGATCATGAGCGGCTTCCGCTATCGTCCTCGCTGGGGCCTGCGCGGAATCGGCCTGCGATCCATGGGCTCGGTGGCGGCCTGGAGCATGTGCGTGGTCATCATCAACCAGCTGGCCAACGTGGTCAATGCCCGCATCAACAACGGCGCCCCCCTGGAGGGCAACCCGTTTGACATCGCCGGCAACGGCTCCTATCAGAACGCCTACACCATCTTCATCCTGCCCTACTCGCTGGTGGCCGTCTCGGTCAGCACGGCCCTCTTCCCCAAGTTGTCCAAGGCGGTTTCGGACGGCCGCATCGGGGATGCCCGCAATGATCTGAGCCAGGCCCTGCGCAATGTGGGACTGGTCATGTTCTTCTTCGCCGCAGTCCTGCTGGCGATTCCAGTGCCCATCACCCGAGCCCTGCTGCCTTCGGTAAGCGTCCATGAGTCCGTCCTTATCTCAGGACCGCTGATAACCCTGTCCCTGGGGCTGGTTCCCACGAGCGCCTTCCTGCTCATTCAGCGCACCTTCTACGCCTTCGAGGATGGCCGACATCCCTTCATCTTCGCGGCCGTCTCCAACACCATTCAGGTGGCACTGGTTCTGGTATCCATACGCCTGTTGCCTCCCCGTTACTGGGCGGCGATGGTAGGGCTGAGCCTGTCCCTGAGCAGCCTCCTCAGCTTCCCCGTCCTGGCTCACATGCTGCGCAGCCCCTTCCAAGGGAACCTGGACGAGCGGCGGATTCTTATCACCTACGCCAAGGCCTTCCTGGCTGCGGGATTGGCCCTGGCGGCCGCCCTGACGGTCAAAACCCCGGTGACCCACCTGGTCGGCGCCTGGATTCAGGGCCGGCAGGGTCACATGAGCTGGGTGCAGGCGCTCTTCATCTGCGTGGTCATCACCCTGCTGACGGCGGTCATCTATGTCGTGACCCTGGTAGCCCTGCGCACTGAGGAATTCATCCAGCTCCTGGTCGATCTGGCCCGTCGGCTGGGCAGGACAGCCCGGCACCCCGTCCGCAGCCTGGACGCACTGCAGGAGCGACCCTCCCGGCTGGCCGACCGCTCGGTCAGGGTGGTGCACTCCTCCTCCCCCGACTCCGCTCTGCCCGGCATGGACGCAGCACTGGAGAACTTCGAGGAGGCCCGTGAGTCCGACGCTGATGGAGAATCCGCGATAGCCGGACCTCCACCGGCTCCCCCGACTCCGCAACCCGTTAGGATTGTACCTAGGAACAGCAAGGTCCACCACGGTGTCGCCGACTACAGGCGACGCCCCACTTCTGATGAGAGCTCGGCAACCATGAACGCGCATATCGGAGACACCATCCTCGGCAGATACACCCTGGTCACCCTGCTCCGCCGCGCGAACGGTCTGAGCGCCTGGCGGGCCAAGGACAAGGTCCTGGATAGGGACTGCCAGCTCTTCATCGCCGGGGATTCCACCTGCATGGACCGGATCAACGTCAACGCCTCAAGTCTGGCGCTGAGCAAGGATCGCCGCTTCACCCCGGTCTATCAGCTGCACACCCGTGACAAGGTCTCCCTGATCGTCACCGCCCCCGATGCCGGCATGTCCCTGAGGGACTACATGCACGGACCCGCCGGAGGAACGCTCAGCAATCGGGCCGTCGGAACCATCATGGGAGAGGTCACCGAGGCCATGCGCACCCTGCATGCCGCAGGCATGGTCGACTATGCGGTCTCCACAAGCACTATCAGGCTGGCACCCGCCTCGATCACCCTGGCTGATGCCCCCATATCGCCCATGCTCGAGCACCCGTCGGCCTCGACTGAGACGGGATTGGCGGACGAGGAGTGTGCCATACGAGAGCTGGCAGGCGTGCTCTATGCCATGCTGACGCGCCGACCCGACCAGGACGGACGGCAGCCCAGTCTGCAGGAGCTGCCCAAGCAGGCCCCGGAAGAGTTCAAAATCATCTGCATGCGTGGGCTGGGCCTGGCGAATGAGCAGGGAGCCGTGCCGGTTCCACTGGTCACTTTGGCGGAGCTCTCGGCCCTGCTCAGCCCCTGGGTCCCGCCCGAGGAACTGACCGACAGCGATCTGATCTGGCCCGAGCTGGACGGCCGCGCCTCCATCGAGTCCGTCGCCCTGCGTCCAGTGGACCCCAAGAACGTACTCCCTCTTCCCGCGGGGCTGACCTCCTCGGCCCTGCCTGCCACGCAGACCGTATCCCACCATGAGCCGCACTGGAAGACCAACCAACTGCTCTTCCCCGGCCGCAGCGAAATCGAAATGCTCAATCCGGAGGATACGGATACAGACCTCTTCTCGCTCTTTGACGAACGCCAGCGGCTGCGCTCGCTGAACAGCTCCTCCCGCAAGACCGCAGCCATGGACGTGAGCGCACTCAGGGCGACGGCGGCCAGACCCGTAGCCGTGGATGAGGAAGAGTCCAAGGCTGTGACCGGACGGATGCCGACCGTCAAAGACGATCAGCGTAAACCGTCCGAGGCTCTCAGCGGCAACGGCGTGACTGCCAACAATCCCGTGGAGCGAGGCTTCTCCCAATGGGACTTCCACAAGTCCAGCGGCGAGGAGAACAGTGCGGCGGACGGCAGCAGCCAGGCCACCAGGGCAACATCCAACATGAGCGTCTCGCAGGACGGCAGAGGTTCGCAGACGCGCCAAACAGACGCTGCGGCCACCAAATCTCATGTCGGAGGCAATGCAGAATCTGCAGCCCGGAGTGGACACTCTTCTTCTGCCGCTGCTACTGACAGGACCAAGGCATCCAGCCAAGCGACCCAATCCTCCAAGAGCCACGATTTCGACGAGGAGGAGCAGGAGACCACAGTCATGGAGCCGCTGCCGCCCAGCTTCACGCCTGAAATCCATTCCATGCCCGTTCCGGTGACTTACTCGGTTCTTCCCGACGATGAGCAGGATAAGGATCTGGACGATGAGGCCGATATGGCTGACACCCGTCTGTTCGGCCGCTTCACAACTCGCTCGGTGGTCATCGCCATAGCGGCCGTAATCGTTGTGGTGGCCCTGGTCTGGGCCCTCTCGACCATTACCGGGTCCCGATCCAAGGTCGGTAAAAGTGAGGGGGGCTGGCCGGTCATGTCCAACGTGCCCTTCCCCGGCAAGACCAATGAAAGCGAGGAAGCATCTCCCTCCAGCAACGGCGATGGCGATGATCAGGCTCAGACCGGCGCCGATACTGGGAACGACAAGGTCAGCCACGCTGACAAGGAGTCAGGGAAGGTTCCCGACCCGCCCAAGCCCAAGAACACCACGGCCTATAAGACGAGTCGCCAACTTTTCCTCAACAAGCCTGCCGGCCTGCAGGGCTATGGATGGTATATGCACCTGACCCAACCGGAAGAGGTCTCCCGCCTGACCATCGTCGCGCCTCAGAGCGGTGGCCACGCTCAGGTCTATGCGAATTCCACAGCGGCTCAGCCCAACCAGGGACAGCCGCTGGCGGACTTCAGCTTCGATGCCTCGGGCACCACCCAGGTCACCCTGCGCGAGCCGGTGACGACTCAGGACCTGGTCATCTGGGTGCCCATGGACGGCATGCCGGGAAACAGCCTGCGCTTCACTTCCGTTCAGGCCTTCTGAGCATGACTATGGGTCGACGACAACAAAGGCAAATCATCCCGACGTCGACCCGGAAACCATCTGTCGACCGCAATGGCCTGCAAGCTCCATGGAACCCGTCAGCCAGGCATGACTGGCTACCCATCCATATGCCGATACCATGGGTGTACCGAAATGGTAATGTGTTGGATTTTTCCTCCTACATAGCGCCTGCAGGTAATACAGTTTCCTTAGACAACGGCGGCAGGAAGGCGGAAGTCAGTTATGGCGGATGATCCCAATATTGCGTCCAAGGTCATCAAGAACGATCCTTGGTACAGCTCCTATGCAACACGAGCCGAGCAGATGCGTGCATCCGAGATTCGCGCCCTCTTCGCCGTGGCCAACCGGCCCGAGGTGGTCTCCCTGGCCGGCGGCATGCCCTACCTGGGCCGGATGCCCTTCGATAAGTTGGCCGACCAGCTTGGTGACATGCTGCGGAGCAAGGGCCAGGTGGCCTGGCAGTATGGGTCGGCACAGGGCGATCCCCACCTGCGCGAAGACGTGCTTCCCATTATGGAGCTGGAAGGCATCAAGGATGTCCAGCCGGATGATGTGGTCATCGTCAACGGTTCCCAGTCGGGACTGGACCTGATCACCAGGATCATGTGCGACCCCGGCGATGTGGTGCTGGCTGAGGCGCCCAACTATGTGGGTGCCTTGGGCGTCTTCCAATCCTTCCAGGTCGATGTGGTCAACGTGGCCATGGACAGAGACGGGCTGATCCCCGAGGCTCTGGAGGAGACCATTCTGGAGCAGCGCCGCCAGGGCAAGGCGGTCAAGTTCCTCTACACCGTGCCCAACTTCCACAATCCCGCCGGCGCCACCATGCGCGTCGAACGGCGGCCGCGAATCATCGAGATCGCCAAAAAGTACCACGTGCTCATTGTGGAGGACAATCCCTATGGACTACTGGCCTTCGACGGCCAGACCTATCCGGCCCTGCGCTCCTACGACTCCGAGGGCATTGTCTACCTGAGCAGCTTCTCCAAAATCATCGCCCCGGGTATGCGCGTGGCCTGGATGGTTGCGCCTCCCGGCATCCGACAGAAGCTGGTTCTGGCCAACGAGTCAGCCATCCTGTGTCCCTCCAACATGAGCCAGATGACCATCACCACCTATCTTGACAACTTCGATTGGAAATCGCAGATCAACGATTACCGGGGGATGTACAAGGAACGCTGCGATGCCATGGATGAGGCCTTGAAGGAATACCTGCCCTACTGTTCGTGGCTCAAGCCCAAGGGTGGCTTCTACATCTGGCTGAAGATACCCCAGGGGCTCAACGCCAAGGATATGCTGCCCAGGGCGATCACCGCCAAGGTGGCTTACGTGTCCGGCACAGCCTTCTACGATAATGGGGAGGGGGCGGACCATATGCGTCTGTCCTTCTGCTACCCCACCCCAGATCGGATCCAAGAGGGGATACGCAGACTGTCCACGGTCATCGAGAACGAACTCGCCACCGTCCGGCTGTTCGAGCCCGACAGCGGCAAGGAAAGGGGCTGAATCATGGCGGCCAAGCACAGCAAGACACCACGGCAGCAGACCGGTGGCAAAACCCCGGCAGTCGGCAAAGCCAAAACAACCGCGAGCGCGACGACGACCACAGCCGCCAGCCCGGACACTACCGCGGCCAACAATGCGTCCATGTCTACTGGCGAACCGGCCAAAAGAGCCAGGCGGACCTCGCATCGCTCCACTCGTGAGGCCACGCCGTTCACCAAGGACGATGTCCTCTCCCTGGCGAGCAAGGCTACCAAGCGTGCTGACAAGTCCCTCCTGGTTATTTGTGGCGGCCTCAGCCATGAGCGCGATGTCTCCATCAGCTCAGGGCATCGAGTCCAGGGATTCCTAGAGGAGGCCGGATGGACGGTCCATGTCCACGACATGGATGGCTCGCTTCTGCCTTACCTGACCGACGAGTCGACCCGTCCTGATTTGGTCTGGCCTCTATTGCACGGTGCCAATGGCGAAGACGGCTCCATTCGCGATGTCTTGGAGATGGCGGAACTGCCTTACATCGGATCTCGGGCCAAGGCCTCTCGTACCGCCTGGAGCAAGCCCATCGCCAAGAACGTTGTCCGCATGGCTGGATTACACACTCCGCATTCTGTGACCTTACCCGAGTCCATGTTCCGAGAGCTGGGAGTCGAACCCGTTATCGATATGCTCCTAGGTTCGCTGGGGCTTCCTCTTTTCATCAAGCCCACTATGGGCGGCTCAGCCATGGGGTGCACTATGGTGACTGAACAGAGCCAGCTCACTCAGGCGTTGATCAACTGCTTCGCCTACGGTGATGTGGCCCTGATCGAACAGGCCGTCACGGGCACCGAGGTCTCCGTGTCCATCCTCGAGTTTGACGGGCACCCCCTGGTTCTGCCTCCGCTTGAAATCTGGACCCCCTCAGGCACCTACGATTTTGAGGCTCGTTCCACACCCGGCCCGACGGAGTTCTATGTTCCAGCCCGACTGGATGCCAAGACCACACAGGCTGTGAGCGATGCCGCGCTGACCGCCCACCGGGCTTTGGGACTCCGCGACATCTCACGTACCGACTTCATCGTTGATGCCCAAGGACAGCCGCAATTCCTGGAGTCCAACGTAGCACCCGGCATGACGGACACCTCGCTTCTGCCGCAATCAGCCTTGGCTGCCGGCTACAACCTGCCAGAGCTATACACTGCATTGGTTCAATCCGTTTTGAACCAAAAGCGGACCGACTGAGACTTAAAAGCCCGCCTGGTTCTGTCTACCGTTCGGTTTTCATGAGTGGGGTCCGCCTGATGCATAGTCTGCAATTTGCGCGATATGCATCAGGCGGACCTGCAATATACGTAGCTTGCAAATACAGGCGGAGCAGATAGTACGCAAGGCTGGGCGCCCTGCACACAGTACTGATTAACAGTTTCGAACAGTATGGACTAACCGTTTGTAATCATCAAACCCGACACTCTATTGTGCGTTCATTATTCTCATCAGAGCGCTTCTTTGATACCAAATGTCAATTGTTCCCCATTCACCACCCCAACGTTGGTTATTTCCCCTCCGTCTATGCGTTAAGATCGACTCTCCGCTCCCCCTTTACGCTCCACTTCACCTCCACTCCCCGCCTTCCCTTTGCTGCTCAGCCAATGCCAACATCGAGCCACGGTTATGTTCAGTCAAGTCCTAGTTTTTGAATTGTCGACAAGGCTGACGTGCAGAAGCAATGCAGTTTAATAAATTGCAATGCTGGAATGGCTGGCCACTCTCTAGGACTCAACCCACAATAGACAGCTGTCCCGCTCCATACCTATGCATGTTCTCTTGACCGGTATCGAATGTTTCACGTGAAACATTCTGGGTTGCACAACGTGCTTGGCCGACTCCAGCGAGGATCCCACACCGTACGGCCCCTATGACTGACAGCGAATCCTGCCCGTTAAAAGTGCAAGTCAAATAAAGACATGGGTCGCACGAAAATGAATGCAGCTTTCATAGGTTCGCCACCATCCGGAGTTCCTGCATCAATCAGCACAGGATGTTTTACCTAGAAGTTTGCCAAGCGGACGTGACTACATATATATAAATATATAGACAGCACGGCTTTTGTGTCTTCGAGAATCGAACCATCTCTACTTAGCCATCAAGAACTTCGAGCGGGAGCTGAGTCCGCACCAGTCAATTGTCATTTGCCACTGGCGATGCAGAACCAGTTCGTTGGCCCCGATTCTTTCATGCTCATCCTTGAGAGCACGATCTTCCTATCAGGATTTAATTCAGCAGGTCCTATTGCTTACGGGGTTTGCACCACGGGTTTACTCCCCGTGCCCGCTGCAAAGCTCATAGATAAACGCCCATAGATACCCTGCAAATTAGAGGGTAGGCATAAGCACAGATCCAAGCTCATCCGTCCTTGTTGAAAGACCATACTTTAAGGACCATGCTTCCGTAATGTCGAACTTACGATTGAAACTGCGCCCCAACGTGCCTGAACTGTCTACGGCTTGGCTGAATTTGCTTTACTCGTCCCTGCTGCTTTCCTCGCCCGTTTCTGTTGCCTGCGAAGAATTTTTACCAGGTCCTTCCCGAGTTGAGAATGTATACCGGTCGGCAGTCCCAGAAGTCACATCTTCATCAGCCTCAGAACTGTTGTCTATCACCTGGGAATCTGCGTCCAACTCGTCTTCATTGTCGTCAGAGCTGGGAGGATTCCAAAAACGCCAGCTATGCCAGCTGTCATCCCCGCTCTTATCCTCTGTTTGGTGGCTGGGGTGTTCCCGCAGCAATCGATCAACTCGGAGCATAAACCAGATCAACACCAGAATTGTCCCAATATTGGTTACGATGGCTACTATCACGGTTTTCTCCATGGTTCAAGGATAGCCTGCTCCTGTCAGAACCCAGCTGACCGTGAGACAACAAGCGCCCTTTTCGCCCACCGCGTGTGACCCAGTCATCCTAAATGGATACAGTAGCGTTATGAAGCAAACTGTTCATGATGCCATTGTTATAGGGTCCGGACCCGCAGGATACACCGCCGCCATTTATCTTGGCAGAGCTGGATATGCTCCACTCGTTATCGCTGGAGCACTAACGCCCGGCGGTCAGCTTATGAACACGACGGAAGTAGAGAACTTCCCAGGATTCCCTAAGGCAGTGCTCGGTCCCGATCTAATGGATCAGATGCGCGACCAGGCCGAACATTTTGGCGCTCAGATTGAATACGACGATGTCGTCTCAATTGACTTGAGCGGAGACGTCAAGCGGATTACCACCGATGGAGGCCAAGAATACCAAGCTCGATCCATCGTCATCACCACTGGTTCGCAATATCGTAAATTGGATATTCCTGGCGAGCGCGAGTTCTCTGGGCGAGGGGTATCCTACTGCGCAACATGCGATGGCTTCTTCTTCAAAGATAAGCCGATTGTAGTCGTTGGTGGCGGTGACTCTGCCATGGGTGACGCGGACTTCCTGACCCGTTTCGGCTCTTCTGTCACACTGATCCATCGTCGCCAAGGCTTCCGCGCTTCAAAAATCATGGTGGACCGCGCCAAGGCCAACGACAAGATCAGCTTCCAGCTCGATTCGGTCGTCACGCAGATCAACGGTGACGATAGCGGCGTAACTTCTTTAGACGTCCGCAATACAGCCACAGGCCAGCAGTCCACCATTCCAGCTAATGGAGTATTCGTCGCCATCGGATTCACCCCTCAGACTGCGTTCCTTAATGGCCAAGTCGATCTGGATCAGGACGGCTACATTCTGGTCGAAGGTGGGTCGACGAAGACCTCAGTACCTGGAGTCTTTGCCGCTGGTGATGTCACAGACAAGATTTATCGTCAGGCCATTTCCGCTGCTGGTATGGGTTGCCGTGCTGCCCTAGATGCTCAGGAATATCTTACGAGTTTGGATAACCGATAAGGCCTGACACGCCCCGCTAAACAAGAGTTTAGGTGCCTGGCAGTTTACGACTGCCAGGCACCTTGTTTATCGATTATGCACAGCTGCCTATCAAATTTCCTTTAGTTATCCATCGACCGCGATCGGACACTCTACTTAACAGGAAAACGACAAATCATGTGATTAAACCCAGCCTTTATCGCCCGAACGACTGTCATTATTTGCGAATTGATTCTTCTCCAAGAGAATGGCGACGATGCGGTCCATGTCTTCAGGTGAAGAAAATACGATTTCTATCTTCCCGTGCTTTTTAGAGCCCTTGATAGCCACCTTGGTATCAAAGCGACTTTCCAAATCCTGGCGTACAGGACTATCCGCCCAAGCATTAACCCTAGGCTTTTTTGCTTTCTTCTTCGTCTGCCCGGTCTGCAACGCGACGAGTTCCTCGGTAGATCGTACCGACAAACCTTCAGCAATAATTTTGTCTGCCAGAGCAGCCATGGACTTTTCATCCGGCAAAGTAAGCAGGGCACGAGCATGTCCAGCTGACAACACACCTGAGCTTACTTTTTTCTGTACACTTGGGGGCAACTTCAACAGTCGAAGTGTGTTGGTGATCTGAGGTCTGGACTTAGAAATCGACTTGGACAAACCGTCCTGAGTCAAGCCGAACTCGTCAATCATCTGCTGATAAGCGGCTGCTTCTTCCAACGGATTAAGAGCCACTCTATGTAGATTCTCGAGCAGAGCATCCCGCAGCATGGTGTCATCGCTCGTTGTTTTCACAATTGCCGGTATTGTGTCCAGGCCAGCCAATCGAGTAGCTCGCCAACGACGCTCACCCATTATGATTTCATAATGTGTTGTCTGACGTAGATTAGCCACTCTCTGGTTTACAAGCTGACCCGATTGTTTTTCTTCGGGCGTGGTGCTGCCAATTGCCTTGATTTTGTTTTCGGCGCTGTCAACTGAGGTGGTTTTATCCTCAATTGTTCTTGGACGGTCTGCAAGAGTTGATCTACGCACCACTATGGGCTGTAATACACCAACTTCCTTAATGGAGCGGGACAGCTCCAGCAGTTCGTCTTCATCGAAGATTTGCCGTGGTTGCTGAGCGTTGGGCCTAATATCATCGACACGCACCTCGGCCAAGTACCCACCTTGGACGGGTTTCAACTCCTCCTGGCTGTTGTCCTCCGCCTTGTTTGGCTCGCTTTCACTGCGAACAGCGCCTGTGCGGGTAGAGCTTTGCCGAGTCTCATTTACCTGACGGTCGACACCCTCACTCGATTCCATCATGGACGATGTTTCACGTGAAACATTTGTCGTTGTAGGTCCAAAGAATAGATCACTTGGATGTTCAAGGCTGCTGATGGACGGGACAGACCGACGCTTGGTAGTCCTCTTCGAAGTGGATGTTTCACGTGAAACATCCTTGTCGAGAGAATCAGGAATGCGGGCACGCCTTTGCCTCGAATTAGTACGTTTGCGACTGCTCTTAGAAGAAGTTGTCGTAGCCATTAGTTGAGAGCCTGCACGACCCGGATGCGTGGTACTCTGTCCTCCTTTGTCTCCGTCTTTTTCTGAGGCGTCCGTCACTGGGAGCTGTTGTCCATCCGATTCCGCAGGCAAGCCTTGAAGAGTAGGCTGCCTGTTGCGAGAATTCAATGCTTCGTTATCTTGTTGCCGACTTTTATCAGCATTGGTTTCGTCATCTTCACCCGGCAGGGCGGGGAACAGAGCCCCCAAGCCCTTGCCCAACCGTGAACGGCTTGTCATGTCCTCACTCCCCCTGTCTTCTGCTGGCGATATGTTCCAGTACTTGCTCGGATCTCTGGGCGATTTCTAACGCTGCCTCTTCATAAGCGATAGCGCCGGCTCCTTTGGGGTCATAGGTGACAACGCTTTGTCGGAAGCTGGGAGCTTCAGAGATTTTGACTGAACGCGGGATAGTTGTATTCAGTACTATCTCTGGATAATGTTCCTTGACCTGATCAAACACTTCTTTGCTGAGCAGTGTCCGCCTGTCGTACATAGTTAACAACATAGTCGAGATTACCAGATAGGGGTTATAGCTCTGCTGAACAAGTCCTATGGTATGCAGCAATTGTTGCAGTCCCTCAAGAGCATAGTATTCAGCTTGCACCGGAATCAATACCTCATTGACGGAACACATGGCATTCAGAACCAACAGCCCCAGACTAGGTGGGCAATCAACAAGAACATAGTCATAATGCTGGCGGCAGACTTTTAGATAGTCGGCGACAGCTTTCTTCATGAGTTGATTGCGGTTGGGCATATCCGCAACTTCGAGCTCAGCGCCACTCAGATCAATAGACGATGGGACAACCTCAAGGTTGGGGAATTCAGGAGAAACCACCTTAACGTCGTCGATCCCAAGACGACCCTCAAGTACATCATATGTTGATGGTGTCCCGGACTCGTGAGCCACACCCAGTGCAGTGGAAGCATTGCCTTGTGGATCCATATCGATGACCAGCACACGTTGGTCAAATTCTGCAAACGCGCATGCCAGATTAACAGTGGTCGTGGTTTTCCCTACCCCGCCTTTTTGATTCGCAACGGCGATGAAGCGAGTCTTTGACGGGTTAGGGAAATGAGCCTGATGTAAGGCCTGATAGCGTGCAGATAGATCTGCCATCTCCGCTCCGGACACCGAACCGGTCCCGTCAGCGAATATTCGATTCAGAATATCCGTTGCCGTCTCCATACCTGATGTGTTCGGCGTAGACTGCTCACCGACTTCCGGAGTATTTCTCGAAACGGGTTTCACCTTCTTCGATGCGGTCACGAACCTTCCTCCTTTTGATAACCATTCAATTTTCCCGTCCTCGTTGGACATGTAAGAGCGGCTGCAAGTTATACACCATCACTGTTCATAACTGTGGACAAGTGTGGATAGCTTCTTCCACTCCTATGTGAACTACACCTCTACTAGATCGTTAATCTTGCCTTGCAATTATTGACAATTCTGACACTTGAAGTCTCCGGTTATAGTTCGCAGACAAAAATGTGGATAATTCAATCGCGAGGTCTGAATTGTGCATAACTTAATGACAGCGAATAGATAAATTTGCTACCCATTTAATTTAAACAGCAACATTCATGGTTATAATCAATGATTACATCCATCTGTTGGACGGCTGTTATAAATGCCGGCGCGACTCTCAGATTAGACTATCAGATTGAATTTTGGGCGGTAAATCCAATACAAAACAACAGGCCGGTGTTTCACGTGAAACAGCTTTTCTGCCCGGAAAATATAGCTGCCCCGCTAATTATCGGTTTTACACAGTCAAGCAGCCAAGCTTTGCCTGTTTCAATTTCAAAGTCTATCGCATACGAAAATTAACCATACTGGATTGGCGAACAGCAATAACAATGTAAACCAAAGTGTGAATTTTGTATAGTCAAGCAACTGACTCCAATATAACGATCAGCATTTCATTCGAAATAGCTCGCTTACTGTTGAAAAAAGATCTCGAAGAAAAGAGCTACGAACGACTTCTCCTATTTGAATATAAAAGGGACCGCGACTTTCTTTCGACCGGGCTCCAATAACACTGATCGCGATTGTTGTGATTTGGGTTGATTGTTTCACGTGAAACTCTACAGCCAATCTTTACCTATAAGTCATCTACCAGCGGTGTCTCCGGCTGTATAAAGTTGAGCCATAGATACAACCGGATCTAGCAAATACAAATACACTTTCTCGTACAACATTGTTACACTCATATATCTACCCTCGAAAGCCCGGTAGGTCTTTTAGATCAACAAAGCTCGGAATCAACAGAGCATTGTTACTGGAGCAGGTCAAAATCTGTGTCGATTTTATAATGTTTCACGTGAAACATAGCTGAGTGAACCAATTTTATACCACTGGATAGGCCTCGTATTGCTCAGTCCAGTTGTTCCGCTATCCCGGATATCACAAGAATTTTCGACGTGATAAAATAATTCAGAGACCGCTTCTAATCCAGTTAGTCGATAACTCGCACAATCCCCATGCGTATGTAAGAGCAAACGCAACTCTATGAAGATCGATGAAGGACCCTAAAATCAACAGATATTAGCTACAATAGACTCCCCCTGACGTAAAGGAATCATGCAAATCTGTAGAGTATAGAAAGATGAGTATAACTAAAGCTGTCTAATCCATGAAACAGATGAATTCATAAGGCACGAAGGAACGAAAAAACTACTTCTCTAAAACTCTTAATGCCAAATCACGAGATAGTATTAAATTGAAATCCGAGATAGGTCTTTGTACAAACGAATGAATAATATTCTGAAGACAAGATCAGAATAAATATTGTTCATACTAAACTAAAAGAATGACTGCGCTGTACAGAGCATCCTAGAAACAGGATATATCTATTTCAAATGCTATCAATCGACGGTTAGTACATTGTCTACTGTCCGTTTGACCATTTTTAAAACAAATGTTCAAACGATTAGGACGATTCTGACAGAAAGCAGATTCGAGGCAGACAATATAGATATATAGCGTGCTAACTTTTTAACTGAATACTTCCGTTCATCTCGTTCGAGCATCAGTTATGCCGCTGTCTAGGAAAAACCAACTAACCGTAATATAACATAGTTAGTCAATCGCCGATCAGCCACTTTATGAGGCCCAATATTAAAGATTGATAATCCATTACCGAATCTAGCCAATTCTTAACTCGCTTCTAGGCCAGGTCTCATACACAAAATCATGCAATAATTTCATATCAGTATCGTGCTTTAGCGCTTGTCCACGAGAACCACGTGGGTATCCTCAAGACCAGGAGCAACTGGAGCTTGGCAAACCCGTGGATTCTCTCCATGGCATTTTCTTATCTCTTTAGCAGCCTTATCAAGCTCAGCCTGGGCCGAACGACCCTTAAGAGCAACAAGCTCACCTCCCGATCTCAAAAGAGGTAGAGTCCATCCGGCGAGCTTAGTCATGGGTGCTACAGCTCTGCATGTCACAACATCGAAAGTCTGAGGAACTGGGGGATTGGAGTCGACGTTTGCTAGACCTGCTCTCCCCGTTACCCCCAAGGAGTCATGGCCATTTACATCTGGTTGACTGTCATCATTGCTGACTGCAGCCAAGGTTGAAGAATTACCACGGCCGTATGCCGAAACAGACTGTTCCTCGCTTCGACGACGACCATGGCGGCGGCTCTGTGAACCTTTTTTGTTGTGCCGCATCGAAGCCTTAGAGAATTGCGGAACAAGCTCCTCTGCACGTTTGCGCAGCACGACCGCATTAGCAAGGTGCAATTCATCAACGACCTCCTGCAGCCAGATTACCCGCCGCTCCATTGGCTCGACCAGGACAACCTTGCACTGTGGAAGGCAAGCTGCCAGTACAATACCAGGAAAACCTCCACCTGAACCTATATCCGCCACCGTTGCCGTGGGACTGTCAGTGGTCAATCGTCTTCGCACGAAAGGGACAATGGCTGCTGAATTGAGTATGTGCCGCTCCCAAATAATATCTTCATCGCGTGGACCGATGATGCCCCTCTCTACACCCTCGCGCAAGAGCTTGTCATGAAAACGCTGCATGGGCATCAGAGCCTCGCCGAGGACCTGCCTCAAGAGAGGGCTATCGTTCAGCTCATCATCCACAACAGCCATTTCAAACTCCTTACATTTACATTCGACGCCCAGCTGATCACAGCCACAGATTGCGACAGTGTCCTACTGTTTCGTATCCAGCAGGAATTCACCGTCAGAACCGAAACCGTCGGATCCCTACGACCGCTACCAACGTATGGTCTTCAACCGCAAAAGAGCATCGAGAATCACATATCAATATCCTATCGGAAACAGCATAGGTACGGTCTCTGATAGATGACCATCAACCAAGAATGTTTCTAATTAAGCATCACGGATTAAGCATCATGTCGAATTAACTACCATCATGAGCAAGATAGCGCTACACAGCTGGCAAGTAGCACAGCATTGGCAGATAGCAAAACAGACTTAGAGCAGTACGACCGCGCCAAACAATGGACGAATCTAAAAGGCGGAAAAGGCCGACGTCATGAAGTACATCATCGGCCCATAGCCCTACATCGCTCTGCAGTCACTCTCTGCTGACATCCTCAGGGTGGTCATCAGCCGCCTAGTCAGCCGAATCATCGACCTGATCGGTCTCATCCGCGTCCAGCGGGGCATCATACCCGATTGGCTCCACCTCAACATCGTCAGGCAGGTCCTCGTCTTCGCTCTTGGCCTTCAGATAGACGGTGACGTAACGGTGGGGTTCCTCGCCGTGGGAGCGTGACTTCAACCCCTCCTCACGAACCATGTCATGGACAATCTTGCGCTCGAAAGAGTTCATAGGCTTCATATTGACGGGGTCGCCAGTCTCACGGACCTCGTCAATCACGTCCAGGGCCTGCTCACGAAGATGTTCGCGCTTACGCCGCAGGAAACCGTCCACATCCACGATCAGATGGGAGCGCTCCCCTATCTTCTGCTGCACGGCCAGCCGCGTCAGCTGTTGAAGAGCATCGACCACCTCGCCATCCTTGCCGATCAGATGCTTGATATCCGTGTCGTCGTCAGCCACAATCTGCACGGTCGGACGGTGGTTGCGCACCCCCATCTCGATATCGCCCTCGTAATCGACGATGTCCAGCAACCCCTCCAGATAGTCGGCGGCGACATCCGCCTCCTCATTGAGTTGCTCGATGGTCTTTCCCTGGTCCAGAGACTGAGACATCTATGCTCTCCTTACACGCGTTTACATCCGATTCATAACCTCATGTCCACTGGATTCCTGGTCGGATCCCTGGTCACCAATCGAGTGTCCAGTATTGAGGATACACGGACGTGATGATTGCAGACTACTCCAGTATTCGTCCGACCGAAAGCTGGGCCACCGCGCCGGTCACCACTGTCCCTAGCCGCATCAACGACCCCGACGCTTGCGGTGAGGCTGAGAACGCTGATGGGAGACGTTCTTATTGTTGCGGGCTTCCTCCTCCAGCCGCTTGGCCTCCATCAACTGCTCCTCCTCCAGAGAGGGCAGTCCCTGGCGCTTGCGGCGGGCATTCTCGCGGCGGTGATCCCGCTCCTCCTTGCTCTCTGCAGCCGGCGAGCCAGGAGTGGGCATATGGCGGACCTGGAAGAGGGTTCGGCCCAGATTCCAAAGGTTATTGGTCAGCCAGTAAATCAGCACAGCGAAGGGGAAGTAGATGCCCGAGAAGATGTACATGACCGGGAAGATGAAGGCCATCATCTGCTGCATCTTGTACTGCTGCCCCTGCATGGCCGACCTGGGCATGTTCCGCCGGACGTTGTGGAACTGCGAGTAGAACATGGCCAGGCACATGAGCACGATGAAGACCACAATGACTATGCGGCCCGCACCCTGGGCGGACATGAAGTTGTCAGAAATCCGCAGCCCGAAGAAGGTGGTCTCCTCGAATTCTCGCGCCACCTGTCGATTGAAGGCTCCCAGGGGTGCACGCTTGCCCCGGGCAATGAAGGGCACAGCCGAAAGCACGTAGAACATGGTCATGAAGACCGGGCCCTGGACCAGCGCGGGCAGACAGGATCCCATGGGGTTGGCGTGGTTGTCCTGATAGACCTTCATGGTCTCCCGGCTCATGGCCTCTCGGCTAGCCGGATCCTTCTTGTTACGGTACTTGTTCTGGATCTTCATCAGCTTGGGCTGCAGGGCCTGCATCTTTTGCATGGATCGCAACTGCTTGATGAAGAGCGGCAGGACGCACAGGTTGACGACCAGCACCAGCATCACTACCGAGAGCGCCCAGGCCACACCGGGACCCTTATGGAACCCGATTAGAGTCAGGAACTTGTGGCAGTAAGTCATGATGTAGGTCATGAGCCACTCGATCGGGTACAGGATCTTGTAGAAGAAGCCGTATATGCCCGTATCGAAAGTGAAAGTGTCGTTATTCTGGAACATTGTCAGGCCGTCTCCTTGTCTGGGGCCATGGGGGTCAGCCGGGCCTCCTCATGGGCCTTGGACCACGAGAATCGATAGAAGATGGAAAATCTTTGGGGCACGTCATCGATTCCGCCGTTGTTGAAGGGCGTGCAACGCAATAGCCGAAGAACGGCCAGGATGGTTCCACGCAAGGCCCCGAACCGCCTCAGAGCGGTCAAAGCATACTGGGAACAGGTCGGATAGTAACGGCACCCCGGCGGCGAAAGGGGTGAGATGTGGCGCTGATACCAGCGGACTGCACCCTGCAGAGCCCGGGAGGCCAGGCCGCTCATGCCCTGCATCCTTCACTGGTTTCCAACCGTTGAACGGGTTGACGTTTGGACCCGGCGGCAAGCTGTAACCCTGACTGTCCCTGTGCATCGAGACCGCCGGCAGTCTTCCCGGTCTTGCGCATGAGGTCACGGAAGAGCCTGTCCACTTGCTCCTCCAACTGCTTGTAGGTGGCTGTGGCGGCGCTGGGTTTGGCGCGCATGACCAAATCACAGGAAGATGGCAGCAAGTCCTCCTTGAATCCGGCAAGTTGCCTGAATCTGCGCTTGACCTTGTTCCTGGTCACGGCCTTGCCCACATTTTTGGATACAGCGAGCCCCATGCGGCGTCTGCCTGCAGGCAGGATGTCATGCCGCCCTTCGCGCACAGCCGATGTCACCGGCAGCGGGGTCGCCGTCCGGTCAGATCCGGGTATCGAATAATGTATGACCAGATCCCTGCTGCTGACCCGATGGCGTCGCCTGAGCACCGCCGTGAACTCCCGGTGGCTCCTCAGCCGTTCCACCTTCTGAAAAGGGATTGGGATCCGACTCAGGCAGAAAGGGTCCGACGGCCCTTGGCCCGGCGGCGGTTGATCAGGGCGCGACCGGAGCGGGTGCGCATGCGAGCGCGGAATCCGTGCTTCATGTGACGACGGCGATTGTTGGGCTGGAATGTCCTCTTCATAATTCGTTGCTCCCGTGTGTAGACATACTCGAGTACGGCTCGTTATGAGTCAAGCTATATCACGGTACACATGAGCCGGGACGGAGTCAAACGAGCCCCCGCCATCCAGCTGGCGAGAACCGCTCCATACCCTGTGCAAACCCTGTCATAGAGGGAGAAAGAGCATCTTTACTTATCCACAAATTACATCACTGTTATTCACATTCGGCGCAGATACAACACGCTATCCTGTGGATAACCGCGCAAAGTCGGTGTAACAATGGGCTACTGTCTACTTTGAGAGAAGCAGGAAGACCGGGAAATCCGTCGTCGAGAAGAGAGGAGCACACTGATGGCGCAGGATCCGCTGGATGCCGCTGCCCAGGCCAAGAGAATCTGGGATTCGGTCCTGCAGGTGCTCCGCTACAGCAGCTCACTGACCTCCAGGGACAAGGGCTGGCTGGAGGACATCACCCCCGAGGCGGTTTTCGGCACCACCATCGTTCTTCGGGTCTCTTCCAAGGCCACCCAGGAGGCTGTGCAGGGACCGCTCAGCCAACCCCTCCTCAATGCACTGCAGCTGGTCACCAACCAGGAAATGTTCCCGGCCATCAAAATCGTCTACCCAGAACAGATGGCCAAGCAGAAGGCTGCCGATCAGCAGAGCGACCAACGCGCATCCGCCATGACTGGCTCCACCCCGGGCAGCGGGGAGTTCCGTCAGGTTCCCGGTCCTGCTCAGGATCCCTATGGCGACTACCAGCGCCGGGTCGGTGCCGATCGATCACCCAGTTCAGAGGTCCGCTCAAACTGGCGGGCCGAGAATGCTGGAACTTCCAAGTCCCCGATTGTTTCCGTCAATGACTTCCACGAAGGCACCTATGTGCCCATGACCCTGGATATGCAGGCCGAGCTGTCCGAGCCCTCCCCCGCTATGGGGCCAAGGGCAGGCGCTGATGCCGACCAACAGAGTGAGACAGAGAGGACCGCATCCCGGCCCGCCTTCACCGTGCCTCGCTTCCCCATGAGCCAGAACCGGGTGGAGCGCGACCCGCAGACCCATCTGAACAAGAACGCCACTTTCGATACTTTCGTCCCGGGTGACTCCAACCGCTTTGCGCGGACCGTGGCCCTGGCCGTGGCCGAAGGATCAGGCCAGGACTTCAATCCCTTGTGCATCTACGGCAGCTCGGGCCTGGGCAAGACCCATCTGCTCAACGCCATCGGCAACTATGCTCTGGTCAAGGATCCCTCGCTCAAGGTCCGATACGTCAACTCGGAGGAATTCACCAACGAATTCATCGATGCCCTGCAGAACTCCACCCAAGGGTCGGGCCAGATCGCGGAATTCAATCGCCGCTACCGGCAGGTGGATGTGCTCCTTATCGATGACATCCAGTTTCTGGGGGGCAAGGAAGCCACCCTGGACCAGTTCTTCCACACCTTTAATGCCCTGCATGATGCCAACAAGCGCATCGTCATTGCCTCGGACGTGGCCCCCAAGAATCTGAAGGGCTTCGAATCCCGACTGATCTCACGCTTCGATTCAGGTCTGACCGTGGATGTCAAGCCACCAGACCGGGAGACTCGGGTGGCCATCCTCAGAATGATGGCTTCCATGAACGGAGTCAGCATTCCCAACGAGGTTCTGGATCTGATTGCGGAACGCTTCACCGAGAACATCCGAGAGCTTGAGGGGGCCCTGACCCGTGTCACCGCCGTGGCCAGCCTCAACAATCAGCCGGTCACCACGGCCCTGGCCGAACAGACACTGCAGGACTTCTTCTCTACGGATGTGGAGATCAAGCCCACTGACATCATCTCCCAGGTGGCCAAGTACTTCCATCTGACCTTCGATGATATCGTCGGTCGCACACGCACCAAGAACATCGCCCTGGCCCGGCAGATCGCCATGTACCTGGCCCGGGAAATGACCAGCATGTCCCTGGTGGACATCGGCGAGGTCTTCGGCGGCCGTGATCACACCACAGTCATGCACGCCTACACGCGTATCTCCAATGAGATGCAGGAGAAGCGGGAGATTTATAACTACGTCATGGAGCTGACCGTCCGTCTTAAGCAACCTCAGAATTGATACGACACGCAGATAGAGGTGTGAACCTACAGAAAAAGTTATCCACTTACTTATCCTCGGATGTGGGCAAACCCTGGGAATAACCCACCGATTCTTCGGGGATAAGTGGTGAATTTGTAGCGAATAACCACCAGACTTTTGTGGATAACTCGGTGAAAATCCGCTCTTGTGGATAACTTGCCTTTTTAGTCACATCGATTTCACCACTTATCCACACCTCTTGAATGAAGTCTATCCACCGCATTGCAGGGATTTGAAAACTTATCCACACCATCCACCGGGCTTATTACGATGACTCTATGTATATTTATGCAATAATCGTCGTCATATTCAAGCACATCTGCTCGCTCCAACCACATCACCCCACCTATTCGATAGAATGAGTCCAGTTCATTCATCGACAAGAAGGCTCCCATGAAAGTAGAAGTGAATTCATCCGCACTCTCGGATGCAGTGGCCTGGACCACCCGCATCATTCCCTCCCGACCGGCTTCGCCGATTCTGGCGGGCATCAGGATGGAAGCCTCTGACGGAACTTTGAAGCTTTCTGCTTTCGATTACGAGGTTTCGGCAAGAAACCACATCGAGGCAGGGATCGATGAATCCGGAACGGCATTGGTGCTGGGCAAACTGCTGGCGGATATCACCAAATCCCTGCCATCGGAGAAGACCTACCTGTCAACCGAAGGATCCAAGATGACCATAACCTCGGGCAAATCGACTTTTTCCCTGCAACTGATGCCTGACAGTGAATATCCCGACCTCCCTGCCGTTCCCGAGTCCATGGGCCAGGTGGATGCTGAGACCTTTATCCAGTCCATCTCCCAGTCCATCGTCGCTGTTTCCAGGGAAGAGAGCCGTCCGGTCCTGACCAGCGTCAAGACCGAGATCACCGGGGACAAGGTGGTCATGACCGCCACCGACCGTTTCAGGTTGTCCCGTTCGAGCTTCACCTGGACTCCTCGCGACGCCGACTTTTCCACCTCCATGCTGATCCGTGGCTCTTTGTTACGGGACATCGCCCGTTCCCTTGACGAGCACCAGAATGTGACCATGGATTACGAGGCCGACAACCCCACCATCATGGGCGTGGAAAACGCTGGCAAGATATCCACCACCCAGCTGATTGACGGGGAATTCCCGGCCGTGGATCGTCTCTTTTCGGACGAATACCCCATCCAGGCGGTCATCGCCCGGCAGGATCTGATTGATGCCATCAAGCGTGTGGCCCTGGTAGCCGAGCGCAACGCCCCTATCCGTATGGTCTTCTCCGGCAACGAGGTGACCCTGAGCGCAGGCACGGCCGACGAGGCACAGGCCCACGAGGTTCTGCAGGCGGATCTGGACGGTGAGGACATCACGGTGGCCTTCAACCCCAGCTATCTGATCGACGGGTTGGGCGCCATCGCTGAGCCCTTTGTCCGCATCAAGATGACCTCGGCAGTCAAGGCTGTGGAGTTCAACGGTCAGCAGGAGCAGGATTCCGAGGAGTCCATGGACTACCGCTACCTGCTGGTGCCCATGCGTTTCAACAACTGACGCCGGGCAGGTTCGAGGAACAATCGCCGTGCACATCTCCCGTCTGGTTCTGGATCACTTCCGTTCCTGGGAGCACTGTGTCCTCGATCTGGAGCCCGGGGTGACCATTCTAGAGGGGCGCAATGGCCTGGGTAAGACCAACCTGGTCGAGGCCATCGAGGTCCTGTCCACGGGCGGCAGCCATAGGACCTCGTCCTCACTGCCCCTGGTAGAGCGTGGGCAGTCCAAGGCCACCATCAGGGCCAGGCTGGAGCAGGACGGGACCACCACCGACTATGAGCTGACCATTGCCGCCAAGGGAGCCAACCGGGGAAGAATCAACGGCGGGCCTTCCCTCTATCAGCGTGACCTGGTAGGCCGGGTGCCCAGCGTGACCTTCAGCCCCGAGGATCAGCTGATGGTCTCCGGAGAGCCGGCAGCCAGGCGGGCCGTGCTGGACCAGGCCGGCAGCCAGCTCGATGACGACTACTTCCAGGTCCGGCAGGATTTTCGCCATGTGGCCAGGCAGCGCGCCGCCCTACTTAAGCAGCTCTCCCAGGCGGGCCACGACATCTCCGGTGACGGGCGTGACGCCGCCCTGTCCGGCCTTGAGGTCTGGACCGGGCAGTTTATTCAAACCGGACTGGATCTGAGCCGACGACGAGCGGCTCTGGTAGAGGCCCTGGGCCAGCCCTTCAGTGATTTATATGGCCGGTTGGCAGGCCCTGATCAGGATGCTAGATTGACCTACCGGCCCTCCCTGGAGGAGATCGGACCTGACAGGCAGACCGGTCCCGAGGTCGCCGAGGCCGTCAGCCGCCACTTTCAGCGGATATACCCGGGAGAAGTGGCCCGGGGCACCAATCTGATCGGTCCCCAGCGTGACGATCTGGCCTTCACCCTCAATGGCATGCCTGCCAGGGAGTTCGCCTCCAATGGTGAGATGTGGACCCTGGCCCTGGCTCTGAGGCTGGCTCTGCTGCAGGTGGTCAAGGATCGTCGCTGCCTGGAGCCCATCGTCATTCTGGATGATGTCTTCGCCCAGTTGGATCGGGGCCGCAGGGATCAGATTCTGGACTTCGCCCGTCAGCAGGATCAGGTGCTGATCACCGTGGCCGCCGACAGCGATATCCCATCCCTGCAGGGCGCCAGATTGGTGGATGTGTCCGGACTGAGGCCTGTGCAGCCATCTGATCCGGCTGCCCAGGATCCGGCCATAGCCAGTGCCATGCAGGACCTGCGTCGAACCAGAGGGACAGCGCATGACGACTCGGATGGGCCGGAGGGGAACGACCAGTCATGAAGGCGCCCATTGTTGAGACCCTGCACCTGGACCAGCGTCGACTGCCGGCCCTGGTCTTCGAGGGTTGCACCCGACGGGCAGCCACTCGTCGGCAGCGGGAGGACAACTCCCGCAAGGCCTGGTATGCATTCGGCAAGCCAGGCCGCGACCCAGCAAAGCTAGGGGGCGTGATGACCAGCCTTGCTGCCGGAAGCGGGTGGACCAGTCATCTCAAGGTGGCCCGGCTGCGCAACCAGTGGGACAGTGTGGTGGGACCCGGCATCGCCGCCCATTCGAGAGTGGTCTCCTACCAGGAGGGCGTACTGATTATCCAGGCGCAGACCACTGTCTGGGCCACCCAGCTGACCTACCTGGTCCCCCAGCTCAAGGCGACCATTGTCAAGCGACTGGGCATGCCGGTCAAGCAGATCCGGGTGACCGGCCCCCACAACTACAGCTTCCGCCGTTCACGGTTCGATCCGCCGGGCCGAGGCGTGCGTGACACCTATGGGTGAACCCATAATCTGCGAATACCGTCTTGCCAGCTTTCTGTAAGCCTAAAGTCCCCTAGCGCTGGTAATCTATAGGTTATAGGGTCAAACGCTTCCAAGGCCCCTTTATGGACGATTTGGAACCTGGTGACCATGACTCGATCCCCCGCTCGACCACGAACGGAAGCTGCTTTGTCGTCAGTGGCCGACGATGGGGGTGCAGAAAGGACTATCCGTGGCAGATCTCAACACTGACCCGTCCCGGACCCCGCAAGAGGGCCGGGAGCATGAGGAGGACAAGCCTCAGGATGACGGCATGACGGGCCAGGATCAGCTGGATCAGCTGGACGACGCACAGCTGGATGACTCGCTCTCCCCTGAGCATTATGACGCCAGCGATCTGAAGGTGCTGGAGGGGCTGGAGGCAGTCCGCGTCCGTCCCGGCATGTACATCGGCTCGACGGGTCCCAGGGGCCTGCATCACCTGGTCTACGAGATCGTCGACAACTCGGTCGACGAGGCCCTGGCCGGGTACGCCGACCATATTGAAGTCACCATCCTGCCCGACAACGGCATCCGCGTGGACGACAACGGCCGTGGCATTCCTGTCGACGAGGTGCCGGGCGAGGGCAAGAGCGGCGTCGAGGTGGTGATGACCAAGCTGCATGCCGGCGGCAAGTTCGGAGGCGGCGGTTACGCGGTCTCGGGCGGTCTGCACGGCGTGGGCATCTCCGTGGTCAACGCCCTGTCCACCAGAATCGACGTCCAGGTGCGCCGTCAGGGCTACCACTGGCATCAGAACTTCCGCAACCAGAAGCCCACCGCTCCACTGTCCAGGGACCAGGCCATGGGGCCGGACGAGAGCACCGGGACCTCGGTGACCTTCTGGGCCGATCCCAAAATCTTCGAGACCACGGTCTACGACTTCGAGACCCTGCGCAGCCGTTTCCAGCAGATGGCCTTCCTCAACAAGGGCCTGCGGATCACCCTGACCGACCTGCGTCCCAATGACCAGGCCGGCGACGAGGTGGCGGGCGAGGAGCAGACCCCGGAGCAGAAGGGCCAGTCCGTCAGCTACCAGTACGCCAACGGCATCAAGGACTATGTGGACTACCTGGTCAAGGTCAGGAAGGCCACGCCAGTGGAAGCCGAGGTCATCGACTTCGAGGCAGAGGACCTGAAGCTGGGCATCTCCGCCGAGGTGGCCATGCAGTGGACCACCGCCTACTCGGAGTCGGTCCACACCTTCGCCAACACCATCGCGACCACCGAGGGCGGCACCCACGAAGAGGGGTTCCGCGCGGCTCTGACCAGCATGATCAACCGCTACGCCAGGGACAAGAACATCCTCAAGGACAAGGACGATAACCTATCTGGCGACGACGTGCGCGAGGGGCTGACCGCTGTGGTCTCCGTAAAGCTGACCAACCCCCAGTTCGAGGGCCAGACCAAGACCAAGTTGGGCAACTCCGAGGCCAAGACCTTCGTCCAGCGGGTCATGACCGAGAGACTGAGTGACTGGTTCGATGCCCACCCAGGCGAGGCCAAGGCCATCATCCAGAAGGCCATGGAGGCCTCCCGGGCCCGGATCGCAGCCAAGAAGGCCCGCGAGAACACCCGTCGCAAGTCCATCTTCGAGACCGCCGGCATGCCCGACAAGCTCAAGGACTGCCAGTCCAGCGACCCCGAGGAGTGCGAGCTGTTCATCGTGGAGGGCGACTCCGCAGGCGGCTCGGCCATCCAGGGGCGCAACCCCATGACCCAGGCCATCCTGCCTCTGCGCGGCAAGATCCTCAACACGGAGCGGGCCAGCCTGGACCGCATGATGAAGTCCGACACCATCGAATCCCTGATCACGGCCGTGGGCGGTGGATACGGCGAGGACTTCAACATCGACAAGGTGCGCTACCACAAGGTCATCATCATGGCCGACGCTGATGTGGACGGCGCCCACATCGCCACCCTGAATCTGACCCTCTTCTTCCGCTACATGCGACCCATGATCGAGGCGGGCTACGTCTACGTGGCCATGCCCCCGCTCTACCGGCTCAAGTGGACCAAGGGGCCCCACAGCTTCGTCTACACCGATGCCGAGCGCGACAGGGTCCTGGCCGAGGGCAAGGCCGCTGGCCGGCAGCTGCCCAAGGGCGAAGGCATCCAGCGCTACAAGGGTCTGGGCGAGATGAGCTACCAGGAGCTCTGGGAGACCACCATGGACCCGGAACACCGCATCCTCAAGAAGATCCGCATCGATGACGCCGAGCAGGCCGACGAGACCTTCACCATGCTCATGGGCGACGAGGTCGAACCCCGGCGTCTGTTCATCCAGCGCAACGCCCACGACGCCCGCTTCATCGACGCCTGAGACGGACGCACTTCCCTTTTCACCATTTGAGCTAAGGATCGATTTTGGCAGACGATAACAACAACGACAACAGCCCGGATCAGGACGGCCTCAACCTGCCCGACGGGTCTCGAGAGCCGCTCAGCCCCCAGGAGATGGACAACACCGATTACGGCCTCCTTAAGGGTGAGCGGATTCAGCCCATTGACCTCCAGCAGGAGATGCGGGAATCCTACCTGTCCTATGCCCTGTCCGTGATCGTAGAGCGAGCCCTGCCCGACGTCCGCGACGGCATGAAGCCAGTCCACCGCAGGGTCATCTATGCCATGTACGACGGTGGATACCGGCCCGACCGCGGCTACAACAAGTGCTCGCGCGTGGTGGGCGACGTCATGGGCAAGTACCACCCCCACGGCGATGCGGCCATCTACGACACCATCGTGCGCCTGGCCCAGTCCTGGTCCATGCGTTATCCGCTGGTGGACGGCCAGGGCAACTTCGGCTCCCCCGGCGACGACCCGGCGGCCGCCATGAGGTACACCGAGTGCCGCATGGCCCCCCTGGCCATGGAGATGGTGCGCGACATCGACAAGGACACGGTCGACTTCATCCCCAACTACGACGGCAAGACCCAGGAACCCACGGTTCTGCCCTCCCGCTTCCCCAACCTGCTGGTCAACGGATCAGCCGGCATCGCCGTGGGCATGGCCACCAACATTCCTCCGCACAACCTGCGCGAGGTATCCAAGGGCGTGCACTGGGCCCTGGAGCATCCCGAGGCCTCCAAGGAGGAGCTGCTCAACGCCCTGATCGCCATCATCAAGGGGCCTGACTTCCCCACCGGCGCCACCATTCTGGGGCACAAGGGCATCGAGCAGGCCTACCGGACCGGACGCGGCCTGATTACCATGCGGGCCGTGGTCAACACCGAGGAAATCCGCGGAAGGATGTGCCTGGTGGTCACCGAGCTGCCCTACCAGGTCAACCCCGACCGCCTGGCCTCCTCCATCCGCGAGGCCGTGCGCGACGGCAAGATTCAGGGCATCGCCGACATGCGCGACGAGACCTCGGGCCGCACCGGCCAGCGCCTGGTTCTGGTACTCAAACGCGATGCCGTGCCCAAGGTGGTCCTCAACAACCTTTACAAGCACACCCAGCTTCAGCAGACCTTCGGGGCCAACATGCTGGCCCTGGTGGATGGTGTCCCCAGGACCCTGAGCCTGGATGCCTTCATCCGTCACTGGGTGGACCACCAGCTGGACGTGGTCGAGCGTCGCACCCGCTATCTGAAGCGTGAGGCCGAGGATCGCGACCATATCCTGCAGGGGTATCTGAAGGCCCTGGACATGATCGACCAGGTCATCGCACTGATTCGAGCCTCCAAGGACGTGGAGACGGCCCGCACCGGCCTGATGGAGCTGCTGGACGTGGACGAGGTCCAGGCTGATGCCATCCTGGCCATGCAGCTGCGCCGTCTGGCTGCTCTGGAACGGCAGAAGATCCTGGACGAGCACGAGGATCTCATGCGCAAGATCGCCGACTACAACGACATCCTGGCCCACCCCGAACGCCAGCGCACCATCGTGGGCGACGAGTTGGACGAGATCGTCGACAAGTACGGCGACGAGCGGCGTACCCGGATCGTTCCCTACTCGGGCGAGATGAACGTGGAGGACCTGATTGCCGATGAGCAGGTGGTGGTCACCGTCACCCATTCCGGTTTCGTCAAGCGGACCAAGGCTGACGAGTACCGTGCCCAGCACCGCGGCGGCAAGGGCATCCGCGGGGCCAGGCTGCGCGAGGACGACGTGGTGGACCACTTCTTCCTGACCAGCACCCATAACTGGCTGCTCTTCTTCACCAACAAGGGTCGGGTGTACCGGCTCAAGGCCTATGAGCTGCCCGAGGGATCCCGCGACTCCAAGGGACAGCATGTGGCCAATCTGCTCCAGCTGGGTCAAGGCGAGCGGATTGAACAGGTGCTTTCACTGCACGGCTACGACGATGCCGACTATCTGGTTCTGGCCACCCGGACCGGACGGGTCAAGAAGACCCGCCTGGCTGAGTATGATTCGCCCCGCCAGGGCGGTCTGATCGCCGTGCGGCTGATGGAGCTGGGCACCGTCACCAACGAGGAGGGACAGGAGGTGCCCCAGAGCGATGAGCTGGTGGGTGCTGCCCTATGCAATGCCGATGACGAAATCATCCTGGTCTCCCGCAAGGGCATGAGCGTGCGCTTCCCTGCCGACGACTCCACCCTGCGGCCCATGGGTCGGCAGACCGCCGGTGTCCAGGGCATGCGGTTCCGCCCCGACGACGAATTGCTGAGCATGGACGTGATCGCCAGTGAGTCCAGCGATGACCTGCTGGTGGTCACCGACGAGGGCTTTGCCAAGCGAACTGCGTTGAGTGAGTACCGCCTGCAGGGCCGCAACGGATACGGCGTCAAGGCCATCGCCATGGTGGAGGGCCGGGGATCCCTGGTCGGCGCCCTGGTGGTGAACGAGGACGACCAGATCATGGCCATCATGAAGTCCGGCAAGGTCATCCGCTCCGATGTGGCTGAGGTCAAGCGGACCGGTCGCAACACCCAGGGGGTCACCCTGGCCAAGCCCGACAAGGGTGACGAGATTCTCTCCATTGCCCGCAATGCCGAGCGTGATGACCAGGAAGAGGACGCCGGTCAGAGTGACTTGGCTCCTGCCGCTCCCCTGGCAGCCAAGGATCAGCCCATTGCCACCACCGGAACCGGCGACGGCCAGAGCCTGACCCAGGAGGACTGAGTTGGTCCGCTACCAGTCTGATAAGACTGGTAGCCTCATAAGAAGTCATGCAGGCCCAGTGGCGGTATGCGCGGGCCATTGAAAGCAAGGATCAAGGAGTGCCGATGAGCCAGGATGATCGGGAGCAGGTCAAGGCCGGCAAGCAGGGTGCTGATAAGCCCCAAAAGGGGAAGACCAAGACTGATGAATCCGCACAGGGCGAGTCCCGTCGGTCATCGTCGGTCACTCCCCCGGCTCCTGCAGCTGGCAGGACGGCATCGGGACGTTCCGCAAGAACCACAGCCTCGGCTGCCGGTCCGGTCAAGGTATCCTCATCCCGTCCTGTCCGGCCTGCAGCTTCGGCTTCGGCGGCGCGTCCCCACGTGCCTCGGGCCCGGCGCATGCAGCTGTCCCTGACCCGGCTGGAGCCCTGGTCGGTGGCCAAGGTCACCTTCCTGCTGGCCATCGCCGGGGGCATCATTCAGGTGGTGGCCGCTGCCCTGCTCTGGTTCCTGCTCAACGCCATGGGGCTCTTCGACAACCTGACCCAGGTCATTTCCAAGACGGGCCTGGACGCGGGCGGTTTCGACCTGGGCCAGGTGCTGAGCCTGGGGACGGTCCTGAGTTCGGTGACCATCTTCTCCATTTTCGAGATTGTCATCGTAGTGGTTCTGGTCACCATTTTCGCCTTCCTCTACAACCTGGTCAGTTCCCTGGTGGGGGGCATCCACGTGACCTTGGGCGACGACTGAGCCCCTGGTCGGCGCAGTCAATCGGCCGATAGGGCCGGGAGCGATTTAGACTGGGATTATGCTCTCGACGTACTTGGACTACTTCAGCGGCTCCTTCGGCATATCTCTGGTCTTTTGGCCCCTGGCCTCGCTGATCCTGACCCTGCCCATTCTTGCCCTGATCTACAACCGCTACCACCGGCTCCGGCTGACCGCAGCCATGGCGGCCTATCTGACCGTCCTGTACCTGCTGGCCTTGGTCTTCTTCACCCTCTGGCCCATGCCCGACGACCGGGCCGCCTTCTGCGCCACCCATCATCTGACCCCCCAGCTCAACCCCCTGCAGTTCCTGACCGACCTGAGCACGGGCGGGCGGATGGCCGTGCTGCAGATCCTGCTCAATGTGGCCTTCTTCCTGCCCCTGGGCTTCATCATGGGGCGGGTCTTCCGTTGGCGCTTCATCCTGGCTTTGCCGGTCGCCATCCTGGTCTCCCTCTTCATCGAGACGGCCCAGCTTACCGGGGTCTTCGGCATCGTGGGCTGCGCCTACCGCCTCTTCGACGTGGACGACCTGATCTGGAATACCTCGGGCGCCATAATCGGCTACCTGGTGGCCCTGGCAGCCAACAAACTCGTTCCCACCCGTCAGGCTGACGCCGCCCAGCTGGTCACCAACCCCGGGTTCATACACCGTGCCGTCTCCCTGGCTCTGGATCTGCTTCTGGCCACTATCCTGTCCATGTCCCTGGGGATGGGCATGACCTATGCGGTCCATCGCCTGGGCACCTATCAGCTGGACGGCCACTACCGCTTTGGCGGGCTGCTGATCGCCCCATCCGCTCTGGATGTGTTCGGGACTGTGGTGGATCTGGCTATGCTGCTGATCTTCGAATTGCTTATCCCCCTGCCCCGCCGGGGACGGACGCTGGGTGCCACCTTCACCCACATGACTATCGAGACCAAGCAACGGCATGGCTGGTCCCGCTTCCTCTTCTATCTGTTCCGGACCGCAATCATCCTGGCCGTTTTCGGCCCCTGGACCGGCAACGTTCAGATTGCAACGCGCATCCTGGCCCTGCTCCTGCTGATCTTCTATCTGATCAAGCGGCAGATGCCCTACGACCTCTTGCCCGGGACAGCCTACCGGGAGGAGGACACAGGTGCGGAGGAATCCCCCGACGACCGGCGGGGGTGAAGCCTGACCTCGGACAGGATGATGGCGGCGAAGATGATGGCGAAGCCCAGCAGATGGGTGGCCGTCAGCTCCTCGTGCAGGACCAGGACCGAGACCAGCATGCCGAACAGGCTCTCCGAGCACAGGATCAGCGAACCCTGGGCGGCGGGGACCCTGGAAAAGGCGATGTTCTGGAAGTTCTGGGCCATCAGGGTCGAGATCAGCGTCAGATAAATCATGGAGCCCAGGGTCGAGGGCGTGAAGTCGGCCACAGTGGGAAAGGGATCGAAGATCAGCGCGCAGATCAGGAAGAGGATGCCGCCGAAGAGCAGCTCCAGGTAGGTCAGCGTGGGGGCATCGAACTTCTTGGTCAGGAAACCGGTGATCACCAGGTTGACTCCATAGAGTAGCGCGCCGGCCAGGGTCAGCAGGTCACCGGTGCTCAAGGCCAGCCCCTGTCCCCCGCCCTGGGCAGGCAGCGAGATCAGAGCCACGCCCAGGATGCAGATGGCAGCCGCGACGAAGTGGCGTAGGGCCGGCCGTCGACGGGCCATGATCCAGACCAGGAAGGGCACAAAGATGCAGTAGGTGGCCGTCAGGAAGGAGTTGCGGCCCGGAGCGATGGTGGTCAGTCCCATCATCTGCAGGCTGAAGGCCGCCCAGTAGCTGACTCCCAGAATCAGCCCCGGCACCAGGGTGTGTATGGCCCCGGTCCTGCGCAACCGTGGAAGCAAAAAGGGCGTCATGATGACGATGGCGCACAGGATCCGAATGCCCATCAACCAGCGCACGGTCAGGGTCTCCATGGCAACCTTTTCGAAGGTGTATCCGGCTCCCCAGGCGGCCGCGGCCATCAGCAGCATCAGGCGGGCCAGCCAGGTGGAGGGTTTCCAGGACGAAGAGGGTGCGAAGGTAGACATGTTTCGACTCTAACCGTGCCCGTCCACAAGTGAGAATTGATTCGCACCATGTTTGCCCGAGTTCGGCTTCAGACAAGCGAGGTCTGCCATGCGGACATCTCCGATATCATGGAAGAACGGTGATAACGGCGGCCATGGGTCCTCGGCCGCCGGGGTAAGGAGTGTGCGCCAGGATGATCAGAATCGCAGTGGTGGATGATGATTCCATCAGCTGCCGGACTATGGTCAATTACCTGAGCCGCTACCGCAAGGAACGTCATGAAGAACTGTCGGTCAGCGTCTTCACCGATGGCAAGGCCTTTGCAGACGGCTATCGACCCGTGTATGACATCCTTCTTCTGGACATTCAGATGACCCCCATGGACGGAATCGAGGTGGCCCGCAGGGTGCGCGCTCGTGATGAGTCGGTGGTCATCGTCTTCATCACTTCCGCCCCCCAGTACGCCATCAACGGCTATGAGGTTGGTGCACTCTCCTACCTGCTCAAGCCCCTGCCCTGGTTCGCCTTCTCCCAGGAGCTGGACCGGTCCATCGCCCAGGTGCGTGGCCGCGTGGACCTGTCCATCCTGATTACCGAGGGTGCACGATTCACCCGGATTCCCCTCAAGGACATCGTCTTCATCGAGTCCGTCCGCCACAGCAGCGTCATCCACACCTTGGACTCCTCGCTGACCACGAACAGCACGCTGAAGAGTCTGGAGGGCCAGTTGGACCAGCGGGGATTCTTCCGCTCCAACTCCTGTTACCTGGTCAATCTTGCCCACGTGACAGGCATGGAGGACCAGGACTGCATTATGTCCACCGGTCAGCGGCTGCGGGTCAGTCGACCCCGTAAGAAGTCTTTTATGACGGCTCTTACCGCCTACGTGGCAGGTCGGCCATGACCACCACCCACATCCTCAACGCCCTGCCCGACATCCCCCGGCTCTATACGGCCATCAGCGAATGGCTGGGTTGCCTGGTCTACCTGTTGGCCATCGGTTCGAGGACCTCCCGCCTGCGGATGGCGGCAGTCCTTCTGCCTGGTCTGGCCGTGCTGGTTGTGGTCCAATACTGGGCCGGCACCCTGCCTATCGCCTTCTGGATCATCAGTATGTGTCTGGCCGTGGCCTGCATGTACGCCATCATCATGCTGGCTTCAGGGTTGGGGGCGTTGGATGGGGCCTATCTGCTGGCCCGTGCCTTCGTCCTGGCTGAACTGGTTGCCTCCCTGCACTGGCAGTTGGACTCCTTCATGCGGCCTGCCGGCCACGGCCTGTACGACCCGGCCTCCCTGATCCTGCTGGTCCTGATCTATGGCGGTGTCGGGCTGTTGGCCTGGGTGGCGGAGCGGCGCAACTTCGCCGACGCCCAGCCCTCCGTGCCTGGACGCAGCGTCTTCATGGCTGCGGTCATTGCGGTGGTCACCTTCGCCATGTCCAACCTGAGCTTCGTCTCCACGAACACCCCATTCTCCGGTCGGGTCGGTCTGGAGATCTTCTACATCCGCACCCTGGTGGACCTGTGCGGGTTCGCAATGCTCTATGCCCAGCAGGAGCAGCTGCGGGAGAGCCATACCAGCGCCGAGCTGGCCTCCATCAACGCCCGGGCTTACAGCCAGCATCGGGAGTACATGCGCTCCAAGGAGAATCTGGAGGCCATGGGAAGGCTTGCCCACGACCTCAAGCATCAGATTGCGGCCCTGCGCTCGCAGATGGACCCTGAGCGCAAGTCCCAGGACTTCGAGGAGCTGGAGGCTGCGGTCGGACGGTATGGAGCGCAGCAGCACACCGGCAATCCCATCCTTGACGTGGTCATGTCGACCAAGGAGCGCATTTGTTCCGAAGAGGGGATCACCCTGACCATGGTGGCTGACGGTTCGCTCTTGGAGGGGATGGCGCCCATGGATGTCTCCACCCTCTTCGGCAACGCCTTGGACAATGCCATTGAGGCTTTGAGGAAGGTCAAGGAACCCGACCGCCGTCTAATCAAGGTGGCCCTGTACGCCCGGGGACAATTCGTGGTGATTCGCATTGAAAATTATTTCGCCTCGCCTCTGAATTGGAAGGGCAACGGCGAATTGGCCACCACCAAGACCAGGACCGACGGTGGCCTGCATGGATACGGGGTCAAGTCCATCCGGCACATAGCCCATCGCTACCAGGGCGAGATAACCCTACGTACCGAGCATCACTGGTTCAGCCTCTGTGTGCTCCTGCCGAGGGAGGGCGATCAGTTGAAGCCCATGGCGGCATCGGCGACCTTATAGCCCAGACGGATGGCCAGGCGGCCCGGCCGGCCCGGCATGTTGATTATCCGACAGAGCAGGGTGGAGCGCACGTCGGAGGCGATGACGGGGGAGCGGTGCTCCAGCCTTCGCCAGAGCATGTCCTTGTTCCGGTAGTTGCTGGGTTTGCGAGAGAGGATCAGGAAGACCGAGGTCACTACGCAGTTGATGGACAAATAGTGGATCATATAACGATAGAGTCCACGGGGAACCGTCCCCGGGTCAGGAGTTGAATCCGCCATGAGCCCGTTGACCAGCAGCAGTTGTGAAACACGGGCGATCATGATCGAGGTCTGCACCGACTGGCCCTGTCGACCGGTGTGATAGCGGTAGAAATTCGTGTCCAGGTAGAGCAGGGTGTGTACCCAGGGCAGGGGCTGATAGGAGTAGATGAAGTCCACGTAGTAGGTGTGTTCGGGCAGGCGGGTGTGGGCCTGTCGGAGCACCTCGGTGCGCAGGATCAGGGCGTGCATGATCATGTACTGGGCCAGTCCGAACCGTCGCAGGTGGTTCCAGCCCAGCACCCGCCCCGGATCCATGACGCTGCGGAAGTTGATGACCCGCTTATGCTTGCGGCCTTCCTTCTCGTAGACGTAGTTGGTGACCACCATGTCCACCGGATTCGTACGTCGCGACTGGTCGCGCAGCTGATCTAGAACCAGGCCCAGGGAAGTCGGGTCCACCCAGTCGTCGGCATCGACCACCTTGACATAGCGGCCCCTGGCAGCTGCCAGACCCGTGTTGACTGCGCCGCCGTGGCCCTTGTTGGTCTGGCTGATCAGACGGAGAGTGTGCGGGTGGCGTTCCCGGTATGACCGCACCACCTGCGCTGTGTCATCGGTGGAACCGTCATCGACCACGATGACCTCCAGATCGTCCCCCTCCCGGCTCAGAAGCGAATCCAGGCAGGTCGGCAGATGCTGGGCCATGTTATAGGCAGGGACGATGAAAGTGAGAACGAGCGGGCTCGTGGAGGCCGGGCGGTCAGCTGTCATGAACGATCACTTCGCAAAAGAATGGGTCGGCGGGTATGTCGGCGGGGTTGCCGTAATCCCGCCGGCGGCCGTTGCGACCACTGTACATGATGGGTTTGAGGGAAAGGCCCCACCCCTCTGGCCGCCGATGCATGCCGGTTCATTGACGGCCGGGGGAGTGGGGCCGGAATTTTACTGGGCGCTCGCCTCGGATTCGGTGGGCTCCTGACGGAAGATGACCTTGAAGATGGGGAAGAAGACCCAGAAGGAGATGGCCGAGTTGATGATCATGGTGACCAGATCAGCAATGGTGGTCCCCAGGCCGCCCCAGTTCAGGGTGTGCTGGAAGAAGCCGTAGATGGGGTCCTTGTACCAGCCCTGCAGCGCCGCCGCGATGATGGTGATGATCACATAGGCCACCAGGTACCAGAAGGCCGCCTTCCAGACCGAGGAGTTGGATTTGAAGGTGATGTTGCGCTGGAGGAAGAAGTTGATGACCTGGGCGATCAGCAGGGTGATCTCCACCGCGAGGAAGTAGGCCAAGCCGCCCCCGCCGCCGTGGCCGATTGATCCGGCCGCGTAGTCGAACAGGTAGTAGGGCTTGCCGCCGACGGTTCCCATGCGCCAGACTTGGAAGTTGGTGCCCACCAGGGAGGTGCCGTTGAAGATGGCCTTGAGCACGGGCATGAGCACCAGCTGCAGGACGGTGACCCCGTTGGACAGGATGAAGAAGACGATGAACTGGGCCAGAGTGGTGTGCCGGTCGCTGAACCGCCGCCACCAGCGGACAATCGCCCACTGTGAGGCCGTCGTCGCCTTCCCCTGGGCCGGCTGTTCGGCCTGCTGGCTGTGCTGATCACTCATGATTGAGCTCCTTTCCGGTTCTGCGGTTGGCGGACATGTTTCTGAAGAATCCGGCGATGAATCCGCCCAGTCCCCGCCATAGGTGGCCATTGGGGATGCGCACGATGGCCTCGACCATGGCCGTGTCAATCAGTCCGTTGGTCATCTTGGCCATGGCCCGGGGGGGCATGTTGAGCAGGAAGAGGGTGTTCAGGTCGGGGTTGCCGGTCTTGGTCTCGTGGCGGCTCTCGCTCTTTGCCAGGAAGTTGGCCACGAACCTGGCCAGGGCGCTTCTGGAGTCCTTCCAGGATGAGAGCGGATCGTTGACACCGAAGGTGCTGACGGCGCCCTGTCGGACCACCGGGTGGCCGAAGAGCTCTGTCACAGCGGCATCGTCGACCTCCTTGACCCGGCCGGTCAGGTAGGCACCCAGAGCAGGGTCGGGACTCTGCGGGTCGACGGTGCCCTGGACGGACAGACGTCCACTCAGCTCCATCTTGCGGGCGTCGGAACCGATCATGATGGTCCAGTCGCCGGACTCAACCTGCCAGGAATTGCTGGCCGTATCGAAGTGCCGGAAGGTCATCTGGTCGAAGTCGATACGGACCTGGGTTGACTGGCCGGCCTCCAGACTGACCTTCTTGAAGCCCTTCAGTTCGCGGAGCGGCCTGAGAACGCCACCCTTGGGCGCCTGGACGTAGAGCTGGGGAACGGTGGCCCCCTGTCTGTCCGAATCGTTGGTCAGGGTGAAGGTGGCTCCCTTGTCGTCCACGGACAGATTGGCGTAGGTGAAGTGTGCATAAGACAGGCCGTAGCCGAAGGGGAAGCGTTCCTCCACGTCGGCAGTCAGGTAGTAGCGGTAGCCGACGAAGGGGCCCTCCCGGTAGATGGATTCGTGTGCGGGGTCGGGGTACCAATCGGCGCTGGGGCAGTCGGCATAGGACTTGGGCCAGGTTTCCGCCAGGTGGCCGGAGGGGTTGACCCGGCCGGTCAGGATGTCCAGGGTGGCTGAGGCTCCAGCCTGCCCGGACAGCCCTATGTAGAGGACGGCATCGCACTGGTCAATCCAATCGGTGGTGACGGGGGAGCCCGCCACCAGGACGACCACCAGGGGCTTGTCTGTCGCGCCAAGGGCTTTTATCAGGTCGACCTGGTTGCTGGGAATGTCCATGTGGGAGCGATCCAGGCCCTCGGATTCGCTGCGTTCATCCAGGCCCACGCAGGCGACAATCACGTCTGCCTGCCCAGCCGCAGCCACGGCCTGGTCGATCAAAGACTGGTTCTTCTCGCCATGGCGTTCGTAACCCTGGCTGTAGGAGGCCAGCTCCAGGCCGTCGCCGTTGCCCTGCCTGAGCAGGTCCAGCATGCTCTCCTGCTTGGCTGCGTTGACCTTTGAGGACCCGGACCCCTGGAACCGTGGGGTTTCGGCCATATCCCCGACCAGGGCGACCCGGGTGCCGGCGGCCAGTGGCAGACGTCCCTCCCGATTGACCAGGAGGACAGCGGATCCCTCGGCGATGCTCCGTGCCACCTGATGATGGTCCCGTATCTGGTCCGCGGTCAGGTTCCCATCAGGATCCATGCCAGAGTGGTAGGTCAGTTTGGCCAGCCGCGCCACCTCTTCGGCCCGTGCGTTCAGGTCGGCTTCGTCCAGGCGACCCTCCTGCACGGCCTTGGCAACCTGTCGCACGGAGTCATACCCTGCCTGGGGCATCTCCAGGGAGGAGCCATTGGCGGCTGCGGCGACCGCACTGTTGGAGCCACCCCAATCCGAGACCACCATTCCGTCGAAGCCCCACTCCTTGCGCAGGATGTCCTTGAGCAGGTGGGCATTCTCGTTGGCATAGGTGCCGTTGACCATGTTGTATGAGGTCATGATGGCCCAGGGATGGGCCTGGCGCACGGCGATCTCGAATCCGGTCAGATAGAGCTCGCGCATGGTGCGCTCGTCCACCACGGAATCGGATGCCTGGCGCCGCAGCTCCTGGTTGTTCATGGCGAAGTGTTTGGGGGTGGCGGCCACGCCCTGGGACTGGATGCCTTCGATCAGGCCTGCAGCCATACGACCGGCCACCTGGGGGTCTTCGGAATAGTATTCAAAGTTTCTGCCGCACAGTGGGTTGCGCTTGATGTTCATGCCCGGACCCAGAACCATGTTGACGCCCAGGCTTCTGGCCTCGCTACCCAGCGCCTGGCCCATGGTCTTGGCCAGTTCCGGGTCCCATGAGCAGGCCACGGTGCCCGCTGTGGGGAAGCAGGTGGCGGGCTTGGACTTGCCCATACCCAGGTTGTCCCCTGATCCGGTCTGGCGGCGCAGGCCGTGCGGGCCGTCGCTTAGGACCATGCTCGGGATGCCCGCCCTCTTCAAGGCACGGGTTGCCCAGGTGGATTTTCCGGAGAGCAGCGATGCCCGTTCCAGAACTGTCAGATCCTTGACTTCCATAGTGTTCCTTCTCCAAACAACTTCCGCCGGTACGCCGCAATTTCAATCTTGCTCTGTTTGGATATGAATATCGTCAGACGTATTCCGGTTGCGGCAACGATGATTTCGCATCAATTGTTTTGCCGCATTCCGCTGTTCATTATTCAGTGAAAACCAGTGGCGCCAAGGAAGAACTCCATAAATTGTCATTTTCCTGGCATAAATGGTTGAAAAGCTGAACGGCAATCATGAATATTCGCTGTGCTTTTTGCGGCGTAGACAAAGCAATTCCGACAATTTAAGTGGGAGAAAGAACAATTCAGTCATTTTATGGACCATCGGATTCTGTAGTTTTTTATCATTCATTTGAATTGGCGATCGGAATACCCGGTTCTCGGAGGTGATGCAGGGATTACCGCGTCAATGCCAGAGAAAGGAATTCAATGAAGAAGGCAAGAATAGTGAGGATAATCAAAACGATTGTCTCCATTATATTCGCTGTGGCACTCATTGTTGGTTTAATGCTTGCAAACCCCCAGCTAAAAACCAACAAGATTCTGTCAAACATTATGAACTACAACAGGCAGAGTATCGATAATTCCCAAATCAAGGATAAAAATCTCGACCTGAATTATTACAAAGCCGATTACAATGTCGATACCATCAAAGCTGCCGAAAACAGGCTGGCTTCGAATATCGCTGAACAAGGTACAATTCTGCTGAAAAATCAGGACGAGGCCCTGCCCCTCAAGTCAGGTGCCCATTTGAGTCTTTTCAGCGCCAATAGTGTGAAGGCAGACGGTGCCAACATGCTGACTAAGTCTAAGGGTGTTACTGCCAAAGATGTACTTGAGCAGGAAGGGTTCAGGGTCAATGACAAACTTTGGCAGTTTTATAGCAAAGGTGCAGGCAAGAAATACGGATTGGCTGCGGGATCCGTCAACTTTGGCGATGGTGAAGACTTCCGCATCAACGAGGCTTCTATTGATGTCCTCAAGCGTGAGCCTGGATTGCTGGATTCAGTTAAGGGCACAGTTCCGGTCTATTTACTGAGCCGTGTAGCCGGCGAAGGCCGTGATATGCCTCGCTCGATGTATAACCATGCAAGCTCGGACCAGGACAAGCGAAAGACGTATCTAGAGCCAGATTCCAACGAGCTTTCTGTTCTAAACTATCTGAACCAGAATTTTGACAATGTCGTCCTAGTCATCAAGTCCAATGCAGCCCTAGACCTAGGCTGGCTGGATCAGTTCCCTCACATCAGATCGGTAGTCTACTCAGAGAACATCACCCGCCAACTGGCAGGCGTTCTTTCTGGCCGACTGAATCCATCAGGCAGAACGGTCGACACTTTCGCACGGCATGCGCTCGACTCCCCTGCTGCGCACAATTTCGGAGATTACCAGTATTACAACAAGCAGGGCAAGCCTACGAAGTACAACTATCTGACCTATGCGGAAGGCATTTACGTTGGCTACCGCTACTATGAAACACGTTATGAGGACAAGGTCCTCGGTCAAGGGAATGCCGGTGACTTCGACCATGCTCGCGAAGTCATCTATCCCTTTGGTTACGGTCTGAGCTACACCACCTTTGACTGGCGAGACTTTCACATCAACCAGGAGGGTGATCGGTTCGTGGCTTCTCTGGTGGTCGAGAATACCGGTAATCGTCCAGGACGTGACGTGGTAGAACTTTATGCACAGAGTCCCTATACCGAATATGACAAAGCCAACGGCGTGGAAAAGTCTGCAGTCGACCTTGTCGGATATGCAAAGACCCCGCAGCTGCAGCCTGGAGCCCATACAAGCGTTAAGGTCACTTTCGACCGAAGCCAACTTAAAGCTTATGATGCTAAAACGGCGAAGACTTTTATATTTGACGCAGGCGAATACCGCTTCACTGCGGCCCATGATGCTCATGATGCAGTTAACAACATCCTGGCCCAGAAAGGCCGCACCATTAATAATGGCATGACAGCTCCCGGCAATCCTTCGCTAGTTGCCTCGTATACTCCGACCAACGCTCAGGTGGATGTCACGACCTTCTCCAAAGATGCCAAGACGGGTAAAAAAATCACGAATCTATTCGATTTTGCCCGGGCTGACACCACTTATCTGAGCCGTGCCGATTGGACAGGAACTTTCCCTAAGCATGATGGCGTTCCGTCCGACCAGATCAGCACTTGGGGCGGTGAGATTAACGGTGAGAAAGACGGTCATCCCAAGGCTTACACGTGGAAGAAGACCGCTGATGATAGTTTGATCGCCAAGCTAGATGGTCATGACTCAGGCACACCAGTTGCACGACGGTCCATACACACCCGTCCGGTTTTCGGCAAGGACAACAAGCGCAGTCTGATTGAGATGCGCGGCCTTCCATATGAGAGCAAGGAGTGGGATTCCTTGCTTGATCAGATGACTGAGGATGACTATTGGAAAGTCACTATTGACGCTGGCTACGGTTTGGACTTCATTAAGTCAGTCGGAAAGCCTTATACCATGGATGCTGATGCCGCCAACGGCTTATTCTATGGCGGGACCGGCAAGACCTTCCCCAATGTAATGATGCTGGCCCAGTCCTTCAATCATGATTTGGCTGAGCAGTTCGGCAAAATGATCGGCAACGAGGCCCTGCTGGGTGGTGCCAGTGGATGGTATGCCCCATCAATGGACATCCACCGTACACCTTTCAGCGGCCGTAACGGCGAGTACTATTCAGAGGATCCATTCCTGTCAGGTAGTACCGCTTCAGCGGAAGTTAGCGGAGCCGCATCCAAGGGCGTCTACTCCTATATCAAGCACTTTGCGCTCAATGATCAGGAGGATCATCGCGGGGACCGGCCAGGCAACTTCAGCGTGGCCACTTGGGCCAACGAGCAGTCCATCCGGCAGATTTACCTGTCGCCATTCGAAGCCTGCATCAAAGCACCGGAACTCCCCATGAAGTATATGAAAAAACTGCCTGATGGTTCATATAAGCCGGCTGTTGCCAAAGTTCCCGCGGCTATGGGGGTCATGAGCTCCTTTAACCGCATCGGAGCAACCTGGACCGGTGGATCCTACCAGTTGATGACCAAGCTTCTGCGTCAAGAGTGGGGCTTCAACGGATTGGTTATCACGGACAATGCCAACACCGGTGTGTTTATGAGTCCTTATCAGATGATTGAGGCCGGTGCGGATGCAAAGCTACTGAATGTGGATAAGGATCCGACTGGTGAGAAGTTGGACTTCAAGGATCCTGCCACCTACCAGTACGCGCGCCAGGCAGCTCACCACATGCTCTATGCCGTGGCCAACTCCAAAGCCATGAATGGGGCTATGCCAGGAAGTCGATTCCGCTACTTCAACGTCATGAACGTGGTCCGGTACAGCCTTAATGTAGCTGTCGCAGTCATTATCCTGCTGTTGGCCTGGTTCACTTTCCGCAGGCACAGCAAAACAGTGATTGCCCGCAAAGAGGCCAAACGGACTGCCAGGATGCAGAAGCGCCAGGCACAGAAGTCAGACAAAGCCATCTGACCGGGTACGGCTGGGCATTCAGAGTCTAGGCACTAATGCCTAGCCGTTTCCTTAAACGGCCATATCGCGCGGAGTGTCATCGCCGCTCTGTTCCTCGGTTATCTGCCCTCGAATCGAATTTCATGCGCTGTGCATGACAAGCGGCCATGGCGTCGGTAGGCTATGAGCAGTGGGGATGAGAATAATCAGATGTCATCCCGTTCAGAAGGGTCGTCAAAGGTGTCCACACATTCTCGGCTCTACGCCGTGCATATCAACGGTGCCCGCATGATCTTCTCCATGAACCCAGCATCGCCGGGTGCTCCCATAGTGCTCTATCTGCATGGGGGTCCAGGCGATGCCTGCATTCCGCTGACCATGCGCTACAACGCGGCCTTGGAGCGCGATTTCCGCTTCATCAACCTGGACCAGCGGGGCAGCGGGCTGTCCTACCATCCCTTTGCCCCTGGCGAGGTGGTGACCATCGATTCGATGGTCGAAGATGTTCACCAGTTCGTGCTAAAACTGCTTCGAGCCTACGGGCAGGATTCCCTGATTCTTATCGGTCATTCCTGGGGCAGCGTCCTAGGTTTGGAGATGGTGAAGCGCTATCCGTCGCTTGTCCGCTGCTACATCGGCCTTGGACAGGTTGTCAGCATGCGCGCCGCCCTTCAGCTAAGACGACATTGGGCGCAAAAGAATCTGGGTCCTCGGCTTGCTTCGATCGTCAGCAGGGAGAGTGGCACTGCTGATATGGTGCTGCTGATCAATGAGCTGCTGTCTCGTGGCGGGGTTGCCATGCTGTTCAGATCCTGGAAACGGATCATGACCTATCTACGCTCGCCCTACTACAACTGGTCGCGTCTGCTCAACCATGCCAAAGGGGTGGCTCAATCCCGCGCTCGCTTGAATGCAGAGCTGGAGCAGGTCGATTTCAGCGGGCAGACTTCTTTTGGGGCGCCGGTATATTTCATCAGCGGCAGGTACGACCGTCATCTGCCAGGTATCCTGGTTGAGCGGTTTGCAGATAGGTTGAAGAGCCCACATCGGTTCATCCGCTTTGATTGTTCTGGACACTGTCCGCAGTGGGATGAGCCAGAACGGTTCGCGGCGACGGTTAAATCCCTCTGCCTGTAGCGCTCTATTGATAAGCAAAGGCTGCCTTGCCGCTCGGGCCCATTCGCTTGGTGTAAATACATGCTGCACACGACGAAATCTACTAATATGAGTCATTGAAGATATTGGTTTGAGCCTCGCTGAAGAGTGCGCGGGGTTCCTGGATTGACGAAGGTCGATGAAACGGGGACTATGTCGATGAAAATCGACACGCCGTAGAATCCCCGGAATCATTGGGTTCCTTCGATATTCTTCTATGCCGATTTGCGGGATAACCCAACTTCGTGTAAGTTTACATCTTGCTGCCCGGCAGTGATGAGAACTCTTCGGAGGGCTTGGAGCTGTTGGTGTGGTGGTGGTTTGAGAACTCAAGAGCGTGTTTGTGCTACTTATAGCT